>NZ_MLFN01000066.1 GCF_002095315.1 Pantoea conspicua
TGCTCAGGCCCGCACTCCGGCACGCTCGCGCAGAAAAAAAGCTGCCACGTCTGACCGTGACAGCCTTTGCAAATTCAACCTTAACTGACCAGCATTACAGCCGATGGGCTGCCTTTGTTATTGCCGCTATCCAGCGTTAACGCCGGTAATCAGGGCGTTTCCACATTGTTCAGCGCCAGTGAAACGGCCAGTGTCTGTGCCAGGCAGAGCGATGCCACCTGCGAGCGGAAGCCGTCTACCTGCGCTTCACGCACCACAAAGCAGACGTCGCTGAAGGCCGCCAGCGGGCTGACCTGGCTGTCGGTGATGGCGATCTGATGCGCACCGCGCTTGGCACCCATCTCGACCACTTCGACCGCTTCACGCGCATACGGCGAATAGCTGATGGCAATCACCACATCTTTTGGATTCACCAGGCTGAGCTGTTCGGTAAACATGCCGCCGAGGCCGTCGATCAGGAATGCCCGACGTTCCAGATGGCGCAGCGCATAGACCAGATAAGAGGCCACGCTGAAGGAACGGCGCAGACCAATCACATAGATATTCTCGGCCTCGTTCAGCAGTTTCACCGCTTTGTTCAGCTGCTCCGGATTTACCTGCATCGCCAGTTGCTGTAACGCCTGGCTGTTCACCATGGTAAAGACATTCAGGATCTCAGCCGGACTTTCAGGCGCGCTGGCGCTGTCGTCGGTGGAAGTCTGGCGAAACAGGCGAGCGCGCTCGGTGTAGTTCACCGTCTCTTCCATCAGGTGCTGACGAAAAACCTGTTTCATTTCGTTGAAGCCGCTAAAGCCAAAGGCGTTGGCAAAGCGAATCAGAGTAGATGGCGGGACATCGGCCTGCTGGGCGATAGAGGCCACGGTATCAAAGGCTATGCTATTGCTGTTATCAAGAATGTAACGCGCAACCTGTTTAAGACGTTTGCTCAGCGTTTCGTAGCGGCGACGAATATCGTCCTGCAATAAAGAAAGTTGGGTGGGATTATTGGTCATTACTTCTGCCCGTGTAATAAGAATAATGGCTGGATAATGAGCGCTATAGTACCAGATGAATGGAAAATTTCATTTGTTTGCGTCAACCGCGCGGTTTATTTCATGGCATTTATGAAATGCTTCACAGATTGTCTCTGCGTCACCGGTCTGATAGCTCACTGCGGCTCCCTGCAGGCCGAAAGGCGACCCACGGCAGGCGCGAACGGCAACAAGAATGGATTAAGCGCGTCGGTAAATAAAAAACGCCACCCTCCGGCAGGAGGATGGCGTCTGGCGGTGAATCAATCAGGCGCGGGCGGCGCGCCAGTACTCTATCAGCCGCAGGTAGTTGCCTTTTACGGTCTCGATCAGCGCCTGATCGTCCAGTTCACCCTGCAACCACTGGCGCGATGGCTGACCAAAAATGGTCCTGCCCACCGCAAAGCCTTTAACCCAGGGCGCTTTTGCCGCGGCGGCAAAACCGGCTTTGAGCTTCTCCTCTGGCGCATCGAGGCCGAGAAGCAAAATGCCGCGACAGTGCGGATCCTGCTGCTCTATCAACCCGCTGATCGCCTGCCAGCTCTCAGCGGAGAGCGGCGGCAGTTTCCACCAGTCCGGCTGGATGCCGAGGCTGTAGAAGTGGCTGAGGATATCAAGATAGTAGCGCTCATCACGGTCCGGATTGCTCTCCGGCAGAATCACTTCCAGCAGCAGCTCGTGACCGCTTTTATTACAGCCGTTCCAGACATCCAGCACCAGATCATCCTGCTCTTTACGCAGCTCAGCGCTGTCGTGCGGATGATAAAACACCAGGCATTTCACCACGTGCTCGGCTGGCCAGTCGATTAACTGCGAGCCGATATTGCCATGCTCCAGTCGCAGCGGGCGCGAACCCGGCAGTTCAATCGGACGGCCAATCCACCACTGTTTCCCGGTAATCGCATTCAGTGCTTTCTGCCCGTAGGTAGTATCGGCCAGGATACCGCTTTTGTTTTCCAGTCCGGCCGTCTGTGCCGCTTCCTCGGCCGCTTTCAGCAGCAGCAGTTTAAGCTGTGGAATTTTGCATTCATCAACGCCCGCTTCGCGCGCCATATCCAGCAGCTGTTTACGATGATCAAAGGCGAAAACATTCAGTTCTGGCCACTGCTGCTTGCGGGTGGTCACGCGATGCAGATGGTTGAGGCGATCGTCGAGATCGGGCCGTTTCACCTCTTTATCGCGGCTCAGGAAATCATCCAGCTCCGCTTTGGTGGGCATGGCGGGCGCGCAGCCGTGGCGTGACACCACCAGCGCCCCGCAGGCATTGGCATAACGACACGCCTGCTCCCAGCCCTCATCGTTCAGCCAGCCGCGCAGCAGGCCCGACATAAAGGCATCGCCCGCGCCCAGTACGTTTAACACCTCGACGCGCACCCCGGTGTGCAACCGGGTCTGCTCCCAGCTATCCGGGATCTCACCTTCGAACACCACGCAACCCAGCGGGCCGCGTTTGCAGACCAGCGTCGCCTGACTGGCCTGACGCACGTTCTTCAGGGCGGTCAGGGTGTCGGTGCTGCCACCGGCAATATGAAACTCTTCTTCGGTACCGACGATTAAATCGAAATAATGCACCACTTCCTGCAGCTGCTGCGTGACCTGTGACGACGCAATGAAACGCGTTTCACCGTCGCCAAGCGAGGTCAGTCCCCACAGCACCGGACGATAATCGATATCCAGCGCGGTACGCAGGCCATGGCGGCGGGCAATATCCAGCGCTTTCAGTACCGCTTCGCGGGTTTGTGGATGAGATAAATGGGTGCCGGTTACCGCGACCGCACGCGAAGAGGCAATAAACGCTTCCTGCACGTCCTCCGGTACCAGTCCCATATCGGCGCAGTTGTCACGGTAGAAAATCAGCGGAAAAGTCTCTTCATCTTTAATACCGAGGATCACCATGCCGGTCAGACGTTTTTCGTCGGTGATTAAAGCGTCGGTATTACAGCCTACGCGCTGCAGCTCTTCCCGCAGAAAGCGACCGTTGTGCTCATCTCCCACCCGCGCCAGCATCGCCGATTTCAGACCCTGAATCGCAGTGCCATAGGCGACATTACCTGACGAACCCCCCAGATATTTGGCAAATGAGGTGACATCCTCCAGCCGCGCCCCAATCTGCTGACCATAAAAATCAACGGCGATGCGCCCGATACAAATCACATCAAGCCGCTTCTGTTGTGTACTCATACCTGTGGTTTCCTTCTGTGATTAGCAGACACTGCGGGCAAAAAGCCCGACGTCGCGCGCTTTGCTTCCAGGTCTGTAGGTGCCTGATTGGCTATGAGAACAGTATGAGGAATAAAAATTCCAGATTCAATATGAAATGAAATATCTGTCGCGATTTTGTGAACCAGGTAAAACTCCTGATTCCGCCTGGTGACGGGTAACCTATCCTCACCGCGCCCGGCGTGTCGGGGTTGTGAGAGAGATCGCAGGAATATTGCCAGCAATAGAGGAAGCTACTGAAGTGAAATGAATTTTTTCAACGCACCTTGTTGTCCATAAAACGTTCCAGTTTTTCCCGCCCGGATGCCTCGTCAGACCCTGCAGTGTGACTAAATTTGATCTCACTCGCAAAATGAAATGTTTCTTCTGTAATTGTATTTTATGAAAAATATATTTGTTTATAATCGCCTCACGTTTCAATTATACCGGTCGCCTTTTCCGCAGTATGACTTCGCCTGGCGCGTTGTACCGGAGTCAGGTACCACCAGCATGTAAAGGAAGAGCATATGGGCACAATCAGACTGACCACTGCACAGGCGCTGGTTAAATTTCTTGATAATCAATACATTGATGTTGATGGCGTTGAGACAAAGTTTGTAAAAGGCATCTTCGCCATTTTCGGTCATGGCAACGTGCTGGGGATGGGGCAGGCGCTGGAGCAGGACAGCGGCGATCTGGTGGTTTATCAGGGCCGCAATGAGCAGGGCATGGCGCATGCCGCGACCGGCTTTGCAAAACAGTCACTGCGTCGTCAGATCATCGCCTGCAGCTCGTCAGTCGGGCCGGGTGCCGCCAACATGATTACCGCGGCCGCCACCGCCACCGCGAACCGTATTCCGCTGCTGCTGCTGCCGGGCGATGTGTTCGCTACCCGTCAGCCCGATCCGGTTTTGCAACAGATTGAGCAGAGCTACGATCTCAGCATCAGCACCAACGATGCCTTCCGGGCCGTCAGTAAATACTGGGACCGCGTCAGCCGTCCGGAACAGCTGATGTCCGCCTGCATTAACGCCCTGCGCGTGCTGACCGATCCGGCCGAGACCGGCGCGGTAACGTTGTCGCTGCCGCAGGATGTCCAGGGTGAAGCCTGGGATTACCCGGACTATTTCTTCCAGAAGCGGGTACATCGACTGGATCGTCGCCTGCCGGTTGCGGCGCAGCTGGCCGATGCCCTGACGTTGATCGGCCGTAAGCGCAAACCGCTGATCGTCTGTGGCGGCGGGGTTAAATATTCCGAAGCAGGTGAGGCACTGCGCCAGTTCGCCGAGCGCTATCAGATCCCGTTTGCGGAAACCCAAGCGGGCAAAGGCACGGTGATCTCCGATCATCCGCTGAACGTCGGCGGTGTGGGCGAAACCGGCTGTCTGGCGGCGAACCTGCTGGCCAAAGAGGCTGATTTAGTTATCGGCATCGGGACCCGTTACACCGACTTCACTACCGCCTCGAAATGGATTTTCCAGAATCCGGACGTCAGCTTCCTCAATATCAACGTCAGTAATTTCGACAGCTACAAGCTGGATGGCGTTCAGCTGCTGGCCGATGCCCGTGAAGGGCTGACCGCGCTGACCGCCGCGCTGGCGTCACAAAACTACAGTAACGACTGGGGCAGCCAGATTGAGCAGGCGCAGAGCAAATTGCTGAAAGAGACCCAACGCGTCTATCAGGTGACCTATCACGAGCAGGATTTTGTGCCGGAAATTGCTGATCACCTGGATCGTGAAGCGGTCTTCGCCGAGTTCAACCGCCTGACGCAGTCGGTACTGACCCAGAGCAGCGTGCTCGGCACGCTGAACGAACAGCTACCCAAAGAGGCGGTGATTGTGGCAGCGGCAGGCAGTTTGCCTGGCGATCTGCAGCGCGTCTGGCGCACCAAAGATTACAACGCCTATCACGTGGAGTATGGCTACTCCTGCATGGGTTATGAAGTCAACGCCGCGCTGGGCGCAAAACTGGCGCAGCCGCAGCGTGAAGTCTATGCGCTGGTCGGTGACGGCTCTTTCATGATGCTGCACTCCGAGCTGGTGACCTCGATTCAGGAAGGGGCGAAGATCAACGTGGTCCTGCTGGATAACATGACCAACGGCTGCATCAATAACCTGCAGATGGAACACGGCATGGACAGCTTCACTACCGAGTTTCGCTTCCGTAATCCGGAAGGCGGCAAGCTGGACGGCGGCTTCGTGCCGGTTGATTTCGCCGCCATCGCGGCGGGCTACGGCTGTAAAACCTACCGCGTCACCACGCTGGAGCAGTTAAAAGCCGCGCTGGAAGATGCCAGAACGCAGACTGTCTCCACCCTTATCGACATCAAAGTGCTGCCAAAAACCATGATCCACAAATATTTCAGCTGGTGGCACGTTGGCGTCGCACAGGCCTCCGATTCTGAGCGGGTTCAGGCGGTCGCGGATAAGCTGAAAACCCATCTGGATCAGGCCCGTAAATACTGATTTCAGGGCCGGACACGGCCCCCTTTTTTCTTCTCTCAGCACGAACCCTACACAGGTGTAATTATGACTTTGAAACTTGGCGTCATCGGTACAGGTGCAATTGGTCAGGAACATATTCGCCGCTGCAACCACGTATTGCAGGGAGCGCAGGTGGTTGCCGTCTCAGATATCAATGTTGACGGCGCGCGCGCTGCGCTGCAGCGCCTGAATATCGAGGCAGAGGTGTTTGAAAACGGACATGACGTGATCCAGTCGCCAAATGTCGATGCGGTGCTGGTGACATCATGGGACCCGACTCACGAAGAGTTCACTTTAGCCGCCATCGCCGCCGGCAAGCCGGTGTTCTGTGAGAAGCCGCTGGCGATGAGCGCCGAAGGCTGTCGCCGGGTGGTCGATGCTGAAATTCAGGCCGGCAAACGGCTGGTTCAGGTTGGTTTTATGCGACCTTACGATGCCGGTTATCGCGCCCTGAAAAAAGTCATTACCGACGGCGATATCGGTGAGCCGCTGATGCTGCACTGCGCGCACCGAAACCCGACGGTGCCGGAAAATTACACCACGCCAATGGCGATCACCAACACACTGATCCACGAGCTGGATGTGCTGCGCTGGCTGACCAATGACGATTATAAAACCGTGCAGGTGGTCTTCCCGCGCGTCACCTCAAAATCCCATGCTCAGCTGAAAGATCCGCAAATTGTGCTGTTTGAAACCCAGAAAGGGGTACGCATCGACGTCGAGATCTTCGTCAACTGCGCTTATGGCTATGACATTCAATGTGAAGTGGTTGGGGAAGAGGGCATTGCCCGGCTACCGGAGCCGTCGTCGGTTCAGCTGCGTAAAGATGCCCGGCTGTCGAACACCATTCTGGTTGACTGGAAAGATCGGTTTATCGAGGCCTATGACGTGGAGCTGCAGGCGTTCATCAACGACGTGAAAGCGGGCACGCTCACCGGTCCGTCCGCCTGGGATGGCTTTGCCGCCTCGGTGGCTGCCGATGCCTGTATCAAAGCGCAAAACAGCGGTGCGATTGAAACGGTAGAGATGCCGCCACGTCCTGCTTTCTACTCCTGATTCAGCACAGACAGGCGGGGTGACCGCCCGGCTAAGGAACAAAATAATGAACAAAGACAACGTAAAACTGGCGATTGCGCCGATCGGCTGGACCAATGACGACATGCCGGTTCTCGGCAGCGAGAACACCTTCCAGCAAACCGTCAGTGAGATGGCGCTGGCTGGGTTTACCGGCAGCGAAGTTGGCAGTAAATATCCGCGCGATCCGGCGATCCTGAAACCGATGCTCGACATTCGCGGCATCGAAATCTGCAACGCCTGGTTCAGCACTTTTTTTGCCAATGGCGATAAAGCCAAAACCATCGATGAGTTCATTAACCACATGAACTTCCTGCATGCGATGGGCGCGCGGGTGATTGGCTGTTCAGAACAGAGCAAAAGTATTCAGGGCACCACGCTGGCAGTATTTGAGCAAAAACCGGTGTTCAGTGATGAAGAGTGGCAGCGCACGGCAGACGGCTACAACGAACTGGCGCGTATTGCGGCTGAAAAGGGAATGCGGGTCACGCTGCATCACCATATGGGCACCGGCATTCAGACTACCGAAGAGATCGACCGCTTTATGGCATTGACCGACAAGCAGGTTGGCCTGCTGTATGACACCGGTCACGTCTACTACTCTGAGGGCTCGCAGCAGAAGATGCTGGCGGTGCTGGAAAAATATCTGCCGCGCATTTTCCACGTCCATCTGAAAGATGTACGCGACGAGGTGGTCGCCGAGGTGCGCGACAATCATCTCTCCTTCCTGGAAGGGGTGAAAAAGGGCACCTTCACCGTGCCGGGTGATGGCGTGATCGATTTCAAACCGGTGTTCAAAATCCTCGACGATTACGGCTACAAAGGCTGGATGGTGGTGGAAGCGGAGCAGGACCCGGCGCTGGCTAACCCGTTCGAATATGCGGTGAAAGCGCGCCGTTATATTCGTGAGAATACCGGGCTGTAAACGCAGGCGGGATATAAGCGACTTCCCCCAAATGGGGGGAAGTCGCAAGCCAGCAGGGCAGTCGCCCGGCCTTATTTCAGAGAGATACTTTTCACAATGTTGTCGGCATCGCTTTGTGCCTGCTGCTGGTTATCGCCCGGCAGAGTAATCTGCAGCGTCACCAGTTTGCCATCGACCTTCGCCAGAATCACCGATGACCATGAGGTCTGGTTGTTGGCAGAAATCACCGTATCCAGCTGCTGTGCCGGCTGATCTTTCAGCGTGACCGCTTTGTTTGAGACCACCTGCAGTTGCGGATCGCGGTTGCGCTGCTGCTGCTCCATACGCTGTGATAATACGTCCAGGCCATCACTGGTCGGCTCACCGGCAATCACAATAATCGCGCGTGCACCGGTTTCATCGGCGTAAACGTGCATATTAGTGGTCTGTGAACCGAGCTTACCGCTCTTGTCCGACATGCCAGGCGGCAGCGAGAAGCTCAGCTTGCCATCCATCAGCGTCACCGTCTGCGCCGACTGACTGGCGCTGACGCCGTTGTCATTCGCCGCGTCATCTTTCTTCTGGTCACAGGCAGCTAAGCCGAGCACCAGTAAGCCCATTCCTACATATTTCACCAGGTTGCGCATCAGAATCCCTTTTTTAAGTTTCCAGTCAGGCGTTAATACAACAGGAATCAGGTTGCAAACGCAACCTGATGATTGTCAGCAGATCTTAGCGGGTAATGGCGTAAATCGGTATGGCGGTTTAGCCGAAATTTATCTGGCTGGTGGCACGGCGCTCAGCCAGGCGTTTCAGCGCGGCATTGAGCAATACGCCGTAGGCCGGCAGGAAGAACACCATGCAGATCAGCACCTTGAAGCTGTAATCCACCAGGGCAATTTCCACCCAGTGCTGGGCCATAAACGCATCAGGGCTTTTATAAAAGGCGATGAAGAAAAAGGCCAGCGTATCACTGATGTTGCCGAGAAACATGGCGCAGCCTGGCGCGATCCACCATTGCGGCAGGGCGCGCAGACGGTTAAAAACGTGTACGTCGAGAATCTGACCCAGTGCGTAAGCCATAAAGCTGGCGCAGGCGATGCGCGCGACAAACAGATTGACCTCTTCCAGCGCCTGCCAGCCCTGCCACTGGCCCTGATAATAGAGCGAAGAAACGGCATAAGAGATAAACAGCGCCGGGATCATCACCGCCAGAATAATGCGTCGGGCCAGCGGCGCGCCAAAGATGCGCACGGTGAGATCGGTTGCCAGGAAGATAAACGGGAAGCTGAATGCGCCCCAGGTGGTGTGGAAGCCAAAAATGGAGATCGGCAGCTGCACCAGATAGTTACTGGAGGTGATCACCAGCAGGTGAAACAGCGATAACCAGAACAGCGCATGCATGCGCTGACGCGAAGAGAATGCGAGCATAATCAACCTTTTTAATGTTGGGGTGAGGGAACCCATTGCGGGACGCTGTTCGGGCAGCACCTGGCAGTTTTATGAGCAAAAAGCGGCGGCATCTTACCGCGTTGTGCTATTTATGCAATGGTTAATTTTAGCGCAATCGTTATCGCCTTGCGTCATCGGCACCACGCGCTAGAATGAGCGCCCCAAACCTGAACCGAGTCCATTATGAGCGATGCTTTTTCCTCTGCCGACCATCAACTGGATGCCCGTGGCCTGCGTTGTCCGGAGCCGGTGATGATGGTGCGCAAAACCGTACGCAGCCTGCAGAATGGCGACACGCTGTTGATCATCGCCGACGATCCGGCCACCACCCGCGATATTCCCGGCTTCTGCCGCTTTATGGAGCACCGCCTGCTGGCGCAGCAGACCGATAATCTGCCGTATCAGTTCCTGATCCAGAAAGGCATGGCGGAATAGTGGTGCCTGCTGAGCGCGGCCCGTCATCGGACAGGCCGCCTCTCTTCAGCTGCGGTAGCGCAGTAATCGCAGCGCGTTGGCGGTGACCAGCGCCGTGGCGCCCGAGTCCGCCAGCACAGCCAGCCACAACCCGGTCAGACCCAGCAGAGTCGTGACCAGAAATATCGCCTTTAGCCCCAGCGCAATGGTGAGGTTCTGACGAATGATGCGGCGCGTGCGGCGCGCCAGCACAATCATCGGTGCCAGATTACTCAGCTGATTACGCGTCAGCGCGGCGTCGGCAGCTTCCAGCGCCACGTCGGTGCCGCTGCCCATCGCAATGCCCAGCGTCGCCGCTTTCATCGCCGGCGCATCGTTAATACCATCACCAACCATCGCCAGCGGCTGCTGCTGGCTCAGTTCGGCTATCGCCGCGACTTTATCGGCTGGCAACAGGCTGGCACGGTAATCAATGTCCAGTTGACGGGCAATGGTCGCGGCTGCACGCGGGTTGTCACCGGTCAGCATCAGGCTCTCAATACCCAGTTTTTTCAGCGCCTGCAGAGCCGGTGCTGCATCACTGCGCAGCTGATCGTGCAAGGCCAGCGCGCCCAGCACCTCGTCATCACGAACCAGCACTACCACGGTTTCACCTTCTGCTTCGCGCCGGGTGATCTCTTCCGATTGCCGGGGCGTCAGCCCACGCATCTGTGAGGGTGTCAGCAGCTGAATTTGCTGACTGCCGACCCGGGCCATAATGCCCCGACCCGCCTGAACCAGCTGATCGTCTGCGACCGGAATCGTCAGATTGCGCGCCTCCGCTGCCGCCACGATCGCTGTGGCCAGCGGATGGGTCGCACCCTGTTCCACTGCGGCGCTCAGCGCCAGCATCTCCGCTTCACTGGCCGCGCCAAAGCGCACTATTCCGCTGAGCTGCGGCTTGCCGACAGTCAGGGTGCCGGTTTTATCGAAGGCCATCATGCGCAGCGAACTCAGTCGTTCTAAGGCTGCGCCGCCTTTGATCAGCGCGCCCTGACGGGCAGCCGCGGCCAGCCCGGAGGTAATCGCCGCGGGCGTGGAGATCACCAGCGCACAGGGACAGCCAATCAGCAGCAAGGTCAGACCCTTGTAGATCCACGGCTGCCATTCCCCCGCGCCGAGCAACGGGGGTACCACCATCACCAGCAGCGACAGCAGCATCACCAGCGGCGTATAGATGCGGCTGAACCGATCGATAAAGCGTTCAACCGGCGCGCGGTGGGTTTCTGCTTCCTCAATCAGCTGTAGTATCCGGTCGATCGCGCTTTCACCCGGCTTCGACACCACTTCCAGCGTCACCAGACGGTCAATGCTGGTGGCACCGGCCAGGATTTTGTCGCCGCGGCTGCGCATCACCGGCAGCGATTCGCCGGTTAAGGCACTTTCGTCAAAACTGGCGAGCGGCGTAATTAAGCGGCCATCGACCGGCAGGCGGCTGCCTGCCGCCACTTCAATCTGATCGCCGGGCTGCAGCGCGGCAAGTGACACGTCGCGACGCTGACCCTGCTCAAGGCGGATCGCCGATTCCGGTCGCAGTGCCATTAAACGGGTGACGCCGCTGCGCGCCCGCGCGGCGGCATAGCTTTCCAGCTGCTCGCCGAGCTGAAACAGCACCAGCACCATCGCCGCTTCGGCATGAGCACCGATGATCAGCGCACCGGCTGAGGCCAGCGTCATCAGGGTTTCGATGGTGAAAGGCGAGCCGCTGCGCAGCCGCTGCCAGGCGCTGCGCGCCACCGGAAACAGGCCGATCAGGGTGGTGACGACAAACAGGCGATCGCCCCACAGCGGCGCGAAATGGCTAAGCAGGCTGCTGGCAAGCACCAGCAACGCCAGCGCAATCAGCATGCGGTTATGTTGCCAGCGCGGGCTTTCGACTGCCGTGTCGGTCTGGGTGCTGAGCTGGAAGCCAGCTTTTTTAACGGCCCGCTCTACTGCCTGGCGCACGTCGCTGTCCGCATTGACCACCAGTTTTTCACTGCTGAACAGCACGCGCGCCTCGGTGACGCCCGTTACCTGCTGAACCGCGGTTTCAATGCTGCGGGCGCAGCCGGGACAATCCATCCCGCTGACCTGCCAGCTAAAAGGGAGACTGCCGACGCGTCGCCGGTCGCCTTCCTCATCGGCATCGGCGTCGTTGCCGGGAGTGCTGTTACTGTCGCAGCAGCAGCCCGCGCTGTCTGTGGTGACCGGGATTGCGGCGTGAAGGGATAGCGTCAGGGGACGGGCCTGAGGGATCTGGCACAGGGGTTTGGCTGCGGCGTGGCTGGCACGCGGTTTACCGCAGCCACAGGCGTGATGTTGATGCATATGACCTCCGGATAAGGGATGAACGAAGCTGTCCACCCCTTATCCTACACTCTGGAGTTAACTCCAGAGTCAAGACCATTTTTTAACTCCTGCGCTCTGTTACACCACCCACAGTGAACGGACAATCATGAAGTGACCGGCAAAGTAACAGGCGGCAACGATGGCGCTGTCGGCACTGAAACGGCGACGATAATGACTGATAAACCAGACAATATTAGCCAGCAGCAGCAGACCTGCACCCACCATGATTGAGAAGCTGTAATCGGTAGGGCGGAAGAAATATTGCTCTGTCGCTATCCAGGTCATCACCAGCGTCATACCGATAAAAGTACAGATCGGCCAGCGAAGATCTTCCAGTCGACTCCACAGAATGCCAATCAGCACCACGCCGATAATCAACAGCGTCAGCGGAATCGGCCAGAAGAAGGTCATGGTCATGCTGGCGGCGAAACAGAGGGTATAGAGCAGATGCGACAGAAAAAACGCGCCAATGGCGTAGAGCATCTGCTGACGGGGTAACAGCGTTAACGCATCACCGACCAGAGTGGCGATCAGACCGGCCAGAATCAGGTAGTCCGTGCTGTTCAGCGTCGGGGCCTGCCAGGCGAGGCCGACCAGCAGCAGCAGCGTGACCGGTTTAAATAGCCAGCGTTGCCATTGCGGACCACGATAGGTGGCATCTACGTAGAGCCAGCCGGAGAAAAGTACAGCGAGGAAAGACCAGAGCATTGTTTCTCCCTTTTTTAACCAAAATGGTGAAAGATCCCAAAATATCCCTTCCAGTTTAGGTTACGTCCTGACGATGTGACAATCAGGCAACTCTGGTTGTATGCTTTGCCGCGCAATTAACGCCATCCGCATTTCTTTAAGCACGAGAGAATTATGAGCAAACCACCGCTAATCATTATTATCGTCCTGGCGATTATCGCCGTGCTGGCAACCCGTCAGTTCATCAAACAGCGCCGCGATACCGCCGTCAATGATGCCTCTCCGGTGCGAGCCCTGACGGTGGAAGTCAAAACCAAACGTGAATTTCCGGCACCCAATCGCCGGTCACGTCAGCGTGAGGTGATTGCCGGGGAAGAGATGCGCTACGAAGCCCTGTTTCACCCGCTTAACGGTGCCAGCGACATTAAAGTGCAGCTTAAAGAAGGGCAATATCATCAATTGGATAAAGGGACCAGGGGCGAACTGAAAATGCAGGGGACGCGCTTTATCAGCTTTACCCCAGTGCAATAATCAGCGGGCAGGGTGCCCGCTCAGCGCTATTTTTTGCGGGGGAAGTGCTTTTTCTGCCAGGCGACCAGCTCAAATACACCAAACACAAACACTTTCACCTGCGTAAGACGGTCTATCGGCGGGGCATCTTTGGTTTGGGTTGCGCGCAGTAACACCAGCTGCAGGCCGTGCATCATGATCATGAAAAACAGCGCGACATTAATAAAGTAGGTCAGCGGTTTCGGGTAGGGATGCACCACGTTGACCAGTAAAAATCCCCATACGCACAGCATCAACAGACGCCCCAAATTAAGTAACATCCTGCGTCTCCTGTTGACGTTGATATAAACGATAAGCCACTTGTCCGGCTATTTTCTCGCGATAAAGATTCCATTCGGGCGGCACCGGCGGCGCGCCATTTTCCACTTCACTTTCGACGTAAATCAGTGCCTCGTCTGCCAGCCAGTGATTCTGTTCCAGCAGCTGCAGCGTCTGTTCCAGCAACCCCTGACGAAACGGCGGATCGATAAACACCACGTCAAAGGGTTCGCCTGGCTGCGCCAGAAAAGTGAGCGCATTGGTCTGAATCACCTTGCCATTGTGGGCGTTCAGCGTCTGCAGGTTCTTCATCAGCTGCTGTGCTACCGGACGCTCCAGCTCCAGCAGCGTCGCCGATCCCGCGTAGCGCGACAGCGCTTCCAGTCCTAACGCGCCGCTGCCGGCGAAACAGTCGAGACAACGTGCTGCTGGCAGTACCGGCGCCAGCCAGTTAAACAGGGTTTCACGCACCCGATCGGTGGTGGGACGCAGTCCGGCGCTGTCGGGCACCGGCAATTTGCGTCCGCGCCATTGTCCGCCGATGATGCGGATCTGCCCGGCACCGCCGGTACTGCGGGGGTTTTTAGTCATCTTGCTCACAACTCGTCATAATTTGTTGCGTAGTTTAACGGGCGAATCGGTGAGAAGAAACGTTAAAAAAGGGTGCTGTGGTGAGCTGGCTGGAAAGTGTTAGACTACTGAGTTGCTGAAGTCATGCAGTATTCTGCGGTTTTACGCCGGTCTGGCGTTAGCCAATTTTAATTGATTCACCCCTGGAAACGACGTGCGACCGGGACAAAGCCATCGAGGAGTGTAGTCACACAATGGCAAAAGAGAAAAAACGTGGCTTTTTTTCCTGGCTGGGATTTGGCAAAGAAGAAGAGAAGCAACCCTCTGCGGAGGAGCAGGCGCAGCAGGCGGCTGAGTCCACGCCGCAGCAGGCAGAACAGCCAGCCGCAACCTTAACGCAGGCTGAAGCGCAAGCGGAAGAGACTGTCGCCATCACCGAAACGGTGGCCGGACAGCAGCGTGATGCGGAGGTGACGGCCGCTGCGCCGCACGAAGCCGCGCCGGAAGCCCTGGCGGAACCGGAGCCGATTCAGGCTGACCCGGAAGCCTTACTGGAAACGGAAAGCGATCCGCACGGCGTACCGGTCGTCGAGGCTGACGCCATTATCACGCCAGCGGCGGATGCCGCAGAGACACCGGCCGATGCACCGCTGAGCGATGAAGAGCTGGACGCGCTGGCCCTGGGCGAGGCGGAGGTCATTGAAACCCCGGCGGCCGATGCGCCGCTGAGCGATGAAGAGCTGGAAGCGCTGGCACTGGGCGATGCGGAGATCATCGAAACGCCAGATGCGGATGCGCCGCTGAGCGACGAAGAGCTGGAAGCGCTGGCGCTGGCAGAAAATGAAGAAGCCGATGCCGTGCCGGATACCGTCAGCGATCTGCCGTTAGCCGCTGCGCCAATCATTACACAGGAGCAGGAACGTCCCAGCAAAGAGGGCTTTTTTGCCCGACTGAAGCGCAGCCTGGTAAAAACCCGACAGAACCTCGGTTCCGGTTTTGTCAGCCTGTTCCGTGGCAAAAGATTGATGATGACCTGTTTGATGAGCTGGAAGAGCAGTTACTGATTGCTGACGTCGGCGTCGATACCACCCGCCGGATCATTACCCATCTGACTCAGCAGGCGAACCGTAAGCAGCTGCGTGACGCGGAAGCGCTTTATGGCTTGCTGAAAGCTGAAATGGCGTCAATTCTGGCTAAAGTGGATGCGCCGCTGGACGTCTCCGGCAAAACGCCGTTTGTGATCCTGATGGTCGGCGTCAACGGTGTGGGTAAAACCACTACCATCGGTAAACTGGCGCGTCAGTATCAGGCTGAGGGCAAATCAGTGATGCTGGCTGCCGGTGACACCTTCCGTGCCGCCGCGGTCGAGCAGCTGCAGGTCTGGGGCCAGCGCAACAATATTCCGGTGATTGCCCAGCATACCGGTGCGGATTCCGCGTCGGTGATCTTCGATGCGATTCAGGCGGCGAAATCACGCGGTGTGGACGTGCTGATCGCCGATACCGCGGGTCGCCTGCAGAACAAATCGCACCTGATGGAAGAGCTGAAGAAAATTACCCGGGTGATGAAGAAGCTGGATGAAGATGCGCCGCATGAAGTGATGCTGACGCTCGACGCCAGTACCGGGCAGAATGCGGTCAGCCAGGCCAGACTGTTTGATGAAGCGGTCGGTTTAACCGGCATCGCGCTGACCAAGCTGGATGGCACCGCCAAGGGCGGTGTGATCTTCTCGATCGCCGATCAGTTCGGTATTCCGATTCGCTATATCGGTGTCGGGGAAGGCATCGAGGATTTACGCCCGTTTAAGGCGGATGATTTTATTGAGGCACTGTTTGCCCGAGAGGACTAATTAGGATGATTCGCTTTGAAGAGGTCAGTAAGGCATATCTCGGCGGACGTCAGGCACTGCAGGGGGTGGATTTCCATCTGCGTCCCGGCGAAATGGCGTTCCTGACCGGCCACTCCGGTGCCGGTAAAAGTACGTTGCTGAAGCTGATTTGTGGCATTGAGCGTCCGAGTGCCGGACAAATCTGGTTTAGCGGCCACGATATTTCCCGATTGCGTAACAGCGAGGTGCCTTTCCTGCGCCGTCAGATCGGCATGATCTTTCAGGATCACCACCTGCTGATGGATCGTTCGGTCTACGACAACGTGGCGATCCCGCTGATTATCTCCGGTGCCAGTGGCGAAGATATTCGCCGTCGCGTTTCGGCTGCTCTGGATAAGGTCGGCCTGCTCGACAAAGCGAAAAGTTATCCGATTCAGTTGTCAGGCGGTGAACAGCAGCGGGTGGGTATCGCCCGTGCGGTAGTGAACAAACCGGCGGTGCTGCTGGCGGATGAACCGACCGGTAACCTTGACGAAGCGCTGTCAGAAGACATTCTGCGACTGTTCGAAGAGTTCAACCGCGTTGGCGTTACAGTATTAATGGCAACGCATGACAACGGTTTAATCGCTCGTCGTAACTACCGCGTCATGACGCTGAATCAGGGACGCCTGCACGGAGGCCACGATGGTCAATAAACGCATTAAACGCCCGACGGCGCCAAAAGCGAAGCAGCAGCCGTCGAAAAGCAAAGCGCTGAAAGGCGGCTGGCAGGAGCAGTGGCGCTATGCACTGCGCGGTACGCTGTCTGACATGTGGCGTCAGCCACTGGCGACGCTGCTGACGGTGATGGTGATTGCCATTTCGCTGACCCTGCCAAGCGTCTGCTATATGGTGTGGAAGAACGTCAGCCAGGCGGCGACACAGTGGTATCCGGCACCGCAGCTGACGGTCTATCTCGACAAAGCGCTGGATGATACTGCTGCAGAAAACGTGGTGGCGCAGCTCAAGCAGGTGGAAGGCGTAGATAACGTTAATTATCTGACGCGGGAAGAGGCACTGAACGAGTTCCGCAACTGGTCAGGCTTTGGCGGTGCGATGGATATGCTGGAGCAGAACCCGTTGCCTGCCGTAGCGATTATCACGCCGAAGCTCAATTTCCAGAATTCTGACACCATGCAGAGCCTGCGCGATCGGGTAACTAAAGTGCAGGGCGTTGATGAAGTACGCATGGATGACAGCTGGTTCGCCCGACTGGCAGCGCTGACCGGGCTGGTGGGGCAGATTGCCTCGATGATCGGCGTGCTGATGATTGTAGCGGTGTTCCTGGTGATCGGTAACAGCGTGCGGCTCAGTATCTTTGCCCGCCGCGATACCATTAACGTACAAAAGCTGATTGGTGCCACTGACGGCTTTATTCTGCGGCCGTTCCTCTATGGCGGCGCGTTGCTGGGCCTGAGTGGCGCGGTATTGTCGCTGGTACTTTCGGAAGTGCTGGTGCTACGGTTGCAATCGGTGGTCGCGCATGTCGCGACCGTGTTCGGCACCACCTTCTCGCTGGAGGGCTTCTCCTGGGATGAGGCGTTGTTGTTACTGCTGATAGCCGCAATCATCGGCTGGATCGCCGCCTGGCTGGCGACGGTACAACATTTACGCCGATTTACGCCCCAGTAAACGCCTGCAACATTTTTTTGTTATAATGGTCCTCTGCTACCGGCGATGGGATGCAGAGGGCGCATTAGCCTCTTCCCTTCCTGTCATCTGTGTGTAAAATATTCACTGCTATGTTTGTTGTTGTGGATAACTTAGTTATCCCGGTAGCACAGATTGCTTTCGGATTTCGCGCGACGTTGACATACTGTATCGTCTGCGCAAGGAAATGTGCGGCAATTCCACTGAATTTGTGAGGGTTTGAATGACCAAAGAAATGCAAACTTTAGCTATTGCTCCTCTGGGCAACCTGGAATCTTATGTTCGGGCTGCCAACACCTGGCCGATGCTGTCGGCAGAAGAGGAAAAAGCGTTGGCTGAACGGCTGCATTACCAGGGCGATCTGGATGCGGCAAAGACGCTGATCCTGTCTCACCTACGCTTTGTAGTTCATATCGCTCGTAACTACTCCGGCTACGGCTTGCCACAGGCTGACCTGATTCAGGAGGGTAATATCGGCCTGATGAAAGCGGTGCGTCGCTTTAACCCTGAAGTGGGCGTGCGACTGGTCTCTTTCGCCGTACACTGGATCAAAGCCGAGATTCATGAATACGTGCTGCGTAACTGGCGTATCGTGAAAGTCGCGACCACGAAAGCACAGCGTAAGCTGTTCTTTAACCTGCGTAAAACCAAGCAGCGTCTGGGCTGGTTTAACCAGGACGAAGTCGAGATGGTGGCGCGTGAACTGGGTGTGAGCAGTAAAGACGTACGTGAAATGGAATCACGTATGGCGGCGCAGGATATGACCTTTGATATGTCTGCCGACGATGAGAGCGGTGAAGGCAAATCAATGGCACCGGTGCTCTATCTGCAGGATAAAACCTCTGACTTTGCTGACGGCATTGAAGAGGACAACTGGGATGCGCACGCTGCCGATAAGCTGAGCTATGCGATGGAAGGTCTGGATGAGCGGAGTCAGCATATCATCCGTGCCCGCTGGCTGGACGAAGACAACAAAACTACGCTGCAGGAGTTAGCCGATCAATACGGCGTCTCAGCGGAACGTGTCCGTCAGCTGGAAAAGAACGCCATGAAAAAACTGCGTATGGCGATCGAAGCGTAATACCGAAAAGGTAACCTTCAGGGGCGACATGATCATGTCGCCCTTTTTGTTTTCTGTACCCGCCTATTCTACCGCCAGTACCCAGCCATCGGTCTGCGCCCTGAAACCACACGCCTGCATAAACGCTGCCCGCACCCGCTGATCGTCACTGCCATCGTCAGCCATCCACCAGTCCGCTAAAGATCCATTCTGCCTGATGGTCTCTTCCAGCAAATATTGACCGACGCCACGACGCCGGGTGACATCGCGTACGGCCAGTCGATGAATCTTGCCGTGAATACCTGAAATCTCCAGTTGCAACGCGCCCAGCAGGCGGTCGTTGAAGCGCGCCGCATAGATGCGATGCCGTTCATTCAGCGTCTGTTCCAGTTTATCAATTTCAAGATCCGGCCAGACTTTACCCAGATCAATGTGGTCCTGCGGCGTCAGCGCGGTTAAACGCTGGATGGTGAGCTTCATGACAAACACCTGTACTTGTAAAAGGGGAAAGTGTAGCGAAAGTATACAACCAGAGCGCTGACACATTTTCATCAATAAAAGAGGTCAAAAGATGGCCTGGCTGCCAGGATGATAGTTGTAAACAGGCCTTTGATGCGATCAATCCAGCATAACCCACTGGCAAAGTGGTGAAAACCTGGCCGTTGCATCCAGTGTATTATGCTGTTTCACTCAGGCAATTCTGAATATGTCAGTTGATTTACAGAAGAAACTTCCTGTTTAATAACCTGAAAAATAAAGCCTTATTACTAATAAATGCCAGAAAAGTGCGCTAACTCATTATTGCTTAATCAGTTTTTCGACTTTATCTGGCAGTTTGCACTCACAACAACCACGACATAACAGATGGGGTAGTCCGGATGAAAATGAAAGGTCGCGCATTACTGGCGGGATGTGTAGCACTGGCAATGAGCCATGCCGCGCTGGCTGAAGATATTAAAGTGGCGATTGTCGGGGCGATGTCTGGCCCGGTTGCGCAGTATGGCGACATGCAGTTTGCCGGTGCGACCCAGGCGATTGAAGATATCAATGCCAAAGGCGGCATCAACGGCAACAAACTGGTTGCGGTGAAATATGGGCTTTGTTGAATAAATC
>NZ_MLFN01000067.1 GCF_002095315.1 Pantoea conspicua
TTCCCCAACGCCTGGCGGGCGAAACCTTACTCAGTGCCAGCCCGCTGCCGTGCGAAACCTGCTCCATATCAGACCGCAGCCATGCGTAACCAGCCCCAGACCGCAGCCATGCGTAACCTGCATCAGCGCCAGCCTGCCGCCAGGCAAATCCCGACAGAGTCCCTGCCTGTTAACTCACCAGCATCAACTCCCTCTCCTCGCTCATCGGCTTATTCAGCAGCGACAGCAGAATATTTTTTACCGCCTGCGCCGAAGGCGACAACGGTAAACGGGCGGAGATATTCAGCGACAGCGGCAGGCTGAGTGACGGGCTGTTGATCCGCGCCATCCAGGCATTGGTCGAGCCAACCAGTGAGCGCGCGGCGGATTCCGGCAGCACGGTGACGCCCATCCCGCTGGAAATCGCGGCTGTCAGCGTGGAGATCGACTCGATTTCCCCGATGATCCGCGCACTCAGACGACGCAGCGAAAACGCCTCATCGACACGTTTACGCACCGCACTGTAGTCGCGCGGCAGGAACAGGCTCATCTGCGCCACATCAGCCAGATCGACGCTGGCACCCGGACAGTCGGTGGCACCGACCAGATACAACTCCTCTTTCATCAGCGGCATACTGTTAATCCCGGCGGTTGGCGCACGGTCGTACAGCACCGCCATATCCAGCTGACCGTTCATCACTTTCTCATTCAGCGAACTGCCGCTGTTTTCATGCAGATAAACCAGTACTTCCGGAAACTGATCGCGTACCGTCTGCAACAGCGGCATAGTCAGTGAGGAGGCGGCGGTACCCGGTGCCAGGCCGATCGATACCTGGCCACTCAGCACCTGACCGGCATTGATTACTGCGGTTTGTGCCTGCTCACACTGACGCAGAATAGTACGCGCGTGGGCGTAGAGAATCTTACCGGCTTCGGTCGGCGTTACACCGCGCTTGGTGCGGATCAACAGTTGTTGATCCAGCTCGTTCTCCAGCGTCGCTACCTGCTGGCTGAGCGCCGGCTGGGCGATGTGCAGCACTTCTGCCGCCTGAGTCAGACTGCCGATATCGACGATTTTAACAAAGTACTTCAGTCGTCTTAAATTCATCTTGCCTCCGTCACTAACCCCGAATAGCGAAATTGGTCTGAGCCAATCGCCTTGTTGCTAAGGAAATTGCAAGATGCAGGCCAGGTTTAGTCAGGGCGGCCGTTATCCCAACCAGAATTTTCCTAACGCGCCGGAAAATAAGCGTTTCTGATTACCTCATAAGAGTTAATAAGCAGCGGCGATAGCCTGACAGAACCGCAAAGCCCCCGCGGCGCACCGGGATAGTGCAGGCGCTGCGAGTCAGGTGTGCATAAAAGTGATGACCGGCAGACTGTTTTAGTGCAGCGGCAGCGTGATAACGCGCAGACAGACAGGGTTCTGGCTTAGCGGATGCTGAAAGGGTGTAAACGCTATCAGTGGGATTTCTTATCTTTGGCGGGAATTCGGCAGGATTCAGATGAACATTGCCCTCTCTGCCAGGCAGCAGAGAGGGCAAGGCATACGCCCACGTTCCGGCGGCGCAACGCCGGGGGTGAATCAGCGTTTTTTACGGTTGCGATGCATATCAATCGAGACCGCAGCGACAATAATGATCCCTTTAATGATGTCCTGAATATAAGCATCGACACCCACGAAGGTGAATCCACTCTTGATCAGACCGAGGATTACGGCACCGATCAGCGTACCGGTAATGCGGCCGACACCGCCCATCAGGCTGCTGCCACCGATCACGGCTGCGGCAATCGCATCCAGTTCGTAGGACATACCCATGCTCGACTGTCCGCTACTGACACGGGCCGCCAGCACCACGCCCGCCAGGCCCGAAAGTGCTCCGGCGATGGTATAGACGATGATCAGGTATTTATTAACGTTAATCCCGGAGACTTTGGCAGAGGTCATGTTACCGCCGATGGCGTAAACATATTTACCGTAGCGGGTATGCTTCAGCGCGATATGGAACAGCAGCGCCACCACCAGGAAAATCACCACCGGCATCGCACCCTGACCGATCGAGGTAAAGCCATCGGAGAGGAAGCTGATCGGATTACCCTGGGTGTAATACTGCGCCAGGCCACGCGCCGAAACCATCATGCCGAGCGTAGCAATAAACGGCGGAATACCGGTGCGGGTGATCAACACGCCATTCACCACGCCGCACAGCAAGCCGACCCCGATACCGGCCGCGATTGGAATGACCGCCGGCATATTCACCAGCGACGGATACATCGGTGACAAACTGTCCGAGGTTTGCGCCAGACTGGCGGCGACCACCGCAGTCAGAGCAATCACCGATCCGGAGGAGAGGTCGATCCCGGTGGTAATGATGACCTGGGTGACACCGACCGCGATAATCCCGATGATCGCCACCTGCAAAACAATCAGGATCAGGCGGTTGGTGTTGAGCAGAAAAGACTGGTCACGCACATACCAGCCGAACATTTCAAAAATTAACGCAATCCCCACCATTACTACAAAAATGCCGGTATCTTTCGGCAATTTGTGACGCAGACTGGCGAAAAAAGAGGGTTGCTGCGGTGCTGCCGGGGTGGCAGTGGCTTTCATATTGCTCATAGTTGTCTCGCGCCTCATTCGGATGCCAGCGACAAAATGGTTTCCTGATCGGCCTCTTCTTTATCGAGGATGCCGGTTATACGCCCGCCGTGCATCACCATCACCCGATCGCTCATGCCAAGAATTTCCGGCAATTCAGACGACACCATAATGATGGCCACGCCACGGTTGGCGAGTTCACTGATTAAGCGGTAAATCTCCGCTTTCGCCCCGACGTCGATACCGCGCGTCGGTTCATCCAGAATCAGGATCTTGGGTTGCGCCAGCAGCCAGCGAGCAATCAGAACTTTTTGCTGGTTGCCGCCGCTGAGGTTGTTGATGATCTGATCCATGGTCGGCGTTTTGATATTGAGTCGCCGGATTTGATCCATACAGTCCTGCGCCATCTTCACATGGCTGACAAAACCGCTTTTACCGCTGTATTCCGGCATGTTGACGATGCTCATGTTCTCCATTACCGACAGCACCAGAAACAGCCCGGACTTTTTGCGATCCTCGGTGAGAAACGCCATCCCCTTCTCAATCGCGGTGGAGGGCGAGTCGATATTGACCGGTACGCCATCAATCAGAATCTCACCGCTGTCGAAACTTTCCATACCGAACAGGCTTTCCATCACCTCGCTGCGGCCCGCGCCCACCAGCCCGGCCACGCCGAGGATCTCGCCACGGCGAACGCTGAAGTTGATGTCAGTGAAGCGGTCTTTGCAGCTCAGATTGCGAACCGTCAGCACATCTTCGCCGATATCGTTGTTGAATTTCGGGAACAGCTGCGTCAGTTCGCGCCCCACCATCTGGGTAATTAATGACTGCCGGGTAAACTTCGCCGTCTGGTCGCTGCCGATCCAGCTGCCGTCGCGGAAAATACTCACTTCGTCGGTGATGGTGAAAATTTCATCCATCTTGTGACTGATATAGATGATGGCTTTGCCCTGCTCTCGCAGGTCACGAATGATGGTAAACAGATGCGCGACTTCGGTTTCGGTTAACGCGGAGGTGGGCTCATCCATAATCACGATGTCTGAGTCCCAGGAGACCGCTTTGGCAATTTCCACCATCTGCTGCGAGGCGATACTCAGATCGCCGACCATGCTTTCCGCTTTTAGCCGGATGTTGAGCCGGTTCAGCAGCGTCTGCGTCATCTGATTCAGTCGGGCATGATCGACAAAGCCAAACTTCATCGGTTCACGTCCCAGCCAGATATTCTCGGCTACCGTCATGTACGGCACCAGATTCAGCTCCTGGTGGATCATCGAGACACCGGAACGCAACGCGTCCATGGTGTCCTGAAACTGCACCGGCTCCCCTTTAATGCGGATAGTGCCCTTATCGGGACGATACATCCCGATAAGGCACTTCATTAAAGTGGATTTGCCCGCGCCATTTTCGCCCATCAAGGCATGTACCGTTCCCGGACGCACCCGCAACGAGACGTTGTCGAGTGCTTTCACGCCGGGGAAGAACTTGCTGATGCCTTCGGCTTCAAGCGCAAAAGCGGTCATACATCACCTCCGTACAGCTGGGTCGGGAACGATTATTTCAGGTTACGCTGGGTAAACTGTTCCATATTTTCTTTGGTGATCAACTGGTAAGGGATATTGATGATTTTCTGAACCTTTTCGCCATTCGCCAGCTTCACCGCGGTCTGTACCGCACCTTCACCCTGGCCCTGCGCATCCTGGAAGACGGTCGCGATCATTTTGCCTTGCTTCAGCATCTGCAACGCATCAGGCGTGCCATCAACGCCAGCAATCAGAATCTTGTCCGGATTTTTGCCCAGCGCCTGTAACGCACCGATCGCCATTTCGTCGTTGTTAGAGGCGATGGCGTTAATTTCATTACCGGCGGTCATCCAGTTGCTGACCACATCCACCGCGTCGTTACGCATGAATTTTGCGGTCTGCTTCTGCACAATTTTGATACCAGGGAATTTCGCGGCAACCTCTTCGACCCCTTTGGTACGGTCACGGGTCGCTTCATTGGCCAGATCACCCATCAGAATGGCGACGTTGCCTTTGCCGTTCATCGCTTTAGCAAGGGCTTCCATCTGTAAGCGTCCGGCCAGCTCGGAATCGGAACCGACATAAGCCATTTTGTCTGTCAGCTCAGCCTGTGGACGACGGTTAACGAAGATCAGTGGGATGCCGGCTTTGGTTGCCTGATCCATAATCGGTTTCACCGCGTTGGTATCGACCGGGTTAACGATGATGGCGTCAACGCCCTGACCGATGAAGGTCTGAACCTGTTGCAGCTGTTGTGAAACGTCACCTTTTGCATCTTCGATCTGGCCTTTGACGCCATCTTTCTGCATCTCTTTCTGCATTGAGGTGCGGAGAATGGTCAGAAAGTTGTCATCAAACAGTGCCATAGAGACACCGACAGAGAGATCTTTTGCCATGACGGCGGCAGGCAACATGCAGGCTAACAGTGAGGCGACAATCGTTTTTTGAATGTTCATAGGGACCCTTCTTATTTGTTAACTTGCTCAGTGGCTGACACTGCGAATGAAAAATATCTTTTACATTCATCCAACCGGGCTGGCGTCTGTTTCGTTGAATTTGAGGTAAGACTTCCGGTTCTGGCTATTTTTGTGACCGACCACTCCTTTTCACAATCACTTGATTCACAAACAGTTAATTTCAAAATGTTGTTTTACTTTTTCACAACAGTTGCGGCCGTGATGATAAGCAGTTTATTTATTCCATATAATCACGTTTTGAAATTTTTATCATAAAAGCACTGAAATGATTGTTTTAACATCGCCAAATAACAAAACTTTGACACGCATCTAACATCTGTCAGGAAATGCCTTTAAATTGAGATCCTGTTGGCAGTTTGAAAAGTCACCGAAAACCGGAAAAAAACGCCGATCCGCTGCTTTTACGAGCATCTGAACGCAATTCATTAAAGAGGGCTTTGACAAGCTGAACCCACGCCGCTAATATTCGCCCCGTTCCAGCAATTCCTCTGTAGTTCAGTCGGTAGAACGGCGGACTGTTAATCCGTATGTCACTGGTTCGAGTCCAGTCAGAGGAGCCAGAATTAGAAAAGCCCGCTCAGGGAAACCTGAGCGGGCTTTTTGCTTTTCTGCTTTCGCGTACCGGGGTACCGGGGTGCCGTTCAAAGCGTGGCTGAGACGAGCCCGGACGGTTTAACCGCCCAGGCGCGCAATCATTACTTCAGCGCAATCCGCACGATTTCATCAGTGCCTTTGGTAGACGAATCCTTGTTAAATTCGGCCTTCAGGGTGACATAGAGCGTGGCGTTATCCGGTCCAATCAGCAGGCTGTTAGGATTTTTATCAAACGACCAGCTCTTTTTCACCGCGTAGGTGGTGGCATCCAGCTGCAGCACTTTTTTCGATTCACGCTGACTGATATAGAGCTCATTACGCTGCGCATTGAACTTAATGCCCAGCGCGTCCCCTTCAATACGTTTGATCACCTTCCCGCTGCGTTCGTCAAACACTAGCGTGGTTTTGGCTTTGGAATCGTCAGTGACAAACAGACGACCGGTGGCCGGATCTTCCGCCATGTTAAGGAACAGGTACTCTTTGCCATCACCCACAGTCAGGCGTTTTTCGATTTTGTGACTGCGTGGATTGATGACCAGGATTTCACCCGAACCGTTAGCGGCATAAATACGTTCGGTCAGAGGGGAATAGATGATGCCGGTGACCCATTTACCGGCATTTTTAATCTCGGTTTTCAGCTTAAAGGTTTTGGTATCCACCACCGAGATATAGCCAGGATCGGCGACCCGGCCAACGTATAACTCGTTGCCGTGCCACAACACTTCACGCGCACCGGCAGGATAACCCTCTTTGCTGATTTTGCCCGGGAACACCAACCGCTGCAGCACTTTGCCGCTCTGCGCATCCACTTTAGAAATCGCACCATCCAGTGAGTTGGTGGTGTAGAACACGCTGCCCTGCTGATCGATGGCGGTACCGAAGTTTTTCAGGTCGGTATGGGTTTCGCCTTCGGTCGCCAGCGTAGCCGGATCGAGGCGATAAATCATGCCGCCATTCACATCCTTAAACGCCTGAGCGCTGGCAACAAACAGCGCTTTAGAGGCCGGCGAATAGACCATTTCATACAGACCGTCCCCCAGAGCGCGTTGCGTTATCGCCGTATCAACCGGTTTTGCTGCTTCAGCAGCAGGCGCGTCGACTTTTTTAGCTGGGGCCTGACAGGCGGTGAGGCCAAAGGCGGCGGCGATGGCCAGCGCAACAGTGGCTTTGCGCGAACTAAACAACGATTTCATGCGTAACTCCATCAAGGGATGAATCGCACCGGTCCAGTGTGACCGGCCAAAAGAATGAGAAGCATACGCATTATCAACCGGTAATCAACTTAGCCGGCAGATGGCGGTCCGTGTTTCCCTCTTCACTGATGCCCGATTCGGCTTTTATTGCCGTTATTCAGCGCCAGTCACCCCATTTTACTCAACCGAAAACCTGTAAACGCCAGTAACTATCAGGATTAAAAGACGGTTATCTTTCTGATTAAACTGAACTTTACATCTGCTTACACTTCCTGTTGAATCATTCCGAGAAAATATAAAGCAAATGATTATCATTGGCATTCGCAAATCATCATCCCCTGCTGTTTTCCCTGGGTAACGACGCGCGAAGCTCACTGAAAAAGCGTAACGGCTTAAAACAATAATCATTTCTCACGGAAACTATTATGTCTTTAAACGGCAGGGAATCAGGCATCAGAAAAACCTTTCGCGTTTCGTTGCTGGCAGTGGCGGTATCGGCGCTGCTCACTCCCCGGCTGGCGCAGGCGGCTGAGGAGTCGCAGCAGGATCTGGTGGTGAATGCCGCCCCCAGCGATGACAGCAGCAGCCCTGAGCAGGACTATGCTGTTCAGACCACTCGGGCAGGCACAAAACTGCTGTTAACGCCGCGTGACGTCCCGCAATCGGTCAGCGTAGTGACCCAGCAGCGGATGAAAGATCAGGCTCTGCAATCGGTGAACGATGTCCTGACCAATGCCACCGGTATTTCGACTAATCTGATCGACAGTGAACGTTCTGAGTATTATTCGCGCGGCTTTAAGGTGAGTAATTTTACCTACGACGGGATTCCCACCTCGGTCAACGATGCGTGGAACTACGGCGATGCGGCCTCTGATTCGGCGATTTACGATCGCATCGAAATCGTCCGTGGCGCGACCGGGCTGATGAGCGGAGCAGGCAGCCCTGCCGCCTCGATTAATATGGTGCGCAAACGCGCCGACAGCAAAACCTTCACCGGTACGGTTGATGCCAGCTACGGCAGCTGGAATAAGCAGCGTTATGTAGCGGATCTCTCGGCCCCGCTGAACAGTGATGGCAGCCTGCGCGGCCGGGTCGTCACTGGCTATACCGATCAGGACAGCTGGCTGGACCGCTATCATAAAACCAAAAAGTTTGTTTACGGCGTTATCGATGCCGATCTGACCGAAAGGACTACCCTGTCGCTGGGTTACGATTATGAAGATAACAACACCGGCAATCCCACCTGGGGCGGCCTGCCGATGTTTTACAGTAACAACGCCACCACCCACTACGATCGCAGCCTGAATTCAGCGGCCAACTGGGCGCGTTACAACACCCATGCCCGCAAAGTTTTCGCCGATATCGATCACAACTTTGATAACGGCTGGAATGTTCATTTTAACGGGACCCATGCCGAGAACACTTTCAGCGATAAGCTGCTCTACATAATGGGCAGTGCCGATCAGGATAGCGGCGAAGGCACCACCGGTTTCGGCAGCATGGACCGCGGGAAGCGTAAGGTGGATTCATTTGATGGTTTCGCCAGCGGTCCGTTTGCGCTGTTGGGCCGTCAGCACCTGTTGATGGCGGGCATCAGCTACAGTCGCCAGCATAACGCGACCTGGAGTCAGGATGGGGTGAGTAATGCCGCGGCAGGCGAAATCACCGCTGAAGATATGGGCATCTTCAACAACAGCTGGAGTGGCAATATTGCCGAACCTGAATGGCAGGGCTGGTATCTCAATGCGAACGACACCATCCGTCAGAAATCGGCCTATAGCGCCGCGCGCTTCTCGCTGGCCGATCCGCTGTCGCTGATTATTGGCGCGCGTTATACCCAATGGAGCACCGAGGGCAGCAGCGGGGATATGACCAAAAACAACACCACACCTTATGCCGGCCTGGTGTATGACATCAACGATACCTGGTCCGCTTATGGCAGTTATACCGCGATCTTCCTGCCGCAAACCAATCGCGATACCAGTGGGAAATATCTGGCACCGGTCACCGGTAAAAGCTACGAAACCGGCCTGAAATCGGCGTGGTACGACGGTCGGCTGACTGCAACCGTAGCGATCTTCCGCATTGAGCAGGACAATGTAGGTCAGGCGCTTGACGGGGTCTATCTCAGCGGCAGCGAGCAGGCTTATGCGCCGGCTAAAGGCGCAGTGAGTAAAGGTGCCGAGTTCGAACTGAACGGGGCGTTGACAGATAACCTGCAGCTGACCTTTGGCGCAACCCGCTATGTCGCACGGGACAAGAGTGGCCGCTTCAACAGCTATCAGCCGCAAACGTCCTTTAAATTGTTTACCCGATACCAGTTACCCATGCTGCCCGATCTGACGCTGGGTGGCGGCCTTAACTGGCAGAACCGGGTGTTCGAAGATTCCACCAACGCCAGCGGTGATAGCGTGCGCCGGTACCAGGGCAGCTATCCGCTGGCCTCGCTGTTTGCCCGTTATCAGATTAACCGGCAGGTTGCACTGCAGGCTAACGTCGATAATCTGTTCGATCGCGAGTACTACAGCTATATGAACAGCTACGTTTACGGTGAGCCGCGCAATATCAACGTCAGCGTTTCCTGGCAGTTCTGATCCGCCGGGGCAACTACGCGCGTTGTCTTGTTTGCAGGTTTAAAAACGGCCGCAGTGCATCAGGCTGCGGCCGTTCTGGCGTCAGGGTTGCTGTTTGCAGCGTCTCAAAAGATCAAGGTAAGGCGTGAAACCTGCTGCAATGCGCATCATTCCGGCACGGGTACCGCCCTGCCCCTGACTGCTGTAGGGAAGCATCATCTCTGCTGTACTCACTGCGGAATATCACCCAGCGCGGCAATGGCCCGATCGCTATAACCGGCCTGCTGGAGCGGCTGCACAACTTCAGCAGCCAGATCCGGCACGTAGCCAATCAACACCTCGCCCGCAGGCTGCAGGGTCACTTCATCTGACGCGGCGGGCAACAACACTGATTCCGCTCGCCCGATTTCCACCGTGACGCCATTAGCCGTTACCGTTAGCGGCTCACCGAGGTTAGAGAGAATGCGCGCGCGATTGAAACTCAGGCGTTGTGGCTGGCTAAACTGCCAGCGTTCCAGCGCAAAATAGGGCCCGGCACAGCAAAACAGTCGGGTCAGATCCGCGCTATTCAGCGCCAGACCGGACTGAGGTTCACAACGCAGTTCCGGCCGCAGTTCCTGTATCAGCGCATCAATATTTTTCTCCCACTCCGCCTGGCTCAGGCGCGAACCATCCTCCATCTTCCATGGCATAGCGTGCTGCTGAATGTCGGAGGTCTGTTCGATTTCATAGATCAGCGTGTCGGGACCAAAGCTGTGTAGCATCCCGCCTGGGACGTAGAAGGTATCGCCGGTTTTTACCGGCAGCCGGTGCATCACCGCATCGTAATCCTCCGCCAGCAGCGCCGCTTTGAGCTGATGATGATCCACACCGGCGCGCACGCCCAGCAGACAGGTGGCATCCGGTGCCGCCCACAGAATATGCCAGGCTTCCGTTTTGCCGTTTGGCTGCTGCTCAAGACGCTGCGCTGCTTCATCATCGGCGTGCAGATGAACCGGCAACATCCCGCTGCCGTCAATGAATTTGCTCAGTAACGGAAAATGCGGGCCGCGCCAGCCAGCCGCGACGATTTCATCGGGATAGCGGCTTATCAGCTCACGCAAACTCGTGCCTGCCAGTTCGCCGTTAGTGACCGAGGCGATCATGCCGTCGACGTCACTGATCTCCCAGGTTTCGGCTACGTGTGAGTCTGGCAGCCCCGCCTTACCCAACTGCTGCCGGATACGATGGCCACCGAAGATGTGAGTGGCGAGTGGTGTTGTCAGCTTTAATGGATAGGCTTTCATCATTCCTCCTTCACCTGTCAGATAATTTTAATGCGGCCACTCGTGATGGCGATTGTCTCTTTCGGACGGTCAGAGCCCTGGTTTCCCTCTTCACAGTGATGAGGGTTTGGCTGCATCCCGGTTAGCGATTGTCGCTGCTGAGGGTAGCGTGGACAATCTGTCATCAGTTTCTCCTTTTAAGCGCGCGAGCGGCTGAAGAAGATCAGCGTCTCGCCGGTGAGAATCGGTGCTGAATCGTTACTGACAAGCCAGTAAGTTTAGCAGCCATCCCTGATGCGCAAGGGGGATGAGGTGATGTCACCGTCTGAGCGCGCCTCTTTTCGGCTGCTATGCAGGCTGACAGCGCAGCGGAGGCGGGTAACTGATTACGCTTTCTGCAATCGATCGCAACGGGTGAAAAAGGCCATTGCGCCTGCGGCAGAAATCAGTAAACTGCGCGCCATCAACCGATTCCTCTGTAGTTCAGTCGGTAGAACGGCGGACTGTTAATCCGTATGTCACTGGTTCGAGTCCAGTCAGAGGAGCCAGATTCAGAAAAGCCCGCCAGAACGATCTGAGCGGGCTTTTTGCCTGCTATCTGAAGCCGATTTGGGCATCTGCGCCGCCCGCCATTCGTCACATCACGCAAAATTGGTTATCATCCGCCTCCCCTTTCCCGCCGGTAATCCGATGTCTGAGATAGTCGATACTTTTATTGCGCCGCCGTGTGACGAGCAGATTGAGATCCTCTATCAGGATGAACATCTGCTGCTGATCAATAAGCCCAGCGGGCTGCTGAGCCTGTCGGGCAAAAATCCGCTGAACCTTGATTCGGTCCATCACCGGCTGGTGAAAATCTTTCCGGGCTGCACGCTGGTTCATCGGCTCGATTTCGGGACCTCCGGGCTGATGATGATTGCCCGCAATAAGGCGATGAATGCTGCGCTCTGCCAGCAGTTCAGCCAGCGCAGCGTGCGCAAAATCTACAGCGCGCTGCTATGCGGCCATCTGACTGATAACGACGGGATGATTGAGGCAGCGATTGCGAAAGATGCGGCGAGCTTCCCGCGGATGACGATTTGCGCGACCCACGGCAAGCCTGCGCGTTCGCATTATCAGGTAGTTGAGCGCACAGAGTATGTGCAGCAGGATGGCAGCGTGGTGCCGGTGACGCGGGTGGTGCTGACGCCGGAAACCGGGCGCACTCATCAGCTGCGGATTCATTGCCAGCTGTTGGGTTACCCGATTCTGGGTTGTGACCTGTATGGCGGGCTGCAGATGTCAGGCAGTGCAACGACTACACGGCTGATGCTGCACGCCAGCGAGCTGCATTTTGTGCATCCGGTTAGCGGCGAAGTGATTCACGCCCGTCACGCCAGCCCGTTCTGATGCGGGTGACGCGCAGCAGAGCCCTTCAAAGCCCTGCTGGCACCGCATAAACCGCCGCCGCAACGCGGACTTACCACATCAGATCATCCGGCACTTTAAAGTCAGCATAGGGATCATCTTCATCCTGCGCTTCCTGACTCAGCGCGCTGTTGAGTACGATACTGCTGGCATCACGCTGCGCAATTTTATCCGCCACGCTGGCCGGGATAATCGCATACTGATTCTCGCCGCTGTTCTCCGCCGCCAGACGGGCGATAGCCAGACGGCCGCTGATCAGCTGCGCCTGGGTCAGCTTATCGACGTTGATCTTTTTAATCAGGTTATTATCGGTGAAGTTAAAGCCGATGTTGCCCTTTGAAATGTCGATCCTGTTCATTTCAATCAGCTGCTTCACCTGCGCTTTATACTCTTTGGATAAAACCGCCTGTTTCTGCTGCTCGTTCAACTGCCTGTCGCGCTCAAGCTGCGCTTTCTTATTTTCTTCAACCGCCGCTCTGGCTTCACGCGCCTGAACCCGTGATTTCTTGGCGGTTCGCTGGACTTTGTCCATCTTTTTGCTGCTGACTAATCCCGCTTTCAGCATCTGCTCTTGTAAGGTGAGTTTGGTCATGTTGGTTTCTGAGCCTGTTACGAAATTTCCCCGATTATACCTGTAAATTCCCGGCCTGTGTCAGCTTGCCGTGGTGGATCGCGCGGCATGATCGTCTGCTGCGCCGCGCTGTCGGTTAAAGGCATCCTTCTGCCGCTGTGCTAACATTCTCCGGTCAAAACCACCCTGTTGAGCACTATGTCGGAATTAACCAAACGTAAAAATGACCCTGAAGGGCTTAAAAAACGCATTATCGCGGGCGCACTGAAAACTTTTGCCGAGTTTGGTATGCAGGGTGCGCGACTGGAGCAGATTGCCGAGCACGCGCAGACCACCAAGCGGATGGTGGTCTATCACTTCGGCAGCAAAGAGCAGCTCTACATCGACGTGCTGGAGCAGGTCTACCAGCAGATCCGCCAACACGAAACCGGCCTTAATCTGGCGGCGATGGAACCGGAACTGGCGATGACGCGTCTGGTCGAGGCCAGCTTTGATTACCATGTTGCCCATCCCGATTTTATGCGGCTGGTGTGCAGCGAGAACCTGCTACGCGGTCGCTATATCAGCCAGTCGACACAGATCAAAATCCTCAATCGTAGTGCGCTGGATGTGCTGGATGACATTCTGACCCGCGGTCAGCAACAGGGGCTGTTTATCGAAGAGGTACAGACGATAGACGTGCATCGTCTTATCAGCAGTATCTGCGTGCATCACGTTTCCAACCGCTACACTTTTAACGCGCTGTTCAGCCCGGATAACAGTGAGGAAGAGAGTATTCGCCGTAACCGACAACTGGCTGTAACCGCAACGTTACGCTACATCCGCAAATAAACGGGCATCTTTACGGCCTGGCTTAGTCATGGTCTACGCTTAGTGAATATCGTCACAAAAACACCATAAAAGGAATGCTGTTGTGAGCAGAGACGCCCACCTTTACCCGCTTCGCCACACCGATGTTGATCCCAACGATGACAGGCTATGGAACTGGGCGCAAAACGCCCAGATCGGTAGCCGCCATCAGGTGCAGCGTCCCACCAGCGAAGCGGAACTTCAGGAATTAATGTGCCAGTCACGCGGTACTATCCGGGTGATTGGCAGCAAGCTCTCCCCGGGTCGAATGCTGCATGTCAGCGAACAGGATTTGCTGCTCGATCTCAGCGCGTTCAGGGGTCAGATCGCCAGTGATGAACAGAGCGTCACCTTTGGCGCTGCGACACCGCTGGATCAGGTCTACCGCAGCCTGACCGCAATGAACCGGATGCTGGCCTCGTCGCCAGGGGTGATCGCGATTCAGACGCTGGCTGGCGCAATGGCGACCGGCACGCACGGCCAGGGTCTGCAACAGAGTTCGATTGCTGATGAGGCGCTGGCGATCCGTATGGTGCTGACCGATGGCAGCGTACGGGAATTTACCCGCGGCGAGCCAGACTTCCCGGCGGCGCAGGTTTCACTCGGTGCACTGGGTATCGTGACCGCCGTGACGCTGCGAACCGAGCCGTTTCGCATCTTTACCTGCCACAAAAATGCGGTTTCTGCGGATACGCTGGAGCAGGACCTGCTGCGCTGGAATGAAGAGTATCCGCTCAGCAAAGCCTGGTGGTTTGTTGATGACAACCGGGTACACGTCTGGAATGCCCACGAGGCAACTGACGACGAGCGTCTGCGCTATGAACAGCAGGATCGTCAGGTGGTTGAGCACGAAGGTCAGACGGATGACAGCCTGAATGACACTATCGATCAGACGCTGGCGCATATGCATCGCGATACCCAGATTCAGGGCAAAGGTGGTAAGCAGTTTCGCACCGTGACCCGTTTTCGCGACTTCACCGATGTTACCGGTGACATCTATCAGCTGTTCTGCCGGGGCATTGCGGTGCCCCAGATTAATGTCGAAATCGGCGTGCCGCTGACGAAAACGCCCGCCATTATCCGCCGTATTAAACAGTGGTATGCGGAGAACCGCCCGCATATGCATTATCCAATTATTCTGCGCTGTACCGGTGCCTCCTCTGCCTGGCTCAGTCCGGCGTCTGACCAGCCGACCTGCTTCTTCGGTTTCGTGGTCTATTACGCCGATGATGGCTCATTGTCACAGGAAGGTCTGCATTTCCTGACCGAAGTGGAAAAACTGCTGGCTGACGAGGGTGGTCGCCCGCACTGGGGCAAGTATTACGACGCCGATCGCTATAACTGGCGTGAGATCTATCCGCAATGGGATGCGTTCCGCGCTCTGCGCAGCCAGCTCGATCCGCATGGCCGCTTAGGTAATGACTACATCGCCCCACTTTTTGACTGACTGTATAAGGAAAAATATGTTTGCCTGGGTAACGCTGTTAACTCAACCCGACTATCTGGTGGGCGTCAAAGCGCTGCACCACTCGCTGAAACAGAGCAACAGCCAGTGGCCGCTGGTGGTGATGACCACGTCAGCAATTTCCACCGACGATTGCCAGGCATTGCAGGCTGAAGGCTGCGTAATCGCTCCGGTTGAGCCTATCTACCCGCGCGCCGATCTGGATCAGCATTACGCCTCGGCGCAGTTTGGTGAAGTGTGGACCAAGTTGCGTGCCTGGCAGCTGACTGATTATCAGCGCGTGGTGTTTCTCGATGCCGATATGCTGGTGCTGCAGAATATGGATGAGCTGTTCACGCTCGATCTGGGCGATAATCTGATGGCGGCGTGCCACGCCTGTCGCTGTAATCCTAATCAGATCGCCTCTTATCCGGCGGACTGGCAGCCAGAGCAGTGCCATTATACCTGGCAGGCACGCAATCAGCCCGCCCCGGCCAGCCTGGACTACTACCTGAATGGCGGTTTTCTGGTACTGACACCTGATAACGCGGTGTACGACGCACTGGAACAGCGTATCGCCGCGATTGATGATCTGAGCGATTACCCCTTCTCAGAACAGGATCTGTTGAACGAGGCCTTCGCCGGTCGCTGGAAGCCGCTCTCTTATATCTATAATGCGCTGAAAACGTTACCGTTCCAGCACAGCCCGATCTGGCGCGACGACGAGGTGAAGAATCTGCACTTCATTCTGGCGAAGCCGTGGAAGCGTGATCTGGCTCAGCCGGAAAGTCAGCGTGACCGCTATTACATGCTGGATAAGCTGTGGTGGGAAAAAAGCGGCCTCGCTTGCTAGTACCGACGGGAAGCGATGTCTTCCCGTCTCCTGCATTCTTCGTCGCCCGCCCTACACCGTCATCCAGCGGCGCTCCCGCGCAGAGAGCGCAATTGCCTCCAGCACCTTCTGCACCTGCAATCCTTCAGCAAAGTCGGGCCACATACGATCGCCCGCCGCGATGCCGTTAATCAAATCGCGGATCTCAACGGTTTTCTGATCGTTAAAGCCGATGCCATGTCCGGCCGAGACGCAGAAGTTGGCATAATCGGGATGCGCCGGGCCGGTCAGCAAGGTTTTAAAGCCCTGACGACCAGCCGGCTCATCGTGAATGTAGAGTTCCAGCTCTGCCATGCGCTCCTGGGTATAACGTAACGTTCCTTTGGTGCCGGTCACCACATAGGTCAGCCCCATCTTGGCACCACAGGCGATGCGGGAGGTTTCAATCACGCCATGCGCCCCGTTATTAAAGCGCAGCAGTGCGCTGGCCTGATCTTCGTTTTCCACCGGCAGCTGGCGACTGAGATCTTTTGGGTCCGGACGTGAAGTGATCACCGTCATCATGTCGCCACTGACCTCAGCGATATCCCCCACCAGATAGTGCGCCATATTGACGATATGCGCCGCCAGATCGCCCAGCGCGCCCAGACCGGCCAGCGCTTTCTGGCAGTGCCAGTCGAGCGGCGTCTCCGGTTTTGCCAGATAATCTTCGTTGTGGGTGCCGTAGAAATGCACCACCTCACCGATCTCGCCATTGGCGATGATCTCTCTCGCCAGCTGGCTGGTGGGGTTTTTCATGTAGTTGAAACCGACCAGGGTTTTCACCCCGGCTGCCGTGGCGGCGGCCACCATCTCTTCGGCATCGGCCACGCTCAGCGACAGCGGCTTTTCGGAATAGACGTGCTTACCGTGGCGGATCGCCTCCAGCGCCATCTCTTTATGCAGGAAGTTGGGAGCGCAGATGTCGACCACATCAATAGCCGGGTCGCGCACCAGCTCGCGCCAGTCGCCGGTCGATCGGGCGAAGCCAAAGGTTGCGGCCTGGCGGGCCGCCAGTTCCGGGTTCACTTCCGCCAGCATCTCCCGCACGATCTCGCCTTTCAGCGCAAAAACGGTGGGGGCCTGGGCATAAGCAATGGCGTGACAGCGACCAATATAACCGCTGCCGATCATGCCGATTCTGACTTTGTTCATCTCAACTCCATACGCGCATCTCAAGGTTGAAATGAAATCTAAATTTCATTTATGCCGTTTACAAAGCCAGAATGAAATAAATGTGACGATGATGGAAAGCTATCCGGTAAAACCACTGATTACGCCGCCTGACAAGAGGATCGCTGCGGCAAAACACCTCATAAATACCTCATTTTTTACCGCCAGCGCTTTTTGACTTTGCAACGGGGACCGGGTTAAAAGCGGGCATTTTTAGCGGGGCGACAGACGACAGTGGCGACTATTTCAGCAGTCGGGCGATTTTGTGAAAAAGAGCTTTGACATGGCCCGGGCAGGCCGTTACTATGCGCCCCGTTCCAGCAATTCCTCTGTAGTTCAGTCGGTAGAACGGCGGACTGTTAATCCGTATGTCACTGGTTCGAGTCCAGTCAGAGGAGCCATATTTAAGAAGCCCGCTCAGGGAAACCTGAGCGGGCTTTTTGCTTTGTGTTATTAGTGAATCGGTAACGAACTCAATGGCTATCCATCAAATAACGATGCGCTTTGGACGCTGCACTAGCGGCCTAGAAAATATAGCGCTTGTCATTCTTCAGTGCTTTCAGCCAGGAAGCAATATCGCTTTCATGCTGCACCTCTCCAGCGATCCCCAGATCCGCCATCAGGTACGCGCTTCCCGGCTCGGCGATCAACTCCTCAAAAGCCTGACTCGCACTGCCAAACTTCCCTTTCATTTCACGATTCAGGCGGCTTTTGCCCCAGTCCAGTGAACCCGCTCATGCAGACCGGTGGCGTGAAAATTGGCCGCATCAGAAAAAAGGTAACGCTCCGGCAACCCTGTAAACATCCCGTAAAACCCGGCCACGTGATTTTAGATATCTTTCCTTAACGTGTCGTGATGTTCGCGAAGTCAGCTCCTGGCACGAGGCGGACTGACATGCAGGCCAATATCCATGAGCAGTGAGGAGCGGAAGTTATTTCTCTGCTTACCTAAACGACATAATGCAGTGTAACTATCAGATCATGCTAAAGTATGAGCAAAATACAGGCGTTCTAAAATAAATCCTCTTATCCAGAAGCCGTTTTTATAATGAAAACATTTACTAAAAAAGTTAGCGTTTTTCACTTCAGTCCTTTTCGTTATCTGTTTGCTGCTCGCCTTCTTACCGTTTTGGGCAATGGTATTGCACCGATTGCATTAGCGTTCGCAGTGCTTGATATTGGCGGATCGGTATCTGATTTAGGTCTCGTTGTTGCGTCCCGCTCCATTTTTAACGTTTTATTCTTGTTGATCGGGGGCGTATTAGCGGACCGCTACTCTCGTAACCAGGTATTGGTATCCTCTTCTGTTATTGCGGCAGTTTCGCAAGCTATTGTCGCATGGTCTGTGTTGGACGGTTCAGCAACTGTGATGAGTCTGGCATTACTTGGAACTTTGAATGGAGCAGCAGCTGGCATCGCATTACCTGCATCCTCAGCGCTGGTCCCCCAAACTGTTCCAGTGCAGAATTTGCGAGCAGCGAATGCATTAATTCAGCTTGGTATTTATGGCGGTACGATTATCGGCACTTCGCTTGGTGGGATCCTAATCAGTTCTGTCGGACCCGGTTGGGGACTGGCAATTGATGCGATAGGTTTCGCAGCCTCTGCACCGCTTTATTTCTTAATTCGTATTACATCAATCAAAGCATGCCCACCATCAGGTAATATCCTGCAGGACTTAAAAGAAGGATGGGAAGAATTCACAAGCCGAGCCTGGGTATGGGCAATTGTGGTTCAATTCACCATTATCAATGCAGCATTTAGTGGCGTAATGATGGTACTTGGCCCTGTGATTGCTGATGCTTCTTTTGGGCGAGCTAATTGGGGAATTATGGTTGCTGCGCAAAGCGTTGGCCTTATGACAGGTTCGTTCTTCGCCCTAAGATGGCGTCCACGACGCGATCTTTTTATTGGTGTAATGCTAGTATCACTATGCTCAGTGCCAATTTTTATGCTTAGTCAACCTGCTTCTGCAACGTGGCTTATTGCAGCTTTTTTTATTGCTGGTGTAACGTTCGGTCGATTCGGAGTCTCCTGGGCTCATTCACTACAAACTCATATTCCTCAGGAAAAATTGGCTCGCGTGTACGCCTATGACGCTGTAGGTTCGTTTGTGGCCATTCCCTTAGGTGAACTGGTCGCTGGGCCGCTGGCAATTCATTATGGCAGGAGTAATGTGCTTCTGGTTTCAGCGATAGCAGTAGTCATAGCAACTTTAGGAACCTGCCTGGTCCCTGGGATTAGACAGCTCGACAATTTTTCACAGGTGAATTCGAAAAAAGCCACGAGCTCCTCATGACAATATTCGAAAAATTACAAAATATGAAATGTAAATTATTGCTTGAGACTATATAAAACGATGGAAAATTCCCAGGGGATGAGTATTCCCTGAACGCTTAAATTTCCGTTTTGGCACACAGCGGTTGAGCTAACGAATCGGAAGGTCCGCTATGA
>NZ_MLFN01000068.1 GCF_002095315.1 Pantoea conspicua
CGCGCCCGGCAGGCGGCCGACCGCGCCGCCCAGCTGACGCAGCGTTTACTCGCCTTCTCGCGCAAGCAGGCACTCTTTCCGCGCGCGGTGTCGGTGGTGACGCTGGTGGATAATCTGCAGGGACTGTTGCAGCACTCACTGCTGCCCGGCCAGCAGCTGGTGATTGATGCGCAGCGACCCGGCTGGCCCGCCTGGATTGATGCCAGCCAGCTGGAGAATGCGCTGATGAATCTGGTGGTCAACGCCCGCGATGCCCTGCAGCAACAGAGCGGCGAAATCCGCATCCGTATCTGGAATCAGCGGCGGCTTGAGCAGGATGAAAAACGTGACCGCGTCACAATTGAGGTGATAGATCACGGTTGCGGCATGTCGGCAGCGGTGCGCGAGCAGGTCTTTGAACCGTTCTTTACCACTAAAGCCACCGGCAGCGGCAGCGGACTGGGGCTGTCGATGGTGTATGGCTTTGTCCGGCAGTCCGGGGGGCAGATTGAACTGGAGACGGCACCGGGACAGGGAACCACGGTGCGGCTGCTGTTGCCGCGTGCGCCCGAGATGGCGGCCACCGCCCCGCCCCCGCCGGTCCAGCCGGTGCCACCCGACGCAGCCAACGATCGGCTGGTACTGGTGCTGGATGATGAACCGGCGGTGCGTCAGACGCTGTGTGAACATCTGCATCAATTAGGCTACCTGACGCTGGAGTGCGGTGACGGAGAACAAGCGCTGGCGCTGCTGCGTCAGACACCCGATATCGATCTGTTGATCAGCGATCTGATGCTGCCTGGCGAGATTAACGGTGCGGAGGTGATCCGCCAGGCGCAGCAGAACTGGCCGCAGCTGGCAACGGTGTTAATCAGTGGTCAGGATTTGCGTCACCAGCCGGTCACTTTACCGCTGTGCGAACGGCTGGCGAAGCCCTGGCAGCAGGCGCAACTGGTGCAGGCGTTACAGCGCGCCTGGCAGCGCAGCGAACGACTTAATCACGCCCGGCAGGCTGCCACAGCGGCACCGGTTTCCCGCTGATGTAGCGCTTGCGCAGACGGCTGGAGAGCACATCCATCACCATCACCACCACCACCAGAATCAGCGTCAGGAACATCACCACGTCCCAGTTCCACAGCCGCATGTTCTCGGCATAGACCAGCCCGACGCCACCGGCGCCGACGAAACCCAGCACCGCCGCTGAGCGGGTATTGGATTCAATCTGATAGAGGCTGAGTGCCAGGAACTGCGGGAACGACTGAGTGAAGATGCCGAAACGGTGTTTCTGCAGGCTGTTCGCGCCAACCGCACCCAGGCCGCGACTCGGTGAGCGCTCGACCGCTTCGTGGCCTTCGGCATAGAGTTTGCCCAGCAGCCCGACATCCTGCAGGATAATCGCCAGCACCCCGGCCAGTGGCCCCATGCCAACCGCCCGGACAAAAATCAGCCCCCAGATCGCCATGTCGATGCCGCGCAGCAGGTCAAACAGCCGACGCATCAGAAACGCCACCGGTCGGGTCGCCCGGCTGTGCATCACGTTGCGCGCCGCCAGAAACGACAGCGGTAGCGCCAGCAGCGTGGCGGTCAGGGTGCCGGCAAACACAATGCCTAAGGTGATCCCGACCTGCGAGAAGTAATAGCCAAACGGCCAGTTTGCAAAATCCTGCCAGACAAACATCCGCAGAAAGTAACGCCCCAGTTGCTGACAGCCGTTCAGCAGGCGGGACAGGTCAATGCCATAGACCGAGAAAAAGAACAGATAGTAGAGCATCACCGCCAGCGCCAGCAGTCCCAGGCGGCGCAGGTAACGCGGTTGCGCGGCAAACAGCTCGCGGTGCTGCGCTTTGAGGTGTGTGATATCCGGTACCACGCTGATCATGCAGTTTCTCCCACAACGCGACGGCGCAACTGGCCGGAAAGCGTATCCAGCAGCGACACCACAATCAGGATCAGCAACAAGGTGATGCTGACCTGGTCGTAGCGATCCAGTTTGATGTTGGTCATCAGCTCCTGACCAATCCCGCCCGCGCCCACCAGCCCGAGGATAGTTGAGGAGCGGAAGTTGATCTCCAGCCGCATAAAGCTGTAGGAGAGAAAGATCGGTTTCACCTGCGGCCAGAAGGCGAATCGCATCCGCTGCAGGGTCGTAGCACCACAGGCCGCCAGGCCGCGCACGGGTTTGTCAGACGCCGACTCAATCGCCTCGTAAAACAGTTTGGTCAGACTCCCGACGGTATGCAGCGCCAGCGCCAGAAAACCGGGGATCGCTCCGATGCCAAACGCCATCACAAACATCACTGCCCACGCCAGCTCCGGCATGGTACGCAGAAAGGCCACAAAGGCGCGAATTGCCAGTCGCAGGCTGGCAGGCGTGCGGGTATTGTCCGCGGCAAAAAAGGCCAGCACCGCCGCCAGCGCCACCGCCAGCAGAGTAGCGGCCAGTGCCAGCTGCAGGGTTTCCCAGATCAGCGGCAGCTGGATCGGCAGACGGTAGCCCCAGTACGCCAGCGAGCCTTCAGTTTTGCCATCCGCGAACAGCAGCGGCAGATGCAGCACCGGCAGGATTTCCCGCAGGTAGTCAAAGAAGTGCGGCAGCGACTGCCAGACGGTCAGCAGATTAAATTCCGCCACGTTACCCGCCGCCAGATAGAGCGCGACCAGCAGCAGTGACCAGAGCAGCGTGTCGCGTTTCTGCTGGCGACGGATGCGTTGGTAATAATGTTCGAATTCGTTCAAGGGGGGATCTCCGGGGCTGAAGCATCGGGACGCAGACGCACCTGCCGCGTCCCGCCTTCCCCGGACAGCCAGGGAAGGCAAGGTAGCCGTTACCGGGCGTTAGCCGCGGCTGCCTTTCATCAGGTCGCGCTTCATATCAATGATGTTCTGATAGTCCGCGACGGTGGCAGGGCCGATATGCTGTTTACCGCCCACTGCCTTGACGAAACAGGCGTGATCTTCTTTATCCAGCTTTTTAATCGCCGCCACCACTTTGGCTTTAAAATCTGCCGGCAGTTTGTTGCTGACCAGTACCGGACCGTTGGGGATCAGCGGCGACTGCCAGATAATGCGGATCTGCTTCATCAGATCCGGATGGTCCATGCGGATCAGACGGCCAAACGCACCGGCGCTATAGCCGCTGTTGCGGTCGCCGACCAGTGAGGTCCAGGTCACGGCACCGTCAAACTGGTTGTTCAGCACGCCGAGAATGTCCTGCTCATGGCCGCCGGAGAAGGTCACGCTGGAGAAGGTATTGTTATACTTGTCGTCCACCGTGCCGCCGAATTCTTTCTTAAACGCCTGGTTCGGCATCAGGAAGCCGGAGGTGGAGTCGGGATCGGCCATACCAAAGGATTTGCCCTTCAGGTCTTCCAGTTTTTTGTACGGGCTATCGGCCTTGACGATCACCACCGAGTGGTAGCCGCGTGACTGATCTTTGTCATCCACCACAATGCCGACCACATCGACCGCTTTCGGATCCTGCAGGTAGACCGAAGCAAACGAGGCGGGTGACATGCTCAGCACCATATCGATTTTGCCGCCCAGCAGCCCCTGGATCACCCCGGAGTAGTCAGAGGCGTTACGCATCTGCGTATCCACGCCCAGCTCTTTATCAAAGAAGGTTTTCACACACTGGTTATCACCAATCTGCTGGGTGGCGTTTTGCCCGCCCAGAATGCCGAGGTTAAGTTGTTTCGGCGCATCCGCTGCGTTAACACCAAAAGTCATTACACCCGTCAGTAGCGCTAAAGAAGTCAGTTTCATTCGAGGTTGTTCTCTTGCCGTGGAAGTTAGTGGATCTGATTAAGTTCATCGCCGTACAGCTGGTGCAGCAGGCCGTCAGTAAGCTGCGAAGGATGGCCATCAAACAGCACCACTCCACGCTGAATGCCGATCACCCGGGTGCAGTATTGCTTTACCAGTTCGATAGAGTGCAGGTTCACCATGACACTGATGCCCTGCTCGCTCACCTGACGCAGCACATCCATGATGCGTTTAGTGTTTTTCGGATCGAGTGACGCCACCGGCTCATCGGCCAGCAGAATTTTCGGGTTCTGCATCAGCGCCCGGCAGATCGCCACGCGCTGCATCTGACCGCCCGACAGGTTTTCTGCCCGCTGCAGCGCCTGCGGCAGCATGTTCATCCACTGCAGCAGTTCAATGGCGTGGGCGCGGTCATGGTCAGAGAAGATTTTAAAGAAGGATTTCAGCGTGCTGGTCTGGCTCAGGCGTCCCAGCAGCACGTTGGTCAGCACATCCAGTCGCGGGACCAGACAGAAGTCCTGGAAGATCATGCCACACTGGCTGCGCCATTCACGCAGCTGGCGGCTGCTGAGCGCCACCACGTTACGGTCCGCTTCGCCCTGATGCAGGCTGATTATCGCCCCGGAGCTGGCGGCTATGGTGCCGTTGAGCATATGCAGCAGGGTCGATTTCCCGGCCCCGGATCGGCCTATCACCGCCACCAGTTCCCCGGCGTGCAGGTCGAAACTGACCTTATCCAGCACGGTACTGTCGCCGTACGCTTTGCTCAGACTCTGCACCGACAACACTTTTTGTCCGCCGAGCGTGGCCGGTGGCAGGTCGTTATCGACCACCGTTTTCAGAAGTGCCTGTGCCATGTTGTTCTCCGTCGTCGCTGATTACGTTCTGCCGGTTATTAAGGCGTGGCGGCATGAAGGCGGGATGACAGCCAGATGATCAAACTGTGACAGGCCAGCCGGCACCGCATGACAGGATCAGACCATCGCGCGCGGGCTGAATCGCCTCTGGCAGCGGGTGATCGGCTAACCAGTTGTCCATCTCATGACTGAGGTGCGTTAACCAGGCCTGACGCGGTTGTAGCCGATCGATGATCGCCAGCGCCAGATTGAGATCGTTGTGATTACGCGGGGCAGCCTGCGGCGGATCGTTGCAGTCGATGACCAGCTGATCGAGCGGCTGACCACGCAGGAAATCCTCGGTATCGGGCGGCAGGCCACAGGTATCGCATAGCCAGGCCAGCCGGCTCCCCTGCCAGTCAAACAGGTAGCCGTGGGTCAGCCGCGAATGCTGTAACGGCAGCGGCGTGACCTGCAGTTCACCAAACGATCGGGCGACAAACGGGGTTAATGATGGCCTGAAATCGAGCAGGCCAGGATGTTTAAACAGATCGTCGCTGCCACGCGTGTCGGGGGGCCCCATACCGGAATGGACGCACCTTTGCCCCAGCGCAGCGCAAACAGGCCCTGTACGTGGTCCATGTGGTAGTGCGTCAGCAGAATGCGGGTCAGTTCGCCGGGCTTAAACCGTGAGGCCAGCAGTGGCAGGCCGGCGTCGAGCAGAATCCGCTCATTGCCCGCCTCAATCAGCGCACTGCAGGGTGCGCGATGATAACGCGGGTCCTGTTGCGCCCGCTGACAGGCACGGCAGTCGCAGCCAAACAGCGGTGCGGCGGTCACGCCTCCTGTTCCCAGAAAGGTCAGTTGCATTGATGCGCCTCGAGCAGCTGACAGAGTTGCCAGACCGTACGGTCCAGCGCCCCGTCGTTGTTAAGCAGCAGACAGCCGTCTGGCTGAGGCTGGGCGGCACGCGCCAGCCGCCTTGCGATCTCTGCCTCATCTTCACGTCCGCGCTGGCGCAGTCGCGCCGCCAGCACCGACGGCGTCACCTGCAGACAGACCGGCAATAGCTGCGGCCCGAACCGCGCCTGTGCCTGTGCCAGATGCAGTCGCGAACCGTTGACCACCACGTTCTGACCGCGCTGCAGCCAGCCTTCCACCTCACTGCCGATGGCGTAATAAAATCCGTGTGCCTGCCAGCTCACCGCGAACAGACCCAGCGCGGCACGGCGGGCGAACTCCGCCTCACTCAGTGCCACATGATTTTCACCACCGGCATCGGCGGCGCGAGTGATGTAGCGATGGGCGATCAGCAGCCGGGCTGGCGGTGCCTCACGCAGCGCATCCAGCAGGCTATCCTTGCCCGATCCGGACGGTCCGGTTAACCAGATAAGGCGCGCCATTAATAGACCTGCCGGCCTTTACTCCACACGTGCCGCACGTGCGGGTGGCCGTGGGCGGTATGCGCCAGCACCAGATCGGCGCGGCAGCCTTCCGCAATCACTCCACGATCCTCCAGCCCCAGCGCCCGCGCCGGATTACAGGTCACCAGCGCAATCGCCTGTGACGTACCGAGGCTGTTACGCTCATCTGCCGCCAGCCGGAATGCCGCATCCAGCAGGCTGGCCGGGTAGTAATCAGATGACAGAATATTCAGCAAGCCGTGTGAGGCCAGCTCCCAGGCGGCGACGTTGCCGGAGTGCGATCCACCGCGCACGATGTTTGGCGCGCCCATCAGCACCTGCATATTGCGATAGCGTGAAGCGCGAGCCGCCTCCAGCGTGGTGGGAAATTCGGCGATACGGCTGCCCGCCGCATGAGACTCCTCAACGTGCGCCGCGGTGGCGTCGTCGTGGCTGGCGATGGCGATACCATGTTCGCGGCACAGCGCGGCAATCGCCTGACGGTTAGGCTGCGACCACTCTGCCGCCAGGGTGAGCTGGTCATGCTCAAACCGATCCATCTCAGCGTCATTGAGCTGATATTTGCCCTGATAGTATTCGCGGTATTTTTCCAGCGACGCGTACTGACGCTGGCCGGGAGAGTGATCCATCAGCGACACCAGCGCCAGTTCCGGCGTCCCCATCAGCGCTTCAAACAGCGGCACGGTGGTCGGATGCGGCAACTCACAGCGCAGGTGCAACAGATGCTCGGCCCGGTTCAGCCCTTTACGGTTGCTGTCGCGGATCGCGTTGATCATCTTGCTGAGGTTCTCCAGCCGGTGCCCGCCGTCGCGCACGTCACCGACGCCAATCGCGTCGAGCACGGTGGTAATGCCGCTGGAGACCATCAGCGCATCATGGCTGCTCATCGCCGAGTGGGCGGGCCAGTCCACTTTAGGCCGTGGCGTAAAAAACTTGTCGAGGTTATCGGTGTGCAGCTCCACCAGCCCCGGCAGCAGCCAGGCGCCCTCACCGTCCAGCGCGCCCGGCTGCTGGCTGGCGGTTTCGCTGAAGCTGCTGATGCGATCGTCACGAAACTCAAGCGATCCGGCGACCACCTCGTTTTCCAGCACCAGTCGGACGTTATTAATGATCATGCTGGTGCTCCTGTGGCGATCGGTTGCATCAGGTGCAGCCGATCGGCTACCCGGTCGCGCACCGCTTCATCGTGGAAAATACCGACAATGGCGGCACCACGGGCGCGCGCCTGTTCAATCAGTCCGACCACCGCATCGCGGTTAACGCTGTCGAGTGAGGCGGTGGGTTCATCCAGCAGCAGCACCGGATAGTCGGCGATAAAGCCGCGCGCGATGTTGACCCGCTGCTGCTCACCGCCGGAAAAGGTCGACGGTGCCAGCGACCAGAGACGCTCCGGCACGTTAAGCCGGCTCAGGAGTTCACGGGCCCGCTTTTCACAGAAGGCGCGTTCGACACCGCGCTCCAGCAGCGGCTGCATCACAATCTCCAGCGTCGGCACCCGCGGGATCACCCGCAGAAACTGGCTGACCCAGCCGAGCGTGTCGCGGCGGATGGCGATGATCTGCCGCGCCGTCGCCTGCGCCATATCGATCGATTCGCCCTGATGTTGCAGCCGGATATGACCGCTGTTGGGCTGATAGTTGCCGTACAGGGCGCGCAGCAGGGTTGATTTACCGCTGCCGGAGTGGCCGTGCAGCACCACACATTCCCCCTGATTCACCGTCAGGCTGGCGTTCTCTAATACCGGCAGCGCAGCACCGTTCTGGTTATGCAGCACAAAGGTTTTGCACAGATTCTCAACCTGCAACATAGTTGTGTGAGTCATCATTTAATTGAGCACCGAAGAGACCAGCAATTGCGTGTAAGGATGGTGAGGATCGTCGAGCACCCGGTCGGTTAATCCGCTCTCCACCACCCGCCCCTGCTTCATCACCAGCAGCCGGTGCGCCAGCAGTCGCGCGACCCCGAGATCGTGGGTGACAATCACCACTGCCAGATTAAGTTCCCGCACCAGGGTGCGCAGCAGATCCAGCAGCCGCGCCTGTACCGACACATCCAGCCCGCCGGTGGGCTCATCCATAAACATCAGGCGCGGCTGGGTCACCAGATTGCGGGCAATCTGCAGACGCTGCTGCATCCCGCCGGAAAAGGTGGTTGGCAGATCGTCGATACGGTTGGCCGCGATCTCCACCGCCTGCAGCCAGCGGCTGGCTTCGGCGCGGATGTCACCATAGTGGCGCTCGCCGACCGCCATCAGCCGTTCGCCGATATTACCGCCGGCGCTGACCTGCGGCCGCAATCCGTCCAGCGGATGCTGATGCACCACGCCCCATTCGGTGCGCAGCAGTCGACGGCGATCGCTTTCGCTCATCTGATAGAGATCGCGTCCCTGATAATGAATGCTGCCCTGCTGCGGCGTCAGACGCGCCGACAGGCTGTGCAGCAGTGTGGTTTTACCGGAGCCGGACTCGCCGACTATGCCCAGCACTTCGCCCGGATAGAGGTCAAAACTGACCTGTTCAAAGCCCTTACCGGGCGCATAAAGATGGGTGAGCTGGCTGACCGCAAGCAGCGGCTGATCACTGTGCATGTTGCTGTTCCTGCTGCTGATGGCAAAAGTCGGTATCGGAGCAGACAAACATCCGCGTTCCCTGATCGTCCATCACCACCTCGTCGAGGTAGCTGTGGCGCGAACCGCACAGCGCACAGGGTTCATCCCACTGCTGAACGGTAAACGGATGGTCATCGAAGTCGAGGCTTTCCACTTTGGTATAGGGCGGTAAGGCGTAGATGCGCTTTTCGCGTCCGGCACCAAACAGTTGCAGCGCCGGCATCATGTTCATCTTCGGATTGTCGAATTTGGGGATCGGCGATGGGTCCATCACATAGCGATCGTTGACCTTCACCGGATAGGCGTAGGTGGTGGCGATGTGGCCGTAACGGGCAATATCTTCATACAGTTTGACCTGCATGACGCCGTACTCCTCCAGCGCGTGCATGGTGCGGGTCTCGGTCTCGCGCGGCTCAATAAAGCGCAGCGGTTCCGGGATCGGCACCTGGAAGATCAGAATCTGATCCTCTTCCAGCGGCGTTTCCGGAATGCGATGCCGGGTCTGGATCAGCGTGGCATCGGCGGTGCGTTCGGTGGTCGCTGCGCCGCTGACGCGCTGAAAGAAGCGACGAATTGAGACCGCATTGGTGGTGTCATCCGCACCCTGATCGATCACCTTCAGCACATCCTGATCGCCAATCACGCTGGCGGTGATCTGGATACCACCGGTGCCCCAGCCGTAGGGCATCGGCATTTCCCGTCCGGCAAACGGTACCTGATAGCCGGGGATCGCCACCGCTTTCAGGATGGCGCGACGATGGTGCGTTTGGTCTGCTCATCCAGATAGCCGTTGTTATAACCGCTGAGTTCAGCCATGGTTGCGCTCCTGATGATCCTGCTGCAGGCGTTTCAGCAGTTCCAGTTCTGCCTGGAAATCGACGTAGTGCGGCAGTTTAAGGTGGGAGACGAAGCCTGCGGCTTCGACGTTATCGGCGTGCGACAGCACAAACTCTTCATCCTGCGCCGGGCTGGTGATGCGCTCCTGCTGCTCACGGCTCTGCAGCGCCCGATCGACCAGCGCCATCGACATCGCTTTGCGTTCGGCGCGGCCAAACACCAGGCCGTAGCCACGGGTAAAATGGGGTGCGCTGTCGTCACCGTGGGCGAAGCCGTTGACCATTTCGCACTCGGTCAGCAGCAGTTCGCCAATCTCCAGCTCAAAGCCCAGCTCTTCCGGGCAGATGCTGACGCTGAGATAGCCGGTACGAATTTCACCGGCGAACGGATGGGTGCGGCCATAGCCACGCTGGGTCGAGTAGCCGAGCGCCAGCAAAAAACCTTCATCGCCGCGTACCAACTGCTGCAGCCGTGCAGCGCGCGAGGCGGGAAAACTCATCGGCTCGCGAGTGATATCGACGGGTTCGCTGCCATCATCCTCTTCACGCACCGCCAGTCCTTCGTCGCTCATCATGCTGAACATGTGCGGACAGGCCGCATCCAGCGCGCGATCGTCTCGTGGCGATGCCGGCGTTTCACCGTTGGCCAGCAGCGTAAAGTCGAGCAGTCGGTGGCTGTAATCATAGGTCGGTCCCAGCACCTGGCCGCCCGGCAGATCTTTGTAGACCGCCGAGATACGCCGCTCAATACGCATCGATGCAGTCGCCAGCGGCTGGCTCTCGGCCAGACGTGGCAGCGTGGTGCGATAGGCGCGTAGCAGGAAGATCGCCTCCACCAGATCGCCGCTGGCCTGTTTGATTGCCAGTGCCGCCAGTTCAGGATCGTAAATCCCGCCTTCGGTCATCACCCGATCGACCGCCAGACCGAGCTGCTGGGCCACCTGTTCGCAGCCCAGCTCGGCGACATTCCGATCGCCACGACGCAGATCGGCCTGCAGCTGATGGGCGTTAGCAATCGCCTTTTCGCCCCCTTTCACCGCAACGTACATCAGCACACCTCCACAAGCGTGGTGCGCGGTACCGCCATCATCGCTTCGCCACAGGTAAAAATCAGATCAACGCCCTGCGGGAACGGATGTGGGCGGCTGCGCAGATAGGCCAGCACGCTTTCCGGCAACTGCGGCGCAATGGCGCGGGTTTCCCGCAGGCCCGGCCCGGAGAGGCGCAGCGTCAGGCCGCCATTCAGCGACGTCACTTCAATAATCAGTGTGGTGCTTTTTTCCGGTGCCAGATTGTCACCGGCGGCAAAATGGGCCGGATCGGGATGCGAGCTGGCGTGACTGAGCGCGAAAGGCGCATCCTGCTGCGCAGTAATCGGCGCGCCGGTGTGGAAACGCAGGTTATTGCGTAGCTGTTCGTTGTCGATCTGCGCATCCAGCCATACCGGACTCTCCTGATCGACCAGCGTCAGTAACAGCGCAGTGGCGGCGGGCGACAGTGCGCCCCAGCCCTGTTGCAGCGGCAGCGACACCATCACGCCCGGCTCGCTCATCGCTTTGAGGATGCGGCGGAATGCGCGCTGTGCATCCGCCACCGGATGGTTAAAACTTGCCAGTAATGTCATCAGTTATCTCCGCGTACCAGCGTAAAGAAATCCACTTTGCTGCTGGCAATTTCACGCGCGCGCAGCTGACGCTGCTCGTCACGCCATGCCGCCAGCGGGGTAATAATCTTCTCTTCTAACAGCGCCCGGGTTTCCGGCTGCTGTAACAGGGCATCGATTAAGGCGCAGCGCTCGGCGTGGGCTTTATCACGTCCCAGCAGGTAGCTGTAACCCAGGGTGCCGTCGCTGAGCTGAACCACTGCGCGCGTCACTGTCGCATCGCCCATCACAAAGCGTTTACCGGTCGCCCCCATGCGCGCTTGCAGCCGGGTCAGGCCGATCTCTGCCGGACGGATCAGGGTGAAAACGGGCTGGAGGTTAAGCGCCTGCCAGTGCGCGTTAAGCTGTGCCGCGCTGCTGTGTGCCAGCACTGAAAGCCAGCGCTGGCGGGCCGTTTGCTGTTCCATTAGTGCTCCAGAGTCAGTTCAATCATGTCGCCGCGCGTCAGGCTGACCGAGTATTCAGCCATTGCACCGTCGCGGGTTTTGTTCAGGGTGCGCACGCAGAGCAGCGGCGAATGCAGCGCGATTTCCAGCTGCTTACACTCTTTCGCCTGCGCCCGTCGGGTGCTGATGCGGGTCTGGGTACGCACCAGCTGTTTGCCGGTGTGCTGGTCGAGATAATCGTGCAGCGAACCGCTGTTAAAATGCTGCAGCTGCGGCCACCAGCTGAGATCGGCAAGGAAGTGGTTGATGACACATAGCGGTACACCGTTGGCACGCCGCAGCGTACGCAGATGGATTACGTTATCGCCCTCGTTGACGCCCAGCGCGCTGGCAACGTCGTTGCTGGCCGGACGTAACACCGCCAGTAGCCGCTCGCTGGTCGGATGGCTGCCCTGCTCCATCAGGTTCTGGCTAAAGCGCGCCTGAGCGTGCAGCGGATAGTCATAAGGCCGCATCAGCACCAGGATGCCGACGCCGTGACGGCGTTGCAGCAGCCCTTTATTCACCAGTTCATCCACCGCCCGGCGTAAGGTGTGGCGGTTAACTTCATAGTGATCGGCCAGTTGTTGTTCGGAGGGAAGATAGTCGCCACAGCGATAGCGTTGCTGAAGCGCCTGTTCGAGTCGCGCGGCGACGGCCTGATAGACAGTGGTCGGATGTCTGGATAACTCCATCACGATGAAATCCTCACGGGTTACAGAGTGGGGACGCAGTGAAAAGTCACTGCGGGATGGCATTACCTTGACCGGATCAGATGACAGAACCGTGACGGGGGAGTGAAGGAGAGGTGAATTTGAGTGGGTGAGGAGCGATCAGAATACCCTGTACAGAGGGCAGACAGATAGAGACGAATGCCGGGTCGATTGGTCATCAACAAAGCGTGGACGATTCTCTTTTCTGCTCATGCAGAATCATGATGCTGCGTAAAGCAGCCGTTGCAGTTCAGATAAATGGCCGGAATTCCGCTGCCTCTATGTTTGCCAGCATTGAAGCCTTCAGACGGGGGAAGTTTGCCAGGTACTTTCTGACAAGGTTGAACCCTGCGGTATACCCCACCCATTTCGGTAGATCCCTGGCCCCAAAAAACCATGCGTTATGGTCATAGTCAGTGCGATGCCAGCTTTCACTGAGTTGCAGAGCGAAAGGCTGAACCATGTCTGGGTTGAGGCTTTCCCAGGGCTCAGGCTTACCTTTAAAAAGCTCCAGAGAAAAATGACCAGCAAGCCCTTCAGAGACAATCGCTTCACCTAAAGTAGAACCGTATCCCGGTCCGGCCCACCTCGCGGCATGATGCAGTTCATGAGCAAACATGCGTTCAAGCGAATGAGCATCATTTTTACAAAACAGGGCGTTATCAGGATCGACGGTTATGTAAATGAGGCCGGGCTCAGGACAATATCCCAGATGCCCTTTCTCAGGAATGACATATGATCCGGCTTTTACAACAACATCCACAGAAGGGAGCGGCAGGAAGCTATTAGCCAGGTTGTACGTATCGTTCAGGCAGCTTTGCAACCATTGAGCGTGAGCGGTTAGTTTGTTCTGCGCATTCAAAATGTGAAGGGTCATTTGAGGCATTCTGTTTTCACTCAACGTCGTAAACATGTCCTGACCATAACATACACAACTTTGTGTCTGGATATCATTCAGGTTCAGGCCCTTACCTTCACCTTACCTTCACCACAAAAAATTCACCGCCAGGGTCACTGACTCCAAAGGTTTGTGTGAAAGTCCCGTTACCGTCTGCTAGCTTTTAAGCTGTACTCCTGCTTTTGAGAAAAACTAAAAAATGATTAATACCTTTAAACTTTCTGGCGATTTCCGCCGCAGTTTCCTGCGTGAAGTGCTGGTACCGCTGGTGGCGATTCTGCTGCTGACCTTTGGTGGCGCGGGCACGGGGCTGTTCATTGGCACCTCGCTGACCAACACGGAAGCGCGGCAACAGCAACAGCGGATGATAGAAACCTCATTCACCCAGAGCATGAACGAACATCTGCGCCAGTTACGCAGCCTGTCACGCTGGCGGCCGCTTGAGCAGCATCTGCTGGATGAAGATGCCGCCTCGGGCTGGCTGGACGAGAACATTGGCAACTGGCTGTTTGAGATGTTTGGCCATCAGCTGATCCTGGTGCTGGATCAGCAAAACCAGATTGTCAGGCTGTGGCGTGACGGTCAGCCGGTCACGCCCCAGAAGGAAGCCACGCTGATCCACGACATCCTGCAAAATCCGCTGGTGCAGGATCGCTCACGCGAGGACAAAGCCGATTATGCCCGCCTGGCCGGTCGCACAGCCGCACTGGCTGTCGGTAATATCCAGCGTGACAGTGATGCCCTGCCGCGCTTCCGGCTGGTCAGCCTGAAGTTTCTTGACGATGGCTATCTGGCCAGCCTGGCCGAACGCAATCAGCTACAGGGACTGCATTTCTCCGACGGCAGCCCGCAGCCCGGCAGCGGGGCACGTTTTTTGCTGATTGCGCAGTCTGGTGAGGCGGTCGGCTACCTCAACTGGGTGCCGTCACGCCCCGGCGCGCAAATGCTGCGCACGATCGGCCCGTCAACCGGCCTGGCGGTGCTGGCGATCTCCCTGCTCTGCCTTTATATGGTGCGCCGTCTCTGGACCTCGTCGATCAATCTGTCGCAGTCGATGCTGAAGCTGGGTGCCTCTGAGGCGCAGGCACAGCATCTGGCATTTCACGATGTGCTGACCGGGCTGCCCAATCGTGCGCTGGTCGAAGATCGTCTGACTCAGGCACTGGCGCTGGCCACGCGCAACGATCAGCGGGTGGCGCTGCTGCTGATCGATCTCGACCGCTTCAAAGCGATCAATGATACCTACGGCCATCACGCCGGCGACGAACTGATCGTTGCGGTGGCGCAGCGCCTGAGCCGGATGGTGCGGGCCAGCGATACCGTCGGTCGGATCGGCGGCGACGAGTTTATTGTGGTGATGCCAGAAGTGGAGACGCTCTCTCAGGCACAAGGTCTGGCGCAGCGCATCATCGACCAGCTCAGCCAGCCTTTTACGCTGTTTGGCAGCGAAGTCTGGAGCGGTGCCAGTATTGGTCTGGCGCTGGCACCCAAAGATGGCGTTGATCGGCTGGAGTTAATGCGCAAAGCGGATATTGCGCTGTATGAAGCCAAAAGTGGCGGACGCGGCAAATATCGCCAGTTCGAACGGGCGATGGATGAGTCAGTGCGCACCCGACAAACCATCGCCGCCGATCTGCGTACTGCACTGCAAAACCGTGAGGGTCTGGAAGTCTGGTATCAGCCGCTGATGGACATTGGCGGCCAGCAGATGGTCGGTGTCGAGGCGCTGCTGCGCTGGTATCATCCGAGCCGTGGTCTGGTGGTGCCGGGTGAATTTATTGCGATTGCCGAGGAGACCGGGCTGATTATTCCGCTCGGAGAATGGGTGCTGGCAGAAGCCTGTGCCACCCAGCAGCGTTTTCCCGACCTGATGGTGGCAGTCAACGTCTCGCCGGTGCAGTTTCGCGCCACCGGCTTTGTTGAAAGGATGACTGAAATCGTGCGGCAGCACGGCGGCGATCCGACCCGGATTGAACTGGAGATCACCGAAGGAGTATTGATCGACGATGAGCACGAAGCCCGCGCCATCATTATTGCGCTGCGTGACGCTGGCTTCCGGATAGCGCTGGACGATTTTGGTACCGGCTACTCCAGCCTCAACTATCTCAGCCACTTCCCGGTCGATAAAATCAAAATTGACCGCTCATTTACCCAGTCGCTGGGCGTAGCAGAGAATTCGGTCGCCATTGTTGAGTCGGTGGTCAGGCTGGGTCACGCTATGGGTCTGATGGTGACCGCCGAGGGCGTAGAGACGCCAGACCAGATGTCGGCACTGGCGGATGCGGGCTGTAACCAGCTACAGGGTTATCTGTTCAGTCATGCGGTTCCGGTCGATCAGCTTACCAGCCTGATCGAGGCCAGTCCGCCGCACGAGGCACGGCAGAGCTGACCATCGGCGGTCCGCAGGAATTAACTGCCGAGGCTATCCAGCAGGGCTGCCGAAGTGGCAACCGCGCCAAAAATCCCGCCCTGCATGTGGATCATACTCAGCGCCGCCTCATGATGTCGCCGCTCGGTGGCGGCGCAGCAGTCGGACAGCACCAGACATTCAAATCCGCGGTCATTGGCTTCACGCAGCGTGGTGTGTACGCAGACATCGGTGGTGATGCCGGTGAGGATCAAATTGCGGATGTGACGACTGCGCAGGATCAGCTCCAGATCGGTGGCGTAAAACGAGCCTTTGCCCGGTTTATCGATCACCACCTCGCCCGGCAGCGGCGTCAGTTCCGGGATAATCTCCCAGCCGGGTTCGCCGCGCACCAGAATACGGCCGCAGGGTCCGTCATCACCGATGCCCGCCTTCATCCGTCGCGAGCGCCAGTGCTTATTGGCCGGTAAGTCGCTGAGGTCGGGCCGGTGCCCTTCGCGGGTATGAATGATCGGAAACTGCCGGGCACGCATCGCCGCCAGCACCTGCTGCAACGGCGCAATCGGGGCGCGGGTCAGCGCCACATCGTAACCCATGGTATCGACATAGCCGCCGACGCCGCAAAAATCAGTCTGCATATCAATCACCACCAGCGCGGTATCAGCCGGGCTGAAGCCACCGTCAAACGGCCAGGCGTAGGGGGTTGAGTTAACACTGTAATCAGGCATTTTTCTTCTCCATCACCGGTCGCGGCGCACGCACCCGGCTAATCAGGCTGTAACTGAGCGCGGCGGTCACCAGGCCGATCACCGCCTCACCCAACTGCGGAAAGGCCAGATGAGCGATAACTGCACACAGGCTGCCGATCGCCCAGGCCGCAAAGGCGGTAGCGCGAAAACGCTGTGACGGACGCTGTTCGCTGATTTTCGCCATGAAAATCAGATCAACAATCATCACTGCACCAAACGGCGGCACCACAATACCCAGCAGGCTGAGCCATTCCAGGAAGTAAGACCAGACGCCCGCCAGCGCCAGCGCCCCGCCGACCGCGCCCAGGATCAGCGTCCAGAGGCGCATTTTACTGCTGAACAGATGGCTGAAGCCCACCGCGCCGTTATACAGGCAGTGGGTGCAGACCGAGCCGAGGTTAATAAACACGAACAGACAGGCCACCACCGATAAAAAGGCGCTGTGCCCCATCAGCATCGGCAGAAAGTTGCCGCCGTTGGTCAGCGGATCGACCGCCGCGCCGACCGCAACGATGACCACACCAAACAGATAAGAGATGACGTTCGCCACCGGAAAGGCGGAAAACGCTGCGATCACCGCCGAACGACCGTTTTTCGACCAGCGGGTAAAGTCGGCGGTCATGGTGCCGGAATCAGCAAAGCCCGCCACCACCATAGTGACGGCAGTGCCCATACTCATCGCGCCCGCCGCACTGGCGCTGCCCTGCCAGTGAGTCACCGTGCTGAAGTCATGCTGCTGGCCTATCAGCCACAGCGCCACCCCGCCCAGCACCACAAACAGCGGCGCGGCAATCATCCCCAGCACCGACAGCGCACGCACCCCGAGAAAGGTAATAGCGGTATAGAGCACCATGGCAAAGGCGGTGACCGCCAGCGCATTCCAGCCAAAGGTCTGATTGATCACCGTGCCGGTCAGGCCGGTCTGGAAGGCGTACCAGCCAATCACCACCGTCGAGAGAAAGCCGGAGACCAGAATGTAACCTTTGCTGCCAAAGGTCCGGCGCGCCTGTAAGGCAAAGTTCATCCCGGTGTTACCGGCGTACCAGCTCAGCGCGCCGACGTAGGCGAACAGCACCAGATTGCCGAGCAAAATGGCGATCAGCGCCGGCCAGAAGCCCAGGTGCCAGGTGATGATGCCGCCAAACAGCGCGTTGGTCAGGATCATCGGGAAACCGAACCAGACCGCCGAGACGGAGCGGGTGGAGTGGCGGTGCGACAGCGGCACCGGCTGATGTTCAAATTCCTGTTCTAACGCAGGCGCAGAAGCATTTTTCATTGTGCGATTCCAGGTTGAAGGTGGTTCCACGGCTGAATGCGCTCGAAAGCCGCGCTGGCAGCCAGCACTAAGGCATCATCAAGATGCCGTCCGACAATTTGCAGCCCCACCGGCAGGCCGCTGGCGGTAAACCCGGCCGGCACCGAAGCCGCAGGCTGGCCGGTGAAGTTGAACGGGAAGCAGAACGACAGCCAGTGATCGCTGCGGACCATGCGGCCATCAATGATTTCTGGTCCCTGCATACCGAGCGCAAACGGCGGCACCGCCAGCGTCGGCGTGATCAGCAGATCGTAGCGCTGCATAAATCGCCACAGGCTATTGCTGACCGCTTTGCGGGTAGCAATGGCGTCGGTAAAGGTTTCGGCCCGCCAGTCGCGTTGCAGCATGGCGACCAGGTGCGGTGACATCCGATCGCCCTGCTGTTCCATCATCCTGCGCATCCCGCTGAGATCGCTTTCCATCGCCACCAGCGCACCAAAGGCCGCCGAGGGATCGCGGAATCCGGGATCGGCCAGCTCCAGCTCCGCACCGATTTCCTCAGCAAAACGCTGCGCGGCGGCACTGACCACAGCGCGCACCTCGGGATCGACCGCCACGTAGCCAAAATCGGCGCTAAAGGCGATGCGCAGTTTTTCGACCGGCTGCCCTGGCGCGCTGAGCCAGTCAACGTCGCTGCAGGGAATGGAGTGGCGATCGCGCATATCCGGGCCCGCCATCAGCGACATCATCAGGGCGGCGTCGCGCACCGTGCGCGTCATCGGGCCAATGTGCTCCAGCGACTCCCAACTGGAGACGCCCGGATAGCGTTCATCGCGGCAGCCGGGCCACAGTGGCACACGTCCCATTGAGGCTTTGAAACCATATATACCGCAGTGCGCCGCCGGAATGCGCACCGAGCCGCCGCCATCACTGCCTAACGCGATTGGACAGAGCCGCGCCGCCACTGCTGCGCCCGATCCGGCACTGGAGCCGCCAGGCGTTTTGGTCAGGTCCCACGGATTGCGCGGCGACGGGAACAGAGGATTGTGTCCGACACCGCTGTACCCAAACTCAGGCGCGGTGGTTTTCCCCAGCAGAATGGCGTCGGCGGCCAGTAGTCGCTCGACCGTAATGTCATCGTCTTCAGGTATGAAATCCTGGTATGTCGCCGAACCGGAGGTGGTGCGGACGCTGGCGGTAGAGATCAAATCTTTCACCGCCAGCGGCACGCCCGCCAGCGCGCCCAGC
>NZ_MLFN01000069.1 GCF_002095315.1 Pantoea conspicua
GCCCGCGCCAAAGCGAAGAAAGCGCAGGCACAAGCGGCTGCCGCAGAAGAAGCGTCCCGTGATGCTGCGGTAGTGGCAACTGCCGCCCATCACGCGGTAGAGAAAGCCGAACAGGCGCAGGAACAAGCCAACAACGCCAACGCGGAACCGGAACAGGCACCTGAACTGAATCAACCCGATGATGCGCGTAAAGCTGCCATAGCGGCCGCCATCGCCCGTGCCAAAGCGCGTAAAGCGCAGTCGTCTACGACGCTTGAGGATTAAATGGCTTTTCGTATCGCAAGTTCCCCTTATACCCATAACCGCCGCAGTACCGGCAATATCATGTTGCTGGTGGTGCTGGCGGCGGTGCCGGGCTTTGCCGCGCAGTGTTATTTCTTTGGCTACGGCACTTTTTTGCAGATTTTACTGGCAACGCTCACCGCCTGGCTGACCGAAGCCGCTGTTTTACGGCTGCGTAAAGCCCCGATTGGCAGCAACCTGGCGGATAACTCCGCGCTGCTGACCGCGGTGCTGATCGGCATCAGCCTGCCGCCGCTGGCCCCCTGGTGGCTGGTGGTGATCGGCACGGTGTTCGCCATCGTGATTGCCAAACAGCTGTATGGCGGGCTGGGACAGAACCCGTTTAACCCGGCGATGGTGGGATATGTGGTGCTGCTGATCTCCTTCCCGGTACAGATGACCAGCTGGCTGCCGCCCGACACGCTTCAGGCGATCAAACCCACGCTGCTGGATAGCCTGAGCATGGTCTTCCGCGGCCACACGCTGGCAGGCGAGACCATGCAGCAGTTGCAGATGGGCGTGGATGGCATCAGTCAGGCAACCCCACTGGATACCTTTAAAACCGGTCTGCGCGCCGGTCACAGCGCCGATCAGTTACTGGCGCAGCCGATCTACAGCGGTGTGCTGGCGGGTCTCGGCTGGCAGTGGGTCAATCTCGCTTATCTGGCGGGCGGTCTGTTTCTGCTGTGGAAAAAGGCTATCCGCTGGCATATTCCTGCCGCTATGCTGCTGTCGCTGGCGTTGTGCGCGACGCTGGGCTGGCTGTTCTCACCTGACTCACTGAACAGCCCGCTGATTCACCTGCTCTCTGGCGCGACCATGCTGGGTGCGTTTTTCATCGCTACCGATCCGGTGACCGCCTCCACCACTAACCGCGGCCGTCTGCTTTACGGCGCGCTGATTGGTCTGCTGGTCTGGCTGATCAGAAGTTTTGGCGGCTACCCGGATGGCGTCGCCTTTGCGGTGTTGCTGGCTAACATCTGCGTGCCGCTGATCGATTACTATACCCAGCCGCGCGTTTACGGCCATCTGAAGGATTAAGCGATGCTGCAGACGATTCGTAAAAATGGTGTGACGCTGGCAATTTTTGCCGCGATTACCACTGCAGCCACCGCCGTGGTGAATACCGTGACCAAACCCACGGTGGAGCATCAGACCCAGCTTCAGCAGAAAAACCTGCTGGATCAGGTGGTGCCCGCTACGCTTTATGACAATAATATCCAGCAGGATTGTTACGTTGTCACCGATCCCGCATTGGGGAACAATACCCCGCACCGCCTCTATCTGGCGCGGAAGCAGGGTCAGCCGGTAGCGGCTGCGCTGGAAACGACCGCGCCGGATGGCTATTCGGGTGCCATTCAGATGCTGGTCGGTGCCGATTTTAGCGGTAAGGTACTGGGCGTTCGGGTGGTTGAACACCATGAAACGCCCGGCCTTGGCGATAAAATTGAGTTACGTATTTCAGACTGGATCAACAGTTTTAATGGCAAAGTGGTTCAGGGTCCGACAGACAAAGCCTTTGCAGTGAAAAAGGATGGCGGTGAGTTTGATCAGTTTACCGGTGCCACCATCACTCCGCGCGCGGTGGTCAATGCCACCAGACGTACCGCCCTGTTAATTGAAACCCTTCCGGAGAGACTCTCTTCGTTACCGGCATGTGGAGACGCAAATGAGTGAAGCTAAAAGCCTGCTGGTCGGCGGGCTGTGGAAAAATAACTCCGCGCTGGTTCAGCTACTGGGCCTCTGCCCGCTGCTGGCCGTGACCGCCACCGCCACCAACGCGCTGGGACTGGGACTGGCGACCACTCTGGTGCTGACCCTGACCAACAGTTTTATCTCCGCCTCACGCCGCTGGGTGCCGTCGGAAATCCGCATCCCGATTTACGTGATGATCATCGCCTCGGTGGTGAGCTGTGTGCAGATGCTGATCAACGCCTACGCCTACGGTTTGTATCAGTCACTGGGTATTTTCATCCCACTGATTGTCACCAACTGCATCGTGGTTGGCCGGGCCGAAGCGGTGGCCTCAAAAAGCAGTATCCCGCTGGCGGCGCTGGATGGTTTCGCTATCGGCATGGGCGCGACCTGCGCCATGGTGGTGCTGGGTTCGATTCGCGAAATCATTGGCAGCGGCACGTTGTTTAACGGTGCCGATCAGCTGCTGGGGCCGTGGGCGAAGTCATTACGCATCGAGGTGGTCCATTTTGACTCGCCGATGCTGCTGGCAATGCTGCCGCCCGGTGCCTTTATCGGCCTTGGCATGATGCTGGCGGGTAAATACCTGATCGACCAGAAGATGAAGCAGCGGGCCGCACAGCGTGCAGAGGCCGCTGCAACTGCGGCGCCACAGGGCGCAACCGGGAAAGCGGTGTGAACCAGACTAAACGTAATGAGATCCTGCGTCGGCTGCAGCAGAATAATCCGCATCCGACCACCGAGCTTAACTTCAGTTCCCCGTTTGAGTTGCTGATTGCAGTACTGCTCTCAGCCCAGGCGACTGATGTCAGCGTCAACAAAGCCACCGCCCGGCTCTATCCGGTGGCAAATACCCCGGCGGCGATGCTGGCGCTGGGCGTTGAGGGCGTGAAGGAATACATCAAAACTATCGGGCTGTTTAACAGCAAAGCGGAAAATGTGATTAAGACCTGCCGCATTCTGCTGGAGCAGCACAATGGCGAGGTGCCGGAAGATCGTGCCGCGCTGGAAGCCCTGCCCGGCGTTGGCCGTAAAACCGCTAACGTGGTGCTGAATACCGCGTTTGGCTGGCCTACCATCGCTGTCGATACTCATATCTTTCGCGTCTGCAATCGCACCCGCTTCGCGCCGGGCAAAAATGTTGAAGAGGTGGAGCAGAAGCTGCTGAAGGTGGTACCGGCGGCCTACAAGGTCGACTGTCATCACTGGCTGATTCTGCATGGCCGTTACACCTGCGTGGCGCGCAAGCCGCGCTGTGGTGCCTGTCTGATTGAAGACCTGTGTGAGTATCCCGATAAAGTGGATTAACGCTCCCCACTGACCCGCTACGGCGGGTCTTTTTATTGCTGGCTGCGCCGCCGTGCAGTGAATTTCCTCCTGATGCCCCGCCGTTGATACCTGCACAGTTTGTCGGGTTGTTACATTGATGTTGATGATGGAAAATCGCCATCCCTGACGATAAGAAAATGTTATGACACGGTGAGTAAAGTAATGAATAACAGCCCTTCCACCGGAAGGCACGCGGTACGCCTGTTTCTGTCCCGTCTCTGGCCACATCCGTTGGCCGTGAGTAAAAAGCATATCCTTTTTGCCAGCCTGGGTGCCGGTAGCGGATTGATTCTGACCAGTCTGCTCAGCCACTGGCTGCTGGGCGAACTGAATTTGTGGTTTGTCGCACCGGTCGGCGCCTCGGCGGTGCTGCTGTTTGGCGTCCCGGCCAGTCCGCTGGCGCAGCGTGGTCCGTCGTAGGCGGAAATACGCTGTCTGCACTGGCTGGCGTCACGGTGAGTCAGCTTATCCCCCATCCCGCTATTGCCGTGGGTGTTGCCGCCGGTCTGGCCATTCTGCTGATGTTTAAGCTGCGCTGCCTGCATCCACCGGGTGGCGCGGTAGCGTTGACCGCCATTTTAGGCGGGCCGACGGTGCAGCAGATGGGTTATCACTTTGTACTGACGCCGGTGCTGCTCAACTCGGTGACGCTGGCCCTGCTGGCTATGCTATTTAATAACCTGGCCGGACGCCGCTACCCGCACCCGCTGGCCCCGGAAGAGGTAAAACCGGAGCCGGTGGCGATGCCGGTACCGCTGACGCGCGCAGATCTGCACCAGGCGCTGCAAGGCGGTGAACTACTTGATATCGACGAAGATGATTTGCAGGCCCTGTTACAGCGCGCGGAACTGATCGCACAGCGCCGGCAGGCCGCCAGCGCCTGATTCCAGCCGCCTTGCGTCAGTGCTGAACGTGATCCGTGCCACAGATTGACTCAGCCAAAGCCAGTCGGCTTTTTTGTAACATCCTGATAACTTTCTTGCCCTGGCAGGACGCCCGGCGCTGCTGCGTAATGACTCTCCCTGTGACAGTGTCACAGGGAGAGTCACATTAGCGTTGAGCCAGTGCGGCCTGCATCCAGGCAATCACCAGCGGTGAATCCTGTTGTTGCAGGGCGGCGCGCTCTGACTGAAACAGTGTTGCCACAAAGAAAGGATGATCCTGCAGTTCCACGCCGCGCACGTCACCGTCGGTATCCCATGCGGTGATGTCCAGTGCCTTACCGGCCAGCGCCGCCGTGAACTCAGGATTAACACCAAAGTTACAGTGATAGCCTTCATCGCTGCTGAGCGAACCGTAAGCCTGCGCTATACGCGAACCGGCTTCAAATCTCACCGCGCCCCGCTGTTCCACCAGCGAACAGCTGAGAGGCGCAATCACCATCCGCCCGATCCGATCGGTCTCAGCATGTGCGGCATCCTGCCAGTCCAGTACGTTGCGGGCATATTCAATCACCGCGTACTGAAATCCGCCGCACGAGCCGAGAAAGGGTTTGCCCTGTTGCCGCGCCAGCCGAATGGTGGCGAAAACGCCCGCATCATTCTGGTAAGGACTGCCAGGCACCACCCATAGCGCTTCACGCTGTTGCAGGCGGCTCAGATCGCCCAGTTGTTCAGTTGCAATCCATTCAGCGTCTACGGTGATATTCAGATGGGCGGCGGCACGTTCAATCGCCAGCGGAATGGCCTGATGGGCTACGGCGTCAGCACGGTAGTCGCCAACCAGAGATAAACGTAAAGGGGAAGACATGGGACGATCCTTATGAGGGAAATTAAGAGGTTACAGGAATGTTAATTTCTTGTCTAGCGCCCTTGCTACGCCTCAACTTTACCGGAAAACGCGGCTCTGGCTCATCTCAACGACCTGATAGCCGCTGTTAAGGTGGTACTGATTTCCGAAACGGCGAAGCACAGCGATCGACCGGGCGGTCTGCTCGCTGCCTTACCGCTTGTCACCCTGCTGATCCGGGTAAAACCGGAAGGGCAAACGCAGGCGATTATTGTCGCCCACGTCGGGTACCTTTTCTTTTTGACAACGAAGACTGACGTTATCAGCTATCCATTTTAATAACGATTTTGCCAAATGCACCCCGGGAGAGATGCTCAAAAGCTTCGACTGCCTCGCTAAAGCGGTAAACCTGTTCAATAACGGGTTTGATATGGTGTTTATTCAGGAATGGGTTCATCCGATCAAACGAGGAACGGGGTGCCACTGCAATGCCTCTGATGGTTGTCTGGCGGAAAATTAACGGCATTAAATCAAGCTGCGCTGTCTGACCGGTAAGAAAACCTACCTGTGCAATCGTTCCGGCCACTTTGGTTGCCGTAATTGACTGGTTAATGCCGCTGCCACCGGCAACCTCCACCGTGACATCAGCGCCCTTACCCCCGGTCAGCTCCAGAACTTTATTTTGCCATTGAGGCCATTTTTTATAATTAATCCCCTCATCCGCCCCCAGCGATTTAATCCGTTCGAGGTTGGCATCGTTACTGGATGTCGCAATCACCCGCGCGCCATAGGCATGCGCTATCTGAGCAGCAAACACGGATACACCGCCGGTTCCCTGTACCAGCACGGTTTGTCCGGGCTGCAAATTACCGATATCCATTAGCGAGTACCATGCCGTTAACGCCGCAATAGGAAGAGTGGAGGCTTCCTCATCTGTCATGCTGTCCGGGGCTTTGACCGCGCTATCTTCATGAAGAATCATGTACTCAGCCAGTCCGCCAGGTAACGGCATGCCTATACACCAGGCTGGCTCGTCGGCAGCCGGTTCGCCATCCAGCCAGCGGGAATAGAGATGTGAATTAACGCGATCGCCAATGCTGAAACGGGTTACCCCCTCACCGGTGGCAACCACGGTTCCTGACGCATCAGAGACCGGGATAAGGGGCTTTGGCACCAGATGTGGCTCATAAAAACCCTCCACGATGGCTTTGTCCCTGAAGTTCAGCGAAACCGCGCCAACTTTTACCAGAAGTTCACACGGACCGGGTGTGGGGGTTTCAACCTCTTCCAGTTTTAAGTTTTCAAGACCAAAATCTTTTAATAACCATGCTTTCATTTCTGTCATTTCCTGTGTGCCTGTATCAGAGAGGGCATGATAAGCAAAGCGATCGCGGGTAAAAGCCATCAAAAAGAGGTTCAGTGTTTCTGCAGGAGAAACAATCGGGCTGGGTTATACTCCCAGGTATCACAATTTTGGTCATACTATTTCAGCGGAGTTAAAAACGTGCGCCCGAACATGCTTGAGTTGATGGACATTTTTGTTCAGGTTGTAGAACTGCGCAGCTTCACCCGTGCCGCTGACGCTTTGCAGTTGCATCGCCCTGCGGTCAGCAAGTCGGTGAAGCAACTGGAGGATACGCTGGGCGTTAAACTGCTGCATCGCACCACGCGCAGTCTGAGTGTGACGGCTGAAGGAGAGGAAATTTATCAGCGAGCCAAAGCGCTTCTGACCGATGTCAGCGAGATGATGGCCTCTTATTCGCCCGATCAGTTGCCGCACGGCGAGCTTCGCATTGATGCTCCGCTGGCCCTGACGCACAGTATTCTGATCCCCTTCCTGGATAATTTTCAGGCTCTGTATCCGCAGATTGACATTGTCTTAACGGCTTCAGATCGTCTGACTGACCTGATTTCCGAAGGCGTCGATTGTGTTATACGTCTCGGTGAGCTTGCGGATTCAAATTTTATTTCGCGTCGTGTCGGCGATCTGCAGATGGTGACCTGTGCAGCCCCCTCCTATCTGAAAAAATATGGCACGCCTCAGACGCCGGATGATCTTGCTGATCATAAAGCCGTCTGTTTTTTTAGCGAGCATAGCCGTGACCTCCATGAATGGAGATTTGTTGTTAACGGTGAGGTTATTTCACGGCGACCGGCACACAGTATGCGGGTTAATAATTCAGATGTGTTGTTATCCTGCGGCCTGCAAGGCCTTGGTATACTTCATGCCATACGCGCGGCATTAGAAACTGACATTGAAGCGGGCAGGCTGACGGAACTGTTATCTGACTACGCAACGGTAACCAAACCGGTTTCCATCCTCTATCCTGACCGACGCTATCTTCCTCCTAAGGTCAGGGTTTTTATCGAATGGTTCGATGAATTATTTAAGCAGTATCACCAGCGTTAATGTTGCTCGACAGACAGGCTGCGGCAATAACATCAGCGCGGTAATCACAGCGGGAGAACAACGTAAAGGAGAGCACCTGGGACGAGCCTTATGACGGGCGCGGGAAGGTGATTAAATGTTAATTTCTTGTCGAGCCTGCCCGACGACCTCTTCCTCGTGGCTGATTGTTACCGGATTACCCGCTCACCCGACAACGGTGCCGGCAAACGTTTTATGCTTTGATTGACCACTCGCACGCCACTTTTGCTGCATAGATTTCCACCACGCAAACGGTTTCTTCTTTTTCTTCCTGAATTAAATCATCTGTTTGTGCGCAGGATCGTCATTTGCTCACTTTTAGCGCAAAGCAGGCGGATAAATGACGATTATTTCGTCGCTTCGCCTGATAAATAGCCGTTGAGTGACGCATAGTGCTGGATAGTTATTATTCAACAAACTATTAATCTGAATAATCGCGCATTAGCAGTTAATATCAATATTATCCAGCCCGTGACTCGCATCCACCTTATTTATACTGCTATAATCCTCACTCGCCATATTTAAATCCGATTAACAGTTTGTTGTAAGTTTTTTAACCCAACAATATCAGGGTCAGCCAGTGGTCAGAAAATTCTTGCCCTGTCGCGCTTAATCAGCCAAATTAGTCGCCGCTTTTCCCTTCTAATAACAATCTTGCGCATGGACAACTCACATGACGCGGACTTAATTCCTGTCCCGAAACAGGGTGTGATAAAACTGAGGTACATGTGTCAACTGCAAACAAACACACTGATGAGACAGTCAGTCTCAATGCGTTTAAACAGCCAAAGGCGTTCTACTTAATCTTCTCGATTGAGCTGTGGGAGCGGTTTGGTTTTTACGGTCTTCAGGCCATCATGGCGGTTTACCTGGTGAAACAGCTGGGGATGTCTGAATCCGATTCCATCACGCTGTTCTCCTCGTTCAGCGCCCTGGTCTACGGGCTGGTGGCGATTGGCGGCTGGCTCGGCGATAAAGTGCTGGGCACCAAACGCGTGATTGTGCTGGGTGTACTGGTGCTGGCGCTGGGTTATGCGCTGGTGGCGTTCTCTGGTCACAACGTCAGCATTGTCTATATCGGTATGGCGACTATCGCTGTCGGTAGCGGCCTGTTCAAAGCGAACCCCTCTTCGCTGCTCTCCACCTGCTACGACAAAGATGATCCGCGTATCGACGGTGCTTTCACCATGTTTTATATGTCGATCAATATCGGCTCGCTGTTTTCGATGATGCTGACTCCGTGGTTAGCGGCGAAATATGGCTATAACGTGGCGTTCTCGCTGTCGGTGATTGGTCTGGTGATCACTCTGTTCAACTTCCTGTTCTGCAAGCGCATGGTGAAAGATTACGGTTCTAAACCAGACTTCGCTCCGCTGCAAATCGGTAAGCTGCTGATGACGCTGGTTGGCGTTGTGGTGCTGGTGGCGCTGGCTAACTGGATGCTGCATCACCAGTCTATCGCCCGCCTGGTGCTGGCGGTGATTGCGCTGGGTATCGTACTGGTGTTTGCCAAAGAGGCCTTTGCCCTGCAGGGTGCCGCGCGTCGTAAGATGATTGTGGCCTTCCTGCTGATGGTGGAAGCGATCCTGTTCTTTGTGCTCTACATGCAGATGCCCACCTCGCTGAACTTCTTTGCAATCCGCAACGTTGAACACAGCATTCTCGGCATCACCTTTGCGCCGGAACAGTTCCAGGCACTGAACCCGTTCTGGATCATGCTGGCCAGCCCGCTGCTGGCGGCGCTCTACAACAAGCTGGGCGATAAGCTGCCGATGCCGCATAAGTTTGCTTTCGGCATGGTGCTCTGCTCAGGGGCGTTTCTGGTGCTGCCGGTGGGCGCGAAGTTCGCCAGCGATGCCGGTATTGTCTCGGTTAACTGGCTGATCCTGAGCTATGCGCTGCAGAGTATCGGTGAACTGATGATCTCCGGTCTCGGCCTGGCGATGGTGGCCCAGCTGGTGCCGCAGCGTCTGATGGGCTTTATCATGGGCTCCTGGTTCCTGACCACCGCTGGCGCGGCAGTGATTGCCGGTAAAGTGGCGAATCTGATGGCGGTGCCGGAAAACGTGACCGATCCGCTGATGTCGCTGGCGACCTACAGCCGCGTATTCCAGCAGATTGGTATCGTTACCGCGGTGATTGCTCTGCTGATGCTGGTTACTGCGCCGTTGCTTAACCGCATGACCCAGGATACTGACGCAGAAACGAAAAAAGCTGAGGCGTAATTTCCTGACGCTTCTCCAGCCGGGCTCTGCCCGGCTTTTTTTTGCTGCGGCGGCTCCGGTCGCAGATCCTGATCCGCGTCACTGGCAATTCTTCGCTGAGCCTTTACTATGCTGTGATCCCATCGCATCAAGGAGGCCTGGTCATGAAACTGTTTTGCAAAGCGGGTGCCTGCTCTCTCTCACCCCATATTGTCATGCGCGAATGCGGGCTCGACTTCACTCAGGTGAATGTTGATCTGGCAAAAAAACCACGGAACGGGGCGACGATTTTCGGCAAATCAATCCCAAAGGACAGGTACCGGCGCTGCAGCTCAGCGATGGCACGGTACTGACTGAAGGCGTAGCCATTGTACAGTATCTGGCGGATCTCAAGCCCGATCGCCATCTGCTGGCACCCACCGGCAGCCTGACGCGCTATCACACCATTGAATGGCTGAGCTATACCAGCAGCGAGCTGCACAAAGGCTTTACGCCGCTGTTTCGTCCGGATACCACGGACGATGAGAAAACGCGGGCACGGACGCAGCTGGAGGCGAAATTTCGCTATGTCGATGAGAGCCTGCGCGACAGGCAGTGGCTGATGGGGCTGCGCTTCAGCGTGGCCGATGCTTATCTCTATGTGGTGACGCGCTGGGCGAAGGCGCTGAAGCTCGATTTATCGGGATGTGAAGCACTGGAGAGCTGGTTCAGTCGGGTGGCGGCGCGTCCGGCGGTGCAGGCGGCATTAAAAGCGGAAGGGTTACAGTAAGGGAACCGCTAAATATACAGGGCCGCTGAGACGGCCCTGTTCTGTTTTACAGTTTTTCCGCCGCGAAGTGCTGCGTTGGCGCGGCAATCGCGTCCTGAGCCGCCACCAGCTGTAACTCATATTCGCCCATCTGATGGGTTTTCAGCATCACTTCATACACCGCCGCCGTCACGTGCTCCAGCGCATCCTGTAAGCTTTTGCCGTGCAGCAGATTGACCAGCAATAAGCCGCTGGTCAGATCGCCTACGCCAACTGGCTGACGTACGCCAAAATCGACCAGTGGACGACTGATGTGCCAGGCATCTTCAGCGGTCACCAGCAGCATTTCAAAGCGATCGCTGCGGCGGCCTGCACGTGCCAGATGCTTGACCAGCACCACTTTGGGTCCCTGAGCGATCAGCGCACGCGCTGCATCCACCGCGGCATCGACATCGGTAATGCTGCGCTCGCTCAGCATCTCCAGCTCCAGCAGATTCGGCGCGATGATATCGCTGGCGGGCATCGCCATTTTACAGTGAAACTCCGCCACGCCCGGTGCCACGATACAGCCCTTTTCCGGATGCCCCATCACCGGATCGCAGAAATACCAGGCGTCGGGATTGGCCGCTTTCACCTGGCGGACAATCTCTAATATCTGTTCGCCCTGCTCCGCCGATCCCAGATAGCCGCTCAGCACCGCATCACAGGTTTTCAGGCGGTCAATGTCAGCAATGCCTTTCACGATATCGGTTAAGTGGGTGGCGGGCATCACCGTGCCGGTCCAGTGACCATATTGGGTATGATTAGAAAACTGTACGGTATTCAGCGGCCAGACATTCGCGCCCATGCGGCGCATTGGAAACTCAGCCGCCGCGTTACCGGCATGACCAAAAACAACGTGCGACTGAATCGCTAAAATATTTTTCACTTGTTTGCCCTGTCCTGCCATAAAAAAGGGCCGGAAACCGGCCCTGAAATCTTACTGCCAGTTAATCAGGCAGTAATGTTTCTTGCCGCGACGCAGTAGCGTGTAGCGATTAAACAGCTTATCGCTATCGCTGAAGCGGTACTCGGCGTCCGACTGCTTCTCACCGTTCAGTGAGACCGCATTTGATCCAATCATGGTACGTGCCTGGCCGCGTGACGGCACCAGCTCTGCTTTCACCAGCGCCTGCTGCAGATCGTCCTCTGCACTCAGCACGATGGTTGGCATACCATCCTGCGCCAGCTGGTCGAAATCCGCTTCGGTCATCTCGCTGATCGCGCCGGAGAACAGGCTGTCGGTGATGCGTTTCGCCGCCGCCAGTCCCGCTTCACCGTGTACCAGTCGCGTCACCTGCTCAGCCAGCACATACTGCGCCCGTGGGGCGGTGCCGCTGTTTTTGTCCTCTTCTTCCAGCGCATTGATCTCTTCAATGCTCATGAAGGTAAAGAACTTCAGGAAGCGGTAGACATCGGCGTCCGCAGTGTTAATCCAGAACTGGTAGAACTTGTAAGGACTGGTTTTCTTCGCATCCAGCCACACCGCGCCGCCTTCGGTTTTACCGAATTTGGTGCCGTCAGACTTGGTGATCAGCGGAACCGTCAGGCCAAACACCTGGTTCTGATGCAGACGACGGGTCAGATCGATACCGGAGGTGATGTTGCCCCACTGATCCGAGCCGCCGATCTGCAGCGAGACGCCGTGGCGCTCGTTCAGACAGGCGAAATCGTAGCCCTGCAGCAGATTGTAGGAGAACTCGGTGAAGGAGATGCCCTGGTCGTCACGGTTCAGACGTTGTTTCACCGCTTCTTTATTGATCATCTGGTTCACGGAGAAGTGTTTGCCAATATCCCGCAGGAAGGTCAGCACGTTCATGCTGCCAAACCAGTCATAGTTATTGGCGGCGATAGCGCTGTTGCTGCCGCAATCGAAATCAAGGAATGGCGCCACCTGCTGGCGGATCTTTTCGACCCATTCATTGACGGTTTCGCTGGTATTAAGTTTACGCTCTGCTGCTTTAAAGCTGGGGTCGCCAATCAGACCGGTTGCCCCGCCAACCAGCGCCACCGGCTTGTGTCCGGCATCCTGAAAACGCTTCAGGCAGAGCAGCGGTACCAGATGGCCCAAATGCAAGCTGTCAGCAGTGGGGTCAAAGCCGCAATAGAGCGAAATTGGCCCCTGCGCCAGTTTCTCTGTTAACGCGTCTTCATCCGTCACCTGGGCGATCAGGCCCCTCTCTTGCAATTGTTGTATCAGGTTACTGCTGGTCATCACTGACTCCAAATTGATCAGACTGCACCTATGCTGGTACACAGCTTTCCGCTGAGTTGCGGAATCGAAAAAAATAAGGGCTATAGCATAAAGCGCTGACGCCTTCTGTGCCAGCGCTGAAAGGCGGGAATGTTACCGATTCAGGGTGCCAGTCGGTCGATTTTCCAGCCGTCGTGATCGCGCTGATAGAGGAAACGATCGTGCAGGCGATGTTCGCCCCCCTGCCAGAACTCAACCGTATGAAATTTCACCCGATAGCCCCCCCAGAAACTGGGCAACGGGATCTCGCCCTGTTGGAACTTCTGTTTAAGCTCGAGGAACTTGCCTTCCAGAATGCCGCGCGCCGAAATGCGACTCGACTGCTTCGAGACCCAGGCCCCAATCTGGCTGTCACGCGGACGGCTGTGGAAGTATTTCAACACCTCCAGCGGCGACAGCTTTTCGACCTCGCCCAATACCAGCACCTGACGCTCCAGGAAGTGCCACGGGAAATGCAGCGAGATACGTGGATTATGCGCCAGCTGCAGTGCCTTGCGGCTGCCCAGATTGGTATAGAACACCATGCCCTGCGCATCGAAATGCTTCAGCAGGACGATGCGTTGCCACGGCTGCCCCTCTTCATCCACCGTCGCCACGGTCATCGCCGTGGGATCGGGCAGTTTCGCTTCGCAGGCCTGGCTCAGCCACTGTTCAAACAGCGCGATCGGATCGTCCGGCAGATCCTTGCGGCGCAGCCCGCCGCGAGTATATTCACGCCGCAGGTGGGCGATGGTGTGTAGTGTTTCGCTGTCGCTCATAATGTTCGCTCATTCAGATAAACAGTCAGCTGACGGGTTGCAGCTCACAATCATTGACGACAACTTTATCGTTACGTTCGATAAACGCGCCGTTCCCTTTGGACCAGAAGACGTAGTGGCCGTCACTGTAGCGGGTGCCAGAGGCGGAAACCGTCTGTTTTAGCGTCAGCGGCTGGCCATCCATAATAAAGCTGACCTGTTGCTGCGCCTCATCAAGCGTCACGGTCAGCGGCAGGGTCCCACAGCGGTAGTGCAGCGTCTGAGGGGCTGGCGGTTGTTTATGCATCAGGCTACAGCCCGACAGCAGCAGCGCAACGGCAACGGTTAATCCTTTCAACATAAGCGGGTCTCCTTCACGAGTGAAGCTGGCATTATAAGAAGGATTTGGCATGAAGTAAGTGGGAATCCACGCCAATCTGGCCGACAGCTGACATTGATGTGCTTTATTGCGGTTTATCAGCCGGTTGTCTGAATGCACGCACGGCTTTCTCAGGCTACGCTCTATAGATCTGAAGCGAGGGAGACAAAAATGAAATTTGATAACGAAGATGCATTCAAACTGGCCGTGGCCTTTATGAACCACAAAGAGAACGCCACCATAGCCAGCAGCTACTTTAAAACCTTTATCGACACCTACCAGAAATTCGATCGCTGGCTGAGCGCCTCCGATCCGATCAATGCGATGAAAGCCGAGAAAGCGGCCGCCAAAGCCGGAGAAGACTCACTGCTCTGATTGATACGTCTGATGAACGGCCTGGCTGATCGGCGCGGCTCATCGCCACGCGTCATCCCCACTCTCCGGCCCGGTAGCGGTTCAGGCTACCGGGTCATCAATTTCCGCGATCAGGCTGGCGTCCTGATGATGAGTATTGCCTACCGCCTGGCTCACCGGATGCCAGGAAAATTCCTGTTCCGGCAGCGCCGCCTGCTGTGCAATCTCAACTGCTCGCTCTGGCGTCGTCTCCGGACTTAACCATTCCGCCACCGCGCTGGCAGCCAGCACCAGCGGTCGCCGATCGTGAATATCCACCATTCCCTGGTCGCTGGCGGCAGTCACAATCACAAATCCCTCTTTGTCATGCTCACGGTCATAGGGCGCTTTACCGATGGCGGCAAAGAACAGCGGCTGCTTCTGGCGATGGTAAATAAACCACGGCTGCTTCTGCTTGCCATGTTTTTGCCATTCATACCAGCCATCTGCCGGTACCACGGCACGACCGTGTGACCACAGCGGTTTAAACATGCGCCCCTGCGCGGCGGTTTCGCTGCGCGCATTGATCAGCGGCGCCTTATGCCACCAGTCGGGACCGTACCCCCACAGCACCGGGTCCAGCTGCAGCTGGTCGTCACGCTGATTCAGCAACAACACCCGGGTCCCGGGCGCAACGTTGTAGCGTCCGATCGGCTGCGGATCGTAAATAATTTCATCTTCCGGAATAGCCAGCGCATCGAAATAGTCATCCCGGCTGCTGTACTGCGCAAATCGTCCACACATAACTACCTCCACTATCAAGCATAGCTGACGCTGACGGCACAACACAGATAACGGCAACACGATTATTTCACTGGTCAAACCTCTGGCCCGCAGGATATTTGCGTAAGATTTAACCGAGAGAAGAAATATTCTTTCCGGCACGTTTCGTTGGCAATAAATGCTATATCCCGGCGGCAGCATCACGATTATTCCCTGCTACGCCGGTTTCTGATTAAAAAACGCGCAACGAAGCGTGGCAGGGCCAGCAAAAATGATAAAGGCGTCTATGCTGTATACGTCTGGATTCACTTCAAGGAGAAGAAAAAATGAAAATGAAATCTCTGTCAGCGGTCGCGTTGCTGGCACTTTGCTTAGGTTCGCTGGCAGGTTGCGCGTCTAACCAATCGATTAAGACTACTGATGGCCGCACTATTGTCACTGATGGTAAGCCACAAATTGATGATGATACCGGTCTGGTGTCATATCGTGATGCTCAGACAGGCAAAACTGAGCAAATCAATCGCAATGAAATTAGTAACATGAGTGAACTCGACAACTAATATAAGGTGAATACGATGAAAAAAGCGCTGATTTTACCTCTTGCTGCATTGATTGGTATGACCGTATTAACCGGTTGCACCCGCACCAGCTATGCCATTCACACCAATGATGGTCGTACCATTATTAGTGACGGCAAACCATCTGAATCGGATGCTGGCCTGCTGGCGTATAAAGACGCCAATGGCGTGAAGCAGCAGATTAACAAAGCTGACGTCAAAGCCGTATCTGAAGTACCAGATAAATAATTACTGGCCATCTCGTTATAAAGCCGCCGCTGGGCGGCTTTATTTTTGCCTGTTTGCTGCTGAAATTAAAACGGGTACTCACAATATTCCTCTGTCCGCGCGACTGCTGTACGCTTTTACACCCTGTTATTCAGGTAATAATGACGCCTCCTGATTATTTCTTCGCCTATCTGAATTTCAGGCACATCCGCAATTTTTTACCACTATCATTCATTCCTTTGACTCGATAAAAATGATCAGCAACCTCTCTTTCATTGCAATATCAGCCCCTTAAAAGGAGGGAAAAAAGTTCATTTTATTTGCTGATGGCTTTAATAGCTTTTGCCCTGGGTTATAAACCTTTCGTTTAATCTGTTTTTTACTAGACTAATTATTGTGTTAATTACGTTTTCACTCAGGAGGTTGCCCATGGTATTTCACAACAAATCAACCGGATATATTATTCTTGGTGAAGCGGCCATTAACCTGGCGTTTAAACAACAGGATATTACGCTGGTGTCGCTGATCCGACAGTTGGGTGAGATGGCTGAAAATGAGAGTAATGATGATCGCGTGGTGCAGATTGCTGATGCGCGCAACTGGCTGAAAAGCTTTATTAATGCGTCCACCCGCGCTCGCGCCGAGCTGAACTGGCTGGTAGCGACCGGACAGGAACCGGTAGAACTAAAAAACTACCGCTAACCCTTTCTCTCTCCGGCTGCTGTTTCTGCTGAGGGCACCTCATCCAGTGCCCGCCTTATTGCCCTCTGACTTCATTACCGCCTGACTCCGTCGCCCATCCAGGAGAATGCCCCCTGTTGCTGACCCGGTGTGCAACGACCAGCCTGTGCGGCGGTCAGGGGCGCCGTGGCTGGCCTGTTACTCTGTTACTGGCTCGCCGTTTTCGGTGACGCTCTGATGCAACGGATGTTTCGTCGCATGGGTTTCAAATCCGCCACGGGCAGCAAAAACGGAACAGCCAATGGCTGCTACAAGTGTCAGTAAGATTGAGGTTTTCACGAAACAGGCCTTAATTTTTTTTACGCAGGATAATGGAGCAGGAAAGCCTGGCACACAATGGGGTAATGGGAAAGGCCGGAGCAGAATTTCTCTGGGCGGAAACGGCAGCGTTAGTGAAGTTTACGCGCCAGAATGCGAATCGCTTTTCTGCAGGATAAGCGTGTATTACGGTCGGGTGAACGCACACGCAGGCTGTGCAGCGCGTTGATAATTTCATGAACACTGAGCGGTTCATCAGGCCTGACAAGGCGTGAGACCACTTTTCCTATCAGAGCACGGATCTCATCATTGATGATTAGGTCGTCGTCTGTCACTGCTTACTCCCTGATGTCTGGCTGGCGGCAAGGGTCACGCCAGTGATTAAGCGGGCTTTTACCCTCGCTTTTCTCTTTGTCTTTTTGTCGTCTTTATTTTTGTGAGTTATCCCGGCTCGTTTACTGACCGCTTTAGGAAGCGCTCGCCTCCTAATTGGATAAATTTTAACCCAGCACCTTCAGTGCCAGGTCGAGCGTCTGTTGTTCATTGGCAACATCACTGATTTTGCCCGCCACACGCATGCCGTAGGCCAGGCAAAGAATCAGCCCGGCGGCCGCTTCAACATCCAGCGTGGCGGAGACAGAGCCATCCTGTTGCCCCTGCTCCAGCAGCGAGACCAGCAAGCCCTGATTGCGCACCACGACCTGACTGATGCGCTGCGCCAGTGCCTCATCCAGCGTTTGCAATTCAATTGCACTGGCGACCACCAGACAACCGCGTCGCCCTTCTACTGCGCGTGCCGAGTCCAGATAGAACTGCAACAGCTCAGCGATCTTCTCCCGCCCGCTGTTAAGCGGCAGCAGTCGGCACCGTAGCTCGGCATTACGCAATAGCAGATAACGTTCAAACACCTGCAGAAACAGTGAACGTTTATCTTTGAACGCTTTATAGATGCTGCCCGCGGAAAGATTCATCGCCGCGCCCAGCTCGCTCAGCGATGCTGCGTGATACCCCTTTTGCCGAAAAACAAGCATGGCCTGGTCCAGAGCCTGTTCAATATCGAACTCTCTGGGACGGCCCCGCTCTTTGTTTTTATGCTCTGTGGCTATCTCGATCATCATTACCGGCCAGGGGGAAAATGCGCTCCCGTAAAAATCAACGGGGGATTGTATCCCAGGCACTGATAATAAGTATACCGCGCGAGTAATTCCCCACCGGCCGCTCCGGAGGCGGCCGCTTCAATTAAGGGCCTTAATGATTAGTATCGCTACTCAATTTATCGCTTTCAGCCCGGCCCTGTTTTTCTGTTATTGAAAAAAACGGCCGGTTATTCATCCGGCAACAAGGCGCCTCAGCCTGGCGTTCGATCTTATGCTGCCTGCGTCTCTCACCATTTATTTTTATCAGCCACAGCATAAATTGTTTAATGAGCTGGCTGGCGTGGCTCTCATTATCCGCAAAACAGATAAAAAGCTGAGATTTTATATTATTGTTCTCATCGACCGCATAAATCTCATATTCATCGTCGCGACGGTTTTTAACCATCGCAGTGAAATGTATTGCGGGCCACTGATTAATCCTGGTTTCAAATTTTCTGAAGTTCATCACTTTTACGGCTTTGTTGAATAAATC
>NZ_MLFN01000070.1 GCF_002095315.1 Pantoea conspicua
GGCCTTCCAGAATTTCTGATGATTGGTTGAAAGTACGGTAAAGAACTTTTTGAGTTACAGGCATTTTTTAAGCTCCTGACAAAAATTATCAGTTTTCTGCCGGATATAGGCTTGGCGGATATAAGCAATACGTACCACCGCTGGAATGGTGATACGAAAAGCGGGTCCTGTGAGATCATAGGTGACCCAGGCTGCGGATATGACTGCTGCGATTGGGTTCATTAACGCTGGAGTGCGGGTCGCGATTAATTTTCCAATCAGAGGCATGCCAAGTTTTGCTGCCACATTTAGTGCTGGAATCATCGCCGAATTGACCAGGCGGGAAAGTGCATAGGGTCCGCAGGCGGAGTAAAGACAGGAGACTAAATCAGCTGTCTTTCCCTTTTTCAATAATTGCTAGAATTGCTGGCTATCCAATTTACAATTATGCGCATTAAACAACGCCTCTATTTCTTCCTTACTCTTTCCTTTAAGAGAGGTGGCCAGAATTTTTTTGATGATTAATTCTTCTACATCGCAGATGGAGGAATTTTCAGGTACTCTTACCCCGATTTTATTGGCGACATCCGTGGCGACGGTAAAGTAAGAAGGCTGAGAGGTTGGGCGGAATGCATTAACAACGGTGTTTCCACCAAACGCACAGATTTCATGTGCTAAGTCTGGGCTGATGATGTGAAGTGTTCTGCATCTCTTATGTGCCAGGATGTTTTTCTTACTGCTTTCTGTCAGTGACAGACGGCCTTTGCCTGAATCAGTAATGATATCAGCCAGTTCAGAAAGTTGTGCAGTAGAAGCATAACGCAACAACTTATCAAGTGAGAGCGTCTTATTAATCAGTGGGACAGGTTGTTCTGAACTCACTTTACTCTTCTCCCTAAAATGAGATTACGTGATGCTTTGCGTGTTTTTAAACGGGCCTTATTTAAGCCGTGCCATAGCGTTCTGAAGTTGAGCGCTACTATCAGCATTTTGTGACATACTATTAGCAAGCGTGGTGACAGATGCATTTAACGCCTGACGCGCCCGCAATGGGGCTTTAATTCGCTCCATCACGGCGAGCGAGTCCCGATACCCCTGGTCAATCCATGAGTCGATGTTTTCAGCAGTGAAGCCTAGTAGATCCTTTATTCCTCCTAATACGCCTATATTGCGACTTAATGAGGTCTGCGGACGGATTTCTACGATTGTAACGTCCGGGAAACGATGGCGATCCCATAATGAGCCGTCGCTCAAATGCGTGACGATCACCATATTGCAACCCGCCGCAACCAGTGGGGTGACAGGCGTATTACCTTGCAGGGTTGCCCATCCGCCCATTCCGCCATCACTGTAATGCTTGCCGTTGATTTCGCGGGATTGAAATAACAGTGGCAGAGCTGCTGAAGCAAGTAACGCTTCTCTTTGCACTGCCGGAGGCAAGGCCTGGATATGTTGGAATTCCGAGTTTTGCGTCTTGCCCACGCCAAATTCTGCCAAAGCGCACTTTATAATGTCGGCCATGCCCCCTTCAGTGGGGTAGAGAGAAGCATATAAGGGCGTTCCGCGTGCTAATGCATCGGGGGCCAGAAACCGGTTCATCAATTCTATTAGTGGTTGGTCAGATAGAAGAGATTCATCTTGTTGCAAAGCAGACAATGACTTCACTCCCAGGCTACTCATCAGAGTGCTTATCAATGTTCCGGATTTACTGAGGAATGGCGAAAGCCCCATGGAGAGACCAAATTGCGTCAGTAACCGCAGATAAGCTGATTTATTTACTTTAAGCACCTCGTTAGTGCCCAGATGATGCCATATATCACCCATCCGGGCAGAGCCCTGTTCCAGCGAAGAAGAGGAGGAAAGAATGGCACCATTTAGTGCGCCGATACTGGCACCTGAAATGCTGTGAACTTCCGTGCCTGACTCTGCAAGCGCCCTGACAACCCCAACCTGATAAGCGCCAATAGCACCGCCGCCGGACAGCGCCAGCCCGACTTTCATTGGTTGATTCATTTCAAATCCTCACTAAACACTTCGTCGACCATTGTGTCTGCAATTCGTTCGGCTGAGCAAATCCGCGGCATCCGCAAGGGTAGCGTTTCATAGGACTGAGTAACCGCCCAGCTAACCGGATGAATCTCTTCATTACACCAGTCAGCCATCCAATTAATGGTCGCAGGCCAGACCGTGTTTTGTACTGCGTTAGCTTGCCATCCCAACCAGCTTCGGACGTCGTGGCGCGCATTGGATGTTGTTCCGTAATCCAGAGCCATCTGGATCAATGCCCTGTTTTTCAACATCTCAATAAACTGCTCCGCCTGTTTTGTTTCAGCCTGTCGGATAACGTCGCCAAAAGCCCCCCAGCGCAACTCTTCGAGTGCCACGTAGCAACGTCCGGCAAGTGGAAGCGCGGCGTAACGTCCAGCACTCCAGTTAGAGAAAACACGATCAAAGTGCAACTGACTCTGCTGAATGCTATCGACCCGCTGGAGTTGTTCCTCCAGTTTGCCAACGCGTTGGTTAACGTGACTGGCAAGCTCACGCAACTGTTCACGCGTGTCGGCCGAGTATTCCGCAATTTTCGCCGTATTCTGCATCAACGCATTGACGCGTTCGTTTACTCGCGACACGGCTAAATTGGTGCCTGCCAGAGATGACGTCAGTTCGGTGAGCCAGGTAAGGGAAGCCTGCATTCCATCATTTAAAGAAGCGTTTATCGCCTGTTGCCTGACAGATGATCGTCCACTCAAGCCCTCCTTAATTCGTTGAAAGAAAGATTGGTTTTGCGAACTGCGCAGGTGGTCGTTTACAACATCGATACCGTTAGCAAAATCGACAACGAATTTTTCAGGAATACACTCGAGTACCTGGCAGGCTTCAATCTCAGGAAAAATTTCTTTGAAAAGTGTCATCAGAGCAGCGTCTCCAGTTCTTCTTTAAGCGCTTTACTGTCTCGGATCATCTCCGGCGTCAGCTTTTGCAATTCAAGTAAACGTTCTGTGAGCTCTTCCTGCTGTTGCTTGTTACTTTTGTGATCCTCTGTACTTTGGATCAGGGTATTACGGAGTTGCTCAACTTTACTTTTGAATTGCTGGAAGAACAGGCTAATCTCAGCAACGATTGGGTCGTTGATTTGTTCTTTTATATGTTTATTGAGCTGTTCGAAATGTTCGTGGGTCTGAACTTCCACTGCTGATTTTATTTTATTGATATCAACCACTGATTTGACAACGTCCACGCTGTAATCTTCCCAACCCCAGTCGCTGGTACCAAACCATTTGCATACGGATCCCCACACACCACTGGAGCGTCGAGATCGCGTCTCTTTAAACGATTTTTCTTCAAGCAGAGTGGTCATACGAGTTCTGACAGATAGGGGAGACTGCAGGTTTTTAACCTGCGGGAACGAGATCTTAATTGAGAAGCCTCCCTCTTCCAGGCGTGAATTGATCTGATTAGCAATATTGTCTATCGCTGTCAGCGCGTTACCGTGGAAACTCTCTTCTATTCCGGCAACAATATCTGTCAGGGTCGGCTTTATATGACCCTCGATTTGATCCAGAAGTGACATCACTGAATCTTCAATTTTGGCCACAAATGCTTCCGCGTCACGACGTTCAGTAAATGTCACAATTGGGCTATTGGGATCGAAATCGCGCGCTTGTGTTCTGAAATTGCTTGTCCATCCTTTGAAAAATCCTCCCCATAAGCTTTCAGTGACTTTAGGCAGTGAAGATTCAAGTGCTTCTTCTTCCATGCGTTTACCTTCACGGAAGTAATGTTCGATTTCTCCGTCCAGTTTTTCCTGAACCTGCGTCATTAATGCTTCTGATTCCTGATTTACCCGCAGCATGGAAGCTTTGACTTCTTGATCTACCGATTTCTGACAGCGACTGACACTTTCGATATCGTTAAGCAAATCATTAATTTGCTGCTGCAATGTATCAATACTCGCTCTGAGTCCTTGATGGCGTACGGAGAGATATTCGTTAGCGTTTTCCGCATTTTGTACCAGTTTTGATGCAGCAGAATCCACGGCTAAGGCAGCGGCTTTAGCATGTGCTGCCTGAATGACTTCAGCGATCAACTTATCAAACAATGAGTGGCGCCAGATCTTTTCGGCACGATTCAGGCTCTGAACTTTATCCTGCAGGTCGCTTTCATCCCACATTTGTCCATAAGCCAGTTGAGCAAAGTCATTCACCCATTCTTCACTGATTGGTAGTGAATCAGAATAGCTAAGGACGTTTCGGGCCCGGTTGGCGAGGTATGCATGGCGGGAAGATCCTGGATAAACCTGCTCTGCAGTCAGAAGATCGCCATCGAGCATTGCCGGAACATTTTGCTTAACCGTCGCGGCGTCATCGCTGTTACGATCTTTCTGATCAAACTTGTTCACCAGAATAAACAGGCGCCCGGCAGCCACTTCAGCGATAGCATTGAGTTCTTTACGCACATCCTGGTCGGCAAGAGAATTTAACTGGGTGTAATCGAGTACGGCCAGAACAGCGGAAGCTTTCTGCAGTTGATCGCGCATCATTGCCTGCAAATGTGGCTGACCTGCTTCGTTTGGACCTGGGGTATCCAGCAAGGTTAACGTACCCTGGCTATCATCCAAACTGGTCAGGTGGCTAAATTCCACCTCAATAACCGGAAGCTCATGGAATTCGTCGTAGGCATCAAAAGGGAATTCGACTTCAAGTTCGCTGGCAAGGCGCACAAGGTCGTTAAGATGGGTCAGACAGGAGAAAATTTCTTCCTCACCATGATAGGTATCTTTCAACCATTCAACATTGTGAGTGATTGCCAGTAATTTTTTCTTCTCACTGTCTTTTTCCAGCTGACGAACAAGATGTTTACCTTCTGATGTGCTGATTTTCTTACTCAAACTAATCAGAAGGTTATGCAGTGCGTCAGTATTGTTCAGCTGTAAATCCGGGATGAGCTTGCCTGGTACATGGCGAATCAGTGTCGGTATCGACGTCATTGGACGATTACGGTTGGGCAGAATTTCTTTGCCAACAATTGCATTAATGGTGGTGGATTTTCCCGCTTTCATGGTGCCGACGACGGCAAGCACGATCTCCTTACGGACGATTTTTAACCGCTCACCCTCAAGTTCTTCAACTCTTTTCTCCGCTTTATGCCGGGCAAATAATTGCCCCTGGTCATATCGCTGGTTATCGGCTAATACTTTCGGTTCGTTAATCATCTTGTGTAGCAATTCAATATTCAGCTGTAATAGCCTGCCAGCTTCATCACAGAGCAAAGCAATGTTGTTCTCGTGCATGATCATCCTTATTAAAATGTAGAAAGTACCGTCCCTGACGCCTGACATTGGTGTAAACTCACTACATCAGAAGCGGCAGAAGAAAAATTCACTATTTGATTATTAATAACGGCAAATGCCTGAAAAACTTCAGGTTAATTTATCAGTCAGATAATGGAGTCCTTCTGCTTTTAGTCAGGGGAGAAAAGTTGGGTGCAGCATTAATCACCGACTGTATACTTTCTCTGTTCCTGACATCCTCTTGAAGCGTGTTCACTGAGAAGGGATTGCCATGTAATTGCGCACGAAGGTTATCCCAGCGCTGGCTGAGAACTTGCCAGTTCCGCTCGTCGTAGGTGCCTTTGAAGACAATTGGCATGAAATCTATGGTGGGTAATGCATCGCCGCGTTCTCCTACGGCCAATGCTTCTTCAAGTTTTTTCTGCCAGAGGCTGTTCAATCGATCGACCCGGCCAATCTGTTGCTCTACCACGCCAGGATTCCATTCCGGATGTAGCATGATTACTGTTCTACAGGCCAGGTGCAGGTTCAGCCCCTCTCTGGCGACCATCGACTGAGCGACCAGAACAGAAGGACGGCTGTATTGGCGGTTGAAGGCCAGATTAAGCAGGTTGCGACTGGCCGCAGAGGTTTGTCCATTCATCAGGCGTGCATAGTCACTTTCGCGACGGCTGTACTCTTCATGGAGCCAGTCCACAACAGCTTGCCAGCGTTGCTCTGTAAACTGACTCTCCCCGTCAACTTCTTCATCACTGTCGGGGTTATCACGGCCACGCATGACATTAACGATATCGGTAAAGACTTCTGCCAGGCGTGCAGGGGAGCGTCGTTCATCTGCGGCCCCGGTAAGTGCATAAATAGCCCTGGCAACAATGACTAAATCTTCATTACCCTCACGATGGATAGCACGTTGCTTAAAGACGGCAAACAGTGTTTTCACATTGTCACTTTCGCAGGCTGATAATCCCTCATCAAGCCGCGAGATCAGGCTGTTACGAAACGCGATACGACTGTTATTAAGCTCTTTATACTGACTGGCAAGCTGCGCATTAATGGCGTCTTGATCGGCTTCGCCATCATATAGCTGGCGCCAGGCACACTGAACGGCAGGCCACTCGAGTAAAGGCAACTGTTCATGCGGCCAGTAATCCTGTTTTGACTTCAGCGTTCGCAACATTTCACGTGCATTAAGCAATTGCACCAGCGCGGTCATCGGGCGAGTAAACCGGCCAAAAACCAATACTTTTTCATCGCGAGAGCAAACCTCCTCCACGGCTTCAACCGCAGCCAGGATCGCGGGATGGGTAAAGAGGGTTGTTCCTTCTTCCGTGTTCAGGACGGAGTTGAGTTGGCTCTGCCACCATTTGACACGTTGCTGGCGCTTATTTACGCATGTGTTGGTTTCCGGTTTAGCGACTTCCTGCTGCTCCGTTTCGAGCGAATGCGTCGCGCCTTCATCTGGATTGTTTAACAGCGTGGCGATACCATGACCGTTGCCAACCGTCAGCCGCAGTCGTTGTGTGGCGCTATCTTCGTGCATGTGGGAAGCAAACGAGAGCGCTTCAGCTGCACAAATCGCCTGTTTCCAGTTCATCGGCAGCGTGAAGGTATCCACTACGATCTCTTTCTTACGACGATAGGGACGAGTTGAGTGCTGATGGAATTTCTGCACAAATTCGTCTTCGCGTTTGTCACGACGTAACAGATAAGGGGACAGTGCCTGCTCAAACGCAGCGGCGGCCAGGTAATACTTCTGTTGTGACAGGCTGTTGGCGTAGTTTTCCCTGATATCTGCGACGGCGGCCTGGTAATGTTCAATGGCCTGAATAGCTTCGGGAGAACTGATCTCAATACGCGCCAGCATTTGTATCCATTGCTGGCTATCGAGTTCAATGGGCGTTGCGCTCACGGCCAGCCGTCGGGTTTCACCAGCAGGCTGAATGATATTTTCCAGCAAACGATTCAGGCTGCTGTTGTGTCCCCGGCTTTTATGCGCTTCATCGACGATAACAAGATCAAATGTCCCGAGGCCGAGCCCCACACTGGTTTCAAGCTGTTCGCGTTGTGATGAATGCACGCCATACTGCTCATCTAACAGCGCGTTATCCCAGTGGATCTCACGATTCAGCGATTTGATCTTTTCTTTGGCTGGATGTGCAGTCGGCAGACGGCGTATCGCCGTGCTGATTTTTTTGGCAGCCAGCTTGAGATAAGGCTCGGTTAATGAAGGGCAGTCACGCCTGTCAGACCACTGCCAGCAGAGTTCCGGAAGCAATCCCCAACGCCACGGATGACTGTTTTCACCCAGTCGCCAGTTAGCCATGGCGTGGGAAACAATCAGGCAATCTTCCTCAAACCAGGGGACAGATGGTGTATCCGTTCCCCAGGCACTCATATATTGCTTAAGGCTAAGCAGCGGTGATGAAGGGGTGACACCTGCCGTTTGCAGCTCATCCCGCCAGTTGGTCGCCAGTCCGCCAGGAATCAACACGGCAACTCTGCCGCCAGCCGCAATGACGCAGCGCGAAAGCGCCGCGGCGATGCGGGTTTTGCCCATACCCACTTCATCCGCCAGGATAATGCCATGATGTTCAATGCGATCGGCAATCGCCAGCAAGGCGGCTTTTTGTCCGGCATTAAGCTCTACCTGTTCCTGCGCAACCAATTCGCGCAGTAACTCAGTGACGACAGGCCAACCCCGAAAGTTATTCTTCATTTACGCTCTCCGGAAATGGGCCAGGGAATCGACACCCCAGGCTTGTTCAATACGCATCAGCATCTGCAGATAATCCTGCCCCTTATCGCTCTGGTCATCTTCGGCATACACCGGTCGGAAAGGGGCTTCTTTCAGCGGACTGAGTGGATTGATGCCAAGATCCATAAAGCGGGTGATATCGCTATTTTCGCTCGCCTGAATCAGTGCCTGCTCGAGACTCCGACACCAGTAAAGCCACTGGCTTTCAGGAAGCGTGGTCTGACGCTCGGCAATACCTTCGATTAACGCCATCACCTGCCTGACAGACTGAGAGGAGACTGGCTGGTCGTCAGAATTTATCGCAAAAGAACCGGCCGTTGAGGTTGTCAAATCGCTGGTTAGATCGGCGAAATCCACATCGGGTGTGTGAGGAAAACTGGATAGCTGCCAAAGCACTTCTTCCAGATCGAGCGGTCGCAAAGGCGTTGCTGCAATACGGCCAAACGCATCAATAACGGGAATTTTTGCACTCTCCGTCCCGTTATCTGACTGCCAGGTAATGTTAACCCAGCGTGGCATTTCTCCCTGCCACAGAAAACCCTGCTGAACCAGGGGACACGAAGTCCCGTCAGATGCTAAAACGGTGATTTTATGCCCGGGGAGTCCAGGGGAATGAAGGGCACCCTGACCGTCCGCAAGGGGGTTCCATTTCAGCCAGGTTATGGGCGGTGCAAAGTGGGGAGAGCGTTCCTCCATCTCCTGTCCCGCCTGAAGGGGTATTTGCAGAGCATCACAATCAATCTCCGACTGGATGGGGAGTAACCATGTCAGGGTTTTTTCGGGTGCCAACTTCCCGGCACGGGACCTCGCCAACCGTTCCGGTGAAAAGAACACGCCGGCTTCAAGATTGCCCATGCCTGTTTTCATTCGCTGCATAAAGCCAGGTCCGGTAAGGTTTCCTGAGCCCATATAAAGCCAGCACTGGGTCAACGTATCGCTGACGTTGCGGTAGTTAGCACTGAAAATAAATTTAGCATGCAGGGTACGTTCAGTCTTTGCCAGCTGAGAAGGGGGTCTGACAGTGATATTTTGTTCTTTGAGTTTTGCCACATTACTGGCAACCGCCTGGCAAGCCTCAGGATTAACGTAGAGATCAATTTCCGGTTTTTTTGTTAATAAATCGTCATCCTGTAAAAGTTGGACAATTTTTTGTGGTACTAATGATTTATCGCCTCTTCCTCCTTCATAGAAACCGGACCCCATTGCAAGATAATTTCTTTTTACAGCGACAGCAGGCTGTTCCAGCCAGGATTTTAACTGATTAAAGAGTGACCTTTTGCGGTTATCGACCAGACGGGGTTTACCGCGGGCATATTTGCGGCATGTATTGAGCCAGGCGTTAACATCCAGTTGCGCCAGCCCGCCAGTTGTTAGACGATCGTTTACTTCTAATGACAGCAGGCTGGTGTCACACCAGGAGGCAATTTCCTCAAACAGATTTTGCGCGGCACGAAAATCCGCACAACTCTGTTGAATATCATCGGTGACGTTGCCCAGCGCATCACTGGAGAGATCCAGACACCAGACCAAATCAATGCTTTCAGTCAGTGTTTCTTTTGTCCAGTTTCCGGTGCTGACGAGCAACCGTAACCACCAGGCATTTTCCGCTTGGTCAGGCTTAAACCCCAGGATCGCGACTTTCGCATGAAGTAAATTCAAAGGTGGGGCTGACTTCATCTGGCAATGTAATACGCCGGGGACATCAGCCGCAGAGATAGGTTTATTTCCGGCATCAAGAAAGAGTGCCAGTTTTATTTGTCCGTGATGAGCCCGCGCAGCCTGATTAAGACAGCTGAAGCGATCCACCGCATTTTCCAGAAAGTCATCCGTTGCTGAGTAGCCACACAGCCAGCCAAAATGTCCCTTATAACCCTCAGGTGCATCAAAATAGCCGGCCAGAGAGGGCGGTAGTTTTGAAAAATCAGCCATTATGCATTTCCTTCTTTAAGCCAGTCTGCCAGTTCGCCATGTAGATCAAGGTTGAGCCGGAAAAGGTTGCGGATTCGCCGGGATATCTCTGCAGGCCAGAAATCAGAGACGTCTGCGGCGTCTTGTTCTTCTTCATCGGTGTTCTGAAAGGGTTGAGAGGCCGCGCTATCAAAGGCCGGACCCGGTTCAATCAGGTCGCCTTTTAGCTTGAGAATATGACCGTCGCGACTGACCAGTGCACGTAATAACACCGCAGGGTCCAGGGTACATTCGCTGCAAAATTGGTTTGCAGCAGCGTCATTGTGTTGCAAATCCAAAAATGCTTGTGCGTAATGCCTCAGCTTTTCAGCCGCGTCACTGATAGCCACCGGAAGTTCGTGATGCAAAGAGAAAACAGGGCCAGGGCCACGCTGAGCCATTTCAGACTCAAGACGATCCAGCAGTGCCAGTGCAGTGTTTTGCGTTTTAAAGAAATATGCACCTGCCTGCAAATCGTGCCAGTGAACTGATGAAATTTCGTCAGGGCGATCTTGCCAGCTGAGTGGTTCAGGCGGGGACTGGCGCAAGCGATCCATCCATTGCAGGGCATCCCTGCGACGCTTGCTATCTTCGTCGTTACCAGCATTTTCCAGCTGGTTTCGTATCAGCAAACAGGCATCTTGCGATAAGGGGATTAATGGCGAAGTGATGGATTTTGGGGGCTTTCTGTCAGGTGAGCTGATCCATTTTTTCAGCTCAGCCATTTGCGGCGCTTCAAGCCTGACAAGTTGCTCGCCCACCGGGCTACACTGAAAAGCGTTAAAGTTACGCTGAGCGTGAACAAATCCCAGAGCGGGCAGTGCTTCAATCGTACCCATGCGCATCGGTATGGTGACGTAGAAAGCGCGTCTTCTTGCGGCGTTGAAGGTCAGGCTGTCAGGTTTTAATGTGCGAATTTTTTGGATGCCACGCAGACGGCGATCTCTGTTCTTTCCTTCATTCTCCTGAAAGCCCTGCCAGCAGCAAAGAGCTTCAATGGCATTCGCGGCTTCGATATTGCTGACGTTCTCGCCCATTTGACTGGCGATAGCCACACCCTGTAATGCCATTATCAGTTGGCGGCCAAACCAGACGCCGCCTAAACCCGGCACAGCCCGATGATGGAAACGTGCAACAATTTCGTTAAGTTGTAAGGTGCGTGTTCTTCTGACGGAAGGTACGGTTGCAGGTGCGCAAAGACCCCAGGTGATGCTGTTCAGGCTCATTCTGTGATCTATCCTTCTACAACCGGCTGCCGTTGAACGTTACTGACTGCTTCCCCAAAGGCAGCTAAAAACCACTTCAGCATGGCGCTGTCTACCACCGTGGCGGAGAATTCCAGGCGTTCATTGCCTATTTCCCGATGGGTTTGATCCAGTGAAAGCGGTGATTCAATCAAGTGGAATCCAGCGGTACGGTCAATTTCAAACGTAAGAAATATCTGGTGGCCTTCACCAAATCCAAAGCGGCCATCGTCATCATATTTTTTTAGATTGAATTCGGCTGGACGCTCGAAAGTAAAGGTACTGACACTGGTGGAAAGAATGCGATTAAGCGCCAGACTGCGTTCGTTGTTGTAGCCTTCGAAACGACAGACCAGGTAGAGGCGAGGGCCTTGCTGCGCCAGGCCCAATGGCATCACTGTGTTTTCACTCTCTTTTCCGCCTGCATTGCGATAGGTGATGCGCAATAAACGATTGAGATATAACGCTTCACTAACGGATTCAAACACGCCATCAGCAATCGGTGGCGGCAGCAACGGTTGGCTGGTTGCCACAATGCGTACTTTATCCGGCCATTCTGCTTCAAGTCGGCTAGGGCCGTTGTCATGCAAATTACGTTGCGCCTGGGTGAACAGCCCGGTCATGGATTTGATTAATCGGCTTGGCAGAATAGGCTTCAGATGTGCTTCTGCCATTGCCAATAGCAGCGATTCTTGCGGCGTCAGCATCGGTAGCGAGACGCCATTAGAATTCTCCAGCCAGCGATAGCCATAGGGACGACTGCGGTCGTCGCACTCAATATCAAAATGGTCGCAGAGCATCTCCAGATTACGCTGAATAGTCCTTAAATCGCGCTCGATTCCAGCGTGCAATAACTGTTCATGCAGTTCTCTTGCAGTGATTTTTCTGCCGCGTGGAATGCGGCGCAGAAGCTCAAGAGCCAGCACGGTGGTTTCAATAGTTTCGGGTCTTTTTGCCATTTTGATTCCCTATCAAATTACTTAGTGCAGAAAGCCAATCGCTGATTGATCGCGTTTTTTCATCCAGCACTCGGTTTTCAGTGCGGCAACAAAGGCTTCCACTGATGTCACTGGTCTGAATTGATGTTGACGTGCTACCAGCGCAAAATCGCCGGGTGTCAGATAGTCCAGTTTTGATATTTCCTTAATGACACCAGATTGCGGCTCATTGAGCTGAAGCTCACGGCAGTAGAGATTCAGCAATGCCACAGCCTGTTCATCACAGAGATAGTTGAAACGCACCTTAAGATCGAAACGACGCAGCGCGGCGGCATCCGGAACATCAAATCTGTTCGTAGTGGCGATCAAAATACCTTCAAACTGTGCCATCTGGCTCAGCATCTCGTTGGCGCTGCTTACCTGCCAGGGGGACTGAAATTCGTCGCGTACGCTGAGAAAACTGTCAATCTCATCAATCAGCAGTAGCGCATTGTCGCGGTACGCCTGATCAAATAGTGCCGCTATGTTCTGTTCACTTTCACCCACGTAACGACCAAAAAGCTGTGAGGCTTTGCGTTCGATAACCACCATATCTAGCTGCTTCGCCAGCCAATATACCCATGCAGTTTTACCTGTGCCCGGTGGGCCATAAAGACAAAAACGAGCTGATTGGCCACGCATCAGAGTTTTTCCAATCTCACCAAGGGGAACATCACTATTGATAAATGCAGAGTCATAGAGCGCTGATGTTTGGGCAGCAACATGACGTTTTATCGGCCTATGGCCCTGTGCCTTTAGGGTGTTATTGATTAAATACATTAAAGTCTCATGGCGTTTTTCTTTTGATAGCTTGTCGCCAATGCCCTTAAGGACACTTGCCGCCCGGTTAACAACCGCCGGTGCAAGATAAGGTGCTTCAGCTAATTGAGAGATGGCGTCAGGTGCCAGTATCTCGCCGCAGGCTTGCTGTATAATCTCTGCCCGCAGCTCACGTGGTGGGGCATTGAGCTCAATTACCATGTCAAAGCGGCGCACCAGAGCCGGATCCATACAGCTGATGTCATTGGCTACCCAGAGAGAGGGGACGACATTCTCTTCCAATAAGCGATTGATCCATGCTTTCGCTAATGGAAGCGGGTTGCTGTTATGTATTCCGGGACTTTCGACAAAAACATCTTCAGCCTCATCGAGTAGAATGAGCGATTTTTCTTCAATGAATAAACGCTGAGCTGCACGCCAGGCACGTAAACGACAACTGCCGCTGAGCGGGCGTAGGGCTTCATTCTCACTGCTAACTTCATAGAGAGGAGTCTGCAACTCTTCGGCGATCAAGCGGCATAGCTGACTTTTACCACTGCCCGGTTGACCATGAATCAGGATGTTTACCCCAACGCGATCGGTGCTAAGCGCGTGGTGCAACCATTGACGCAGAATATTGACCGCCGGGATGTAGGCATAATTGTTTAACGTCAGTTGGGCGGGTCCGCAGCTGTTAATCATGCCCTGCAGTAGCCGCGCTGGACTCGTCTCACCAGCGTAAAGGCGTTCTGACAATGTTGGCGAGAAAGGCTCAAGTTTGCTGCGTAGCAAATGTGCGCCATTCATTTCAAGACTAATCAGCCCGGTTTTAGTTAAGGTGCTCGTAGGGCCAAGCGCATCGCGTACATCGATCTCGGTTATATCTAAAATCGCCGCCAACACGCGATAAACGTTTGCGGAGGTGAGCGGCCCAAGCCATTCAGTGACGTCACCGAGGAGCCTCTCCTGATGCAACTGCAGTGTGAATTCCAGAATAGATTTTTCATCACTGTTCAGGCCAATACGCGTGGAAAATCTGCTCACTGCAGAATGAAAAATAGAATACTGGGTTAGCGAATTATGCTGTTCAGCATCCTGATAATATTTTCGTAACTTATTCAGTAACGAATCTTGATCTTGTTGGCTAAAGTTAAAAGGATTTTCATGGGTAAGATGAAGATAATCAGCCAGCTGCTGATTGCTAAATCCATGCTGAGTAATAAACTGTTTATGTGCGCCCAGGCGAAAAAGTATCCGCAAAATCCACTGTTGCATTTTAGTATCCCGATAATTCATTTCAGCGACTTCAGTTAGTTCAGCAGACTTTTCAGCGTTCATATTTATCCCTCTTGAAAATGCTATTTTCATATTGCGCTGTGACATTTTGTGTCGCAGGGAGTGAGGGTGGTTTTTTATGTTTTTTTGTTCGCCTGCGGCACAAGTTGTCGCAGGGGTATGAATGGGTTTTTGTGTTGGCAAATAATTATATTAAATTTTCCCTTCTCATTGCCGATAACGCTTTTTCAGCCCTGAGTTAATTGTATTTGTTCGCAAGGTATACGTTTTAATCTGTGAGGAAATGGAAATGCCAAGTAAATCTATACGTTCGATGATTAAAGAGATTAACAATCCGGATGCCGATGGTAACGGGCTTTGGTTGCCAAATATTCAGCGACAATTTGTATGGAACAAGGAGCAGATTGCCAGGTTGTGTGACTCAGTGATGCGCCGCTACCCATTATCATCCATGCTATTATGGCGTACGAATGAACCGATCAAGTATCGAAGCTTTATCCAGAACCTTAATGGCGGCAAAGTAGATCTCAAAAGTCATTACCAGCACAATCCAAAGAAATTAAAACGTCTGGTTTTGGATGGGCAGCAACGATTACAAAGTTTTTATCTTGCTCTACAAGGTTGCATCGATAACGAAGTGCTTCATTTGAATGTATTAAGCGGAGAGCAGGTAGGTTCAGAGGAGATCCGTTATCGGTTTGAGTTTAAAGTACCTGCAAAAAAAAACTGGCCGTGGGTACCTCTGGCTAAAATTATTTACTCAGGTAGTCTTCCGGAGGATTTACTTTTTGAACTAGCGGAAGATGAAGTTGCGGCACTCACTGATAATCAACGGCGCCAGGCAATACGTAATTTGAGTCTTGCTCAGCGTGAGTTCGGCAATGATAGCGTTTTGCTTTATCATGAAATTGATAGCACCCAGGATGATAACGCGCTAAAATTTGAAGATGTGGTTGAAGTATTCATTCGTGCTAACTCTGGTGGTACTAAATTAAATAAATCAGATTTGATGTTTACGCTGCTTTCTACGGAGTGGGAAGATGCAGATATCGTATTTGAAGAGTTTTTAGATAAAATTAACGATAATGAAAGATTCCAGTTTTCACGCGACTTTCTTATTAAGCTTAGTACAACAGTACTTGGCTATAATGCGAAGTATGATGTCGATAAACTTCGGGACGATCAGGTTAGGAAGGAAATTAGCGAAAACTGGCCAGATATTGCTGATGCATTACTTTTTGTTAAAGATGAGATCGTTACCAGTACTTACATCCGTTCTCACAAGGCGTTAACGTCTTATAATGCGCTTATTCCTTTAGTTTATTTGCAATATCACTTTCCCGGACAGTTATCTAAATCAAAAATTCTTCACGAATATTTTGTTCCTGCGCTGTTTGCTGGAGTGTTTTCTGGTCAGCCAGATAGTGTTATAGATAAGATGGTTAAATCTATAAAAGAAAATGAAGGGTTTGATATAAAGAAAATCAAGTTGTTGATTGAATCTTCTAACAAATATTTACATGTTAATGAAAGTCACGTATTAAATTATTGTGGCTATGGGTCTGGGAATATTCATTTGCTCTTCAATATTTGGTATGGCAGGGAATATAGGGCGGGTGGATTCCAGCATGAGCCTCAAATAGATCATATTTTTGCTCGCAGTATACTTAAAGACCAGAAGGAATTGAACGACGCTACAGGACGAGAAGTTCAGCGTTATGGTGCCTGGGAAATAAACCAATTGGCAAATTGTATGTTGCTGCCCGCACATCAAAATGGTGCAGGCGATAAAGGTGATAAATCAGTCGATAAATGGCTGGCTGAGCAATCAGAAGAGTTTCTCGATTTACACTGTATCCCAAAAACAAAAACATTATGGAAAGTCGAAAATTATGAACGCTTCATTGATAAGCGCCAGCAGCTAATCATTAAGCGATGTGAGGAGTTGGGATTACTCAGCTCAGAGGAGTAATGCAACCGGAGCAATTCTGCACAGGGTGACAGAGTTGCTTTTAACCTTACATTGCTCACTCTTTTGTATAAGCCTTCTGGCAAGGAGGCCGGTTTCAACTGGCTATGCCTGTAGATAACTGGAACGCGCCACCATCAACGATGACGAGGTTGCGATTATCAGCTGCTGAAAAAGTGACGGATAAAGTGAGAAGAGGTGAGGGAGGGTAAGCGACCGCTGGCCCATGTTGTTCTGCGCAGACAGGTATAGAAAGAAAATGCCGTGCCAGATCCACCTTTCAGGGAAAATGAACAGTGGCTCTCTCTGTTGCAGAGAGAGCCAAAGATTAACCTATTAAGATGGCCCGGATATCATTAACGTTGGTTAATGTCGGCCCGGTGATCAGCAGATCATTAATCGCATGAAAATAGCTGTAGCTGTCATGTGCGTTGAGATAGCTAAGCGCATCAAGCCCGCAGTTTTTTCCTCGCGCCAGCGTATCCGGAAAAATCATCGCACCCGCAGCCTCCTCGGTGCCATCAATACCGTCACTGTCTCCCGCGATGGCCCAGATTCCGCTTTCTCCACGCAGTGCGCAGGCCAGCCCCAGTAAAAATTCGGTGTTACGCCCGCCTTTACCTGCCTTAGCCTCGTTTACCGTGACCGTTGTTTCTCCCCCGGACAGCAACAGAGCCGGCCCTTTCAGCGGCTGACCGTGCTGCTTCACTGATTTTGCGATGCCCGCCATGACGGTGGCGACTTCCCGGCTCTCACCTTCTATGGCATCGCCGAGTATCAGCGGGGTAATCCCGTGACGACGCGCCGCGCTGGCCGCGGCCTGTAATGCCATCGCGGGTGTGGCAATCATTCTGACCTCACCCTCAGACAGCATGCCTGACAACGCCAGTGGCTGGCTCAGCACATGGCGGACCGCGGCGGAGACCGGAATAGCGTAGCGCTCAAGCACCTTCAGCGCATCTTCTGGCGTGCTGCTGTCGGCTACCGTCGGACCCGATGCTACATCCGCCGGATTGTCACCCGGGACATCGCTGATAATCAATGTCACCACCCGTGCAGGCTGTGCCAGTGCAGCCAGCCTGCCGCCTTTTATCGCCGACAGGTGACGCCTGACCAGATTCATTTCTCTGATGCTGGCACCGCTGTGCAGCAATGCCCGGGTAACAGACTGTTTATCGGCCAGCGTGATACCCGGCGCGGGTAAGGCCATCACGGCGGAGCCACCGCCTGATATCAGCGCCAGCACCAGATCGTCGGGTGTCAGGCCTCGCAGTGTTTCCAGAATCAGCATCGCTGCCGTTTCACTCATCGCATCTGAAACCGGATGGGACGCCTCCAGAATACGGATACGCCCGGCAGGCACGGCGTGACCGTAGCGCGTCACCACCACGCCACTGACCTCCACGTCTGGCCAGGCGGCATCCACTGCCGCTGCCATGGCG
>NZ_MLFN01000071.1 GCF_002095315.1 Pantoea conspicua
GCCATTCCCATGAAAAACAATGATCAGAATCAACAAAGACTGTTATAGTTTTCATTAACCCGATTGTTTCTGTTTCCTCGCTGCGAATAGTTTTAAATTCGCGGCGGGAATTAATTCAACGGCAACGAAATGAGTGCTTCAGGCTTAAGTTGTTAATTATAAGTAAATATGTGGTGTTCTATGTGGCAAAGAGGTAAGCAATGTTCGGATTAGATGCCTTTCATCTGGCGAGGATTCAGTTCGCATTTACTGTTTCCTTCCATATTATCTTTCCCGCCATCACCATCGGCCTCGCCAGCTTCCTGGCCGTGCTCGAGGGGATGTGGCTGAAAACCCGTGATCATACCTATCGTGATCTTTACCATTCTGGTCGAAAATCTTTGCCGTCAACTTCGGCATGGGCGTGGTGTCGGGACTGGTGATGGCCTATCAGTTCGGGACTAACTGGAGCGGCTTCTCGGAGTTTGCCGGCAGTATCACCGGACCGCTACTGACCTATGAAGTCCTGACCGCTTTCTTCCTCGAAGCGGGCTTCCTCGGTGTGATGCTGTTTGGCTGGAATCGCGTCGGGCCCGGTCTGCACTTCTTTGCCACCTGTATGGTCGCGTTGGGAACCCTGATCTCTACCTTCTGGATCCTCGCGTCAAACAGCTGGATGCATACGCCGCAGGGCTACATTATTGAGAACGGTATCGTGGTGCCGCAGGACTGGTTCAAAATCGTCTTTAACCCGTCGTTCCCGTACCGCCTGTTCCATATGTCGGTGGCCGCCTTCCTCGCCAGCGCCTTCTTTGTCGGGTCATCAGCGGCCTGGCATCTGCTGAAAGGCAAAAATAATCCTGCGATTCGCAAGATGTTTTCGATGGCGCTGTGGATGGCGCTGATTGTCGCACCGATTCAGGCGATGATCGGCGATGCGCATGGTCTCAACACCCTGGAGCATCAGCCCGCCAAAATAGCGGCGATTGAAGGACACTGGGAAAACCCGCCAGGCGAAGCCACACCGCTGATTCTGTTTGGTATTCCTGATATGGAGCAGGAGCGCACCAAATATGCGCTGGAAGTGCCTTATCTCGGCAGCCTGATCCTGACCCACAGTCTGGATAAGCAGGTGCCGGCGCTGAAGTCATTCCCGAAAGAGGACCGGCCAAACTCAACAATCATCTTCTGGTCGTTCCGCGTGATGGTGGCGATGGGACTGCTGATGATTACCCTGGGCGTGGTCAGTCTGTGGCTGCGTTTCAAAGGGCGTCTGTATGAGTCACGTCCTTTCCTGTGGTTTGCGCTGCTGATGGGGCCGTCTGGTCTGATTGCAATTCTGGCAGGGTGGTTCACCACGGAAATCGGCCGTCAGCCCTGGGTGGTGTATGGCGTACAGCGCACCATCGATGCGGTGTCGGCGCACGGCGATCTCCATATGAGTATCAGCCTGCTGGCCTTCATCCTGGTCTACAGTTCGGTGTTCGGCGTGGGTTATCACTATATGATGCGACTGATCAAGCAGGGACCTGAAACCGGCGAAGGACACATCACTGAACAGGGTGGTCCGGGTCAGAAGAAAACCCCGGCGCGTCCACTTTCTGCGGCCACATTTAAGGATGGAGACCACTAAGATGATCGATTTCTCAATTATCTGGTTCGCGATTATCGTCTTCGCCACCCTGATGTATATCGTTATGGATGGTTTCGATCTCGGTATCGGCCTGCTGTTCCCGTTCAATAAGGATGTGGGCGAGCGTGACATGATGGTCAACACCGTCGCGCCGGTCTGGGATGGTAATGAAACCTGGCTGGTACTGGGCGGGGCGGGGCTGTATGGCGCGTTCCCGCTGGCCTACTCGGTGATTGCGGATGCGCTGTCGATTCCGCTGACGGCGATGCTGATTGGCCTGATTTTCCGTGGCGTGGCGTTTGAGTTCCGCTTTAAAGCGGTAGAAGGGCACCGGGCGTTCTGGGACAAGTCGTTCATCGCCGGTTCTATTCTGGCGACCTTCAGTCAGGGTGTCGCGGTTGGCGCAATGCTGGACGGTATTCCGGTTGAGGGCCGCCGTTTCGCCGGTTCCGCAATGGACTGGCTGGCACCGTTCCCGCTGTTCTGCGGCGTGGGGCTGGTGGTGGCCTATGCGCTACTGGGCTGTACCTGGCTGATCATGAAAACTGAAGATGAGCTGCATCGCAAAATGTCAGCGCTGGCCACGCCGCTGGTGATCGCGCTGCTGGTGATTGTCGGTATCATCAGCCTGTGGACGCCGTTTGCCCACGACGATATTGCCCAGCGCTGGTTCAGCAAGCCTAACCTGTTCTGGTTCCTGCCGGTTCCGGTGCTGGTGTTGCTCTGTTCGTGGGGCATCGTGCGTGCGATCAAACGTCAGGCGCACTACTCGCCGTTCCTGCTGACGCTGGCGCTGATCTTCCTCGGCTTCTCTGGCCTGGGTATCAGTATCTGGCCCAACATTATTCCGCCGTCAGTCACCATCTGGGCCGCCGCATCACCACCGCAGAGCCAGGCCTTTATGCTGGTAGGGAGCCTGCTGATCATTCCGATGATCCTGGGCTATACCTTCTGGAGCTACTACGTGTTCCGTGGAAAAATCAAAGCAGACGCAGGATATCATTGATATGAAAACCGAGGTCAGCAGCATGAAAAACCACAATGAGACGAAAGCCCCGTGGTGGAAGCGCGTGATGTGGCTGGTGGTTATCTACGCCGCAAGCGTGCTGGCACTGGGCGTTGTCGCCTCATTATTCCGCATGATGATGACAGCAGCCGGTATGCGCAGCCATTAATGGCCGCATTACCCGCTGCGTAAAGAGCAGGGCTGACTTCGGTCAGCCCTTTTTAATTAGTCACCTAAGCAATTAATGCGAAATCGTCGCCGGGCAGCCCTTTACAGCCGGCATTTCCTTACCGCCGTTGCGGTTTTTTGTTATTCTTTTGTGACAAATATCACCCTTTAATCCGCGTCGTACATCGCCATCATGCTCAGTCAGGCCCTTAAAAAACAGCATATAAATGCTCTGGTAGAGTGGATCGAAGCCAATCTGACCGACGATCTAAGTATTGATCTGATCACGCTAAAATCGGGTTACTCCAAATGGCACATGCAGCGCATGTTCAAAGAGATGACCGGCCAGACGCTGGCGGCTTACACCCGTAAACGACGGCTCACGGTGGCGGCAATGGCGTTGCGGCTGACGCGCATGCCGCTGATCGATATCGCCGTGCGCTTTGGTTTTGACAACCAGCAGAATTTTACCCGGGTTTTTAAAAGCCATTTCTCCCTGACGCCTGGCGCGTTTCGTCGTATCCCGCATCTACCGGTAAAACATTTCCACGGTCGGATTCCGGTGCGGTCGCCGATTGAACGTGCGGTGCTGGTTGAACAGGATGAAGACCTGCCTCTCTGCGGTGAGACGATGGAGTGGGAGTGTCAGTTCGGCGAATACATCGCCGATCATGAACATCGGGTAGCTGAGCAGGCGCGACGGCTGGTTGCGCTGGCCGATAGCCACGTCCGGCATGGCTGGCTCGGATTTGAGTATGGCCCGGGCCACTCTTCGGCTGACCAGCAGAATATCAGTCTGTTCCAGGCGCTGGAGCCGCAGCACGCCGTGTTGCTGGACGGAAACATCGAAAGCTGGAGTGAAACGCGTGGACTTTATGCGCGGATTAACTGGAGCGGCGCGCCTGAGCAGCTGACGCGGTTTATTGCTGACATCTACTATCTGCACCTGCCAACGCTGGGCGTGGCGCGCCGTCAGGGAAAAGATCTGCTGCGGCTGGATTTTGCACGCTGCAAACCTGACTGGCTGAGCGGAGTTTTTTCGATTCCGGTGACGCCAGCCTGATACTTATCTCGCCGTTGCAGCCGCGATTCGGCTGGCTGAGCCTGAAAAATGCATATTCCGTGCGGTAAACCGTGACAAACCGCACGATTTTATAAAATAAGTTACCCGTCTGGCGTAAAATCCTTCACCGAAACCCCGTGGTGCACTATTCAACGTACTTTCCTGGCGGGGCTGAAACATTCATCTGCATTTCCGGTCATCTCTGGCTAAAAACGATTAACGAAGAAAATTATGCGACGCTCAATGTTGTTACTTATCTCAATGCTTTCGGCATTGCCTATGCTGGCTGCAGCCCAACTGGCAGAACCGTTCTCGCCACCGGCTGGTCTGCACCCGCATTCACAGATCTCTCAGCACGAAATTCTGGGCGACGGTCAGCTGCCCCAGCATACCCAGAATAATCCTGCCGCCTCCGGCTTTAACGATACGCTGTAAAACGTTCTGCCGGTAATCGGGCGTCCCTCTGTTCAGCGGCGCGACCGACATCACCGGCCGAATGCGTTTCCTGTTACACCCTGCGTCAGCGATAAAAATCGGCTGATCGGCTGTTTGCCGACCGGCTGGATATCACTTCTGCGTCTTATCCTCTCCTCCCTGGCCTGTGCATTATATTCAGCGATTGTTGTCGCCAGTCAGCAAGCGGCTGACTCCCGTTTTCACTTCACCGATCACCGCCTGGCCTCGCAGAAATGCGCACTCCGCAGCTTAAAATATATCTTAATCCGAATCGATCGCATTTTTCGTCATTGTGTTCAAGATATATCATAGCTAACCTGAGCCACTCAGATGAGAATGATTTTGATTCCATGATTATGCTGATGCCCTCGATTGACGGGCATTTAACCCGTTTCAGGAGAGATGTTGTGCCAAATCCTAACTCTGATCGCCTTCCTCAGCGCGTCCGTAATGAACTGCGCTTTCGTCATATTCAGGTGGCAAGCAAAACTAACATTGCCGGTAACTTCTGGCGCATCGTCTTCAGCGGCAGCGATCTGGCGGGCTTCACTTCACCGGGCTTTGACGATCACATTAAAGTCTTCTTTCCCGCCAGCGCGGGTGAGATGCCGGCATTGCCGCAGATCACCGGGGACGGCATTGTCTGGCCGGACGGCTTACGCCCGGCGGCCCGTGATTACACGCCGCTGGCCTTTGATGGCGTCTCGTCGCTGACGCTCGATTTCTATATTCATCAAAGCGGCGTTGCCAGCGACTGGGCGACACAGGCGCAAATCGGCGACAGCCTGATCATCGGCGGCCCCCGCGGCTCACTGATCGTACCGACCGATTACGCTTTCCAGCTCTATGTCTGTGACGAAACCGGTCTGCCTGCTTTTGCGCGCCGTAAACAGGATGCCTGCGCACAACAGTTGCATCTGTTCGCCTATGCTGATGAGGCTACCGGGCGGGATTACTTAACCGATACGGCTGGCGTAACTCTCAACTGGCTCGGCAGCGGTCAGATGCAAACGGCGCAGCTCAGCCAGCTGATCGCAAAGCTGGATCAACTGGCGATACCGTCGGAAGATTACTTTATCTGGCTGACCGGCGAAGGCGAGTTTGTTAAGGCGCTGAGCGATTATTTCACCACCCAGCGCGGCGTGAACAGTGACTACGTCCGCGCCGTGGCGTACTGGCACCAGAAGTAAACCCGGCCGCCGCCCGTGTTGAATTTTGCCAGGCGGCGGTCTACCATCAACCTCCATTTCTTCTCCCTGAGCAGGTTATGAAAGACCATTCAGCAGCTTCATCTGATGATCATCCCACGCGCGCTGGCGGCTGTGGCAGCCGTCGTAAGCGGCGGGAAAAAATGCTGGAGGCGAGTGATATTCGTCTGCTGATGCTCCATTTCCTGGCGCAGAATGCCGCGCACGGCTATGAACTGATCAAGTCGGTGGAGGAGTTATCGAAAGGGGAGTATTCGCCCAGTCCGGGCATTATCTATCCCAATCTGACGCTGCTGGAAGAGATGGAGGCGATTCAGGTGGTGGACGCCCAGGCGACACGCAAAGCGTACCGGCTGACCGCGGCGGGTGAGGCGCTACTGGCGTCCAGTGGCGATCAGGTTGCCAGCCTGATCGCCCGTTTATCGTCGCTGGCGATTCTGGTCAATAACCGCAGCATTCCGGCGGTAGAGCAGGCGATCCATGAACTGAAAATGGCGCTTAATACCCGTCTGGCACAGCAGGATATCTCTGAAGCCGCATTGCAGACGCTGATTGTGGCGCTGCACGACGCGGCAGAAAAAATCACCCACAGCTGACCTATCCCCTGCAGCCGCAGCGCCCGCCGGCGACTCAGCTCACTTCGGGCTTGTGCTTATCAATGTGACCCAGCGTCCGATCCGGGAAACAGATGTCGCGCACTCGTTGTTTTAAGGTCGTGGCGTCTGGAAAACCCCCATCCCGTTTACGCTCCCACAGCAGATGCTCATCGAGCGTAATCTCAAAAATGCCACCGGTACCCGGCCTGAGTGTCACTTCCGCCAGATCCTCAGCAAAGGTGTGCAGAAGTTCCTGTGCCATCCACGCCGATCGCATCAGCCAGTTGCATTGCATACAGTAGTGGATAACGACCACAGGTTTTTGCGCCATAACTCTTTTCCTTTAACGTGTTGATAAATTACCGGTTAATTGTAGTTAACAAATTGTGCTGCGCAAGATGCACCTTAATGTAAATAAGATTGATAACTATTCGTAATTGCATTAAATTCCCGGCGATAATTCCTATTCAGAAACAACGCCTGTTATTTTGCGGCTTTTGTGCGAAGCCGGTTTGAGAGTGCCAGCAAGTAAGTGAGCGAATACTAACAATTAACCAGGTAATTCGCGCCCATGTCACCACTTTTTCAGGGATTGACGCAACAGCGTCTGTTTAAACGGGCGTTACTCGCCTCTGCCATCCATACCACCTGCAGTTATGCCGCGGGCAGTGAATCTGTTCCGCTAGCGCTTTCCGACAAAACCGAAAGTCAGCCCGATGCGGTGATGACGGTCACCGCACCTGCGCTGAAACAACAGGCTGGCAGCAAAACCAGCCTGTCGGCAGCGGATCTGCAACAGCGTGGTGCCACCGATTTTGGCTCTGTTATGCGTTATGAACCGCTGATTAGCGCCACCGGCAGTCAGGGCGGATCGTCCGCAGGCAAGAGCGGTTTTGATCGGGCTGGCTATACCGGCTACAACATTCGCGGGCTGGAAAGTAACCGCGTCGGGCTGGATGTTGATGGTATCCCGCTGCCGCAGGCAACTGGCCGCAGCTATGTGGGGCGAGCCGGGCTGGACAGTTTTGGCATTGGCCGTGACTACATCGACCCTTATCTGTTTGGCCGCATCGACATTGAAAAGGGCGCGACGGCGGTTGATCAACCGAACACCTCGCTCGGCGGCAATGTCTCCTTTCGTAATAAGTCCCCTGACGATTACCTGCATCCCGGTAAAGCGACCGCGTTCAGCTATCAGAGCGACTATGACTCATCCAATCGCAGCTGGCATAACGGCATCACTGCCGCCGCCGGTGACGATGAACTGCGCGGCATCTTTGTTTACAGCCGCCGCGACGGTCAGGAAACCCGTAATAACAGCAGTACGCTGGATGCCTATCCCGCTAACTGGCACTCCGATGCCTTTATGACCTCCGGGATCTGGCAGCCCAACGATTTGCATCGGTTCAGCGCCACCGCCGACTACTACCACAAAACCAATCACAGTCGTTACGACAGCTGGGATACCGCCGGTAACACCGTCTGGGGCAGCGCACAGCAGCAGAGCGATACCCGCCGCTGGGGCATCAGCCTCGCGGACGAATACACGCCGTACAACGCGATTATCGACAGCCTGATGACCCGGATTTACTGGCAACAGACCGAAGCGCATGACAATACGTTGATGCCGTCGAGCGCAACCGCCTGGCAAAATGTCTATTCCGATTACAACAGCGACAGCTACGGTTTTGATGCACAGGCGACCAGACGTATCGGGCGACATGAGCTGAGCGGCGGACTGAATGCACGTAGGGTAGTGACCGAACGGCCTTTCCGTCAGACGCCGGCACCTACCGCCACCAGTGTCATCATGCAGCCACAGGCCAACAGCCGCAGCTACACCCTTGGCGGGTATCTGCAGGATAAAATCAATTTTGATGCTGACGGACATAACGTGGCAGTGATTCCTGGCGTTCGGGTGGCGTACCAGAACACCAAACCGCGTGATGTCGGGACGCTGACCACCAGCAGCAGCGTGCTGGATGCCAGTGAAGTCTCCGCACTGTACGGTTCGGCCAACAGCGATACCCAGCTGTTACCGTCGATCGCCTTCCAGTACGATCTCACGCCCAGCCTGATGACCTATCTGCAATATACCCGTGGCGCGCAGTTCCCCAACGACACCCAGCTGTATGGATCATGGAACCTCGGTTCCAGCTATGCGGGTCCGGCACAGTATGCGCTGATCGGTAATGCAGATTTAAAAACCGAGACCAGCAATAACTACGAATGGGGCGTGAAAGGCGAGCTGACAGAAGGTGTCACCCTGAATGCCGCCGCGTTTTATAACGACTATAAAAACTTTATCGCCTTTACCCGCTACAGCCGCGCGGCAAATCCGGGTAAGTTCGTTAATGTCCCCAGCAACATCTACACCACTTACCAGGCGGAAAACCGCGACAAAGCCTATATCTATGGCGCTGAAATCAGCAGCAAAGTGAATGTCGGCAGCTGGTTCCCGCAGGTGGATGGCCTGAGCGCCAGGCTGGCGTTTGGCTATACCCAGGCGCGGCAAAGTCGAGCTATCTCGGCGACCGCTATATCGACCTGGAAAGCGTGGCCCCGATGAAAGCCATCGTTGGGCTGGGCTGGGATGATGAGGCACGCGGCTATGGCGCGGCAGTCACCGCGACCTTTGTTAAAGGCAAGCGCGCCACCGCCACTAACCGTAACAGTTATGCCAACAGCGGCAGCAGCCTCACCGATTCCAGCACCGATTATATGCGGGTGCCCGGTTACGGCATGGTGGATATGACCGCTTACTGGCGGGTCACGCCGCAGGTCAGGCTGAGCGGTGGACTGTATAACATTACCGATCGTAAGTACTGGGATTACCTCAGCAGCCGTGAACTGACCAGCGCCACCCGGCAGGAACGCAACGATCAGGCGCTGGCGGTGATGCCGGGCCGTACTTTCCAGTTAGGCGTTAACGTCGATTTCTGATAACCGCTGCCCTGCACTGATGCAGGGCACTGCAATGGGAGCAACCAGGTATGGATTCTGTTTACCAGCACTACCTCGCCCTGAAAGGCGAACAGCCGAAAAAGTATGCCCGTGAGCTCGCGGCACTGATCGGGATCAGCGAAGCGGCACTGTGCCAGGCCCGCATCGGGGCGGATGCCTGGCGGCTAAAGCCAGATTTTCCGGCACTGCTGAAAGCGCTTGAGGCGGTCGGTGAAACCAAAAGCCTTACCCGCAACGCCTATGCGGTTCATGAGCAGATCGGTGAGTACAAAAACCTGCATCTCGGTGACCATGCCGGGATTTTACTGAACCCGCGAGCGCTGGATCTGCGTCTGTTTGTCGCCCAGTGGTGGTGTGCCTTTGCCCTGCAGGAGCAAACCGCACAGGGCGAACGGCACAGCATACAGATCTTCGATCGTCATGGTGACGCCGTGCTGAAGATCTATGCCACAGATCGGACCAACAAGGCTGCGTGGCAGACGCTGATTGAGGCTTTCCGCGAGGATGGCGCGACGCCACTGCGGGTGGAGCCGTTCATCGCCGCCGCGCTGAACGATAAGGTGGATGCGGCTGCAATCGATCGTGAATGGCGTGCCATGACCGATGTGCATCAATTTTTCAGCCTGCTGAAGCGTCACAACCTGTCGCGTCAGCAGGCGTTTCGTGCCGCCGGTGACGATCTTGCCTGTCAGACCCGCAACGACGCGCTGGCGCGGCTGTTGCAGATGACGCAGCAGGACGGCAATGAAATCATGATATTTGTCGGTAATCGCGGCTGTACCCAGATTTTCACCGGCGCGATTGAGAAAGTGGTGCCGATGGATAACTGGCTCAACGTCTTTAATCCGCAATTCACCCTGCATCTGATGGCTGACCAGATCAGCGAAAGCTGGATCACCCGCAAACCAGGTGGCGATGGCTTTGTCACCAGTCTGGAACTGTTTGCCGCCGACGGCACGCAGATCGCTCAGCTTTACGGACAGCGCAGTGAAGGGACGCCGGAGCAGTCGCGCTGGCGCGAGCAGATCGATGCGCTGCGTCGTGCAGGAGCCGTAGCATGAGGTGGCTGACGCTGCTGGGACTGCTGCTGGCGCTGCCGTCGCTGGCGGCGGAGCGGGTGATATCGATTGGCGGCGATGTTACGCAGATTATCTATGCGCTGGATGCCCAGCAGCAGCTGGTGGCGCGTGACAGCACCAGTTTGCGTCCGGCGCTGGCAACCCGGCTGCCGGATGTCGGTTACATGCGCCAGTTGAATGCTGAAGGGATCCTGGCGCTTAAACCGACGCTGGTGATCGCCAGTGAACTGGCTAAGCCCTCGCTGGTGCTGCAACAGATTGCGCAGGCCGGGGTGCGCGTCGTCACGGTCAGTGGCGAAAACAGCCTGCAGGCGATTCCGCAAAAAATAACCGCCATCGGCAAGGCGCTCGGCCATCAGGCTGACGCGCAGGCGCTGGCACAGCAGATGGCGCAGCAGATCGGCCAGTTGCCCCAGCAAAAAACTGCCGGTGAAGGTGCTCTACATTATGGCCAATAGCGGCATGAAATCGATGGCGGCGGGTAAGCAGACCGCTGCTGACAGCGCCATCCGCAGTGCCGGACTGGAGAACGCGATGGGCAGCGTGCCGCACTATCAGGCGCTGTCGCAGGAAGGGGTAATCGCTGCCGCGCCGGATCTGGTGGTGATTGGCGAAGAGGGTCTGAAAACCCTGGGCGGCGAACAGCAGCTGTGGCAGTTGCCCGGACTGGCGCTGACGCCAGCCGGCCAGCAGCATCGTCTGCTGGTGATCGATACCATGGCGCTGCTGGGATTTGGCCTGGATACGCCGCGGGCAATCGTCCGGTTACGTCAGGCAGCGGAATCACTGACGCATGATTAACGGTAATGCGCTACGCATACTGGCGCTGATGACCATTATGTTGCTGATATTCATGTTGCTGGCAGCCAATTTCGGTGCGATGTCGCTGTCACTGCGCGCGCTGTGGCAGGCCGCATTCAGCGAGCTGATCTGGCAGGTCTGGCTCAATATTCGCCTGCCGCGCGTGCTGCTGGCGGTGCTGATCGGCATGGCACTGGCAGTTTCCGGCGCGGTGATGCAGGGGGTGTTTCGCAATCCGCTGGCCGATCCGGGTTTGCTCGGTATCAGCAGCGGGGCCGGTCTGGCAGTGGCGCTGGCGATTGTTGCCCCGCTGGCCCTGCCACCGTCGCTGGCGCTGTGGCTGCCGATGATCGCCGCCTTTATCGGCAGCCTGCTGGTGACGCTACTGATCTTCAGCTTCAGCCGGCTGGCGAGCGGGAATCTGTCACGTCTGTTGCTGGTGGGGATCGCCATTAACGCGCTGTGCGGTGCGGCGGTCGGCGTGCTGTCGTGGCTGAGTAACGATCAGCAACTGCGTCAGCTGTCGCTGTGGGGAATGGGCAGCCTCAGCCAGGCGCAGTGGCCGGCGCTGCTGATCTGCGCGCTGCTGATTTTACCGGCACTGCTGCTGTTACAGTCGCTGTCTCGCCAGCTTAATCTGCTGCAGGCGGGCGAAGAAGATGCGCACTACATGGGCGTCGATGTGAAACGCACTCAGCATCAGTTACTGATCCTCAGCGCGCTGCTGGTCGGCACGGCGGTGTCGGTCAGCGGCGTGATCGGCTTTGTCGGCTTAGTGGTACCGCACGTGATGCGCTTTTGTCTCGGCAGCGATCATCGCTGGCTGTTGCCCGGTTCGGCGCTGGCGGGCGCGATTCTGCTGCTGCTGGCTGATACCCTGGCGCGCACAGTGGTGGTGCCGGCAGAGATGCCGGTCGGTCTGCTCACCAGCCTGATTGGCGGTCCGTGGTTTCTCTGGTTAATCCTGCGCCAGCAGCGAGGCATCGAATGAGCGAGCAATTACAGGCGGCGGGATTGTGTTTATCCCGCGACGGTAAAATCATTATTGATCGTCTCGACGTCACGCTATCGGCCGGTGAGATGGTGGCGCTGATTGGCCCCAACGGTGCCGGGAAATCGACCCTGCTGCGGATGCTGACCGGCTTCCTGCCGCCTGACCAGGGTGAATGTCGACTGGGCGAGCAGCCCATGGCGGAGTGGTCTCGCGAGCGGCTGGCGCGACGCCGGGCAGTGATGCGCCAGCAAACCCTGCTGACCTTTTCACAATCCGCCGAATCGGTGGTGGCGATGGGACGTGCGCCCTGGCCGGAGGCGCAAAGCCGGGAGATTGTAGCGGAAGTGATGCAGCTGACCGGCTGCCAGTCACTGGCGCAGCGCGACTACCGTCAGCTTTCAGGAGGAGAGCAGCAACGGGTACAGCTGGCACGGGTGCTGGCACAGCTGTGGCAGGATGGTGCACCACGCGGCTGGCTGTTTCTGGATGAGCCCACCTCGGCGCTGGATCTCTTCTGGCAACAGCAGACGCTGCGATTACTGCGGCGGCTGACGCACGCCGGGACGCTGTGCGTCTGCGCCGTACTGCACGATCTCAATCAGGCTGCTTTATGGGCGGATCGTATTTTGCTGCTGCATGCTGGCAGGCTGGTGGCGCAAGGTACGCCGCAGGCGGTGATGACGGAAGCGACGCTGACCCGCTGGTATCAGGCCGAGTTGCAGGTGATGCCGGGCGAGGGCGGAAAGCCGCATATTCGATTGCGGGTTTAGGCCGTTTCGCTTTTGAAACATTGTGTTGCGAGGTTATGTCTTGCCAGTTTTGCGCCATAATTGTGTTTCTGGGTGAATTTTTAAGGAGACAATAATGGCGCAATCATTAGACCAGACCGCTAAACAACTGGGTGAAATGTTACTCTCTTCCGGACTTCATCTGGCCACTGCCGAATCCTGTACCGCTGGCTTGATCAGCATGACGCTGGCGGCGGTAGAGAACAGTGGCAACTTTTATACCAGCGGCTTTGTGACCTATAGCGAGAATGCCAAGATCCGGCTGCTGGGCGTTCATCCCGCTACGCTGGAGCAGCACACCGCGGTCAGTGAACAGACCGCGCGGGAAATGGCCCAGGGTGCCTGCGCCCGTTCCGGTGAGCCGGTCGGGCTGGCGATCACCGGCTATGCCGGGCCTGATGGTGGTGAAGATGGTACGCCCGCCGGCACCATCTGGTTCGGCTGGGTATTACCGAATGGTCAGGACTATGCCGAGTGCCATCAGTTCAGTGGCGATCCAAAATCGGTGATGGAACAGGGCACGCAGTTCGCGCTGGAAGGATTAATAAAGCGGCTGCAGCTGCCGGGGGAATAAAGGCGCAACCGTGCGCCCTCTCCGGCAGCCCGGTTGGTCTTAACGACAGTCGACAATCAGCCGCCCGCGGACTTTGCCCTCCAGCAGGTCCTGCGCCCCTTGCCGGGCTTCGCTTAACGGAATCACCTGCGTCAGCTGGCTAAGCAGATCGCTATCAAGTAATTCTCCGAGCCGTTGCCAGGCTTGCTGACGCAGCGGGATCGGACACATCACGCTATCCACGCCAGCCAGCGTAATGCCGCGCAAAATAAACGGTGCCACGCTGGCTGGCAGATCCAGTCCCTGCGCCATTCCGCAGGCGGCGACCGCGCCATCGCGCTGGGTCGCGGCCAGCACATTCGCCAGCGTATGGCTGCCGACGCTGTCCACCGCGGCCGCCCAGCGCTCTTTCATTAACGGCTTGCCGGGTTGGGAGAGTTCGTTACGATCAATCACCGAGGCCGCGCCCAGCGTATCAAGCAGATAAGCGTGATCGCTGGCGCGTCCGCTGGAGGCCACCACCTGATAGCCGAGGCGGGCCAGCAGACTGACGCTAAAGCTACCCACACCGCCGCTGGCACCGGTAACCAGCACCGGACCGCGTTCCGGCGTGATGCCCTGTTTTTCCAGCGCCATCACGCACAACATCGCGGTCAGACCCGCAGTGCCTATCGCCATGGTTTGCAGCGGGCTGAGCGTGGCGGGCACCTCGACCAGCCAGTCGCCGGTCACGCTGGCTTTCTGCGCCAGGCCGCCCCACTGTTTTTCGCCCACGCCCCAGCCGGTGAGCAGGGCGACATCATCCTGCTGCCAGTTGGGATGGCGGCTGGCGGTGACCCGTCCAACAAAATCGATACCCGGCACCATCGGGAAGTGACGCACGATCGGCCCTTTATTGCAGATCGCCAGCGCATCTTTGTAGTTAAGGGAGGAGTAACTAACGTCGAGGGTGACATCGTGGTCGGGCAGTTGTGATTCGGGAAGATCTTTCAGCAGAGAACGGTAACCCTGTTCGTCATTTTCAATGACCAGTGCCTTGAACATGCACCTCCGGCAAAAATAGGAAAGAGGGGAATAAGTTTACGCCTGACTGACGGATTGCGGTAGGGATAGGGTCGCTAAGCTGCGCGCCGTCGCCCGGATCGATCGTTAAACAGAATAAAGTCTGATCGGGTCGGGAATGAGTAGCGTGCATAAATCTGCATATAATTCAGATAATTAATCGAATAATTTGTGGGTTATAGAATTTTATGCATTAAAAACAACGCGTTACTTATAGGCGGCTTTGACTGATTAATTGGCGCGCGCGGCTTGTTCACGTCAGAAAAAGATGACATCATGACCGCCACTTTTTGAGCCTGCTTATCTCTTTCAGAGGACGTTGCCATGTCCGGTTTACCGCGCACTCGCTCTGGTTACCGTTCGTTTTTTGCGGCTTACGCCCGATTCTGCTCCGTCCCGCTGAACACCTTCCTGATCGCCATGCGGTGAGGCCAGCCAGCGGCTGAAAGCGGCCGCATGATGCTATCTGACACTATTCGCCGGGGAGATCTCCCCATTGCTGTGCCTCTGGCACTCAGACCCTGACGTTAGGGATTTGCCTTATGACTCCACTGAAAATTGCTGCCAGCGCCGCGGTGGCACCCAATCTGACCCTGAACACGATGCGCGACGTGGTCACGCTGGATAACACCGACTTTACCGACGTCGCGGCGGTCGTTGTCTCACTGGCGGATAGCCGCAGTGGCGTGCTGGCCCTGTTGCGCCATACCGGCTTTAACCTGCCGGTATTTGTCGCCAACGCATTTGAAGAAGAGGTGATGCATCTGCCAGGCGTAAGCGGTGAGCTGAATGGCGATCCGCAGGACTGGCTGGCGCTGGAAGCTGCTGCTCAGGCCTATGAAGCGGCGCTGCTGCCGCCATTTTTCGAGACGCTGACCCGCTATGTGGATATGCAAAACAGCACCTTCGCCTGTCCGGGACATCAGGGCGGGGCCTTCTTTAAAAAGCATCCGGCGGGTAAGCAGTTCTTCGATTTTTACGGCGAGAATGTGTTCCGTTCTGATATGTGCAACGCCGACGTTAAACTGGGCGATCTGCTGATCCACGAAGGTTCGGCTAAAGATGCACAGAAGTATGCGGCGAAGGTCTTTAACGCCGATAAAACCTACTTCGTGCTGAACGGCACCTCCAGCGCTAATAAAGTGGTGACCAACGCGTTGTTAACGCGCGGAGACCTGGTGCTGTTCGACCGCAACAACCATAAATCAAACCATCATGGCGCACTGATTCAGGCGGGTGCGACGCCGGTCTATCTGGAAGCGGCGCGCAATCCCTTTGGCTTTATCGGCGGCATTGATGCGCACTGCTTTGATGAGGCCTATCTGCGCGAGCAGATCGGCAAGGTGGCCCCACAGCGCGCCACGGAAGCACGTCCGTTCCGTCTGGCGATTATCCAGCTGGGCACCTATGACGGTACCGTTTATAACGCGCGTCAGGTGGTGGATCGCATTGGTCACCTGTGCGATTACATCCTGTTCGATTCCGCCTGGCTCGGTTATGAGCAGTTCATTCCGCTGATGGAAGGGTGTTCGCCGCTGACCCTGACGCTGAATGAAAACGATCCCGGCATTTTTGTCACCCAGTCGGTGCACAAGCAGCTGGCGGGCTTTTCGCAGACTTCGCAGATCCATAAAAAAGATAACCACATTCGCGGGCAGCGGCGCTTTTGCCCGCATAAGCGTCTGAATAATGCCTTTATGCTGCACGCCTCAACCAGTCCGTTCTATCCGCTGTTCGCCGCGCTGGATATTAACGCGCGTATGCATCAGGGCGAGGCGGGACGGCGGATGTGGGATGAGTGCGTCACGCTGGGGATTGAGGCTCGGAAAGCGGTCTTTGAGCAGTGTGACATGATCCTGCCGTTTGTGCCGGAAACGGTCGAAGGCCAGCCCTGGCAGGCGGCTGCGACGGAGACGATCGCCCGCGATCTGCGCTATTTCAGCTTTGAACCGCAGGCGAAGTGGCACGGTTTTAGCGGATATGCCCGCGATCAGTATCGTGTTGATCCCTGCAAGCTGCTGCTGACCACGCCGGGCATTGATGCGGCGAGCGGTGACTATGCCGACTTTGGTATTCCAGCGACCATCCTGGCGAATTATCTGCGTGAGAACGGCATCGTGCCGGAGAAGTGCGATCTTAATTCGATCCTGTTTCTGCTGACGCCTGCTGAGACGCCGGAAAAATGGCCAATCTGGTGGCGATGCTGGCGCAGTTTGAACAGCATGTGAAAGAGGATGCGCCGCTGGCGGAAGTGCTGCCGACCATTTACCGCAAGAATGCCCAACGCTATGCCGGATATACCCTGCGTCGGCTGTGTCAGGAGATGCACGATCTCTACGTCAGTCACGATGTGAAGGGTCTGCAACGGATGATGTTCCGCGAGGCGGAGCTGCCGCCGGTGGCGGTGAATCCGCAGGATGCGCATCAGGCGTATATTCGCGGAGAGGTGGAGCTGGTGCCGATCGCCGAGGCCGGGGGCCGTGTTGCTGCGGAAGGCGCGCTGCCTTATCCACCGGGCGTACTCTGCGTGGTGCCGGGTGAAGTGTGGGGCGGAGCGGTGCAGCGCTATTTCCTGGCGCTGGAAGAGGGGGTGAATTTACTACCGGGCTTCTCGCCGGAGTTACAGGGTGTTTATACCGAAGAGGACGCCGGGGGGCGTAAATATCTGGTGGCCAATATGATGGTGGGGCGCTGATCTGAGCGTGGGCAGAGGCGGCTAGCGGCCCGCCGGGCCTTTTTGTTCGCTGCGCGAACGGGCTATGAGCGGGTTTCGTGGTGGGATTCGCTGCGCGAACGGGCCCGGAGAAGGTTTCGTTCGCCGGCTGGCTGGTGGGGTTCGCTGCGCGAACGGGCTATGAGTAGGTTTCGTTCGCCAGCTGGCTGGTGGGGTTCGCTGCGTGAACGGGCTATGAGCGGGTTTCG
>NZ_MLFN01000072.1 GCF_002095315.1 Pantoea conspicua
GGGCATTGCCCGGCTTTCTGCTGTCTGGTGATCCGTTAACGGCTGCGTTAGCGAATGGTCTTCGGCGTCATCACCCGACGCGCACCAATATAGTGGCGCTGCCAGTAGTCCTCACCCAACGCACTGATCTGAATATCTTTGCCGGTACGCGGTGACTGAATGAATTTGCCGTTGCCGAGATAAACCCCAACGTGATCGGCGGTGCCGCGGCCATTGATGCGGAAAAAGACTAAATCGCCTTTCTCCAGTGATTCACGTTTAACCGGCGCGGCATCGCGCAGATGGAACATCTCATTAGCGGTGCGCGGGATCTTGAACTTGACCAAATCTTTATAGGCGTACCAGACCAGGCCGCTGCAATCAAAACCGGTATGCGGTGAGGTGCCGCCCCATTGATAAGGTTTGCCCAACTGGCCCATCAGCTTGGTCATCGCCGTTTCGCGCGCTTTCTGGTAACGCTGACGATGTGACTTGCTCATTTTAATGGTGCCGGTGTCATTGCTGCTGGCGTCAACGGTTTTAAGCGAACGCTGGTGGCCGTAGCGTTTTTTACTGGCCGTTTTCAGGGAGGTTTTACTTTTCTTAGCGGGAAGGTGGCTGGCGGTGAGTTCGCTTTTTTTCTGTTTTTTGACTTTGAGCTTCTGAACCGGACTGACGCGTGTTTTTTTGCCGCCGTTTTCAGCGGGCGACGCTTGCGGCGCTCATCTTCGCGCGCACTCTTTTTCTCTGCTTTATGCGAACTGACATTCACCGGCGCCTGCGGTGAGGCAGAAGCGATGTTAAAGAAGAGTTGCGCAAAGGCAAGAATGAAAAGCGTAATGATTAAACGCATAGTCCGGTTTTAGTTAAGTTGTCAGGGCCACTACGCACCGCGACAAAGTTGGGAATAATCTGATCCAGGATCAGCGCCGATGCCATTCTAGTCCAGTTCGTTTGAAAACAGTAACGCCTTTTTTTATTAATCTTTCGGCCTCACGCAATTGCGTTGAAAATGAACATTTTCAGCGTCTTATATCGGCAAAACTATTGCAAATTATTAATATGTTACTGGCCGTTAATAACCGGGTGGCATCAGGGCTGACGATCGGACTTAACAAACATGGCGATTTAATCCGGCAGCGGTAAAATCTCGTTTTCAGTCCTGGTGCGAAGTCGCTACAATAAACAAACACGAAGTGACGAATTAAGGAAGGCAATTATGAGTACTGTAGAAAAAATTCAGCGCCAGATCGCAGAAAACCCGATCCTGCTGTTCATGAAAGGTTCACCGAAACTGCCAAGCTGCGGTTTCTCTGCGCAGGCGGTTCAGGCGCTGTCAGCCTGTGGTGAGCGTTTTGCTTACGTGGATATTCTGCAGAACCCGGACATTCGTGCAGAGCTGCCGAAATATGCCAACTGGCCAACCTTTCCACAGCTGTGGATTGATGGTGAGCTGGTCGGCGGATGTGACATCATCGTCGAAATGTTCCAGCGCGGTGAACTGCAGTCGCTGATCAAAGAGACCGCAGAGAAGTTTAAAGAAGCGGAATAAAACAGAAAGGCCGACGTGATGTCGGCCTTTTTCAATGCAGGTTCTTCAGTCAGCGGTCGCTGATGCCTCGCCTTCAGCAAACGGCAGCGGCCATCCCCCCAGTCGCTTCCAGCGATTCACCAGTTCACAGAACAAAATAGCGGTCTGCTGGGTATCGTACAGCGCCGAGTGCGCCTGGGTACTGTCAAAATCCATGCCTGCCGCTTTACAGGCTTTCGCCAGTACGGTCTGCCCGAGTACCAGTCCGCTCAGCGCCGCGGTATCAAAGGTGGCAAACGGGTGAAACGGGTTGCGTTTCAGGCTGGCGCGTTCGGCGGCGGCATTCATGAAGTTGAGATCGAAGGTGGCGTTATGCGCCACCATAATGGCGCGATTACAGCCGGTATCCTTAATGCCTTTGCGCACCATTTTAAAGATGGCATGCAGCGCCTCATATTCACTCACTGCGCCGCGCAGCGGGTTACTGGGATCGATGCCGGTAAACGCCAGCGCTTCAGGATGCAGCAGCGAGCCCACAAAAGGTTCAACGTGAAAATGCAGCGTCTGGTCGAGCTGGATCCAACCCTCTTCATCCATTTTCAGCGTGGTGGCCGCGATTTCCAGCAACGCGTCAGTCTGCGCATTGAAACCGGCGGTTTCCACGTCGATGACCACTGGATAGAAGCCACGGAAACGTTGATTGAGTGCATGGGGGGAATTCGATTCAGACATCAGGATCTCATTGCAGAAAAAGGGCAGCGCGCATTATGGCAAAAATCTGGCCCGGGTGCAGCAGATGAAGAGAAGCAGAGCTGAGAAGATCAGCCTGCCCGGCAGGGCAGACTGAAGTGCAGGCTTAGTTGCCCAGGCCGTGACCGGCGTGTTTGTTTTCGATCAGTTCGATTTTGTATCCATCGGGATCTTCAACAAACGCAATGATGGTCGAACCGCCTTTAACCGGACCCGCTTCACGGGTGACGTTGCCGCCATCGTTACGGATTCGTTCGCAGGCGGCAGCCACATCGTCAACGCCCAGCGCAATGTGACCGTAAGCATTACCGAGGTCATATTTATCCACGCCCCAGTTGTAGGTCAGTTCGATGACTGCACCTTCGCTCTCTTCGGTATAGCCCACAAAGGCCAGCGTATATTTGTACTCGGTGTTTTCGCTCTGACGCAGCACGCGCATGCCCAGCACACGGGTGTAGAAATCGATTGAACGTTGCAGATCGCCAACGCGCAGCATGGTATGAAGTAAACGCATAACATCCTCTTTAATAATCAAAACGCCATCGCCGGATGACACCAGCGCTAAGTATAGCGATCAAAATCGCCAGTGAATAATGGCTGCCATCATCTTCCCGGATGGCAGCCTGTCCGATTACAGCGTCGGGTAATCGATATAGCCTTCAGCACCGCCGCCGTAGAAACTTTCCGGACGTTGCGGGTTCAGCGGCGCATCCTGCTGCAGGCGCTCCACCAGATCCGGGTTCGCGATATAATCACGACCAAACGCCACCGCATCGATCAGGCCGCGGGAAATCAGATCGTCCGCTTTCTCCACGGTATAAGCACCTGCGCCAATGATCGCGCCAGGGAAAAGGTTACGCACTTTCTCACGGAACGCATCGCTGTACGGCTTGCCGCCGGCCCAGTCAGGCTCGGAGAGGTGCAGATAAGCGATATTGCGCTTCGCCAGTTCACCGATGTACCACAGCGCCGCTTCTTCCTCATCCGGACCGTTATCCAGATTCTGGAAGCTGCCGATAGGCGATACGCGGATACCGATGCGGTCGGCTGACCAGTTAGCGATCACCGCATCAACCACTTCCAGCGCGAAACGGCCACGCTTTTCGATACTGCCGCCATATTCGTCGGTACGCTGGTTAGAGCCGGGTGCCAGGAACTGATGGATCAGGTAGCCATGCGCGGAGTGCAGTTCCAGCAGGTCGAAATCGGCTTCACGCGCATTGGCCGCGGCCTGACCAAAATCAGCGACGATCTGCTGAATCTCAGCAACCGTCAGCTCACGTGGTACCGAGGTATCTTCGCGATAGACGCTGCCGTCAGCGGCACGCAGTGAGGTGCGGGTACCGGCAGCAAGAGCCGATGGCGCAACCGGGGCTTTACCCTCTGGCTGCACACTGTTATGTGAGATACGGCCGGTGTGCCACAGCTGTACCGCAGTGTGCCCGCCCGCCTGATGCACGCCTTCGTTAATCGCTTTCCACGCCGCAATCTGTGGTTGGGTATGCAGGCCTGGTGCGCCGGCATAGCCTTTCGCCTGGAAAGAGATCTGGGTGGCTTCAGTAATGATCAAACCGGCGCTGGCGCGCTGGCGATAATATTCGCCCATCATTGGGGTAGGGATATCGCCTGGCTCAATGCTGCGCAAACGGGTCAGTGGCGCCATGAAAACGCGGTTTGGCACGGTAATCGCGCCGACTTTCAGCGGACGAAAAAGCTGGGTACTCGCCATGTTAGCTCCTGATTAGTAGACCAGTCGTCTACAAATAGTTTTTTTAAAAATCAGTGGATTTTCAGCCACTGTTCGATGGTACGAAGTGCCAGCCGCAACGGCTGCGGCTCGCGGGAAATCTTGCTTTGTAAGCTCGCGCCGAACCACAGCAACGACAACAGCTCAGCCATTTGCGCCGGGGGATGCGGCAGCTCCAGCGACTCCTGCTGCGCTGCGGCACTCAGGGTCTTTGCATAGAGCGCGGTAATTTTTGCTCCGCCCTGTTGCAGCGCATCGCGCATCGGTTCAGAGAGATCGCAGACTTCTGCCGAGACCTTGACGCCAAGACAGCCAACGATGTGTCCCTGCTGGGTAAACAGCTGCTCAGCCGCGCGAAAATGGTTCAGCAGACGCTCACGCGGCGTGCCGTCGGGCTGATTAAGCTGAAGCTCAACATCCTGCAGAAAACGTGCAAAGTAGCGCTCCAGCAGCGCCACGCCAAAGGTCTCTTTGGAACGGAAGTAATAATAGAAAGAGCCTTTCGGCACTTCCGCCAGGGTCAGCAGTTCGCTCAGCCCCATTCCGGTGAAACCCCGTTGCAGACAAAGCTGCTCACCAATACGGAGCAGGTGTTCGCGGGTTTCGTTGCGTGGTTGCGTCTTGTTCATGACAGGGAGATTAGTAGACCAGTCGGTCTATTGCAATCGGGCGAGTCGATTTTGGCACAGAGTGTTCACTCCGTGACGGTGATCAGAAAGAATCGGGCAACAGTTACTGCTTCTTTGTTGCACAAACAGGCTAAGCACTCTTCAATAGTATGATTCATCTTTTAAACCCGGAGTCGTGGTGGCCGAGCAGCTTGAGTTTTTCCCGGTTCCCAGTCCCTGTCGCGGTATCTGCCAGAGCGATGCCCGCGGCTACTGTCTGGGCTGTTTACGCAGCCGCGAAGAGCGGTTCAACTGGTTGCGCTTTAGCGACACGCAGAAGCGGGAAGTGTTGCGTCTTTGTCACCAGCGTCGCTTGCGACTGCAGCGGCAACAGAAGAAAGAGGAACCGCTTGATCCGCATCAACCGAGCTTATTCTGACGGCATAGCGGTTTCCGTTATACTCTCTGACACCTTTATTTCAGCCATCATGTCTCAGGGAGATCGTTATGTTACAACCGCAAGCCATCGCGTCGCAGGGTCCGGATTTTTCGCCGCTCATTATGGGCTACTGGCGGCTGATGGAGTGGGGGATGACGCCCCAGCAGCGGGTGGCATTTATTGAGCATCACCTGAGCCTCGGGATCACCACCGTCGACCACGCGGATATCTACGGTGATTATCAGTGCGAAGCGGCATTTGGTGAGGCGCTGAAGCTGGCGCCAGGACTGCGCGAACGGTTGCAGATCGTCACCAAATGCGGGATTGCGACCCGCGCCCGGGCTGAGCATCAGATCGGCCATTACAATACGGGCAAAGCGCATATCATCCAGAGCGCCGAAAATTCGTTACGCTACTTTGGTACCGATCGTCTTGATCTGCTGCTGATTCACCGTCCCGATCCACTGATGGATGCCGACGAGGTTGCCGAGGCTTTTATGACACTGCACCAGAGTGGCAAAGTGCTGCACGCAGGCGTCTCTAACTTCACCCCGGCGCAATTCGCCCTGCTGCAGTCCCGTCTGCCATTTTCACTGGTTACTAACCAGCTGGAGATTTCGCCGGTACAGCAGAATCTGCTGATGGACGGCACGCTGGATCAGTGCCAGCAGTTACGCTTCCGGCCGATGGCCTGGTCCTGTCTGGGCGGCGGCCGGCTGTTTAACGATCCTCACTATCAGCCGCTGCGTGACGAGCTGGAGGTGATCCGCCAGGAGACCGGTGCCAGCAGCATGGAGCAGGTGGTTTATGCGTGGATTATGATGCTGCCGAGCAAGCCGCTGCCAATTATCGGTTCAGGCAAAACGGCGCGCGTCAGCGAAGCGGCGGCGGCGGTTAACTTAACCCTGAGCCGTCAGCAATGGTTCCGCATCCGCAAGGCAGCGTTAGGCTTTGATGTGCCCTGAAGCGTAAAACTGCGTCAATCTTCGGCAGAATAGCGCAACCGGTACCAGGCTTATGCGATACCCTGGTACCAAAAAGGAGTCACCATGAAGCTCAAAGCAGTTGCGCTATTTGCACTTATGGCTTGCGGGGCGGCCCAGGCCGCCAGTGATCAGGTCACAATCCATCAGGTCACCGCGGAGGGGATTGGAAAATCGCTCGGCAGCGTGACGATTGAAGAGACGCAGTATGGCCTGCAGTTTACCCCCGATCTCAAGGGCCTGCAGCCTGGCATTCATGGCTTCCATGTGCATGCAAAGGGCAGTTGTGAACCGGGCGAGTCACAAGGCAAGGTGGTAGCAGCCGGTGCGGCCGGTGGCCATCTTGATCCGGCTAACAGCGGGAAACATCTGGGACCTTACGCGGAAGGGCACTTAGGTGATCTGCCGGCGGTTTATGTTGATGACAAAGGCAACGCCAGCTATCCGGTGCTCGCGCCTCGCCTGAAATCCCTGAGTGAGATCAAGGGCAAAGCCCTGATGGTGCACGTGGGCGGCGATAACCATGCCGACCATCCGCAACCGCTGGGCGGTGGAGGTGCACGCTTTGCCTGCGGCGTAATCTGATTTTCAGGGCGGCCATCGGTGCCGCCCGCTTTTCTTCCTGCCCGTTTATGAATTGTTGTACCATCCTGCCCATTTCCCCCCTATGATATTGATTCAGGTAAGAAAGCGTGATGGGTAAAGGAGCAGGTATATGAAATTTAAGGGCGCATTACTGCTGTGCTTGCTACTGGCGGGATGCGATAAACCCAACGATACGCAGTTGGTGACGGAAACCGGGCGGGAGCTGCAGCGCACCATTGATACCAACCCGATGCGCAGCACCTGCGAAAAGATTGCCAAAGGACGTGAATGGCTGAGCCGCAATACGGTTCGTAAGCTGAAAGCGCAGGGTTGCGATCAGGTTTACCGCAGCGCCACCGAAACCAATTTTACTGACACTACCATTTACCGACGCACCATGACCATGGTCTGCGGCGGCATTCTCGGCGAAAGTTTTACCGGTACCGAACTGAGCCGGCGGTTTATCTTCTCGCCGGATGAGAAAGCGCTGGTCATCGAGCCGATGACCGAGGTTGATAAAACCCGCTTTGAAGGCCATAAAACGCTGCAGCAATTGCAGGATGAGTTCACCCGGCAGCAGCAGCAATATTGCCAGTGATCAGCCCGGCACCGCCTGTTTCAGCTGGGCCAGCGAACAGCGCAGCCGCCAGAGAATACCGGCCAGCTCACTGGCCTCAGGTCTGCCCCGCGCTAGCAATGAAGCGATCATTCTCTCCAGCTCCGCCAGAATCAGATCCAACGAACTGTGCTGCACACCGCGACTGCTGATAATCCGCTGGAGATTCTGCAAACTGCTGTCGCGTATGCTGATCAGCGTGGCGGAATCCGTATGCCACTGCCGCAACTGCCAGACGATATGCGAGCAATTGAGCAATACCACCCCCCAGCGCAATAACCAGACGCGCGCCTGCTCATCCCGGCTGTGACTGAGCTGGCTGATGCGATGATAAATCTGCGATTCAAAACGGCTCTCACTCAGGCGCGGATGCCGTCTGAGCTGGTCAAGAAACGCCAGCCGCAATGCACGGATATGACGGCGGCTACGGCGCGCATCAGAGCTGGGCCGTAAAATCTGAAACGCCAGCCAGGCCAGCAGAACCCCGCACACTTTGGCGATGTTGTCGTTGAAGAAATCCTGGTAATCCCAGGTCGGCGGGTTGGTAACGGCGATGAACGAGCCCATAAAAACGATAAATTGCCCCCACATCCCGGCCCGCTGCTTCTGCTGTAACTTAAACAGCTGCAACGTCACCAGCAGCGGGAACAGCAGCAGTAAAAACTGCCACAGCTGGCTAATCTGCACCATCAGACCGAACTTCATCACAAAACTAAAGGCGAACAGCCACAGCAGGGTTTTCAGCAGCAGCGTTACGCTGCCGCCAGGCGACGGTGAAGAGGCATAAAGCACGCAGGCGATGGCGGTTAAGGTCAGCGCCGCCGCACCGGAAGACCATTGGGTATTGATCCAGAACGCGCAGCCCAGCACGATGACGCTGAAGGTACGCAGCGCGCTCCAGCCCGCTTCGGCGCTGTCGCTGTCGCGTGCTAAGGCTGGAACCGGTGGCGGCTGAAAGCGGGTATCGGCGTCGGCGCGCTCCAGCAAGCGGATCCAGCGCAGCACGTTGAGATACATCCAGCAAAAATAACGTAGCCGCTGACAAAAGGCGCGCTGCCGGTAGTCGCCATCGGCCGCCGGCGTGACGCTACGCAGAATACGCGCCAGCCGGTATTTGTCACATTCCGGTTTCCCCAGCTCGGCCAGCAGCTGTTGCAACGCGGCAAACAGCGCGTCGGGCGCGTCGGGCCAGTTCAGCAACATACGGCGCAGGCTGGAGAGCACGCTGGTCAGCCGCAGCTGCTGATGCAGCACGTAGTTAAGCACGTTGTTCTGGCGGCGAAAGCGGTAGTGGCTCCAGAAAGCCTGAATCCGCAGCAGGTTCATGGTCAGAATCTGGCTGATGACATTTTCATGCGCGGTACGAATGTTGTCGCTGACCGACGGCTGCAGCAGCAAAACCGCATGTTCCAGCAGTCGGGCATGCATCTGCTTTAACGAGGTGATCAGCGTCTCGCCATCTGAAGTGCTCGGCAGCACCATCATCATAAAACCGGCACACAGGATGCCGGAGATCACTTCACAGACCCGCGCCTGAGCGATGGTCCATAAATCGGTAATATCGGTGATGTTAACGCTGCTGAAGGCGATAATCGCCGCGGTATAGCCAGCAAGAGAAAAGGCGTAGGCGACATTGTTCTGATAGTGATTGGCAATGCCGGTACAGAGGCCCAGCCAGCCGGCAATCGCAAAGGTAAACAGCCAGGGTTCATTCAGGGTATGTCCGGCAATCAGCAGCGCGGCGCTGGCCCCGAGCAGGCTGCCGACAATCCGGCCAAGGCTTTTACTGATGGCACCGCCAACCGTCGGAAAACTGATGACCGCGGCCGAGGTCATTGCCCAGTAAGGCTCATCCAGGTCCAGCCCATAGGCGATGCTAAGCGCCAGACACATAGCAATAGCGTTACGCAACGCATAGCGCCACTGACTGGCACTGGCCTTAATCCAGGGTAACTGATCCCACGCCAGCCACTGAAAATTCATGGCTGAATGGTGATAGTGCAGGTGGTGCCGGCTACCAGCGGCACATCAGCTGGCAGCGGATCGAGACGAATGCGTACCGGCACCCGTTGCGCCAGCCGCACCCAGGGCACGTTGGGCTTAACGTCCGGCACCAGACCGCTATCGGTCTCAATGCTCTGGTCGTAGATGGCGCGGCCAACACTGTCGACCTGGCCCTGCAGCTGTGCGCCATTACTATAGAGCACCACCTGGGCCGCCGCACCCGGATGAATATGGCGCAGCTTGGTCTCTTCAAAATAACCCACCACGTAATATGAGTGGCTATCGACCAGCGCAAACAGCGGACTGCCTGCGGTAGCGTAGTTGCCGGGCCGCAGGGTGAGATTGGTGATCCAGCCGTCAGTTGGCGCGGTCAGCGTCGTCTGTTGCAGATTCCAGCGCGCCCGATCCCGCTCCGCTTCTGCCGCTTTCGCACTGGCGACGGCGGCGTTGGCGGCCAGCCGTGCGGCATCAAGATCTTCAGCTGAAATCACATTGCGCGGCAGGCGGCTACGCCGGTTAAATTCGTGCTGCGTTCGGGCCAGATCGGCCTGCGCTTTACTGAGTTGCGCCTCGGCATTGTCAAGCGCGATTTGCCACGGCACCGGGTCCAGCGTCAGCAACAGCTGGCCCTGATGGACAAACTGATTGTCTTTGATCTGCAGCTGAGTAATGCGGCCAGAGACCTGTGGCGTGATGTCGACCATTTCGGCCCGCACTTTGCCGTCGCGCGTCCAGGGCGACTGCATGTAATAGTTCCACATCCAGCCACCGGCCAGCAGCGCCAGCGCAAACACAATCAGGGTGGAGAAATATTTTACCGCGTTAAATTTCATACGATTATCCGTGACCGATGAGCCAGAGTGCGGCGGTAACGCACAGCACAAACAGAGAGAGATCAAACAGTGTGGGATGCCAGATATCACCAGAGTAGATCCAGCCGCGCACCAGCGGGTGAATCAGCAGCCAGACCAGAAAACCAGGTATCACCGCTTTGAAGATGGGCGGGAAAAACAGCGAGGCGCCGACGACCAGATCGGTTAACGGTTTGGCACTGGAGAGGAGGTTGGTGAGCACGTTCGATATCCTTAAGCAACCCGAGCGGCACTCTGGAAGCGATGCCATGTCGCTGCGCGCCAGCCCGGGATTTGTAATTTATCCTGTAAACTCGCAGAATAGTGTAAAATCTGGCTTGATAGCTAGCAAGCTAATTATAAGGAGATGAAATGGATACGCCCCTCGGAACGGATTTATCTCGACTGGTGCGCATCTGGCGCGCGTTAATTGATCAGCGATTAAAACCGCTTGAGCTGACTCAGACTCACTGGGTAACGCTGCACAATATTCATCAACTGCCGCCAGAGCAGTCACAGATCCAGTTAGCCAAAGCCATCGGCATCGAACAACCTTCACTGGTGCGGACGCTCGACCAGCTGGAAGAGAAGGGATTAATTACCCGTTCGACCTGTGCCAACGATCGCCGCGCCAAGCGCATCAAGCTGACGCAGCAGGCGGAACCGATCATCGAGCAGGTTGAGAGCGTGATTGATGAAACGCGCGATGACATTCTGTCCGGCATCAGCCGCGAAGAGATCAGCCTGATGGTGACGCTGATTGCCCGGCTGGAAAAAAATATTCTCGAACTACAGAACCGCGAGAAATAAAAAAACCGACGCGCAGGCGTCGGTTTTTTTTAACATCGTTCGCCTTAGCGAGGTGAAACGGTCACCTGGCTGCCGTTCGATGCCATCACCACACGCTGACCAACCGAGTAGCGCGTAGCGGCCTGCTTCTGTACCACCATGATGGTGTTGCCATCATCCTTACGGATTTCCAGCTCAACACCGTCAGTCTTGTTCACCGCGCCCTGTACGCCCTGACCGGCTACGCCGCCCAGTACCGCACCGCCGGCGGTTGCCAGGCTACGTCCGCTGCCGCCACCAATGGTGTTACCCAGGAAACCACCGAGCACGGCACCACCGATGGCACCAATCACGTTACTCTCATCTCCGCCCTGAATTTTAACCGGACGAACCGAAACCAGAGTACCGTAAGAGACGCTCTGAACCTGTTTGGCTTCACTGGCACTGTAGGTATCACCCGACAGCGTACTTGTGTTGCTACAACCTGCCAGCATCACACCGGTCAAAGCGACCACCACTACACGCTTAATCATTTGAAACTCCTTTAGTCGAGAAGGCGCCACGTTTATCGCGATATCCTGCACACAGTATAAGACACAAACCTGGCAAATTAATCCTTGTCCGAATAAAACACGGCTGGACACGAGCATAGACTCTGTAAGGTTAACAATAATTCAATCGGCCGGGAAAAATAGTGACGTTGCGTTATCTGCCCATCATCTCTGAGAAATAAATAATTTAATCATAGAATTAGCCTGCGTAATTTGTCAGGCTAATCGCAATGATTCGCACCTCCAGCGGGGAGAAAGCAATGGCTATAAAATCAGGGCGTTATATTGGTGTGATGTCAGGCACCAGCCTGGACGGGGTGGATGTGGTACTGGCGGCAATTGATGACAATCTGGTGGCGCAGCAGGCCAGCTACTGCCATCCCATGCCGCCCGATCTGCGCCAGGCCGTTCTGGCAGTTTGCCAGGGACAAAGCCTGACGTTGTCACAGCTTGGGCAGCTCGATACCCGGCTGGGCCAGCTGTTTGCCGATGCAGTGCTGACCTTAATGCAGCGCGAATCGCTGGAGGCGAGCGACGTGGTCGCGATAGGTTGTCACGGGCAGACCGTCTGGCATGAACCACAAAGCGCCGCCCCGAATACGTTACAGATTGGCGATAATAACCGCATCGTTGCGGCAACCGGTGTGACCGTGGTCGGGGATTTCCGCCGCCGCGATATGGCGCTTGGCGGGCAGGGCGCGCCGCTGGTGCCCGCTTTCCATCAGGCGCTGCTAATGGACGCCACGGAGCGCCGCATGGTGCTGAACATTGGCGGCATCGCTAATCTCTCGCTGCTGTTTCCGGGCCAGCCGGTACGCGGTTTTGATACCGGACCTGGCAACATGTTGCTGGACGCCTGGATCTGGCGCAATCAGGGCAAAGCTTATGATCACGATGCGCAATGGGCGCGCAGCGGCACGCTGATCCCGGCACTGCTGGAGGCGATGCTGCGTGAGCCGTGGTTTGCGCTGCCGCCGCCGAAGAGCACCGGACGGGAGCATTTTAACCTCAGCTGGCTGGAACAGCATCTGCGTCACTTCCCCGGCCTGGCACCGCAGGATGTGCAGACCACGCTGGTGGAGCTGACTGCCATTACGATCGCCCAACAGGTGCAGCTCAATGATGGTTGCGATCGCCTGCTGGTGTGTGGTGGGGGCAGCCGCAATCCGCTGCTGATGGCACGTCTGGCCACGCATTTGCCAGGCACCGAAGTGACCACCACCGATGCCGCAGGGATCAGTGGTGATGATATGGAAGCGCTGGCGTTTGCCTGGCTCGCTTTCCGAACGCTCTCGGGCTTACCGGGCAATCTGCCTGCGGTCACCGGCGCGCGGGAAAAGAGTGTGATTGGCGCGATCTATCCGGCCAATGTGCTCTACCGACGCTGAGATTCAGCCTGACGTTTCGGGGGCGAATCGCCCCCGTTTGATGACAGGATGCACCGTCTGTCAGGCTGCGCCCGAAAGATGGGTCAGATTGCGCACCCCGGTGATCACCGTGGCGACCATAGTTTCACGGCGGGTAATCACTTCAACCTGGTAATACCGGCTGCGATAGGCGATGGAATAGATGATGGGATGGTATTTATTGCCTTCTCCATAGCGAGAATAGTGCGCTTCGAGCGCACGGGTCGCGGCCAGGATATGGGCGGGCTCTTTATCACCGCGGATGATTTGCTTCATTCAGTTCCTCAAATGCTGTCCCTGGGAGTCACGTTGCACGCTGTGCGCGCTGCGTCGGCCTAAACACTGAACATCTGACTACTAAACATCGAGGGTAATAACGGGTTGATAATGCTGACTCTGCAGCGGGCAGATGACAGAGAGATGAAGATCATCACCCGGTGCTGCTTATTTTTTAGCAGCACCGGGCCGATCCGGCAAGGCGGGGTGGAACAGATTCGTCTAAATCGCAGAGGGTGCGGCGGCGTCAGAAAATCTGGGTTGAGTTCAGCTCAGGCCAGGCGACCGCTGCGATGCCGTTGAGCTGCGGCCTGGCGAACAGATACCCCTGAAACTGCGAAATGCCCGCGGCTTCCAGCCACATCCACTCTTCCGGCTGTTCGATGCCTTCGGCGATAACGGAAATTTCCAGCGAGGAGCAGCATTTCAGGATCGCATGAATGATCGCCTGCTTTGGACCACTTTTATGGACGCCGCTGATAATATGGCGGTCGATCTTGATCTTATCCGGCTGGATGCGCGTCAGCAGCGACAGTCCGGCAAAACCGGCCCCGAAATCATCCAGCGCCAGGCTGATACCGGCCGCCTTCAGTTGCTTAATCGCGGTTTCAAACTCATCAAGGCGGGAGATCACTTCGTTTTCAGTGAACTCCACCATGATCTGCTCGGGCACCAGACCCTGAGCCGCAATTTCTTCCAGCAGGAACGGGACCGCACCAGGCACCTCCACCAGCGTCATCGGCAACAGATTAATCGAGAGCGTCAGCCCCTCAATTCCCAGCCGTCTGGCCTGCGCAAAAGCTCTCTTTTTCGACTGCAGATCGGTCAGATAGATCTGATCGCGCGGCAGCCGTGAAAAATAGTCGAGCGGCAGTTCGCCCTGTGGACCGCGCAGCAGCGCTTCCAGTGAGACAATTTCACAGGCAAGGGGATCGACAATCGGCTGAAAGGCAAAATTCACTTCATCAGCCGCGATCAGCTCTGCTTCACCGTCGCGTCGGGGCGATTCATCACGGATAAAGGTCCAGCTGCTGGCCGCAGGGATCTCAAAATAGTTCTCTTTTTCGCGTGCCTCGACAAAAGTCCGCAGAAACTGCAGAGCGCGATCGGCGTAGGTGAGCTGGAATTTTGTGGTGCATCTGGCCAGCACCGCGTCCAGCACCGTCTCTTTATCATGTTGCCCCAGGTCAAAAAGCTCCATGCCCACGTTGCCGAAGCGGCGTGATGGCGCGTAATCGCGCATCAGTTCCACCAGGTTATGATGACGCGGGTCCTGACAAATCCGGCTGTAGATCGCCTTTACCGCCTGTTCCGGGCCTTCCAGTACCTGAAAAAAGTGCGTGCCGTTGAACAACAAAATACCGGAAATATCAGAGGATTCATTGATTTTATTGGCTTTTACCGCCAAATCGGTCAGCGATTTCACTGGCACGTGCCCGGCGATATGGCTGCGGTAAATAATTGTCGACAACATAAAGGCTTCCGGATTTTTTGTTTTTGTGCGCACACATTACCAGAAGCTTTATCAGCGGTGAACGAGGCCTGGTCGCCTTTATCGCTTCGGAGCGCATTTAGTTGTCAGTGGGCAGCACAGCATCCGCGACACCCAGCGCTCGCTGCAGAAAAACGGTATCGAGCCAACGGCCATGTTTAAAGCCGACCGACGTCAGGGTTCCCACCCTTTCAAAGCCCGCCGCGCAATGCAGGGCAACCGATGCGTGGTTCTCGCTGTCGCCGACGTTAGCAATCAACTGACGGTAACCCGCCTCTTCAGCCCAGGCGATGGCGTGACGCAGCAAACGCGAGCCGACACCACGCTGACGAAACTGTGGATCGATATAGATTGAGTCTTCCAGGGTATAACGATAGGCGTGACGGGGACGGTAGGGGCCAGATAACAGAAGCCCCGTACTTCGCCTTCACTCACAGCGATGAACCACGGCAGACCCGCCTGCTGAATCTTCTTCAGACGCTGCTCAATCTCCGCCTCATCCGGCGGTACGGTTTCAAATGAGCCGGTGCCGTTAAGAACATGCCAGGCATAAATCTGCTGGATTGCTCTGATATAACGTGAATCTGCGTTAAAAATTTCCATTATCTGCCTCATGGCGCTGCACGGTGATGCTGACTGAAAAACTACAATAAAGTGCGCGCTCCTGGGGTGCAATATGCGCAGACCGCACCATAACTATTTCCTCTGGCGGCCTCAGTCGGGGGAGGGTACTGAGATTATTTGATCTGTTCAGCCTGGTTGATTATTCGCGATTCAGGCTATTCTGAAAACCGCGCCAGCTTAATGATCCGCGCTACGCTTACAGATATTATCCTCCGCCTGGTCTCTGTTTAATAAGAAAACAGAGCGGATGAGAGTCGGAGGAGACGCAGCGTGATGCGATTTGTTGATTTTCTGAATAGCAAGCAGGGGCTTCGCGAAGCCAGAAAATATTGTTTTGAGTTAAATGGCGTCGTGCTGGGCCATTTCACTGCGCTGTTTCTGCATGACAATCAGGTTATTTTTACCAAAGATGGTAAACAGTGTGCCGTGCCTTATTATCTGGGTCCGGAACAGGATCTATTAAGCCAGACAATTAACCCGCGAATTAACAATATCCGCGTTATCTGAGTTATCAGCGGATGGGCGAAAACAGGCGACTGCGGGTTGATTCATTTTATTACTTTCGCTCAACGGATTAAAACATAACCGCTTCAAAAGAGTGAACTTCGCCCTGGCAGCGCTGCCAATCAGAGCAGAGTTTTCTCTGTAACGACCTCTCACCCGCAGCGTGCGGATTTATTTTTTCCCTGACAGCCCGTGGCTTCTGACGGGGCAAAAAACAGCAACAGCAGCGCGCTGGCAGCAAACAGAACCAGAGTGATGACCGCACCCAGTGCAGCATACCCCTGACCAAATAGCAGCGATCCTGCCACCTGGCCGACAGCCAGCATAAAAAACAACATGCCGACGCCGGTCGCAGGTTCCTGTTCGGTGGCCTTCGCGCCCCAGACCAGCAACACCCCTGACAGCGTGACGTAACCCGCACCGCAACAGGCCACCGCAATCAGTAAGCCGGGGGAGTTGCCGTGGCTGAACGCAATGACCAGCAATGGCAGCGCCATGCATAACAGCGACAGCCGGTAAACGGCATTCAGACCGATCCGGGCAGCGACCGGCCCGGTAGCCGCGCCGACAAGGCCCGCGCCGCCTGCTACCAGCCACAGCAGGCGAGTAGTGGCGGGATCAAGGCCGACATGCTGGCGCAGCAGGGCAGAGCCGAAGCTCCACCAGGCGGCGCTCGTCAGGCCGGACACGAAGGCAATGGCGATCAGGCGGGTCATTGAGCGACGAAACAGTTGTTGATGCCAGGGCTGGCGGGTCGCGTCAGCGACTGCCGTACCGCCGGGTAATGCGCGCATGATCGGCCATATACACAACAGCGCCAGCAGGGCAAACAGCAGACAGGATGCCCGCCAGCCGCCGGGTAAAGTCGCCAGTACCGGCACCGTCAGTATGATCCCGGCACTGGTGCCGGCATTGATCAGGGTATTGATGCGCGACTGCCGGGCAGAGCTGACCCGCTGACTCACGGCGGCAGCCAGCGCCGGAGAAGCCAGGCCTGAACTGAGTCCGGCGATAAACAGCCCGATCGCCAGCAGCAGCGAGGATGAGGCACAGGCAAGCAGCAGTAGCCCTGCCGCGGCGCAGAGTGACGCCAGCAG
>NZ_MLFN01000073.1 GCF_002095315.1 Pantoea conspicua
GGGTCTTGCGGGGTCGGCCTGCGGACTGATGTCACGCACGCGGCCGCTGACCTGCACCCGCGGGTTGGCAAGCAGTGTCACCTTCAGCGGCGTGGCGTCGTCAGACCGCACCAGACCCGGCTCTGCCAGATCAAACACCGCATCGCGGGCATCGTCCGCCGCCAGCGACATCACGCTTTGCCCGGCGCTGACGACCTGACCTGGCTGAACGTTGACGGCCGTGACCCGGCCAGCAACAGGTGCCCTGAGCTGGGTCCAGCTGAGCTGATCGCCGGCATTTTTCAGCGCCGCTTCACTGCTGAGACGACGGGATTGCGCGCTCTGAAAATCTGCCTGGGCGCTGTCCAGCTGACTGCGGGCGATGGCACCGCCTGGCATCAGCAACCGCATCCGGTGAAGGTTAAGCGCGGCGACGCGTTCGGCTGCGCGGGCGCTCTCAAGGTCGGCCCGGGCGCTGCTTAACTGATTCTGCGCCGAATTGTCCTCCAGCATCGCCAGCGGCTGGCCGGCAGTGACGCTGTCACCCAGATCAACCGTACGGCGGATGACCCGACCGTCGAGCCTGAAGGCCAGTGCCACCTCCTGGTGAGCGTGAACTTCGCCGGTCAGCGACAGTGAGGCATCGTGACTGAACGCTGGGGCAATAACGGTTTTTACCACTGGTGACGGTGCGGCGGACAGGGAGGAATGTTCATCCCGGCAGCCAGTCATGATGAAAACCCCCAGCAGCAGGAACACTATCGGCGCAAGGAGGTGAACACTGAGGAGATGACGCCACACCTGACGGGCGGCATCCGAAATTAAGTCTGTCATAGCCGGGTTCCTGTAATGAGTTGCGCCCATTGAACCCGGCTTGTGTCCAGAATCCTTCGATGAACCGTCAAGAAACGGTCAAGTTATTGCTACTTAGTCCACCGGCAGGGTGATGCCAATTAACAACCCCCCTTCTGCCGGCAGGATGGCGTGAAGGGTGCCGCCGTGGGCTTCAATAATTGCTTTTGCGATGGACAATCCCAGGCCGCTGCCGCCGGAGTGGCGTGCGCGGGACGAATCAGCCCGGGTAAAGCGGTCAAACAGCGTCGGCAAGAAGTTGCGATCTACCCCCTGTCCATAATCGCGGAAGGTCAGGGCGGTGGCCTGACCGCTCTGGCTGGCGGTGATATCCAGCCGTCCGCCCTCAGCAGCATAGCGCAGCGCGTTTTCGCAGATAATGGTCACCACCTGACCGAGACGAAACGGATCGGCAGTCAGATAAAGATCCTGTGCCGGCGCTACGCTGATCACTACGCCCGCTTCCCGCGCCTGCGGCATCAGCCAGCCTATCCGCTCGCCTAATAGCTCGCTGAGGTTAACGCGATCCCGATTCAGGGTGAGCTGACCGGCATCTGCCAGCGATAACAGGTGCAGTTCATCCGTCAGGCGACTGAGCTGCGTCAGCTGTTTCATGATCATCGCCAGCTGCTGCGGTTCAGGCTGGAATACGCCGTCCAGAATTCCCTGTAACCGGCCAATTGCCGCCGTCAGCGGGGATCGCAATTCATGCGCCATCGCGACGTGTGAGGCACGCAGTTCTCGTTCGTAGCGCGCCAGCTGTTGCGTCATCTGGTTGAAGTCTTCTGTGAAGCGCACCAGCTCCTGCGGGGCCGCCTTCACCAGCGACGCGGAACGACCAAATTCGCCTTCAGAGACTGCACGCGCCGCCGTCGCCAGCTGGCTGAATTGCGCCGACAGCGGACGAGCGAAACGCAGCGCCATCAGCACCATCATCGGGATCATTACCGCTACCAGCACGCCAACGGTAAGCCAGTCTGACGAAGCCAGCGACGGATCAGAAAAGTTGATGCCCCACCACTGATCGACAATCTGATGAAAGCGAGCCGGATCGCTGGCGGGATGCTGACGCAGCTGTGAGAACTCCTCCAGCAGCGCGGGCGGCATCCGGTAATAGACCCAGAATGCCTGCACGGCAAAACGCAGCCACATACAGAAGGCGATCAAAATGACGCTGCCAATCGCCAGAAACAGCACCCGGATGCAAATCCAGCGCCACAGTGAGGTATGGGTATTATTTTTCATGGCTGTCTGAACCGATAGCCGACGCTGCGGACCGCCGGTAACACGTCGGAGATGCCCGCCACCTCCAGTTTACGTCGCAGGTTGTAGACATGGGTATCGACGACCCGCTCCAGCGCATCGCTCTCCGGCAGGCAGTGCTCCAGCAGAAACAGACGGGTAAACGGCCGGGTTGGCGCACGCATCAGCGTCACCAGCAGAGAAAACTCGGTTGGGGTGAGATCGAGGCGGCGAGGCCCGGCGCCGTCAGTATTGACCACGGCGATAAGTGCCAGCGGATCGACCTCTAATCCCGCCCAGCGCAGGGTCTCCGGCAGCGGTGTTTTGTTCTGACTGCGGCGCAACACGGCCTGAACGCGCGCCACCACTTCGCCTGGGTTGTAGGGTTTCACCACATAGTCGTCTGCGCCATAGCGCAGCGCGCCGATGCGATCCGGCGCATCACCCATCGCGGTGACCATAATCACCGGCGTATCGTCACGCCGCCGCAACGCCGCCAGCACTTCAGTGCCGTTCATGCCGGGCAGCATGATATCCAGCAGGATCAGATCGGGCTGCCAGCGACGGGCAATCTCCAGACCGCTCAGGCCGTCACCGGCGACGATAACTTCATAACTTTCACGTTTCAGATACGCCTCAAGCACACCGGCCGCATCCGCGTCATCTTCAATAATCAGCACACGTTTTGACTGCATTTTCGGACCACCTTGACTGTTTCTTCATAAAACCCTGGTCGTTCATTGACACAGGTTTCACATACTCCGGCCAGAGACGCGTGACTGATCCCACTCAGTTCCGAAACGTGATGTGATAATGAGGAGACGTGATGATAACCGGAAAAATACAGCTTCACATGGTCTGTTTTTCGCTAGGGTTAAGCGCCGCCGCTGCCGTGGCGGATGACAGCGCAACGCCAGTGCCCAGCGTGACACTGGGCATGGCCGGTATCTATGCGCCGCGCTACAGCGGAGCGGATAAACGTCACTGGCAGCTGATGCCGCTGATTCAGGCGCGTGACGGGGCCTTTTTCCTGGATACGCAAAAGGGGATCGGCTACGACCTGCAGGCGAATAACGGTCTCTATCTGGAACATACACTGGGCTATGGACTGGGACGCGCTGATAAGAACTCAGCGTGGCGTGACGGTGACGATCGGCTCAAAGGGATGGGTAATATCGATGCGACAGTCAACACCTCGCTGGCGCTGGGCTGGTCAGTGACGCCCTGGCTGGCGCTGGAAGGCAAAGCGACGCTGCCATTAAGTGACGGTCAGGGTGTGCAGTATCGTACTTCCGCCACCCTGGTCCCGTGGCAAACCGACAGCGACACGCTCGCCTTGCAGGTTTCGGGTCTGTTCGGGGATGATCGTTACATGAACACCTTCTATGGCGTCAACAGCCAGCAAAGCGCACGCAGTGGTTTTGCTCGCTATAACGCCGCCGGCGGTTTCTATGGCACCGACACCAGCCTGACCTGGAGCCATCAGTTCACGCCCGCCTGGGCGGCCAGTGTCATTGGTGAATATACCTGGCTCGACAAGCACGCCTCCGATAGCCCGATTGTTGAGAAACGCAATGGGACATCAGCCACCCTCGCGCTCAGCTACACCTTCTGATGAGGGCATGAAAAGGCGAGGCGGAATGCGCAGTCATCGAAACCTGCTGGCGGCGCTGATCCTGTTGTATCTGCTGGTGTTTGCGCTGACCGGGCTGGCGATCAGCCTGTTTGATTCGCCGATTCGCGGGTAAGGCTCGATCGCGTGGCGCAGGATGAGTGCGCCCGCCATTCTGTTCTCGGGTTAAACAGCCGACCTCAGGCGCGCGCATCGCGCTGGTACAGATGAAGGATCTCTTCAGAGAGCTCACGCGCCAGCATGGAGGTCATCAGGTGATCCTGGGCATGGACCATAATTAAGGTCATCGGCTGCCGGGCTTCGCCGGCATCCTGCTCAATCAGCCGGGTCTGCATTTTATGCGCCTGGCGGGTGAAGGTATCGGCCTGACGCAGCAGATCCCGTGCATGGTCGATTTGCCCCTGACGGGCCGCCTGCAATGCCTCAAAGCAGAGGCTGCGCGACTGACCGGCATTCACAATAATCTCCATTACCGCTTCTTCCTGATCGATCATGCTACGTTCTCCGGGTGGGTAAAACCATTACGGGCCGATGTTGCCGCAAACCACTCGCCGCTTTTTTTCACCGTGCGTTGCTGAGTGGCGATATCGAGCTGGACAAAGCCGTAGCGATTTTTATAGGCGTTACACCATGACCAGTTATCAATAAAGGTCCACATATGGTATCCGAGACACTGGCTGCCTTCGCCGATCGCCCGGTGAACCCATTTAAGGTGCTCAGCAACGAAGTCGATACGGTATTGATCGTTGATCTGTCCGTCCTCAACAAAGCGTTGCTCATTTTCTACGCCCATGCCGTTTTCTGAGATAAAGCAGCGTGGGTTGCCATAATTGAGTCGCAGGTTGGTAAGAATGTCATAGATGCCCGGCTCGTAGATTTCCCAGCCGCGATAAGGGTTCATTTTCCGGCCCGGCATCTCATAGCTGTCAAAAAACCATTCCGGCATAAACGGCGCGGCCGGATTGATTGCGCTGTCACGGCATTTTACCCGGCGTGGCTGATAATAATTGACCCCGAGCAGGTCGATAACGCCTTCGGCAATCAGAGTATTATCTTCAGGCTGCGCTGGCGGTAACTGGTCGTACTGCCTGAGCAGCGCCACCAGATCGGCCGGAAATTCGCCGCGTAACACCGGGTCGAGAAAACTGCGGTTAAACAGCAGATCGGCGTGATGCGCCGCGGTCAAATCCGCCGGGTGCTGCGAACGTGGATAGGAGGGTGTCAGGTTGAGCACAATGCCGATTTCACCCGGGAAAGAACCTGCCCGGAAGGCGCGTACCGCGAAAGCATGGGCCAGCACCGTATGGTAAGCCACCGTGGCCGCCCGGCGGAAATCCACCACGTTGGGGTAGTGGAAGTCGTACAGGTAGCCACCCTCAACCGGCACGATCGGCTCGTTAAAGGTAAACCAGTGCTGCACGCGGTCGCCGAACAGCTCAAAGCAGAGGCGGGCATAGCGACTGAATGCCGTGACGACTTCCCGGTTCTCCCAGCCGCCCAGCTGCTGCATCGCCATCGGCATGTCAAAGTGAAACAGGGTCATAAAGGGGGTGACACCCTGCGCCAGCAGTTCATCAATCACCTGGTTATAGAAGTCTACCGCCTGAGGGTTGATGTCACCGCTGCCGTCCGGGATCAGCCGTGACCAGCTGATTGAGGTGCGGAAGCTATTGTGGTTCAGCTGCTTCAGCAAGGCGATATCCTGACGCCAGTGCTGATAAAAGGTTGAGGTGTCAGCAGGGCCAATCTGCTGATGAAAACGCGATGGCTGCTGCGTGTACCAGTGATCCCAGATGGTGGCGCTTTTGCCGCCGTTCAGGCTATCACCTTCGGTCTGTAACGCGGAACTGGCGCTGCCCCACCAGAAGTTATCGGGAAACGTGTAATGCATGGTGCCTCTCTCCAGGGAATTAGTGGGTACCGGCGGTTTCAGCCAGCGGCGCGTGCGATTGCGTCTTCTCCAGTTCGGCTTTCATCAGCGATCGTTCGTAGGCGCGGAGGAACGGCAGGTAACACAGCGCGGAAAGCACCATGCAGACCAAACACATGACCACCGGGCTAATCGCCCAGTTCGCTGCCCATGATGCGCCAATCGGTGCCGGCGTGGTCCACGGCGTCAGCGACACCACCTGAGCCAGCCAGCCCAGTCGGGTAGCGGTATACGCCAGCACGGCGTTAAGCATCGGCACGCAAACAAACGGAATAAACATCAATGGATTCATGATGATCGGCGCGCCAAACAGGATCGGTTCGTTGATATTGAAGAAGCTCGGCACGATGCCCATTCTGCCGATGGTCCGCAGATGGGTGGCGCGGCTGCGCAGCAACAGAAAGGCCAGAGGCAGGGTAGAGCCAACGCCGCCAATCAGCAGGTAGTGATCCCAGAAGCCCTGCAGATAGATGTGCGGTAATACATGGCCCGCCGCCAGTGCGGCCTGATTAGCCGAGAGATTGGCCATCCAGAACGGGTTCATGATGCCAGTGACAATCAGCGCGCCGTGGATGCCGGCGAACCAGAAGATCTGACACAGCAGTACCGACAGCAGAATCGCCGGTAAAGAGTCGGAGGCGGAGACCAGCGGTGCCAGCAGATGCATAATCGCCTGCGGAATGATCATCCCGGTTTTGGCTTCAATCAGCAGGTTCAGCGGATGCAAAGTACCGATGATCACCACTACCGGGATCAGGATCTCAAACGAGCGTGCGACACCGGTCGGTACCTCTTTTGGCAGGCGGATAGTGATATTGTTGTGCTTCAGCCAGGCATAAACGCGGGTAGCATAAATGGCGGTCAGCAGCGCGGTAAAAATCCCCTGACCGGAGAGGTATTCAGTAGAAATAGTGTGATTTGAGTAGGGGGCTGCTACCAGTAAAAAAGCCATAAAGGCCAGCAGACCAGACATCACCGGATCCAGTGAGAATTGCCGTCCCAGACTGGCACCAATCCCTACCGAGATGAAAAATGTCATCACTCCCATGCTGAGGTTAAACGGCAGCATCAACTGGTCACGGTAGGTGGCGGAGAAATCGAGCCAGGCCCGGGCGACGCTGTTGGTGCTGGTGGCTGAGAAGGGGGGAAAGATAAACACCAGCATGAAGGAGCCGATGATCATAAACGGCAGTGCGGCAGTAAAACCGTCACGAATAGCAATCACATATTTCTGCTGTCCCAGCCGACCGGCCAGCGGCGTAATCGATTGCTCAATCACCGCGATCATTGATTGGTAGAGAGAGCTCATAAGGCCGCCTTTTCCTTCGCCGCAGCAATCAGCGACAGCGCAAAATCCAGCACCTTGTCACCCCGTTGCATGCCGTAGTCCATCATATCTATCGGTTGTACCGGAATAGAGTGGCCTGCTGCTTTTTCGCTCAGGCTTTGCAGCATGTATTTTACCTGTGGTCCGAGTAACACCACCTGATAGCGGGAATATTGTTCGTCAAACTCCGCTACGCCAAACGCGTTGATCTCAACGGGTAACGCCCGTTGCGCGGCGGCTTCCACCATTTTCCGCACCAGCATGCTGGTGGACATCCCTGCTGAACAACACAACATGATTCTGTACATGGTTACTGTTCCTCGCCTTTGACACTAAAGTGAGGATGATTGGATATCATATGGAAACCGGTTTCCATCGACAGCAATCAGAAGTGTGATGTGCGTCAATAAGGCGGAATAACCGGTTTTTTTAATTCGATTAGGGTCACAAAATTGACCGTAAAAGCGAAGATGTTGCGGCTTATGGAAAAGCGGTTTCCATAACAGGGTGAAATGGCTATACTTTGGCCGGCGAACCATTGCGAAGATAAGCAAAGTAAGCGTTTTTTTGGCATAGCGCCGTTTTCAGGGGAGTAAAATGTCTACTATCAACGATGTATCGCGGCTGGCTGGGGTATCAAAAGCCACAGTTTCCCGGGTGTTGAGTGGTTCACGCGGCGTAAAGGAAGCCAGTCGGCTGGCGGTTCTGAAAGCCGTTGAGGAGTTGAACTACCGGCCAAACGTCATTGCTCAGTCGTTATTCAGCCAGACCACCCACTGCATCGGCGTTATCTGCGCGCAGGAAAACGTTAATCAGATCACCGCCTGGCTTTTCGCACTGGAAAAACAGCTTCGTCAGCATCAAAAGCACCTGCTGTTGCGCTTTGCCCATAGCAAAAGTGAAGTTCTGACCGCGCTTGACGAGCTGAGCTGTGGACTGTGCGACGATGTGTTGATCATTGGCGCGCGTTTTCCCCTTAATATTGATGATGAACATGTCATTCTGGTCGACTGCGCTGATGCGGAAGGGCCGAACAGTATTCAGTTCGATCACGCTTTTGCCGCAGAGACCGCGAGCAATTTCCTGATTAATCAGGGCCGTCGTCAGATCGCCCTCATTCAGCCCGAGAACGGTGGCACGGCCGGTCAGGTCTTACATGGGTACAAACTGGCGCTGGAAAATAATCTTTTACCCTTTAACCGTAATCTGGTTATTACCGATGCAGTCTCTTCATCGGTGGCGATTCAGATGCTGCTGAATAATGCCAGCAGCCGGACTTTCAATGCGTTGCTGGTCGCTAACGAGCAGGAAGCACAAAACGTAATCGCGCAGTTACAGGGCTATAATAAAGCGGTACCGAATGACGTGATGGTATTCAGTCTCGCAGGTTCGGTTAATTTACCGGGTTTACCCACTATTCCGGCGATTGAATATTCGCTCGACGCGATGGCGTCACGCATCGTCGGCTGGCTAACCGCCACTACCCAACAGATGCTGGGTAGTTCGGTGTTACGCGGCGATTTGATTATACCTGACTGGCGGCAGCGCTGATTCGGCGAGACGAACTAGGCGATATCGGTTTGCTGGCTTTGCAAAAAATGACAGACCGCGCCCAGCATACCGGAATCATTGCCATAGGTGGCGGTATCGATACGAATATCAATTTGATATTTCTTCAGCTCCCGGCCGAGTTCTTCAATAAAGGGGTCGCGTTCGGTAATGCCTCCGCCGATAAATATAGTCTGCGGGTCAAACACGCTGAACAGGTTATATAGACAGGCTGCGAGATCCTGATAAAAACGATTAACCACATTTTGTGCCTGCTCATTACCCTGATCAAACGCGTCGAACACATCCTTGCCACTGATATCCTCGGCGGACTGGCCTGCTGCCTCACTGTAATTTTCGCGCAGGGCGGTCATGGTGCAACTCTGTGCCATGGTATGGGGTTCGATATTGCTGTCGGTGGGGCGTGACGTCAGCAGGCAGCCAAATTCTCCGGCACGATTTCGGCCACCGCGGATCAGCGCGCCATTACAGAAGGCCGCACCGCCTAATCCGGTACCGATGGTTAACATCAGAAAATCATTCAGCTGTTTCGCTTTTCCCAGCCAGCGCTCGGCCAGTAAAGCACAGTGCGCATCATTTTCCACCGTGGTGGGCAGTGAGGTTTTTTCAGTCAGCCATTGACTCAGGTGAAACTGATCAAAGTCGCGAATGGTGCCGCCCATCGCAATATAGCCGCTGTCCGGATCGATATAACCTGGCGTGCTGACCGCAATGCCGCTGCATGATGGGTTTTTCTTTAGCCAGGCGATGATGTGTTCCAGTATTTTATCCCGATCATTATGTGAAATATCGCAACTGTCACTGGTCAGAATATTTCCCTTATCGTCAATTACGCCCATTTTTAAAGAGGTACCACCAATATCGAAGGCTGCAATGTTCATCAAATTTCCCTGAGGTTATTGTCGTTGATCTCATTGTAGTGCTGAAATTTAACCGTAAGCGGCGGCGTGAGAGTAATATTGTCAGGAAAAGTATGGAAATATAACGTTGGTGCCCTCAGGCACAATAGAATAAGAATAATCTGGTGAGGAAATACCCGAACAACCGCTTACCGCCACAATGTTCTCACCCGTAATTCATCTCTCATCGCATCATAGATAAAGGTTGAGAAGGCTAATGCTGAGTTTCCATGCCGTGCAGTGGTTATTGCCGCACGGCATGATTGCTTAGGTGCGCCGGGGCGACTACCACTTCCGCAACAGGAGGCTGGCGTTAACGCCGCCAAATCCAAAACCATTCGACATGGCATAGGTCAGTTCCATCGAACGGGCATTAAGCGCCACCAGATCGAGGTTGCCCGCCGCTTCGTCGGGATGATACAGATTGAGAGTCGGTGGTACCTGTTGATGGCGTAGAGCAAGCAGCGTGAATATCGCCTCTATGCCGCCCGCTGCGCCCAGCAGATGCCCGGTTGCCGACTTCGTCGAGGTTACGGCCACCTGAGAGTCATCGCCAAATACTGCACGAATCGCAGCGAGTTCACCGCGATCGCCCACCTGTGTCGATGTTGCATGGGCGTTGATGTGCTGTACCGCTTCCGGCCCGATGCCCGCTTGTCGCATCGCCAGTTTCATCGCCCGCGCTGCGCCGCTGCCATTTTCGGGGCTGGCGGTCAGGTGGTAGGCATCGGCACTGGTACCGTATCCGACCAGTTCAGCCAGCGGCGTTGCGCCTCGCGCCTCGGCATGGGCCAGCGATTCAATAACCAGCAGACCCGCGCCTTCGGCCATCACAAAACCGTTGCGGTCGCGATCAAACGGGCGTGAAGCCTGATGCGGATGATCTTCAAAGCCTACCGACAGTGCGCGTGCGGCCGAAAAGCAGCCCAGCGTCACCCGGTCCAGCGCGGCCTCGGTGCCGCCGCAGATGGCGATATCGGCTTCGCCACTTCTGATCAGCCTTGCGGCATCACCAATCGCCTGCACGCCTGCGGCGCAGGCGGTAACGGGCGCGCCCAGCGGTCCGGTAAACCCGTGTTTAATTGAGACATGGCCCGCGGCCATATTGGCGAGAAATGAGGGTGCCGTGAAGGGAGAAAGCCGGCGCGGACCGCGCGCGTCGGTGGTGCGTACCGCTTCCGCAATGGCGCCAAAGCCACCCACGCCTGAGGCAATGATGGTGGCGGTGCGTTCACGCGCGGCCTCATCTTCAGGCTGAGGATGCAGCCCGCCTGCTTCAGTGCTTCGTCCGCAGCCATCAGCGCAAACTCGATAAAGCGGGACATCTTTTTGCGCTCTTTCGGCAGGATAAAGGTCTGGGGATCGTAACCGGCCAGCGGATCTTCCTCGACCGTCGGGACGCTGCCACCCACTGAAATACCGGTGCCGGCGCTCATCTCCTCGGTCAGCCCTCGAATTCCTGACTGACCCGCGGTCAGGCGTTGCCAGACCGTCTCCACTCCGCAACCCAATGGCGAGACGATCCCCATACCGGTAATCACAATGCGTTCAGACGCGGTTGAATGACTCATGCAGTTCCTCCTGTAGTCGCTCTGCAGGAGGGCTGTCTTCCTGCTGCAGAGCCGTGGTTTAATCGATGCACGCTTTCAACCTTAGCGCGGATGAGGGAACCCTGCGCAATGGAGACGCAGAACGTCACCTTCAGCCCGCTGGGCTTAACCGGAAGGGAGTAACAGGCGCAGCAGCAGACGATGCCTGAAAGTGCCATCAGACAGATTGTCAGCTTTGATCAAGTGACCAAATAATTCAATAGTCACAGATCAGGGTGCCAGGCTGCGTAACACCAGTGCCGCCAGTTGTACTGAGGCTGATTCCGCCTCATCGAGGTTGTACTGCAGCAGAACCGGGCTGGAGTAAGGTTTAATCACCCGGTAAATCGCTTCTGCTGCTTCATCTGCCGGGGTCTTACGTTCAAATTCGCCTGCCTCTCTGCCCTGACGAAGGATCTGATGAATCAGGTTCAGCAGCCGTTCTTCATGCGCCTGGGCCGATGGCCAGCGATCGCGTGAGGCGACTGCTGCGATGTCATACAGTTTGCGATCGTGAAAAAACAGTTCGCTGCCGGTAGTGGAAAGCGTGCGAAACAGTCGGCGTAGCTGTTCAGCAGCGCCGGGTGCATCGCTGATGGCGGCTTCTACTCGCTGCATAATCATTGCCAGCCGGTTAGCACAGATGACTTCGCCAATGGCCTGTTTGGACTCAAAGAATTTGTAGATATAGGCCTTTGAAAAGCCAATCGCCCTGGCAAGATCGGAGACGGTAGTTTTCTCGTAGCCGTAATGTGCGAAATGCTGCATAGCGGCATCCACGATCTGGTCGCGAACGTTATGTTCGGCCGGGCCGCGGCCGCCGTTATCGGTAAACTGTTCTGTCATTTTAATGCCTGATAAGTAGACGGGGTTGCAAAGTGACCGGTGAGGGATATGGTCACATTTTAAGCCTTTTAACGGCCGAAAGCCATGTTTCTGGCCCTGACAGAGGGCGCGGCGCGCGTAGCGCCGCTGTGGAAGGATAAAATTATTGCCGCAGGCTGTTGATCGAAATGTTCCACTGGCTGAGCTTGTTGTAGAGCGCGGTGCGTGAAATCCCCAGCAGCTTAGCAGACTGACGCACATTGCCGCCCTGCGAGCGAATTGTCTCCAGGATACAGGCCCGCTCATTATCCTGCAGCAGGCTGGTTAGGGCGGGGGTAGCCGGTGAGGTGCTGTTGATAAATTCCGCGGGCAAATCGGTCAGTTCAATGCTGCTGCTCTGACAGAGATTGACTATCCGCTCAACCAGGTTTTCCAGCTCGCGCACATTGCCTGGCCAGTGCCACGCCTGCAGGCAGCGCATCGCTTCCGGTGTCACCTGCGGCGGCGTCTTATTCAGCCGCTGGCACAACGTGCGTATAAAAGTCGTGACCAGATCAGGAATATCACTTTGACGTTCGCGTAAGGCGGGGATGCTCAGGGAAATGACGTTAAGGCGATAGAAAAGATCGCGGCGAAAGGCTCCCTGTTCCACGGCGCGCTGCAGATCGCAATGGGTTGCTGCCACGATGCGGACATCCACTTTAACCGGCTGAGCAGCCCCGATGCGCAACACTTCATTCTCCTGCAGAACGCGCAGCAGGCTGGTCTGCGCTTCCAGCGGCATTTCGCCAATTTCATCAAGAAACAGAGTGCCGCCATCGGCCAGTTCAAATTTCCCTGCCGAACCACCCCGCCGTGAACCGGTAAAAGCGCCGTCAACGTAGCCGAACAGCTCGCTCTGCACCAGATCGCGCGGCAGCGCGCCACAGTTGACCGCAACAAATGACTCCTGTGAACGGCTGCTGGCGTTATGAATCGCCTGAGCAAACAACTCCTTACCCGTACCGCTTTCGCCAGTCAGCAGCACCGTGCTGTCGCTGCGGCTACTGGCGCGGGCATCCTTGATTGCCTGTTGCAGTATAAGCGCGCTGCCATGAATCATCTCAAAGGTGTAGCTGGCGCTGACGCCCAGCACCCGTCGGGTGATTGCCCGGATACGCTGATTTTCACGCAGCGATAAAATGCGACCACCATCAGGCGCTGGCATCAGTGATACCAGACAGGAAACGCTGCGTCTGCCATCGGGGCGAAACACCATCTCACGGTCGTTGCAGCAGGGAAGGGTGAGCAGCGAACCCGATTGCGGCTGCAGCAACCGATCAATATGCGCATTGTCGGCATCTATTCCGGCGAAAATCTGACGGGCGTAGCGATTCAGGGTTTTGATGCGGCCATCGGGATCGCAGACCACTACGCCTTCATTCAGCGTTTCCAGAATCGATTGCTGCTCAGCCAGCAGACGGCGCAGAGTCAGTTGCTGTCCAATCGCCTCTGCGGCGGCCTGGACGGTACCAAGTGTGTGAACATTAAAACTGTCGGGAGTGGCCGTCAGCGTCAGAACGCCGATCATCCGGCCACGGACATCACGAATCGGTGCCGCAGCGCATTGCTGGTTGCGCTCGCGTAATGACAGCTTCCAGTTTTCTCCGCTCAGCACATAGACCAGCCGCTGTTCGCGTAAGCAGCGTGCGGTGCAGTTGGTGCCCAGCACCTCTTCACGCAGGATGCTGCCAACCGGCGTCAGATCGCTGCCGCAGTAACTCAGCACCACGCCCTGCGCATCGGTCAGATTGATGTGGCCATCCGGGTTATAGGCCAGCAGATTCTGCATCACATTGTGCGCCACTGCGATCAGTTCACTGTTGTGGCTGAGAATAGCGGTCACTTCATCCGGCTCCGGCGCGTTGTAGCTGAACCGGGTCGGATCAATGCCGCGCTGCCGGCAACGTGTCCACGACAGCAGGATACTGCTGCGGATCCAGTGCGGCTGCTCTCCCGCTACAAAGGCCTGCCATCCCTGCGCAAGCAGTTGTTCCCAGCGTGCCGCATCACTGCCTTCAGGCAGGCTGAAAATGGCGTCGCTCTCTTCTTTATTCGGCAATAAATCATGCAGCGTCGGCATCGCAAACTCCGGGGGAAATGGAATGTCCATTTTAATGACATGTTAAGTTGACATGTAAATTTTATTTTCACCTGACAGCCGTTATCTGAGAGGTCGTTCACATAAAACCCGGTTCAAAAGCTGGCACCTGTTTTGCAATCCTCAGGCTAACCCTCACCTGTAAAAAATTAACGGGAAAGATAAGGTGTTATGCGTAAACATAATCTGAAGTTACTGCTGTTCATCTGTTCGATTGCCTCACTCAGTGGCGTCATTCTTGGCTATGACGCCTCGGTGATTTCCGGAGTGATAGAACCGTTAACAGAACATCTGGCATTATCGCCGTGGCAAAGTGGCTGGGCTGTTTCAAATGTGATCCTCGGTTGTGTGGTGGGTGCCTGGAGCGTGGGCGCACTCTCTGACCGTATCGGCCGTAAGCCGACGCTGATACTTACTGCCCTGTTATTTACGCTATCAGCGGTGGGATCGGCGCTGGCCGACACCCTGACCCAGTTTGTGATTTACCGCCTGATCGGCGGACTGGCCGTGGGCATGGCCTCGGCGATTACACCGCTCTACATTGCCGAGATCTCACCGAAAGACTGGCGCGGCCGTATGCTTGGCCTGCAGCAGATACTGATGGTGGGCGGGCAGGTCACGGTTTATGTGGTCAACTATCTTATCGCCCGCGGCATGACTCACAGCTGGATCGTCAGCGAAGGCTGGCGCTGGATGCTGGCGTCCGGCGTGGTGCCCTGCCTGTTGTTTCTGGCGCTGGTGCCGTTCATGCCGGAATCGCCGCGCTGGCTGGCGCTGAACGGTAAACGTGAGCAGGCACTGGCGGTGCTGACCCGTTTATCGACGCCACAACATGCTACCCGCCTGCTGGCAGAAATCAGCGCTTCCACCGCCGGTCACGGCGATGGTCGTGCCAGCACCGGATTGCTGCGAGATGCCCGGGCGCGCTATATCCTGCTGATTGGCTGTGCCATCGCCATCCTGCAGCAGATCTCCGGCATCAATATTCTGCTCTATTACGCACCGTCACTGCTTCAGAACATTTCTTCCGATACGCAAACCTCACTGTTCCACAGCATTTTTCTGGGGCTGGCGCTGCTGGCTGGGGTGGCCTTTTGCCTGAATGCCGTCGATCGCTGGGGCCGGACCCGCTTACTTCGCTGGGGCGCGCTGGGCTGTGCCCTCTGCCTGATGATGACAAGCTGGGCCTTTATTGCTCAGACCGACGGACTGTTGCCGGTGTTCGGTCTGGTGGCATTTGTGCTGATTTTCGGCATGTCGTGGAGCCTGGGCGCCTGGTTACTGATCTCCGAAATCTTTCCTAACCGGATCCGCGCCGTTGCCATGGGTTACGCCTTCTCATCCATGTATCTGGCTAACTTTATTGTTACTCAGAGCTTCCCGATGATGAATCGTAGCAGCCTGTTGATGACCCACTTTCACGGCGCATTTCCACTGATGCTGTGCACCGTCGGTTGTCTGGTGGCTTTCTGGTTCGTGCAGCGTTTTCTGCCGGAAACCCGGGGCGTCTCGCTGGAGCACATCGAGCCGCTGATGTTATCCAAATCCCGTCGCTTTTCCGCTGAGGCACAGCAGACCGCTGAACCCTCTATCCAGCCTGACTGGGCAAACAATAAATAAACAGGAGTTGTTATGAATCACAAAACTGTGCGTGTGGGATTAATCGGCGCAGGTCGAATGGGCAGTTTTCATGCGGAGAATCTGGCACTGCGGGTGCCCGGTGCCCGACTGGCGGCCGTCGCCGATCTGCAGCCTGGTGCTGCCCAAAAACTGGCTGATCGACTGGGCGTGGAGAAAGCCTATACCGATTTACAGGCGTTACTCAACGACAGTGAAATTGATGCGGTGGCGATTGCGACCCCCGCCCGTACTCATGCAGAACTGATGATTGCCGCCGCGCAGGTCGGTAAGCATGTTTTTTGTGAAAAACCGATGGCGGTGACGCTGGAGGAAGCTGATCGGGCCATTGCCGCGGCGGAAATGGCGGGCGTCGTGTTACAGGTCGGCTTTAACCGTCGCTTCAGTGCAGGCTTTGCCGCCGCCATCAGCGCAGTGAAAGCCGGTGAAAACGGCATCACCCAGCTAAGCCGCTCGGTGACCCGCGATCCCGCGCTACGTGATCCGGCGCCGATCCCACAGTGGACCATCTTTCTGGAAACCCTGATCCACGACTTCGACACTTTGCTGCATTTCAACCCCGACGCGGC
>NZ_MLFN01000074.1 GCF_002095315.1 Pantoea conspicua
GATTTATTCAACAAAGCCTTAAGAACCTCGAAAACGTTCAGGGCGATGAGCGCGATGTCATCTTTATTTCGTTTACTTATGGGCCGGGTGAGGTTGATGGTAAAGTATATCAACGCTTTGGCCCTATCAACTCAGATGTCGGCTGGCGTCGCTTAAACGTTCTTTTCACTCGTTCTAAAAAAAGAATGCATGTTTTCAGTTCAATGCGAGCGGAAGATGTTCAGGTGACAGAAACATCTAAGCGTGGCGTTCAGGCCTTACGCGGCTTTTTGCACTTTGCTGAAAAGGGCAACATGGATGGGCTTTCTCAGATTACCGGAAAAGCGCCGGATAGTGATTTTGAAGTGGCCGTTATTACAGCGCTGGAAAATGCTGGCTTCCGTTGTGAACCTCAGGTCGGGGTAGCCGGATTCTTTATTGATATTGCGGTTCGTGATCCCGGTAAGCAGGGACGTTATTTGATGGGGATTGAGTGTGATGGTGCGACTTACCATTCTGCTAAGTCCGCTCGTGACAGGGATCGCTTACGGCAGGATGTGTTAGAGGGACTGGGATGGCGGATTCGTCGTATATGGTCCACAGATTGGTTCAGTAATCCTGAAGAGGTTTTGGAACCTATTATTCGTGAATTACATCAATTAAAAACCACAGTTCCTGAACATGAATATTCTGAAGAGAAGGCTATCGAACAATTAGTTGTTGAAGAACATGAAGCCAGTGCGAATGTAACAGCTTTTAGCGATAGTGCTGAGCCGCTTAGATTGCGGCTTGAACGTTTTGCCAGAGAGGTGATAGACATAGAGTGTCCCTATATTGCAGATGAAAGTAAATTGCTACGTCCTGCTATGATTGAAGCTTTGGTTGAGCATCAGCCGCTGTCACGCTCTGAGTTTGTAGAGCGTATACCTAAATATCTGCGTGAAGCGACCGAAAGTAAGATGGGTAAGACTTATTTAGATAGAGTTTTGTCTATCATTGACGGAGAAGGATTAGAGTAAAATTTTACAGTGAGGCAAGGAAGCCTCTTGTAACTTATCTGCATCCGATTTTTATAAAGGTTATACATTTTTTAAGAATGCTTGATCATTACGTTGTTTACCATTTGGTAGTTTTTATCACTGTTTCGGTGATCAGTTTTGTGATCACATTTTCACACTAATCCCTACCAAAAAATCACATCCAGGGCTTAATCAACATTGGATCAAAAAGCCTTGTAGGAAAGTTAAAGAGATAATGTCTGGCCGTCGTGACGTTTATGGGCGCATTGGATCATTTCTCTTGCCCGATTAAATGACTTTTTTGCCTCGTTTTCATTAAAGGAATTTCTCATTCTGCCGATTCAACGATGAGTGCTGTGTATATGATCGGCGCGCCTGAACCAGTCAACAACTTTAGGCTCTGGGTGACGCGGAAGGCTGCGGTCAGAAGTTTTACCTGAGCGGTTACTGCCCACGCTGCGTATTACAGCCGCGCCAAATGGATCAATTCAAAAGGATGCTGCATGTCTGTTGCCAGTGAGACCTCTACGCAGGTCTATAAAAAAATCTCGCAGGAAGTAGAACGAATTCTCGACAACCTGACCGTGCCTGTAAACGACTCTGCCTTACAGAAAGCCAACAGCGATGCCCGCCTTCAACTTGAGAGTTTCCAGACGCGCCTGAACGAGGCAATTGACAGCCTGCGTTCTAATGCTGAATGGGAGACGTTTACCATCGCCTTTTACGGGGAGACGAATGCGGGGAAATCAACGGTCATTGAGGCGCTGCGCATCCTGCTCCAAGAGGATACAAAGCTCGCCAGGCAGGCAGCGTTTCGCCAATTTCAGCAGCAACATGATCTCTCACCAAAGGCGCTTGAAAACGCTGATCGGGCTTTAAAAGAAAACGAAGCATTAGCAGCCTCTCTAAGTCAGGCCCTGGCGGAGGTGCGAGGCCGCTACTCAGATCGCGAAGCTGAACTCGGTAAAGAATTGTCGCGGCTGAGTACGTTGATTGAGGATCAGAAGACGCGCTGGTCAGCAATACGTCGGCTACTGGCTCTTTGGATCTTATCTCAAGAGCAAAAGCAGTGGCGCCAGGTGAAACAGAAGCAGCAGGCATTAGAGGCAGAAATTCATCAGGAAACACAATCGCTTGCCGTGCAGAAAGCGGACTGTGATGCACAACGGCAGACGATGCTGAAGCAGCGCGCGCGGATGGATGAAAAGTTTGCCGAACTGAACGCACTGGCGGACGGTGAAATCATCGGCACGGGTATGTCCGATTTCACCCTGGACGCCACTCTCTATCCTTTTGAATCGTGCGGTCAGCGCTTTGCCCTGCTGGACGTACCCGGTATTGAAGGTAAGGAGAGCAAGGTGCGCGAGCAGATACAGCGCGCGGTCGAGAAAGCGCACGCCGTTTTATACGTCACCAGTAAAGCCACGGCGCCGCAGAAAGGTGATGAGGATAATCCCGGCACACTGGAGAAAATCAGGTCACATCTCAATGCGCAGACTGAAGTCTGGACGTTGTTCAATAAGCGTGTAACGAATGCTATGGCGCTTGGAAGACCCCTCGTTAATGAGGATGAAGCGCAAAGTATTCAGGATCTGGACGACAAAATGCGCGAGCAGTTGGGCAAAAACTATCGTCAAACGCTGGTTGTCAGCGCCATGCCTGCTTTTCTCAGTCTGGCCGAACACCTGGTCCCCGGCGGGCCCAACGCGAAGAGTCGCGATAAGTTCCTGAAAGCCTTTACCCTGGAAGAATTGCTCGAAAAAACGGGCGTTTCGGCGCTTGCGCGCGTACTGACACAACAGCTTGTCGCCGACAGCAAGTCAAAAATTGCTCGCTCGAACATACAGAAAACCCGCGTTGTGCTGGATGACATTGCCGCACAGGTTAGCGTGCTGCAGTCAGACACCTACGCAAAACTTGTCCGACAGCTTAATGAGGACAAAAACAGCGCACACAAGCAGCTTGATCACGCACTGAAATCACTGCGTCAGCGTCTGATTGACCGCGCAGAGGAGAGCGTTGGTCGTTTCCGCAATCATGCGCGCGAGCGTATCTATAAAGTGATTGACGATGATATCAGTAACGATCGCTTTAAAATTGAGCTGGAGGCCATGATTAGCCTTGAGCACACTTCGCTTGAAAAGTCTCTTCCAGGGATACTTAAAGCCGAACTTGAGCGCTTTCAGTCAGAGATCAGTGACATTGTTGCGCAGTTTCAGCAGCACGCTCGCGGGATCATCAACACCTTCTCACGCCTCCAGACGCACAAATTCAGAAGTAATATTCCCCTCACGATTGATATCGATAACGGCATCAACGTCACGGGACTTCTGGCGACACTCGCGGGCGGCGCGCTACTTTTCTGGAACCCCGCCGGGTGGCTTGTCCTCGGCCCGGCGCTGGCGAATCTGGCATTTGCGGCCTACAAAGCCCTGCGCAGCATGATCAGCTCCAGTTACAAAATGTCTCAGCAGAAGCAGTCCGCTGACAAAAATCTCAGCAACGTGGCTACCCACATGAACGACGCCATTGTCGACGGCATTCAAAAAGCCTTCCCGGAGCTGCAAGAGAAAATCGCTGAGATTAAAGACATGCTGGAGGAGCCTGTGAAACAGGTTTCGGGCATCAATGAGATCCTGATCCAGGCCGCGGCCGGATTACGCCTTTTATCCAATGGAATTGATTTTTCTGGAGCGAAGTAATGGAAAAAACGCTGGATGTTTTTAAAGCGCAGCAGTCACGCAATGTTCACATTCTGGATGAACTCACCGCCTTTCTTGAGCAGGGTGAGAAGGTCGGCGTCCCGGTCGATGTGCAGCTCATCAATAAAATTGAAGCGGCCAAAGAGAATGCCGCGAACGGGAAATTAAAAATCGCGCTGATTGGAGGGTTCTCCGAAGGGAAAACCTCAATAGCTGCCGCCTGGATGGGGCGTCTCGATAAAGCGAGCATGAATATCAGCCATCAGGAATCTTCCAACGAAGTCAAAGTGTACGACGTGGGATCGGACTTTGTCCTGATTGACACGCCCGGGTTGTTTGGCTTCAAAGAACAGTTCAACGAAGACACCCGGGCTGTCGAAAAATACAAGGACATGACCAAAAAGTACATCAGTGAGGCGCATTTGATCCTCTATGTCATGAACTCCACCAATCCGATAAAAGAGAGCCATAAGGCCGACCTTGAATGGCTCTTCCGTACCCTGAACCTGCTTGAACGTACGGTGTTCGTTCTCAGCCGCTTCGATGAAGTAGCGGACGTGGAGGATGAGGACGATTACGCCGCCAACGTAGAGGTGAAGCGCCAGAACGTGCGTGCGCGTTTGGACGACCTGATCGCGCTCACTTCCCTGGAACATGATGCGCTAAATATTGTCGCCGTCGCGGCTAACCCTTTTGATATGGGGACCGAATACTGGCTGGATAACCCGGAAAAATTCCGTGCGCTTTCTCATATCAGTGAACTGCAGGACGCGACGAGCGACAAGATAGAAAAAAGTGGGGGAGCACTGGCACTGAGTGAAGAAACGAAAAAGAGTGTTATCAGGGATATCCTGACCCGGAAGCTGCCGGAAGCCATCGCGAATGATGTGCGTATCCGACAGGAAGTAGAAGACCTCTCATCCATTCATGTCCGGCTCAGCAAAGAGCTGCTGACCATGCAGCGCGATATCGCGGAAGCGCGCATCAGTCTCAATAACTTTGTACTCGACTACTTTAAAGATTTGATACTTCGCGCCCGGGGACTGAGTCTCGAAACCTATATGGAGTTTTTCGAGAGCGAAATCGGTGAGCAAGGCATCATCATTGATACCCGCCTGGACAACGAGTTCGCCCGCCGCGTGCAGTCCGTAAACAATGCCATCCAGAAGATGCATCTGGGCTACAGCGCTGAAATCAATCACTACAACGGCAATATGGCGGCGATGGGCAAGCAGGGTCTGAATTATGTCGTTAAGAGTAACTTAATTAACAGTGCAACCGTGATTGCCGCTCGTGATGGGGTGGTGTCCGTTGGTAAAATGGCCGGGTTAGAGCTGGGAAAATTGCTGAAGTTTAAACCCTGGGGAGCCATTAAATTTGCTAAAGGCCTAAACGGGGCGCTGGTGTTCGCCGGCGTGGCGCTGGAATTGTGGGATACCTACAGCCAGGCAAAGCGTGAGGCGGAGTTCAAAAAAATGATCGACTCCATGATTTCGAACTTTAACCAGCAACGCGATGGATTAATCAGTGTGCTGGGAGGAAGTGAATTCGCACGCGATTATTTTACCGGTTTCGCACTGATGCAGGATGAAATGGCGAGCCTTGAACGCGCAATGCAGGCGATTCAGGAGCAACAGTCACTCTTTGCCCGCTGGCGTGCGGATGCGGAAGCGATTGATGCGGAATACACGCGCGTGAACGACTAAGCTTCGGGAGAAAAAATGGACATTTTAGCGCTGGAAGCGTTGCTGAATCAGATGAAAAGCCTTCCCCAGCCCCGTAAAACGGAAGCGAATATTTTTTCCTCAGGTGCCCGCGGGCACTATGAAAATCCTGTCAGCGATGTGCTGGCCTTCTTTCTCGATCCTGACGGTGGCCATGGGCTTGGGCCACTGGCGGCAGAGGCGCTGTTCAGCTGCATGGGGCTGGCAAACACGTTCAACGCCCAGCTGTCCGCACCGCCTCAGCGTGAAGTCAGCACTGGAAGCGGGAACCGGATCGACATCCTGCTTGAGGGTGAAGACTGGGTAATGATCATCGAGAACAAGGTCTGGCATCTGCAGAATAATCCCTTTGATGATTACCTCACGTGCCTTCAACAGGAAGCGTATCAGGGGAAAACGCCCCTTTACGTGGTGTTATCACCCAACGGTTGTGCGCCTGAGGGCTGGGTTGGGGTCAGTTACCGGCAGCTTACCGGTGCATTGTCTTCGCGGATCGGGGAAGCCTATATGGCTTCATCATTAAACAAATGGCTGGTCATACTGCGTGAGTATGTCCTGCATCTGGAGTTACTTGTGAGCCACCCTGCTGTTACAACTGAAACCGAAGCGTTTGTTCTGACTAATCTCCATCGCATTGCAGAAATAGAAGAGCTCAAGAAAACCGTCATTAAAACGTTGTCCGGAGAATGCCAGCGTTACCTTACTGAACATTTCAGCGACAAGGGCTATGAGATCAAAGCCCGTCTGACTAACTGGTCTGGCTTTCCGGTACTGCGCTTTAAATGTTCCCACTGGTTCTCACCTTCAGATGTGGTTCTGTATCTGAACGGAACGGTGGATGAGTGGTTTGAAGTGATCACTTACGCCTGCGATCTTGAAAATGAGCAGATGCGTGAAAGAGCGATCGCGATGCTCAACATCGAGGGAAGTGAGGAAGAGTATGAGGAAGAAGCCAACGGAAGAATTTTGGGTTTCTTTTCCTGCCATGTCCCGCAGGAAACCCCTAAATCTGAATTGCTTTCGGATCTGGCAAAGCGGATGACGTTACTGGATAACTTTGAGCGTGAGCTCCGCTGAGCTCTGTGGGACGGCAACCCGGCCCATTTTACGCTGGGTTTAAGAGGCGGCGCATGAATAACAGCGCGGCACCGGCTCAGCGTGGATTACGTTGCTTTGCGATGTTACTGACGTTGCAAAACTGAATTGGGCACGAGCGATTGTGACGTGCCTTGCCCGGATACGTTTTCAAATGATGCCTTGAAGATGGCAAAGAGCTTATTACATTAATTTTTAAATGTCTTACATGGAGAATGTATGGGGTTGTTCACTTTAGAAGAGCAGGAGTTTCGGGCAGTGTCGAAAACGACGTTTGCGCGCGAATCCATTCTTGAACGCAGAGATATCCAGTCGGCCTTAGCCAGAAAGATAAGCCATTTCGTTCCTGACTGCATGGTCATTCAGGAAGAGTTTAATAATTGGGAGGACAGTCAGCGCAGGATCGATTTGCTCTGCATCGATAAAAATTTCAATCTGGTCGTCATTGAGCTCAAACGTGATGAGCAGGGCGCCCATATGGAGCTTCAGGCAGTAAGGTATGCTGCTATGGTTTCGCAAATGACGTTTCATGAAGCTGCTGAGTGCTATCAAAAATATCTCGATAAAGAAGGTGTCGAAAAAAATGCAGAGAATGAAATCCTCAATTTCTGTGAGAGAGAAGAAAGCGAAATTGCTGATTTTAATACGCAGGTACGGATTGTTTTAATATCAGCTGATTTCTCTAAAGAGATCACAAACACAGTCCTGTGGCTTAACAATAATGGTCTGAATATCAGTTGTTTCAGGCTAAGTCCATATCTTCATCTCGAAAAACTACTGGTGAATTTCGAACAAATAATCCCGTTGCCAGAGGCAAAAGATTTTCTTGTCCGACAAAAGCGCAAAGAGATAGAAGCCATGAAGGCAAATGAAAAATCTGAGAAAGATTATTCTAAATTTGTTTTTAGAGGTGCGACATATAACAAGCGCAACCTGGCTTTTGAGCTTATAAGCGACTGGATAGCGGAGAATGAACCGGAGAATATAAACTCTGTTATATCCATCTTTGGAAAGGATGTTCATCGCAGTCTTATAAAGTCGGAATCAGACGTCACTCTGTCACGACGAAAGCGTTTTCATGAGACGCCTATTGAGCTCATCTCTGGTGAGACGGTGCTGATTACCAACCAATGGAGTATCGGCTCTATTCAGCGACTGATTACAACGTTTGAAAATCTTGGTTATAAAATAACCACATAACGTCCTGAATGAGGCTAATGAGGGCAAAGAGCAAGAATTTACATCAGAAATACCAGCTTATTTAACCGTCTTGCTGATTGGGGTGTGCATGTCCTGCTTTCAAAAACTAACGTGCTAAGCCGATAGCAGCGCACGCTTCTCGCCCTCGACTTTAGCCGATTAGGCATAAAAGGCACCCATAAGCCAGCCATAGAGTTGGCGATAACCTGCGCCACGACTCGGCAGTCGTCTGGATTACTGTGGCGATTCGGAAAACATAAATTAAGTCACACTGAGAAAATCTTAAAAACAATAGGCCGAACGTCCGACTTTGGCACAAAGCGGACTTGCAACAGGGTATACCTTCTGAGAGCGCATAGTGGAAATTTGCAAGGAATCACTGACATCATAAAGTTTTAATCAACGTGAAGCTGCTCAGTGATCTTCGTCTCGTATTTTTCAAATACCAGCAGCTTACTGCCTTATGCAGACGCACAGTCACGTGCAAAGCCGGGCATTTCATCATCAAGCGCCTGCAGTACTAACTGCCGATGATTTCCAGTGCTGTTTACTAAGCTAAAACACAAGGTGTGTGTCTTTCTCACACCAGTCATGGCTTGCTAGTTTTATATACAAAGGCTGATGGTAGGGTTTCCAAATTCTGATCATTGCGTTGTTTACCGTTTGACGATTTTGATCATTATCCAGTGAGCAGAATTCATGATCATATTCTTCAGCGATTGCCTTGAACAATCACATCCATGGTTTAATCAACATTGGGTCAAAAAGCCCGATGGGAAAGTTAAACAGATACTGGCGGGCCGTAGTAACGTTCAAACCGTAGAAATCCGCATATTCTCTGACGTTACAGTGCCTCAGCCATGCATCACTGTAATAGTTATCAAAATGCTGATCCCAGATATCACTCATTGGCTGTCGCGACAACTGACGATGCGCTGTACGTTGGGGAAGCTGATGCTCAGAAATGTATTCCTGAACCGTGTGTCGCTGCTGCTGGTGGAACTGCCGACGATGATAAACCCAAAACAGCACACGGATTGCTGCACCTCCACATTTATGCAGATTGTTGTACATTACACGTTTAGGGAGCTTACGCGCTTGTGCATATTGCTGCTGCGTTATGCCATTCATAATCGCTTCACGACGATAATTTTGTTTGTGATAAGCCCACTGGATGCGCCACGTATCGCTCCAGAAGTTGTAGTCCTTGTAATGCACGTCGCACTCTATGGCAGGCAGCAGGAAACGCTCAAACAACTCATCCAGCGTTGCAGGCAGAGCATGCAGATGCTGCTTTCTTTGCAGCCGCTGTTCATCAGTCAGCGGCACAATTTCATAACCGGTTAGCCAATCAATGCAGCCTACATAAGTCTTCGTCTTACGATTAAGTGAGTGGGGCATCGAAATTTTAGCTTTTCTGCTTGTTTTGTTTTCCATCGTTATCAACTTTCAAAGTATTTACAGCCAGCACGCTAACAACCATGGATTAACTAGATTAGCCGGATAGTTACATAAATAGCGGCTTGCTGTAGACGGGTTAAGGTAGTACCAGCGGCAATACTGTGAAACGCTAATATTGCATGGCCAGTAATAGCGGTAGTAGCGCTCAAAATGACGGTGCCAGTGAGGTTTCAGTTTAGTGCCAACCACGACGCTATTACCGTCAGGCAGGCGACCTTTAAGCTTGCTAAAACGCTGCAGCGCTCGTCTGAGCGCCTTCATTGGCAGTGAGGCAGCCTCATCCAATCGTTGGCTATCTTTCAGGGGCAGTGTCACAGACTTACCAGCAGAAGGCTCTGCGGGAGTGAAAAGCGAATCCAGCTTTCCGGAAAGAGGGCAATGCGCTTGTGCCCGATCAAAATGGGCAATCTGAGTACGTAATTGCGCAGTTTTAGTGTGTTTGGCTTTTTTTAAAAACGGGTAATGCCGGGTCCCGGAACGCGTGATGTCTTTAGCAATTCCTTCCTTAGAGTGCCGCTTAGCAAAGTAACTCACCCGCAGTAACAATGCGGTCATGGCCTCAGTGTCATTCTTTCGAATTAAATAATAACCATGCTTTGGAAACCAGACCGTTCCGCCCGTTGCTATTTTCCAGCAGCTTTCCACCAGCTTATTAATTTTAAGAGGATGACGCACGCAGTTACCATCCACCATCAGTAAGTAATGATAATGTTGTGCTGGTGCCTGATTCTGTTCTCTGACCCAAAACACCCGAGCAAAGCTTTTGGGATACTCCTTCCTTAGAGCAGGAATCAATAGCTGATGAAAGCGGGTAATAACGCGGTTGTCAGCCGTGTACTGAGGCAGATGAAAATCATATCGGATTGCCAGAAAGCGAGAGCAACTGACATAGGTTCTATCAACTGCCTTGAACAAAGAATTCATAATCTTCACATCCTGCTGACACTCTTCAGGCATGACTGGCCAGAGAACATCGTCATACAGAAACTCGCCTTTAGCCCGGATATCAGGAAAAACCGTACTGCGCGTAATATTATTAATTACCGGTTCCTGATGGGCTGAATCCAGACTGCCAGTTTTGATGTTTATCATAGGGTTACGGCTGTATCAGAATCACGGATTGATAACGATTTGATGCGCTGGTTGTTTCAAATGGTTGCATCAGCAGATAAAAAGAAAGGCTGGAAATCCCAGCCCTGCTTAGAGTTTTAGCAGCAGTTATCGAGCCACTGTTCATACTGTGTGACTGTCCAGCCCATAGTTCTGCCTGCACGTTTTTTTGGCGCAGGAAACTCACCGCTGATTACCCAGCGATAAAGGGTGGTTCGGCTGCAATTCAGGAGGTCAAGCATCTCACATATACGGATCAGACGTTGAGGGCCCGAAAGGTGGCTGATAGTCGTTGATAAAGAATTGATGTGTTTCATGTTTAATCTCTCGGTAGCGAATCAATATGAAACGTATCTTAAAAACCGAGAGTGCTTGTGTCGTGGTTACCCTGGAAAGATACCCTGGATACCCTTACTAACTTTCTGAAATTTATTTATTTTTTATTTCGGGCTGCTCTTTGGTTTTTTTTGACGTCATGAATGTCGGTTTCTGTGCGAGTTAGCCAGCCCATTGCTTCACGCAACATCTTCAGGCATTTATCATCACTTATGGGCAATTTTTGCTCATAAGACCAAAATAGCTTCGCTCTCTGCACAACGAGTTCCAATAATTCGGTAGCAATAGGCAGCGCGCCTTTCGAAGAAATTATTCGGCCTTTGTCATATAAGCTTGCTATCACGGCTATAAAAAATTCTTCACGCTTCTGCGCATATAATTCACCACCCTCTACTGGAACCGCTAACCTTTGATTGAGATAGGCTATTTGTTTTTTCAACTCTTCATTTTCTGCCTGTAACTCTTTGACAGTATCCGGCTCTATCAATACATTTGGCGTGATAGTGTTAAGGTCAACTTCCAGAACTGAAGTAATTTCGCTGCGTAAAAAACCACACCCGGCCAGCCTGTCAGTATTCATGACGTCATCACTGACTGCCCGCAGTGCCGCCTCGGCATTAGGATAATAGTCAGGGGCACCTATATTTGGCGCGCCATGTTTATCTAGGAGCTGGTATGGGGCAACGGGTGAAGTGTCATACCAGCTTTCATATCTAAACCAGTACAGCGAAGGTTGATGCTCTGAACGTCGATACTTTTTCAACGCTAAAAGGCACAGGGCGTTGTAGCTCTGATCTGGATAACGCTGTTTGATCTGTTCAAAAAGCGTTTTAACACTGATAAAGCGCTCTGCATCCGACTGGCGCGCGAGCTGTTCATTGCGCAATTGCTGAATGGAATCGTCGAAACTCATGGCTTGTTTTTGTCCTGCAATCCTGGGGTGGTTCAGATAAGGCTGTCTTAATGATTGAATTCGGATGGCTGTCAGAATTTTCGAAAAAGGAAATCAGGTTTCTGGCAACCGGCCAGCCAGACATTTAAACCCACACTACTTACGTCACCCAGCCATTCACTTACGTCACCCACTACATCACCTGATTCGCGCCCAAAGAAAAAGGAGTCAGACGATTTCTCATCTAACTCCTTGTTTTATTTGGTGGCCCCTGCTGGGTTTGAACCAGCGACCAAGCGATTATGAGTCGCCTGCTCTAACCACTGAGCTAAGGGGCCAGCGGAGCGGGGATTATAAAGTATCTCTTCTGAGCGATCCAGCACTCAGCCACCGGTTGCTGAAATAAGCAGCAGGCAATTAGCTGCTGATTTCTATAACAAATATCCTGTCGGGCGGTAACAAGGTCTCAAAGTGGCACGACAGGCTACGCCGTACCAACCGTAAAAATGCTCTCTGAGAACTCCTTGCCCGCGTCGGACTTAGTTCTGATGGTAGCGCGAAGCAGATTTGTTACGCGACAGGTGAGGCACCATCGTTCCGCGCGCCCGATCGTAATCCTGCCACATCTCCAGCTCTTCCAGCGGCGGAATGGTCACCGCTTCCTTATTATCGAGGCCCGCCAGCGCCGCATCGACCATTTCATCCACTTCCATCAGCATTTCAGCAGGAATGGTCGCTATCGGCTGGCCGGCACGGTCAAATATCTCAGTGCGGGTTGCACCGGGTAATACTGCCTGCACCTGGACTCCGCTGTCAGCAAGCTCACGCTGCAATGCGCGCGTTAACGTCAGCACATAAGATTTAGTCGCGTTATAAGCGCCGTTGAACATCTCATGCACCAGTGCCAGCACCGAGGCGATATTGATAATGATGCCGTTGCCACGCGCTTTGAAGGCCCGGCCAGCAGCCTGCGCCAGGCGAGTTGGTGTGACGATATTTAACGTCAGCATAGTGTTGATGCGGTTGATATCCGCCTCAAGGAATTCTCCCTCTACGCTCATACCTGCGTTGTTCAGCAGCAGCGTAATGTTGCTATTGGTGACCAGTTCTGCCTCTACCCGTTGCACATCCTGTTCATCGGTTAAGTCAGCAGCCAGCACCTTAACCTGAATTGCGTGCTGTTCACTCAGCAACGCCGCCAGCTGATCCAGCCGCGCTTTGTCTCGCGCCACCAGAATCAGATCGTAACCGCGTGCAGCCATTCGTTTTGCATAAGTTGCGCCGATGCCGCTCGATGCGCCGGTAATTAACGCTGTACCTGATGTTGACATAATGTACTCCTCGTATGATGGTCGTCATAATTTACACCAATATGACGATCATCATATTAGCCGTCAAGCTGGAATATGATGAGCGTAATAATTACTATAATAGCCAGAAGCAACGCATCTGAAACCGCAGGAGATGATATGGAAAAGCAGACCAGCAAAGCGCATACGCGGCAGCGTATCCTGAGTGAGGCTGCGCGAGTCATGCGTGAGACCGGCACCGAGGGCATTGGTGTGGCGGCTCTGATGAAGCGGGTTGGACTGACGCACGGCGGCTTTTATGCGCATTTTGCCTCTCGCGAGGAACTGGTACAGGAGGTGCTGAAGCACATGCTTGCCGAATCAGGCAGTTTTGCTCCGGCGGAGCAGGTGACGCAGCCTGGCCAGCGGTTGTCCGGGTTTATTGATACCTACCTTTCTGAGGCGCATCGCAATTCCCCGGCAGAAGGATGCCCAGTTGCTGCACTGGTGAGTGAAGTCGCGCATCTGCCAGAGCAGACCCGCTCTATTTTTACGCAGGGGATTAACGCATTGCATGACGGCCTGGCGCAGATGCTGCGCGAGCTGAATCGTGAAGATGCAGATGCGCTGGCCTCCAGCATGCAGGCTGAGATGGTTGGCGCGCTGGCACTGGCGCGTGCCTGTCCGGATGCGGACCATGCCAGTCAACTGTTACAGCGTAGCCGCGACGCGCTGAAGCAGCGTGCCGGACTGGTGGCCGCATGAGTGAGCACAACATCCGCGATATCATCAGCTCAAACCTCAACGTCCTGTTCTGTGGCATCAATCCGGGCCAGTCAACGGCCCATCAGGGCTATCACTTTGCCCATCCCGGTAATCGCTTCTGGAAAGTCATCCATCTGGCTGGTTTTACTCAGCAACTGCTTAAACCAGAGGAAGAACAGCGTTTAACCGAGACGGGATGTGGCATCACTATGCTGGTTGAACGACCCACGGTACAGGCGAGTCAGTTAGCGCCGGATGAACTGCGGGATGGCGGCAAACGCCTGATTGACAAGGTGCTGCATTATCAGCCTGCGGCTTTAGCCATTCTGGGCAAAGATGCGTTCCGTCGTGCCTTTCAGCAGAGCAAAGTGGAGTGGGGCAAACAGCCAATATGTATGGGCAAAACGCAGGTGTGGGTATTGCCGAATCCTAGCGGTCTGAATCGTGCGTCACTGGAAGAGATGGTTGAGGCTTACAGAGAACTGTATACCGCACTGCAGGCCGGTTAAACAAAACACAGGAGCGGGGCAGGGAGGCGGATCGCTGACAGAGAGGCATAAAAAACCCCGGCGAACCGGGGTTTTTGTCTGACTTAATCGTCGAGGAAGCTGCGCAGCACTTCCGAACGGCTCGGATGGCGCAGTTTACGCAGTGCTTTGGCCTCAATCTGACGAATACGCTCACGCGTCACGTCGAACTGTTTGCCCACTTCTTCCAGCGTATGGTCAGTGTTCATATCGATGCCGAAACGCATGCGCAGCACTTTCGCTTCACGTGCGGTCAGGCCGGCCAGCACGTCATGGGTCGCTGAACGCAGGCTTTCTGAAGTAGCAGAATCCAGCGGCAGCTCCAGCGTGGTATCTTCGATAAAATCGCCCAGATGCGAATCTTCATCATCACCAATTGGCGTCTCCATTGAGATCGGCTCTTTGGCAATTTTCAGCACTTTGCGAATCTTATCTTCTGGCATCAGCATACGCTCAGCCAGCTCTTCCGGCGTCGGTTCACGACCCATCTCCTGCAGCATCTGGCGCGAAATACGGTTGAGCTTGTTGATGGTCTCAATCATATGCACCGGAATACGGATGGTACGTGCCTGGTCGGCGATAGAACGGGTGATAGCCTGACGGATCCACCAGGTCGCGTAAGTCGAGAATTTATAACCACGGCGATATTCAAACTTATCGACCGCTTTCATCAGGCCGATATTACCTTCCTGAATCAGGTCGAGGAACTGCAGACCACGGTTGGTGTATTTCTTAGCAATCGAAATAACCAGACGCAGGTTGGCTTCCACCATCTCTTTCTTGGCGCGACGCGCTTTCGCTTCACCGATCGACATGCGACGGTTAATATCTTTGACCTGCTCAATGGTCAGGCCAGTTTCTTCTTCGATCTGCGCCAGTTTCTGCAGGGAACGCATAACGTCATCCTGCACTTCCAGCAGCTTCTCAGACCACGGCTTGTTCATCGCCAGCGCCGCTTTGAACCAGCTTTCGTTGGTTTCATTGCCGGTAAACAGGGTGATGAAGTTTTTCTTCGGCATTTTGCACAGTTCAATACACAGCTTCATGATCAAACGTTCCTGCGTACGGACACGTTCCATCATTTCGCGCATGTTGTTCACCAGGTAATCGAACTGCTTCGGTACCAGGCGGAACTGTTTGAAGACGTCAGAGAGGTTCTGGATTTCGGCAACGGCATCAGCGTGGCTGCGGCCTTTGCTCTTAATCACATTGCGGGTGGTTTCATACTGCTTACGCAGATCAGAAAACTTCTCGCGTGCCAGTTCCGGATCGATAGAGTTATCGTCGTCGGAGCTGTCATCATCCTCTTCATCTTCTTCTTCATCGTCAACACGATCGGCTTCAGAAAGCTCAGAACCGACGTGCGTTGCCGTTGGGGCCAGATCTTCTTCTGCGTTAGGATCAACGAAACCAGTGATCAGATCGGACAGGCGTGATTCGCCTGCTTCAACTTTGTCGTACTGATCCAGCAGGTAAGTAATCGCCTCAGGGTATTCAGCAACGGAACATTGAACCTGATTGATACCGTCTTCAATACGCTTCGCGATGTCGATTTCGCCTTCGCGCGTCAGCAGTTCGACGGTACCCATTTCACGCATATACATGCGAACCGGGTCAGTAGTACGCCCAATTTCAGATTCAACGCTGGATAACACCTGAGCGGCAGCTTCCGCGGCATCTTCGTCAGTATCGGAGCTGTTTTCGTTCAGCATCAGATCGTCGGCATCCGGGGCTTCTTCAACCACCTGAATACCCATGTCGTTAATCATCTGGATGATGTCTTCGATCTGATCGGAGTCGACGATATCTTCCGGCAGATGGTCATTGACCTCAGCATAGGTCAGATAGCCTTGCTCCTTACCACGGGTGACAAGAAGCTTAAGCTGTGACTGCGGGTTTTGCTCCATAAGACGGTATCCACACTTCTGTTAATTAGATTGGTGTCGGTCGGCAGCGAGCCAACAATAGCAGTGAAGGCGTTTAGTTCTTGCCGCTGCCTTCGTCGCGGCGTGGGCTTTGCCCATCAGTATTCGGCACTTAAGCCGCTTGTATAAACTCGG
>NZ_MLFN01000075.1 GCF_002095315.1 Pantoea conspicua
GCCGCATATAAGTTGAAAACAGAGTTGTATGTGTTGAGTGAAGGCGACGGAAAATATTACAAAGTGAAAACTTTGTTGTACCTCGCGGGCATCAGACTGATGAGATGAAAGCCAATAGATACTTTGATAACTCTGGCTTTGTTTCTGCGTTAAGGCTGCCAATGCATAGCGGCACTCTTGGTAACAAAGTAGCAATATTGTCATTAGGAAGAGACGGAGAGTGGTACAGGGGTGAGTATGAATGTTCAAAATAGAATTAGTTACGCGTTTGCTCTGGTAGCGGTTCTTGCACTTGCAGGGATAGCGTCATCGCTGAAGTTGCAGGACTTCGCCGACGATCTATTTTTTTCTCACGTTCTCGATAATACCACTCTTCATGACTTCCTTATCGAAAACTATAATACCTGGAGCGGCAGATTTACACTTAATGCTTTAATGGTCGGCACGATAAATCATCACAACGTCTGGAAGATAGGCATTCCACTAAGTGTAGTTATTCTTTGCGCTTCAATATCACGGATAACTGTTGGAAAATTTGATCTAAGAATCACCGTTCTTTCGGTTTTTCTTTATCTTTTCATTCCAAAAGAGGTTCTGGCTAATGGCTCGTGGTGGGTAACGGGTTTTTACAACTACCTCCTTCCAGCAGCAGCTATGGCATATTCACTATCTGTATTTATAAGGAAACGCTCTGTTGGATGGATCGAAGGTTCATTATCATTACTGTGCCTTTCTTTGTCTTGCTTTAGTGAGCAAACTTCTTTAGCTACCCTGGCAGCATCTTTGCTTCTTATAGTGTCTTGCAGGGAATACAGAAGGTCATTCTCTTACGTATATATCTTATTAGCAGTAGTTTTTACTTGGTTTTTGTTCTCTGCCCCCGGGAACTTTCATCGTTTTCAGGAAGAAACATGGCGCTGGATGCCAGGCTTTGAATCAGAAAGCCTGGTTACTAAAATCATTTACGGATACGACAGAATACATCAAGCTATTGTCATGCCTAATAGCATAATATTCAGCCTATTATGTACCTTCTGTTTATTACTTATCTATAGAGATGAGCAGCGTACTAAGACAGGTAATTTCTTCGCTTTGGTATTGCTTGGACATCTTGTATTGATGTTGCTAATCCGGTTAGGGGTGGCTCACCCAGGCGAGTCCTTTTATAACTCTGATTTGCTTAATCCTCACAGGTGGATATCGTACAGCAGGTATGCATCATACTTCGTTACAAGCCTTGTAATCCTGGGCGTTTGCTATGCGTTAGCCATTTCAGCAATAAGGGATAATGAATATATCAAGCCATTCTCTATAGTTATATTAGGGTTTACCACTGTGCTTATGGTAGGTTTTTCTCCTACAGTTTACGCATCTGGCATGCGTGTTCTTTATCTATGGGCAGTAATGATACTCAGCGCTTCATGCTTCATTTTTTATAGACTTTACGGAAATGACAGATCATTAATCAATAACGTCATTATTTGTGCAATGGCGGCGTATGTTCTTTCAATTTAATGGAGGTAGTTACCTTGAGTAACTTAAAGCTCAGCAGGATATTCCCTGTAGCCATGATAATTGGTTTGGCTATCTCAGTTGCTATGCCTGTTATGCCTTTTTGAAAAAAGGGCTGCATATAATAATGCAGCCTGAATCCTTCTTACTTTTCTGCTCTACGTCCGGAGCTGGACTCAGGTTCACTTGAGGAAGTTTTCTCTCTCTGCATCATAACCTGCGTATCAAGATTCGCAATAAGCCTGGCGACCTAACTGTATGGCGTATTACCAGGCGCGGAACCAATAAATTTGAACTCCTCTTCGGTTAATTCTAATTTATAAGTCATATCACACCACGTAATAAGGAAGTTTATAGATAGTGTTACCGAGCTTCATTTGCACGTAGCCTTGCAATGCCCCAGCGGAAGCAATTACTTGTGGGTTAGTTATATTGACATATCCTGTTCCTTTCGGCGACAACCCAAGGAATGGTACATGATCTGGCATGACATAAGGGCCGGCAAAAGCTGTTTATTACGCCATAGCCGCTGGCAAAATCTCCCGCATCACTCTGAAGTACCCCCACCCGCCCTATTCACTATCGCACTCTGCGTGAGGAGTTGTTATGTCTCGAGTTGGCATTTTTGCACCAGCTATTATCGCTTCAATGGCCTTTGCAGCAAAAGCAATGAATATGCAGACCGCAATGTTATTTCCTCACTGTCCCCGCTCAAAAAGGACAAGCCGATACCGGATCCACTGTCTCGGGAAGAATTCAGCAGGCTGGTAGATACATGTCAGAGCAGGCAGTTGCGTAACCTGTGGTCGCTGGCCATCTACACCGGTATGAGACATGGCGAAATCTGCGCACTGTCATGGGAAGATGTCGACATGATAAAAGGCACTATCACCGTGAAGCGTAACCTGACCATCCCCGGAGACTTTACCCCTACTAAAACTGCGTCAGGTCTGCGTACTATTTTCCTGTTAGATGCAGCTATCGCGACACTCAAAGACCAGCAGGAGCTGACCAGACTGAAGGGGTCGGCCGTCATTACAGTGCATTCCCGGGAATATGGCAAAAAGAGCGAAGAGGAACTTACCTTCGTCTTCAATTTGACAGTGAATGCGGTCAACAATAGAAGTGAAAACTATTATGCAGTGTCATCTCTGCCACAGATGTGGAGAGCTGCAATAAGCAAGGCCGGGCTGACTTACCGTAAGCCATACCCGTCCCGGCACACTTATGCATGCTGGTCACTTTCTGCCGGCGCAAATCCAAACTCCATAGCCAGTCAGATGGGGCATGCAAATGCTCAGAGGGTTTATCAGGTATACGGATCCTGGATGAAGGAAAACGACGAGGCACAAAGGATTCTTATGCACGAAAAACTCAACGAATTTGTCCCACTGGTGTCCCACACTAAAGCGATCTGAACTTTATATCCATCTTATTCAATAAGTTAGACTCCCTAAACCTGCATATTCATAATGTCGCTGTACGCCGACACCAGCTTGTTCCTGACCTGAATCCCCATCTGCATTGAGATAGACGATTTCTGCAGATCGACCATCACATCATTTAACGCGATGCCCGGTTTCCCCATCTCAAAATCCTGAGCCTGCGCGCGGGCGGTGGTTTGCGTCTCGCTGATCTTATCCAGCGCGGCTTTCATGGTTGCGCCGAAATCGATCTGGTCAGGGGCTTCGCTGCTGCGGTTGCTCGCCTGCAGCGAGGTGACCTGAAGCTGTTGCAGTACGCCGTCGATTGCCTGAATGGACATTAACGATACCTCATATAAAAGGGTGGGGTTTTTCTGTGTTCAAAAATCTAACACGTTGTCAATGAGACAAAGGCGCTAAATGACAGCAAAAAACCCGGCTTCTCCAGCCATCGAATTTTTGGTTTCAACAAATAATGCCAGGCATTGAAGTGGAAATTTTATTTACGCAGGTCAGGGAGTCTGTTTTGCCATCTCAACTAACCCGGTCAATTACGTCAGGCAGGAATCGGTCATGAATGCGAGTGCAGCCGCCACACAAGATCAAGAAAAGAAAGGCTTCGGTGACCTTCTCGCTCGCCTGCGCGCAAATCCGCGTATTCCTTTAGTCGTCGCCGCCGCCGCCGTTATCGCCATTGTGATTGCGATGGTGCTGTGGGCCAAAGCCCCCAGCTATAGCGTGCTCTACAATAACCTGTCAGATGAAGATGGCGGTGCCATCGTCACGCAGCTGACGCAGATGAACATCCCCTATCGCTTCGCCGAAAATGGCGGCGCACTGATGGTGCCGGAAGAGAATGTTCATGAGCTGCGCCTGCGTCTGGCACAACAGGGTCTGCCGAAAGGTGGCTCGGTCGGCTTCGAACTGCTGGATAAAGAGAAGTTCGGTATCAGCCAGTTCAGTGAGCAGGTGAACTACCAGCGTGCGCTGGAAGGCGAACTGGCTCGCACCATCGAATCGCTGGGTCCGGTCAAAACTGCCCGCGTCCACCTGGCGATGCCAAAACCCACCTTATTTGTACGTGAGCAGAAAGCGCCCTCGGCCTCGGTCACTTTAACCCTGCAGCCGGGTCGTGCGCTGGATGAAGGCCAGATTCAGGCCATCGCTCACATGGTCTCCAGCAGCGTGGCGGGTTTGCCGCCGGGCAACGTCACCGTGGTCGATCAGACCGGTCGCCTGCTGACCCGCTCTGATAGCGTTGGCCGCGATCTGAACGATGCACAGCTGAAGTACGCCTCGGATGTTGAAGCACGCTATCAGCAACGTATCGAAGCGATCCTGAATCCGATTCTCGGCCAGGGCAACGTGCATGCGCAGGTAACGGCACAGATCAATTTCGATACCAGCGAGCAGACCGACGAGAAATATCAGCCTAACGCTAACCCGTCTAACACGGCAATTCGCTCGCGCCAGACCAGCACCAGCGATCAGTCAGGCAGCCCGTATCCGGGCGGCGTGCCGGGAGCGCTCTCTAATCAGCCTGCGCCAGCCAACACCGCGCCGGTAAATACGCCAGCCGCCAATGGCCAGAACGCCAACGGTCAGAACGCGAATGGTCAGAATGCCAACGGCCAGAACAACGCGGCACAGACCACCAGTACCGCAGCGGCGAGCAGCACGCCAACCAACTCACGTCGTGATGACACGGTTAACTATGAGCTGGACCGCACCATTCGTCATACCAAACTCAACGTCGGTGACGTTCAGCGTCTGTCGGTGGCGGTGGTGGTCAACTATCGCGAAGACGATAAAGGTAAAGCGGTTGCGCTGAACGAACAGCAGCTGAAGCAGATTGAAGACCTGACCCGCGAAGCGATGGGCTATTCCCAGACCCGCGGCGACAGCATCAACGTGGTGAACTCGCAGTTCAATACGACCGAGCCGACCACAGGTGACCTGCCCTTCTGGCAGCAGCAAGCGTTCTTTGATCAGCTGATGAATGCCGGTAAATGGCTGTTGGTGGCACTGGTGGCCTTTATTCTCTACCGCAAACTGGTTCGCCCGCATCTGGTTCGTAAGCAGGCGGAAGAGAAAGCCGCCGCAGAGGCTGCTGCAGCCCGTGCCGCCGAACCGGCAGAAGAAGAAGCCTATAACGTGCAGCTCAGCAAAGATGAGCTGGATCAGGAACGTAAGTCTAACAACCGCATGAGCGCAGAAGTGTTGAGTCAACGCATCCGCGACATGTCTGAAAACGATCCGCGCGTCGTTGCGCTGGTGATTCGCGAATGGATGAGTAAAGAGCTATGAGTCTGACCGGAACCGAAAAAAGCGCCATCCTGATGATGACCATCGGCGAAGAGCGTGCAGCGGAAGTTTTCAAACACCTGAACCAGCGTGAAGTGCAACATCTGAGCGCCGCGATGGCCAGTATGCGCCAGGTGTCGCACAAGCAGCTGACCGAAGTGCTGCGTGAGTTTGAAACCGATGCCGAGCAGTTTGCGGCGCTGAGTCTCAACTCCAATGAATACCTGCGTTCGGTGCTGATTAAAGCGCTGGGTGAAGAGCGTGCCTCCAGTCTGCTGGAGGATATCCTCGAAACCCGCGAGACCACCAGCGGTATGGAAACACTCAACTTTATGGAGCCACAGGCGGCTGCCGACCTGATCCGCGACGAGCATCCACAGATCATCGCCACCATCCTGGTCCACCTCAAACGGGGTCAGGCGGCGGATATCCTGGCGCTGTTCGACGAGCGTCTGCGCCACGATGTCATGCTGCGTATCGCCACCTTCGGTGGTGTCCAGCCAGCGGCGCTGGCCGAACTGACCGAAGTGCTCAATGGCCTGCTGGACGGTACCAACCTCAAGCGCGCGAAAATGGGCGGCGTGAGAACCGCAGCCGAGATCATCAACCTGATGAAAACGCAGCAGGAAGAAGCGGTTATCGAAGCGGTACGCGACTTCGACGGCGAACTGGCACAGAAAATTATCGACGAGATGTTCCTGTTCGAAAATCTGGTGGAAGTCGACGACCGCAGTATCCAGCGCCTGTTGCAGGAAGTGGAGTCCGAGCAGTTACTGGTGGCATTGAAAGGTGCCGAACAGCCGCTGCGCGAGAAGTTCCTCAAAAACATGTCAGCCCGTGCGGCCGATATCCTGCGCGACGATCTGGCCAACCGTGGACCGGTTCGTATGTCGGCAGTGGAAAACGAGCAGAAAGCGATCCTGCTGGTGGTACGCCGCTTAGCCGAATCAGGCGAGATGGTGATTGGTGGTGGCGAGGAAACCTATGTCTGATGCATTTTCTGCCCGCCCGTGGCAGCTGTGGCAACCAACCGATTTAGGCCGTTTCGACCAGCCTGAACCGGAGCCACAGCCGGAGATCACTGACTTTACCGCCGAAGTGGATGAGCAGCAGCAGCAACTGGAACGGCTGCAACAGCAGATGCGCAAAGAAGCGCAGGGTCAGGGGTACAACGAAGGTCATCAGCAGGGGTTTGCCGAAGGTCAGAAAGCAGGCTATGACGCCGGATTTCAGCAGGGCCTGGCCGATGCGCAGCAGCAGCAGGCGCCGTTACAGGCGCGGATGCAACAACTGGTCACGGAATTTCAGAATACGCTGGAGTCGCTGGATAGCGTTATTGCTGCCCGCCTGATGCAGCTGGCGCTGGAAGCCGCCCGCTCGGTGATTGGCCAGGCGACCACGGTTGATGGCAGCGCCCTGCTGCGTCAGATTCAGGGATTACTGCAGCAGGAACCGATGTTCAGCGGCAAACCGCAGCTGCGGGTGCATCCGGATGATCTGCAACGTATCGAGCAGACGCTGGGTCCGACGCTCGATCTGCACGGCTGGCGCCTGCTGGCGGACAACACCCTGCATCCTGGCGGCTGTAAACTCAGCGCCGAAGATGGCGATCTGGATGCCAGTGTGGCCACGCGCTGGCAGGAACTGTGCCGTCTTGCCGCACCGGGAGAAGTGTAATGACTACCCGCCTCAATCGCTGGCTGGGCGCGCTCGACGCGTTCGAGAAACGTATCGCCCAGGTTCAGCCGGTGCGCCGCTATGGTCGCCTGACCCGCGCCACCGGTCTGGTGCTGGAAGCGACCGGCCTGCAGTTGCCGCTCGGTGCGACCTGCATCATTGAACGTAACAATGGCAATTCCATCAGCGAAATCGAAAGCGAAGTGGTGGGATTCAACGGACAAAAACTGTTGATGATGCCGCTGGAAGAGGTGGATGGCATTTTACCTGGCGCACGCGTCTATGCGCTGCAGAACGGTGAGAACCCGCAGGCGGGTAAGCAATTGCTGTTAGGTCCGCAACTGCTGGGCCGGGTGCTGGACGGCAGTGGACGTCCGCTGGATGGCCTGCCATCACCGGATACCGGTTATCGTGCGCCGCTGATCACCCCGCCGTTCAACCCGTTACAGCGAACGCCCATCACCGATGTGCTGGATACCGGCGTACGCGCGATTAACTCGTTGCTGACGGTGGGACGCGGGCAGCGTATGGGCCTGTTTGCCGGTTCCGGCGTCGGTAAGAGCGTACTGCTCGGCATGATGGCGCGCTATACCGAAGCTGACGTAATTGTGGTCGGGCTGATTGGCGAACGTGGCCGCGAAGTTAAAGACTTTATCGAGAACATTCTGGGTGCGGAAGGTCGTGCCCGTTCGGTGGTGATCGCCGCGCCCGCTGACGTCTCGCCGCTGCTGCGTATGCAGGGTGCTGCTTACGCCACCCGTATTGCCGAAGATTTTCGCGATCGCGGCAAACATGTGCTGCTGATTATGGACTCCCTCACCCGCTACGCGATGGCGCAGCGTGAGATCGCACTGGCGATCGGTGAACCGCCTGCCACCAAAGGCTATCCACCGTCAGTGTTCGCCAAACTGCCGGCGCTGGTCGAACGTGCCGGTAACGGCATTGATGGCGGCGGTTCGATTACCGCCTTTTATACCGTGCTGACTGAAGGCGATGACCAGCAGGACCCGATCGCTGACTCAGCGCGTGCCATCCTCGATGGCCACATTGTGCTGTCGCGTCGGCTGGCGGAAGCCGGTCACTATCCGGCGATCGATATTGAAGCCTCAATCAGCCGTGCGATGACCTCGCTGATTGATGAGAACCATTACGCACGCGTGCGTCAGTTTAAGCAGTTGCTCTCCAGTTACCAGCGCAACCGCGATCTGGTCAGCGTGGGCGCCTATGCCGCCGGCAGCGATCCCATGCTGGATAAAGCCATCAAGCTCTATCCGCAAATGGAAGCGTTCCTGCAACAGGGCATTTTCGAACGCAGCGATTATGACGACGCCTGCCTGCATCTGCATGCACTGTTCGGCTAATCGGCGCGATTAACGCAAGGTAACGGCCATGAAAACTGCAAGTGCCATCGACACGCTTCGCGATTTAGCGGAGCAGGATCTGGAGCGCGCCGCAATCTATCTGGGCGATATGCGTCGCGGTCAGCAGGCGGCTAATGAACAGCTGACCATGCTGCTCGACTATCAGGACGAATATCGCAACAAGCTCAACGACGATATGTCGAGCGGGATCGCCAGCACCCGCTGGACCAACTATCACCAGTTTATCCAGACGCTGGAAAAAGCGATCGATCAGCATCGCAATCAGCTGAATAACTGGAATCAGCGTTTAGAGCAGGCGCTGATCAACTGGCGTGAGAAACAGCAGCGGCTCAACGCGTATCAGACCCTGATCACCCGGGCAGCAGAAAATGCATTACGACAGGAAAACCGTCTCGACCAGAAACGGATGGATGAATTTGCCCAACGGGCCGCATTGAGGAGAGGCGAATGATTACGCTGCCACACATTGCCACCAAAGCGGCGGTGAAAACCGACGCGGAACCATCAATTTCAACTGACCTTGCGGCAGGCACCGATGCCCTGCCGCACGACTTTCTGACCACGCTGGGAAACCAGCTGCTGAACCTGGCAAAGCAGCAGGGGAAAACGTCGCAATCGGCTGATACTAAAACAGAAAGTGAGACTGACGCCCAGTCTGGCGCGCCGCTGAATGCGCTGATCGCTGCACTGGATAATCCGGCGGCGCTGAGTGCACTGTTTAAACCGGAAAATATTAAAGCCGGCACAAAATCAGCCGATGATAAAGACAAGCCGGAAGCAGCGCCCTTAAGTGCCAGCGATATGCAAAATGTTCAGGCGCTGTTCGCCATGTTACCGACTGCACCAGCCGCGGCCAGCGCAAGCGCAAGCGCCAGCCCGGCCAGTGAGGTGCAGGGTGAGCTGGGGATCCAGAGCGACAGCACGCGCAAGAGCCTGACCTCACTGGCACAGATGCTCACCGGCACAGGTCAGGAGAGTAAAGAATTTGACGCGGATAACGCGCCTGGCATGAAAAACGCTGCGCTGAATGCGCCCATGGTGAGTAGCGCCGCCAGCCAGAGCAGTACGGCTGCGGTAAACAGCAACAGCAACAGCGCCAGCAGCGCTCTGACGCTGGACAGCAGTTTTCAGCAGGCGCTGAGCAATCTCACCCGGCAGGACGATCAGGCCGCACTGAAAGCCAGTGCCAGCGATAATTCGCTGATCACCAGCACGCCAGTCTCCAGTGCCAGCAGTCTGGCGCCGCCGATGATGGCGTCGTCGACCACCAGCACGCCTTCCACGCCGATGCTGAATGCGCAGCTGGGCAGTGATGAGTGGCAGCAGGCGTTGAGCCAGCAGATTGTGATGTTCAGCCGCAACGGTCAGCAGAATGCCGAGCTGCGGTTACATCCGGCAGACCTGGGCGCTATCCAGATCAGCCTGAAACTGGATAACGACCAGGCACAAATTAATCTGGTTTCCGGACACAGCCACGTCAGAGCGGCGCTGGAAGCCGCGATTCCGCAGCTGCGCAGCGCGCTGGCTGAGAGCGGGATCAACCTGGGTGAGAGTCAGGTCAGCAGTGACAGTTCCGCGCAAGGCCAGAATTTCCAGCAACAGCAGGAGACGCGCCGCGACGGACAGCATGGCCGCTTCTCTCTCACTCAGGAGAGCGACACCGACATCACGCCAATTGCCGTTCCCGCTGCCCTTCAGGCGCGTGTAAACGGTAATGGCGCGGTCGACACTTTTGCCTGATAGCGACAAACGCTGAAGGTAAGCGTAAAACCCGCGTCTTTTCTTCCCATTGTTTGACTTAAGACGCGGGATAATCTGTCCAGGTTAGCCGAGAGGCTTACCCATAATTCACAGGAAGTAACTGCAAACATGTCTGATAACGCGAAAGCTAAAGGCCGCAAACGTAAACTCTTAATTCCGGTGTTGCTCATTGTGACGCTGGCCGCTTGCAGCGTGGCAGGCTATGCAGTCTGGCGAATGATGAATAAACATGAGGGCGATAAGCCGGAGGTGGCGAAAGTCGAACCGCCTCCCGCCCCGGTCTTTTTTGCACTTGATACATTTACGGTTAACCTGGTCAATCCCGACAACGATCCTGACCGCGTGCTGTACGTAGGCTTTACCCTGCGTCTGGCCGATGAGGATACCCGACGTCGGTTAAATGACTATCTGCCTGAGGTGCGCAGTCGTCTGCTGCTGCTGCTCTCGCGTCAAAGCGCTGCGGCGCTGGCGACAGAGCAAGGAAAGCAAGCGCTTGTTGAACAAATCAAACAGGCGCTGGCACCACCACTGGTAAAAGGTCAACCTCCGCAGGCCGTAGACGATGTGCTGTTTACTGCCTTCATTTTGAGGTGAATCAATGGGCGATAGCATTCTCTCCCAGGCTGAAATTGACGCCCTATTAAACGGCGACAGTGGCAGCGCGGAAGAAGAAAAGAAACAAAACGGGCCGGAAGGCAATATTCGTCCTTACGACCCGAACACCCAGCGTCGCGTGGTGCGCGAGCGTCTGCAGGCGCTGGAGATTATTAACGAGCGTTTTGCCCGTAGTTTCCGTATGGCGCTGTTTAACCTGCTGCGTCGCAGCCCGGATATCAGCGTGGGTGCGATCAAGATTCAGCCGTATCACGAGTTTGCCCGCAATCTGCCGGTGCCAACCAACCTGAACCTGATCCACCTGAAGCCGCTGCGCGGTACGGCACTGGTGGTGTTTTCACCGAGCCTGGTCTTTATCGCAGTGGACAACCTGTTCGGTGGTGATGGCCGCTTCCCGACCAAAGTAGAAGGTCGCGAGTTTACCCATACCGAACAGCGCGTAATCCGTCGCATGCTGAAGCTGGCGCTGGATGGTTACAGCGACGCATGGAAAGCCATTTATCCGCTGGACGTCGAGTATGTACGTTCAGAGATGCAGGTGAAATTCACCAACATCACGACTTCACCGAACGATATCGTGGTTAACACGCCGTTTCAGGTGGAGATCGGTAACCTGGTGGGTGAATTTAATATCTGCATCCCGTTTTCAATGATTGAGCCGCTGCGCGAGCTGCTGGTGAATCCGCCGCTCGAGAACTCCCGCCAGGAAGATACCCACTGGCGTGACAACCTGGTGAAACAGGTGCAGCACTCAGAGCTGGAACTGATTGCGCACTTTGCCGAAACCTCGCTGCGTCTGTCGCGTATTTTGCAGCTGAAACCCGGCGACGTGCTGCCGATTGAGAAACCGGAGCGCATTATCGCCCATGTTGATGGCGTGCCGGTCTTAACCAGCCAATATGGCACGATGAATGGTCAGTACGCGCTTCGTGTCGAACACCTGATTAACCCGATTTTGAATTCGCTGAACGAGGAACAGCCCCATGAGTGACAGTAATAAGCCGTCTGATGATATCTCTGCGGACGATCTGTGGGCTGAAGCAATGAATGAACAGGTCGGCAGCAGCAGCGCGCCGCAAACCGATGACGTGTTTAAGTCATTCGACAGCGGCAACGTCTCTGGGTCCCTGCAGGATATCGATCTGATCATGGATATCCCGGTCAAACTGACCGTGGAACTGGGCCGCACCAAGATGACCATCAAAGAGCTGCTGCGTCTGACGCAGGGTTCAGTGGTATCACTGGACGGTCTGGCGGGCGAACCGCTGGATATTCTGATCAACGGTTACCTGATTGCCCAGGGTGAAGTGGTGGTGGTGAACGACAAATATGGCGTGCGCATCACTGACATTATTACCCCATCCGAACGTATGCGTCGTCTGAGTCGCTGAGAATGAATAGCCAGAATCAAAGTCTGCAACCTGCTGCGCCGCACGCGCAGCCGATTTCAACCGGCTCCATGGTGGTGCAGGTCAGCAGCATGTTAGCCGTGATTATTTTGTTGATTCTGGCCTGTGCCTGGCTGGCGCGCCGTTTCGGCTTCGCGCCGAAGAAGGTGAGCGGCCAGGAGCTGAAACTGACCGCCAGCGTACAGGTGGGTCAGCGTGAGCGGGTGGTGATTGTTGATACCGCCGATGCGCGGCTGGTGCTCGGCGTCACCGCACAGCAGATTACCCATCTGCATACCCTGCCGCCGGGTGCGCCGCTGGCAGTCACGCCAGCCAGTGCTGCACCCCAGGATTTTCGTCAGCTGTTACAGAACCTGGTTAAACGTCCCGGAAAACCTCAATGATGCGTCGACTGCTTCCTTTATTGCCGCTGCTGTTGCTGGCACCGGTTGCCCATGCCCAGCTGCCGGGCTGGTGAGTCATTCGCTGCCGAACGGCGGCCAGAGCTGGTCACTGCCGGTGCAGACGCTGGTGTTTATCACCGCGCTGACCTTTATTCCGGCCGTGCTGCTGATGATGACCAGTTTTACCCGCATCATCATCGTATTTGGTTTGCTGCGTAACGCGCTGGGTACGCCTTCCGCGCCACCGAACCAGGTGCTGCTGGGCCTGTCGCTGTTTCTGACCTTCTTTATTATGGCGCCGACCTTCGACAAGATTTACCAGGATGCCTATCTGCCGTTCAGCCAGGACAAAATCAGCATGGATGTGGCGATTGAGAAAGGTGCTCAGCCGCTGCGTGAGTTTATGCTGCGTCAGACCCGTGAAGCGGATCTGGCCCTGTTCGCCCGGCTGGCGAATAGCGCGCCCATTGCCGGCCCGGAAGCGGTGCCGATGCGCATTCTGCTGCCCGCTTATGTAACCAGTGAGCTCAAGACCGCTTTCCAGATTGGCTTTACCGTGTTTATCCCGTTTCTGATTATTGACCTGGTAGTGGCCAGCGTGCTGATGGCGCTGGGAATGATGATGGTGCCACCGGCAACTATCTCACTGCCGTTTAAGCTGATGCTGTTTGTTCTGGTCGATGGCTGGCAACTGCTGGTCGGCTCGCTGGCGCAAAGCTTCTACTCCTGATCCCACCCTATTCCCGGAGCACAACATGACACCCGAATCAGTAATGGTAATGGGCCAGGAGGCGATGCGCGTCGCGCTGATGCTGGCCGCCCCGATGCTGCTGGCTGCGCTGGTCAGCGGTCTGCTGATCAGCCTGTTGCAGGCGGCGACGCAGGTCAATGAGCAGACCCTGTCGTTCATCCCGAAAATTCTGGCGGTGGCTACCACCGGCATTATCGCTGGCCCGTGGATGCTGAATCTGCTGCTCGACTATATCCGCACCGTCTTTTCCAACCTGCCTTACATCATCGGCTGATGATTACTCTCGACAGCAGCCAGCTGGTGCACTGGGTGAGTCAGTTTTTCTGGCCACTGGTGCGTATTCTGGCGTTGCTGGCCTCTGCGCCACTGCTTAATGAACGATCTATCAGTCACCGGGTCAAAATTGGTCTGGCGGTGATGATCACCTGGCTGTTAATGCCGCTGCTGCCTCCGGTTGATGTGACGCTGTTTTCGCCCGCCGGCTTCTGGCTGTTGATCCAGCAGATGCTGATTGGCATTGCGCTCGGTTTCACCATGCAGTTTGCGTTTGCTGCGGTGCGTACCGCGGGGGAAGTGATTGGGTTACAGATGGGCCTGTCGTTCGCCACCTTTTTCGATCCCGGCAGCCGCCTCAACATGCCGGTACTGGCGCGTTTTTTAGACATGCTGGCAATGTTACTGTTCCTGACTTTCAACGGGCACCTGTGGCTGATCTCGTTGCTGGCGGACAGTTTTCATACGTTGCCCATCGGCGGACATCCGCTGAATGCTAATGCGTTTATGGCGCTGGTGAAATCGGGCGGATTAATTTTCCTTAATGGCATGATGTTAGCGTTACCCTTAATCGTTTTGCTCCTCATGCTAAATCTGGTACTAGGTTTGTTAAACCGTGTTTCACCACAGTTATCAATCTTCGCAATTGGCTTCCCTGTCACCTTATCAGTGGGCATTTTGACTATCAGTATGCTGATGCCACTGCTCGCCCCATTTTGTGAGCATTTGTTTGGTGAAGTGTTTGATTTACTCGCCCTGTTCCTTACAGAACTATCCCGCCCCTGAACATTAAGTTTCTAACTATCTTCGTGAAGTGATACTTAAGTAACTCAAAACCATCCGTGCATTTTTCAAACCATATTTTCCAGAAAGCAACTAAGGAAAATCTGATAAATGTGCTGAGAGTCTGAAAATAATTCTTATTAAACCGGGCTTCGCGTATTTTAGTTGGGCGGTTCACAGTAGCGGTCAGACTGTGATTTTGTTGATAAAAACGGCAATGCATTGAATTTGAACAAAAAAAATTCTTTACTGATTTTTGTTGTTAAAAAATGTTTTTTCCGGCATTGTCAACACACGCTAAGTCATCACACTTTCGTAAAACAAATGTTTTTAAGATTTGTCCTATCAGAAAACTCCGGGGTTTCAGCGATAGTGACAGCGCTCCCAAAAACAGAGTCTTACTTCACCTCCGGCATTTCACTGGCATTCCCCGCCATTGCCGGAGAATGTGTGACGTCAAAGCAGCACAACTTTTTTGCAGAACGGGTCAGGGATGAAGACTTTTACAGGCGGTTGCCTGTTACCACACTGCACGAGCAGAGGC
>NZ_MLFN01000076.1 GCF_002095315.1 Pantoea conspicua
AGCAATCCCGGCGACAGCCGGCGTACGGTACGCGGCGTAACCGGCTCGGCGGCGGCGGCACCGTGATTCACCGCCATGATCACCGGGGCTGGCGTCTCGACCGGCTCCTCTTCCACGGCGGCAGGACTCTCGCCCGGCACCGGGAAACTGTTAACCACCGCTTCAACGTCACTGACCGGCAGATCAATCAGCGCCGCAAACGCATCAATGGTTTGCGGACGATCGCCCGGCTTCATCGCCAGCGCGCAGTCAATCGCATGCAGCAGCGGCAGGGAGTACCCTTCTGGCTGGCGTTCAACCAGCGGCTGATAGTTATCTTCAATGCAGCGCACCACGCTGACCGGCGGTGGATTACCGGTGATCAGACTGTGCAGCACGGCACCGAGTGCGTAGATATCGGTCCACGGACCCTGTTCAACCTCTCCCTCTTCGCTGTACTGCTCAATCGGTGCGAAACCGGGCTTCAGCATGATTTCGGTTTCATCGGAGAGATTACCAATCTCTTTGCGCGCCGAGCCGAAATCCAGCAGCACCGGCAGCTGGTTTTCCTGAATCTGGATATTATCCAGTGAGATATCACGATGCAGATAGCCGGCCTGATGAATGGTGCTGATGGCGCCCAGCAGCGGCGGCAGCAGACGACGAATCCAGGCTTCGGAAATCGGCTCCGGGCTGGTGAGCTGCCACTCTTTCAGCGTCATGCCGCTGTAGTAAAGCGTGCCCATATAGGCGGTGCCATTCTGCTCCCAGAAGCGCAACACGTGCAGCAGGCCGGGGTGGTTGAAGCGGGCCAGCAGACGCGCTTCCTGGATAAAACTGTTCAGCCCGGCGTTAAACAGTTTCTGGAAGCGCTCGCCGCGCAGTTCCAGTGTCAAATCCGCCGCACGCACCGCCAGCGAAACCGGCATGTACTCTTTAATGGCGATGGTGCGTTCCAGCTGGTGATCCCACGCACGATAAACGATGCCGAAACCGCCGCCGCCAATCACTTCCTTGATCTCAAACTCGTTGAAGCGGTATCCGTCTGGCAGGGCATTCGGAACCGTTTTCTGATTATCATTTGCCGACATAGTGAACTCTCTGAACACGGCCTGCTCGCCAGGCTGCGCGGTAATTAATTGATGTTACGCCAGGCACCAATGGCAGGATCAACCAGATCCGCGTGCAGGGTGTCGATGAGTAACACATTCACTTTTTGCTGTGGCATGAAATGCGGCGTCCATTGGCCGCGCAAAGTCTCAACCCGCGATTTCACAGCGTCAGCGTCCTGCTGCGCAGCATTTTTATCCATCTTAATCAACAAGGTTCCATTAAAGCGCCAGACATGCTGCCGACTATCAAACGGCAGGACCAGCCAGCTATCGGGCGCCTCTGAACGGGTCACGATCATGCGCTGATTATTCGCCGCAATGACCTCCAGTTTGCTGTCCGGGATGGCCAGATTGGCGATCGGATAGCCCTGATAAAAGGTCACCGCCACTGGCGTCGGATGATCCGGCGTGGCCAGCGTCAGTTCACTTTTGCCTTCGACCCAGCCGTCGGGCGAGCACTGCTGCTTGCTGACATCCGGGATAAACATTGTCTGGGCATTGTCATCCCAGGCGGTACGGAAATGGCAGCCGCTGGGCAGGTCAAAGTGTTGCAGCGGCGTGCTGTTGGCCGGACGTGACAGATCGAGCGGGGCGGCATTACTTGCGCTGGCGCTGGCCGTGGCGTCCGCCATCACAATCGGCCGCCAGTTCTGTAACTTGCTGGCGCTGCCGCTGGCTAATACGCCGCCCTCTTTGTCGGTCATCTGCCACGGCATGACATCCAGCAAGCCGCACTGGTTAGCCAGCAGGGTGCCGACGCGGGGTAAAAAAGTGGTCAGCACCGCCGAATCCTTACTTTTGCCGGAGACAATGCGCAGCGGCAAGGTCTCTTTGCACCAGTCGTCGGGCGCTTTGCTCACCACATTATCGATGTAAACTTCCAGCGCCAGGCTGGGCGAATAGACCACACGATAATTTTCTGCCTGGGCATGAAAGGCGATCAGTAAGGTGGCGATGCCGGGCAACCACAGTTTCATAAGGATCCTTGGAATCAAAAACGAGGCGGCAGAAAGCGCGCCGAATCAGCCAGTGAATAGAGCAATGTCGCTTCTTCCGGCTCACCAATCCAGACCGCCAGTGCGCTGAGATTATCTTTTTCACGTTGCGGCTCACCGCCTGTTCCATCAGTGCCAGCCACTCTTCGCAGGCGTTGACCATGCGCAGTGCCTGTTCCATTTCACCGGTGGTCAGGTTAAGCCAGAATCCATCGGTGCAGACCAGAAACGCGTCACCATCTTCCAGCGCAATCTCCTGCGAAAAACTGACTGCACGCGGCGGTTCAGCGCCGAGCGCATTATAGAGTAAATTACTGTTAATGCCGGTATTTTCATAGCCCGCTTCTTTCAGTTGCTGGGCCAGGCTGTGGTCACGGGTCACCTCATGCAGCACCCCGCGGCGGAAGTGGTAAACCCGGCTATCACCTGCGTGCGCCCACCATGCGCGCTGTTTCTGACGGTCAATAAACAGCGCTGCAAGGGTGGTGCTCATGCGTGCAAATTTAGGATTCTTTCCCTGTGCCTCATGCAATGCAATCCGGCACTGCTCGATCGCCCGACGGGTAAAGTCAGGGGTAAAGTGCTCGCAATGCTGTAGCTGGCTAATCAGGCTGTCACGTACCAGTTGCGCCGCCATCTCGCCGCCGGGCAACCCAGCGACGCCGTCACAGACCAAAAAACAGGCCCGGCGTTCGTCCAGCTCGGCACCGGTGCGATCCTGATTATCATCGCGCAGGCCTTGCTGGCAGCGGCTGGCAAACACAATCTTCATGCTTCATCTACCCGCGTCTGTGAATCTTTGTACTGATTGACCTCCATGTCATAGGCATGCAGGAACGCTTCGCCAAACAGGGTATGGAAATCATCTTCAATTTCGCCGGCGGTACGCTGATAGTTGCGGGTAAAGTAATCCCACAGCGCCGCCTTTTTGGTGCTGGTGAACGGCAGTTTTGGCAGGACGCCGTCGGCACGGGCCTGCTCTTCCAGCCGGGCCGGATTAAACGACTGCAGCATTGCCGCAATGATGGCGCGGATACCGGCAATCATCCCCAACTGATGCGCCTGCAGGTCAACCAGCGCATCGCGTACCGCCTGTTCGGGCGGCATAAAGCCCGGCATCTGACTCTGGTACATCTGCATCAGCACGGTTTTACCAGATGGCAGGATCTTAAAGGGATTATTGGCCTCATTAAGAATCATCGTCATGTCCGCTTTTACCCCGCGCTTGAGGATGGAGCGCGACGACAGCAGCGCTACCGTACCCTGCGAAAACAGGCTCAGCATCCGGCCGGTAATGCGCATCTGTTCTTCATCAATGGGCGTGGCGTGGCCGTTGCTCAGACCCATGCCGTCCAGCAGCGCGGCAATCAGCTTATCCTGATCCTGCGGCTGGGAGGAGAGTGCACGATGCGGCTCGTTGACCTGCGGTTCTATCGCCAGCCGCGCATCATTATGACGCTCGTGTCGCACCGGCGCAGTTTCATTTACCAGCAGGCGATCCTCAACCTCGTGGTGTTCGTGAATGCCTAACGGATTGGCCGGGTGGTCGCTGTTACTGGCAAACAGCGCAAGGGGATCGCTCTGTTCGCGCTGGCAGGCGGGATCGCGTACGTTCAGCACATAGTCACCGATGCGTAACGCATCGCCATGCTTAAGCAACACCTGCATCCCGCGACCGAGCGTGATGCCGTTATGCTCCACCGGCGTCACGCTGCCCTGATTCGTCAGGCGGCACTCGCCGTCGTGGGACAAATGGACCAGCGCCTGCAGACGCGAAATGGTACGCGACTCATCAGGCAGCACCAGATCGTTGTCCTGACTGCGGCCAATGGTGCCACCAGGCGGTTGAAACACGACGGTTTTAACCGGAACATCCGTAGTGCATTGCACAATGGTAAATTGCATGAGTTATCCCAGATTGAACGGCAAACGCAACCGGCCCTACTCAAACATCGGTGGGTAGAGGCCATTACGTCCCGGCTGTGCACCTGCCGCCGGGTTAAACAGTAACGAAAACAGTTGTGCTGTGAGGTTGCCGCTGTGCTTATGGGTCGCGTGGACAAAACCATCACTGCGGTTACTCCACCAGTAGCTCATATGCTGCTGGGGATCGAAACGTTCAGCCACTTCACGCCAGCTCAGCGTGCAGGGCAAATCCTGAAACCCGATCACATCCATAATATCTGAAGGCTGCCTGGCGGGCACCAGCAGCGGCGGCAGCGCCTGGATTTGATGCTCAAGCTGCTCGCCATTAAGCGGCGTCTGTACCGCACGCAGCAGCGTTGCGCCCAGGTCCTGAAACCAGTCGCCGGAAATGGTCAGCTGCGCCGGATGCCACTGGCTGATCGGAAAAGTGTGCAGCGCAAGCAGCGGCCAGGCACGTCCGACGCGATCACAGGAGGGAAGTAAACAGCCCATCTGCACCTGTTGTCGGGTCGGGGTAATCGGTAAGACAAAATTCCATACCGGCGCGCGCAAAAAGTTCGCGGTCACCGCGTCGTCCTGCTGATGCCAGTGCAGTAATCCCTGCTGGAACCAGTGGTTCCACGGGGTGATCTGTTGCTCGCTCAGCCGATGGTGCAGAAAGTCGCCGGTAGACGGCAGCTTGCCATACCAGCCGGGGGCAGTATAAGCAGCCATATTCACCTCACCATTACTCGCTATGCAGGGTCAACCGCTGTGCAGAGTGCGAGGGCGTTACCGCCAGCACAGGGCCTGATTGCCCCGCAATTTTCAGATTATCCGCAAGTTTGCGCATCATCAGTGCATTATCACGCGCATAGGGCGACGACTGAATCTGCTGATCCAGCAACTGACTCAGGTGCCAGTCGAGCTGCTGAAGGTCGCGGGTACTGACCGTGTCGGGCAGCGCATGCTGTAAGTTTTGCAGCAGCCAGGCACGCAAAAATTCACCATCGTAATTACGCGGTTGATAGAGCATCTGATAGGCGCGCAGAGCATTGCGGCTATACGCGTTATCATCGCCTGGGTCATTACGCAGAATATTGGTAATCTGCTGAGCCACGCGCGGCAGCAGTAAAGACTTAAGCGCATTTTGATAAAGCGCCCAGGCCGCATCGCTGACCTGGGTCCCGCGATATAAGCCAATCCGCATAGTAAGCGGCGGATTATCGAGAGAAAAACGGTCAGACAGCGGCAGTTTCACCAGGCTATTAAGAAAGGGTAGCAGATCAAAAATATTATCAGCAGGCTGATGAATGACCTGCTGGCTCTGCTCACGAATAGCCGGTATCCGCGCCTCAACCTGATTCAGGTAGTGCTGATTCTGGTAGTAACTGATGCCCCACAGACTCGACATAATCAGCAGGGCACCGGCCAGTACGCCGTAGCCAATCCAGTGGAACAGCTGATTACGGTATTCCCAGCGTCGATTGCTGCCGGCCAGTCCGCTCTCTTTGAAGATCAGATCGCTCAGCAAATCGCGAATAAAGAAGCTCTGACCTTTGTTACCCGGAATCGGGCTGTTGCGGTTAACGCTGTCCCACGCGGCGATCGAATGGTCACCCGCCGGGCGCAGCTGCAGTTTTCGGCTCAGCTCGCCCATCACCCGGTCAAAAGGCAGGCCTTCCTGCGTACCGCTGGTGAAGAACAGGCCGCGCGGACTCCAGGCAACCGCATCCTGATGATCGGAAAAGACGATGTCGAGGTACTCATTCAGCAGCGGACGCAGCGAGGCAAACTCCTGCGGGAACAGGAAGCATTCAGCTCGCTCATTGAGATCACGCTCCTGCGTCATCTGGTCATCCAGCTGCTGCTGTAACTGCTGCTCCAGCCGCTGAAACTGCTGACCGAAATGGCGATGCCAGTCACCCTTATGCGGCTTACCGAGGTCCCAGTTAAAAGTGAAACCCCAGATAGCATCACGCTTCGCTTTTTCCACCGAACCGAAATAGCTCATAAAGCCTTTCAGCAAGTCGGTTTTGGTCACCATCACATAAACCGGGAAATGGATGCCGGTCTGCTGATGCAGTTCTGCCATGCGTTCACGCAGCGCGCTGGCCTGTGCAAAGCGCGCCTCAGCGGAGTCACTCAACAGATCGGCGACGCTGATGGTCATGATCACGCCGTTAATCGGCTGACGGGTGCGGTAACGTTTAAGCAGGTTAATAAAGCTGTGCCACTCGGCGGCGTCGCGCGCACGCTGGCTCTCCTGCAGGGCGTAACGGCCCGCGGTATCAATCAGCACCGCACTGTCGGTAAACCACCAGTCGCAGTTCCGGGTGCCGCCCACGCCGCGAATCGCATTTTTACCCAGCGTGTCGGTCAGCGGAAAATTCAGACCGGCATTCAGCAGGGCGGTGGTTTTCCCGGCGCCCGGCGCGCCCATCACCAGATACCACGGCAGCTGATAAAGGTAGTTTGAATTGAACCGCGTCAGCAGACCACCAGCATGACGACGGCCAAACTGGGTCCGTTTGAGCTGCATGGCCGCATCGCTGAAGCGCTGGTTGAGCAACTCCTCGGTGACCTGGCGTTCAGCCGGGTCGTCACTGCCGGAGGCCTGCAGCTGGGTCAGTAACCGGCTGTTAAACCAGGCTCGATAGAGTGAGGGGATCAGTTGAAACAGGATCCACAGAAAATAGAGCGCACTGACGGTGAGCTGCCGCGGCAGAATCGGCTCCAGCGGGCGCGATTCGCCCCACGACCAGAGCGGACCGAGCATCCAGACCAGACAGCTCAGCGCCGTGACGCCGATAAAGCTCCACAACAATCGATGCGTCAAAAACAGACGAACGGAAGCGCGCATTATTGTGCTCCTTGATGATTACTGAGCGTTTCGGGCGCGGCAAACAGGGTGATTTCAACGCGGCGGTTACGGGTCCGGTTTTCGCTGCTGTCATTCGGCAGTAGCGGATCGCTGTCGCCGCGACCTTCTGAGCGCACCGTATGGCCATCCGCCAGCTGGGACTGCAGCAACTGGGTGACCGCGCGGGCGCGGGCGAAAGAAAATTCGTAACTGGAGGCAAAACGGCTGTTGTCGACCGGATGATCGTCGGTAAACACTGAGACCAGAATGGTGCCTTTCACATTTTTCATTGCCGTCGAGACGCGAGCCAGCAGAGCGCGGCCCACCGGATTGATCACCGTGCCCTGTTCGGCGAACAGCTTATCCGCCGGGATAATCACTTTGCTGCCGAAGGCGCCGTCGCTGACTTCCAGCTGACCGGCGGCAATCACATCATTCAGACGCTGGCGCAGATCGAGCAGCGCCTGCGGTGAGGAGGGACGACGGCCAGCCGTAATCTGCGGCAATGGGGTCTGGTAGATGGCGCGCAGCAGCGGCTCAGCGGCATTACCCAGTCTCCAGTTGAGACCGCTGTAGATCAGGCAGCCAATCAGCGCCACCAGCATCGCACAGGCCCACAGCGGCACCATCGGGCGGGCGAGGGTGCTGACCAGCGGATGCACCTCCACCAGCGGTGGCTGCGGCGTCTGACGCTGAGCACGCGTTTCGTCAATCAGGCTTTTCAATCGCTTGCGGATGCTGTCGCACTGGGCGCGACCATTTTCACTGCCGCGATAGCGGCCTTCGTAGCCCAGTAGCAGGCAGTAGTGCACTACTTCCAGTAGCCAGAGGTGCTGTTGCGGGCTTTGTGAAATGCGCGACAGCAGCTGAAAAAATTTCTCACCGCCCCAGCTCTCATTGTGGAACGTCACCAGCATGCCGTTGCCAGACCAGACGCCGCGCGTCCCCCACGGGGTTTGCGCCGCCGCTTCATCCAGCGCACTGCAGACGCAGTAGCGTGCGCCGATAATCATCTCAAACGGCAAACCCGCCTGTTTACAACGCTGTTCGAACAGGCGGATCTCATCAATAAGCGACTGGCGTAAGCCCGCGGGATCGTCATGGGTGGCTGACTGACGAATTTGCACCACCGCGTTCAGCAGTGGTGCTGCAGCCTGAAGTAATAGATTCTCATTGCCTGAGGGGGTGACCTCACGCGCAGGGGATTCCACAGTCATTAATTCGTGATCTTCCAGCCAATGGCAAATCCCTGAACCCGCAGCCCAGGACGGTGCTGCGGGCAATATGCGCCGGATTTCATGTTTAGTCTAAGATCCAGGTCGCGGTATCGTTAGTGCGGCACGCTTTACTGGCACCGCCAACGGCGACACAGACCTGTTTCGTTTTGCGGGGACGGGGACGATCGCTCAGCACCGTGGCATCATAACGGCTGCTTTCCACACCCGCTTTTAACGGGACGTAACCGATCATCGGACCGTCAGCCTGGTCAGCAATCGCCAGCCAGTGATTTTCCACCGTGCCTAATACTTCAAACGGTTTACCCGTTTCGAGATAGCGAACCACTTTGCCGCCGTAATCGGGCGTGGTCATCACTGACGCACCATACAGCGCCCGCCAGGTCTGGTTGACCGGTTCAAATTCCGTCGGCGGCGCAACGGCGTGCCGATGAACCAGTTTGACGCCATTAATTTCGCTGGTCACCAGCGTGTCATCAGTGACGGGCGGCGGCGGGGCCTTACAGCCTGCCAGGGTAAGGACCGCCAGCAGTGTTAACGCAAGACTCTTTTTCACCATGTTCCTCGTGATCTCATCAAAGTATCTGCATATTGCCTGGCCCGACGCAGGGGAAGGCCAACATTGGCACCAGAGTGGGCCAACGTTCTGACATTCAAAAAAAGGTCAGATTACATCGGGATAGTACTGTGTTCAGTCTACCTAAGACTTTTGAGAATTCAAACCATTGCACCGACTGCCGATGCGTGATAGCAGGCACTTTACCGCTAAGCCAGGTCGCAGGAAAAGCGCCATGCTTTACAATAGTTAAAGCGAACTGAATTATCGCGAACGCAAACTGGTTGAGAACGTTGTCGCGCATTCTGCCACGCATTGAATTCAATGTGAAACTATTAACTTTTTCTAATCACTCATTACCAGAAAATTTTATCCGTTTGCCTTAAGAATCTTATCAAAATCGGAATTTCCGGGTCCGTCTCATCCCCCCAGGGTGCCGAAAGCGGCACGGCTTTTGCTTAAAAAATGTTTTATGGTGATAAGAGGTGAGCAATGAGAGACGCCCTGACCTGGCTACGTGCATCACGGGAAAGCGATATTGCCAGCCTGCAACGGTTGCTCCAGACCGGACAACTGATTACGGCGGTCAGTGAGCTGGTTCACCAGCTGCAGCGGGAACGCGGGGCCAGTAATATCTGGATCTGTTCTCATGGGCGGCTGTTTAGCACTGAGCGGCTTGCCCGTCAGCAGGATGTCAGCACCTGCCTGCAGCACTTTTATCAGGCACTACCGCCCGCCGTGGCGCAGCCGGGCTACAGCCGCTTCTGTCACCTGATTGCCGCCGCGTTGCAGGCGCTGAGCGAGCTGCCCGCGCTACGACAGCAGATCGCTGAAGAAACGCTGACTCAGGTAACAGCAATGGCGGCGTTTAATCAGGTGATCCGTACCTTACTCAATCTGGTCTTTGAAGCGGCAGACACTGCCAGCCATCCCGATATTTCCCGAGCCCTGATAGCACTATTTAGCTTTATGCAGGGCAAAGAGCCGGCCGGACAGGAGCGCGCCATTGGGTCCGCTGGCTTTGCGGCCGGGCAGTTCACTGCCGACCAGCGCAGCCAGATGGTGGCGCTGATTGCCGCCCAGGAACAGAGCTTCACCACCTTTAGCCAGTTTGCCGATGCCGAAGCCTGTGCCCAGTGGCAGCCGCTGGCGCAGGCCAGCCGGGATATCGAGCGGCTACGGCGCATCGCCTGCACCGGCGGCAACGGCGAAGAATCTGGCGCGCTGAACTGGTTTTCACTGCTCTCTGAGCGGCTCGATCAGATGAAAAGGGTCGAAGATGGTCTCTCCGCGACCCTGATGCGGCGTTGCCGGACCGCGATTGACCAGGCGACATTGCCGCTGACCCCCGCGCAGGGAAACAGCAGTTTTGCGCTCTATGTTTCCGGTGCCGACTGGCTACCCGGTGCGGCCACGCTGGACAGTGATGGCCTGGCACCGCAGCTTGGGCGTTCGGTACTGTCGTTGATTGGCGAACAGCAGCAGCGCTTGCAGCAGCAGGCTGATGAACTGGCCGCCATGCGCGCGTCACTTGATGAGCGCCGGATCATTGAACAGGCCAAGCACTGGCTGATGCAGCAGCACGGTTTCAGTGAACAAGCGGCCTGGCAGGCACTGCGTAAAAGCGCCATGAACCAGAATAAAAAGGTCGTGGAGATCGCACAAGCGGTGCTGGCCGTCGCCGCGACGCTCAGCGCTTAACCCGTAAGAGGTAGCTGCACAACACTTGTGCGCACGCTGCGTCAGAGGAGTGCAAAAACGGTTATTTTTCCACCACTCCTGAAGCAGGAGGCCTGATAGCGCGTGGACAGGGATTCTGGCATGCTGTTTGCTTAACCTTACAGACAGTACGCATTGTTCCTGCCAACGGCGGTGGGGCCAGTGCTTTGGATAAAGGCGTCCATCCGCATGCTTCGGCATGTCGGAGGACGCCTTTTTTTATTCCTGTTCAGGGGCAATATGATGAGCAAAATGCCAGTCTCACGACGCCAGTTACTGATTTCCGGGGCCGCGCTGGGTGCGGCCTGGGTTATCCCGGGATTACGCAATGCCGTCTGGGCGGCGGGATCAGATGCACCCGAAAAAGCCGGGGTCCGGGTCGGCTTTATTCCGCTCACTGACTGCGCGCCGGTGGTGATGGCGTCCGTTAAAGGCTTCGATAAAAAATATGGCCTGAGCCTTCAGGCCAGTAAAGAGGCGAGCTGGGCGGCGGTGCGCGACAAACTGACTTCCGGTGAACTGGATGCGGCACACGTGTTATACGGCATGATCTACGCGTTACAGCTCGGGGTGGCCGGTCCGCAGCACGACATGGCTAACCTGATGACGCTCAACCACAACGGCCAGGCGATCACCCTGTCGAACCAGCTGAAAGCCAGCGGCGTGACCGACGCGGCCAGCCTGAAAAAGGCGGTGGAGAGCCAGGCCAAAGGCAGCCTGACCTTCGCCCACACCTTTCCTACCAGCACCCACGCCATGTGGCTCTATTACTGGCTGGCTAATGCCGGCATCAACCCGTTTGAGGATGTGCGCACTGTGGTTGTGCCGCCGCCACAGATGGTGATGAACATGAAAATTGGCAACATGAGCGGCTTCTGCGTCGGTGAGCCGTGGAACCAGCGTGCCATCAGCGACAACATCGGCTTTACCGCCGCCACCAGCCAGCAGATCTGGCCTGAACATCCGGAGAAAATCCTCGGCACCCGTGCGCAGTGGGTCAAAGAGAACCCCAACACCGCCCGTGCCCTCACGGCGGCGGTACTGGACGCCGCCCGCTGGATTGACGCCTCCGACGATAACCGCCGCGAAACGGCCCAGGTATTAGCCGGACGCGCCTGGATCAATACCAAAGTTGAGACGTTGCAGGGACGGATGCTGGGGCAGTATCAGAACGGGCTCGGTCAGTCGTGGCAGGATGCGCACCCGATGCGCTTCTTTGGTGACGGCAACGTCAGTTTCCCCTGGCTCTCCGACGGCATGTGGTTTCTGACCCAGATGAAGCGCTGGGGGCTGCTGACCCGCGATCCCGATTATCAGGCCGTCGCGCGCCAGATTAACCGTATCGACATCTATAAACAGGCCGCCAGTGCGGTCGGCCAGATTGCACTGCCCGCCACAGAGATGCGCAGCAGTACCCTCATCGACGGCAAAGTGTGGGACGGCAGCAATCCTGCCGCCTATGCCGCCAGTTTCGCCATCAAACGTTAAGAGAGGATGCCATGAAAACTGACGCGCGCGCCCTGGCGCAGCCGGTGCAGACCGACAGCAGTGCCACCGTGATCCCGTTGCAGATTACCCCGAAAGCCGCCGCCAGACCGGCCCGCCTGCGTCCGCTGATCCAGCGGGCTATTCCGGTCGCTGGCGGGATGCTGTTGCTGGTGCTGGTGTGGCAAATCGCTGCGCTGTCGGAGCCGGCTTTTCCAACACCGTACGCTACCTGGCAGGCGGCGCAGATTCTGTTTGCCGATCCGTTTTACAGCAATGGCCCCAACGATCAGGGTATCGGCTGGAACGTGCTGGCGTCACTGCAGCGTGTCGCTATCGGCTTCGGCCTGGCCGCCCTGGTGGGTATTCCTGCCGGTTTTCTGCTCGGTCGCTTTCTGTTTATGGCGCGGATGTTTAATCCAATTATCGCCTTGCTGCGCCCGGTCAGTCCGCTGGCCTGGCTGCCGATTGGCCTGCTGCTGTTTCAGCGCGCTGAGCCTGCCGCCAGCTGGACCATTTTCATCTGTTCGATCTGGCCAATGATCATCAACACCGCCGAAGGGGTACAACGCATTCCGCAGGATTATCTCAATGTGGCGCGGGTGCTGCAGCTTTCCGAGTGGACCGTGATGCGCCGCATCCTGCTGCCGGCGGTGCTGCCCGCCGTGCTGACCGGGGTTCGCCTGTCGATTGGCATTGCGTGGCTGGTGATTGTCGCCGCTGAAATGCTGACCGGCGGACTCGGTATCGGCTTCTGGATCTGGAATGAGTGGAACAACCTCAACGTGGAAAACATTCTGATCGCCATCCTGATTATCGGCGGCGTCGGCCTGTTGCTGGAGCAGGGCCTGATGCTGCTGGTCCGTCGTTTTAGCTGGGATAAATAAGGAGTTCACCATGACACATATTATACGCGTCCAGCAGGTCAGCCAGCGCTTCAATACCGCCAGCGGTGAATTCCTGGCACTGGATAACGTCAGTTTGATATTCACGAAGGCGAAACCCTGAGTCTGATCGGCCATTCCGGCTGCGGAAAATCGACGCTGCTGAACCTGATTGCCGGGCTGAGCCGGCCCAGCAGCGGCGTATTGCTGTGTGATAACCGTGAGATCGGCGGTCCGGGGCCGGAGCGGGCGGTGGTGTTTCAGAACCATTCGCTGCTGCCGTGGCTGACGGCGTTTCAGAACGTTGAGCTGGCGGTACAGCAGGTGTTTAAAGGCAGGCTGAGTAAAGCGGAAATGCAGGACTGGATTGAGCACAACCTGAATCGGGTGCAGATGAGCCATGCGATGCACAAGCGGCCGGGTGAAATTTCCGGCGGCATGAAGCAGCGGGTTGGCATCGCGCGGGCGCTGGCGATGAAGCCGCGTGTGCTGCTGCTGGATGAGCCGTTTGGCGCGCTGGACGCCTTGACCCGCGCCCACCTGCAGGACAGCGTGATGCGCATTCAGCAGGAGCTGAACACCACCATCGTGCTGATCACCCATGACGTCGATGAGGCGGTGCTGTTGTCCGATCGGGTACTGATGATGACCAACGGCCCGGCAGCGCGAGTCGGTGAGATCCTGCCGGTCAATCTGCCGCGTCCGCGTTCACGCGTCGCGCTGGCCGATGAGCCGCGCTATCACCAGCTGCGCCAGCAGGTGCTGCACTTTCTGTATGAAAAACAGACCACGGCGGCGTGAGGATCGCATTATGACGCAACGGCTGCTGGTAATAGGGAATGGCATGGCGGCGATGCAGCTGGTCGAGAGCCTGTTGCAACGGGCGCCGCAGCGTTACGCCATCACGGTGATTGGCCGCGAGCCGCATGGCAACTACAACCGCGTGCTGTTATCACCGGTGCTGGCGGGTGAGATGCGCTTCAGCGAGACCCTGATCCATGCAACGTCGTGGTATCAGCAGCACGGCGTGACGCTGCTGGCGGGCGAAACGGTGCAGCAGGTCAATCTGGCGGCCCGTACGGTGCTGACCGACCAGCGTCAGCTGGGCTGGGACCGGCTGGTGTTCGCTACCGGATCGCAGCCGCGCCTGCCAGTTATTCCAGGCATCGATCGGCCGCAGGTCAGCGGTTTCCGCTGCATCAGTGACGTTGAGCGGCTGCTGGCGGGCCACGGCCCGGTAGCGGTGCTGGGTGGCGGTTTCCTCGGTATTGAGGCGGCGGCGGCGCTGCGAGCCCAGGGACGCGAAGTGACGCTGATTCATCACAAAGGCTGGCTGCTCGATCGCCAGCTGGATGCCAGAGCGGGCGAACTGCTGCTG
>NZ_MLFN01000077.1 GCF_002095315.1 Pantoea conspicua
GTGGCGGCGCCAGCGTGGCAGCGGTGGCGATCAGTAATCAGCGTGAGTCAGTACTGATCTGGCAACGTCGCGACGGCCAGCCCCTGACGCCGCTGGTAAGCTGGCAGGACCGACGTTCCGAGCCGTTCTGTCGCGAATTACACCTTGCGGGTAAAGCGCCGCGCATTACCGGGCTCACCGGGCTGGCGGTGGACCCGATGTTTCCGGCCGCCAAGCTGACCGGCATGCTGGCGGCGCTCCCCGACGGCGTGGCGCGTGCCGAAGCGGGCGAGCTCTGTATCGGCACCGTGGACAGCTGGCTCAGCTGGCAGCTCAGTGCAGGCGAGACCTTTATCACCGATCACGCCAACGCCTCGCGCACCCAGCTCTACAGCCTGCATCTTAATGACTGGGACGACGAACTGCTGGCGCTGTTCCGGCTGCCGCGCGCCGCGCTGCCGCGCATCGTGGCTTCCGCCAGTGAACAGGGCGTGGTGGCCGTCACGGATATTGCCGGCCTGGCGCCGGGCACGCCGATTCTGGCGCGGATTGGTGATTCCCACGCCGCGTTGCAGGCCCAACGTCGCGGTGCGGCGGAGGTGGTGAAAGCCACTTACGGCACGGGTTCATCGCTGATGATGTCGATGGCCACGCCGCTGCTGACCGAAAATGGTCTCAGCACCACCGTGGCCTGGCATGACGGCACCTTGCGTTACGCGTTCGAGGGGAATATCACCCACACCGGTTCGGGCGCGGCGTGGCTCGGTAGCATGTTAGGGATTCAGGACCCGCGCCAGCTCACCGCGCTGGCGCAACGCAGCGAAGATCATCAGGGCATCTATTTTGTGCCGGCGCTTTCCGGGCTGGGCGCGCCCTGGTGGGATTTGCAGGCGCGTGGCATGGTCTGTGGCCTGACGGATGCCGCCACACCGGCGGTGCTGGCGCGGGTGGCGCTGGAGTCGATCATCTGGCAGATCGCCGACGTCTTTTTTGCTATGGAACAGGCCAGCGGGCAGCAACTGCCTGCGCTGTGCGTGGATGGCAGCGCTACCGAAAACAGCTGGCTGATGCAGCTGCAGGCAGATGTCCTGCAGCGTCCGTTGCTGCGGGTGCCGACCGCCGAAGTCTCGGCGCTGGGTGCCGCGCTGCTGGCGGGTAAAGTGCTGGGCTGGTGGCAGCAGGGCAGTGATATGCAGGCGTTACAGGGCGGCAACGTGATCGAACCGCGTCAGGCCTGTGCGCAGCAGATGCAGGAAAACTATAAAGGCTGGATCGACGCCGTCGCACGCTGTCGTTATCAGCCACATTAACCCTTTCGGAGCAGAGCCATGTCAAAACTTCCTCAGCAGTTAACCTTCGGTGTAATTATTGGCAACCGGGGTTTCTTTCCCAGCTATCTGGTGGGCGAGGCGCGCCAGCAGGCGGTCGCGCTGTTTGAAAAAATGAATATCAATACGGTGATGCTGGACGAGAGCCAGACTCATCTCGGCGGAGTTGAGACCCGCCAGGAAGCGAAAATCTGCGCCGAACTGTTTCGCCAGCACCGGGAGGCGATTCACGGCGTGGTGGTGCTGCTGCCCAACTTTGGCGATGAGAAAGCGATCGCAGAGGCGTTACGCCTCGCCGGATTAAATGTGCCGGTGCTGGTGCAGGCGGAAGAAGATAACCTCGATAAAATGGGGCTGGCGACCCGGCGTGACAGCTTCTGCGGCAAAATATCGCTGTGTAACAACCTGCGGCAATATGGCATCCCCTTTTCCCTGACCCGCCAGCATGTCTGCGCCCTGAGCGGCGAGGTCTTCATGCAGGATCTGCAGCGCTTCAGCCAGCTCTGTCGGGTGGTTAATGCGATGCGACGGGTGCGTGTCGGGGCGATCGGTGCCCGGCCTGCTGGTTTTAACACCGTGCGCTACAGCGAAAAACTGCTGGAGAAGATGGGTATTGCGGTGGAAACGCTGGATCTGTCAGAAATTTTCACCCGTACTAACCGGCTGCGTGATGATGATATCCGCGTGGCGGAGAAGCGCGAGATTCTGGAAGCCAACGCCGATGCGCGCGGTATTCCCGGCGAAAAGCTGCAAACCATGGCGAAACTGTTTGTGGTCATCAGCGAATGGGTGAACGACAATGATATCGACACCACCGCGATTCAGTGCTGGACCTCGCTGCAGGAGAATCTCGGTATTAATGTCTGCTCGATCATGAGCGTGATGTCGGGACAGCTGATGCCGAGCGCCTGCGAAGTGGACGTGATGGGCGCGCTGTCGATGTATGCCCTGGCCAGCTGCTCGCTGAATCCCGCCTCACTGGCTGACTGGAACAACAACTTCGGCGATGATCGGGATAAATGTGTGCTGTTTCACTGCGGTAACTTTGCCAGCGCCAGCCTGGAATCACCGACGATGGGTACGGCCGATATTATTGGTACGACGGTAGGGAAAGAGAACACCTGTGGGGCGGTGCATGGCCGGATGAAAAGCGGCGATCTGACCTATTTCCGTCTTTCAACCGATGATTTCAGCGGAGAGATCAAGGCCTACGTCGGCGAGGGCATGTCGGTGGACGATCCGCTGGATGCGGTGGGCTGTCGCGCGGTGATTCAGGTACCGCAACTGGAATCCCTGCTGGCGTGGATCTGCCGTAACGGATTCGAACACCATGTGGCGATGAACCACTCCGCCACGGCAGATGTTTTGCAGGAAGCGTTTAGCCAGTATCTGGGCGTCAGCTGCTATCGCCATCAGTAACTGAGCCGCAGTCAGTCATGTCGGCGTGGCACGCGAGGCCCATCCTGGACCGCGAGCCGCACTAACGCTGACGTGAATATGCGTCGCCAGCCTTTCGCTCATCCGCAGGAAGGCTGGCATCCTGAGCCCGCTTAACGCGCCACCCTGCGCACCTCGCCATCTTCGTTGTCCACCGCCACCAGATCCACTGGCGGCAGATTACCGCCGCTGAACTCGACCTGACGAATCGGGAAGGCAAAGCGAATGTTGCGCTGTTCCAGCGCCGCCATCAGCTGCAGGTTGATCTCCTGCTGAATATCCATGTACTTGTTGTAGTCGGCGTCCAGCACAAAGTAGACCACTTCAAAGGTCAGTTTCGAATCTTCAAAGGCCAGGAAGTGGGCGCGGTCGAAACGGGTGGTCTCAACGCTCTGGATAATCTCTTTCACCAGCGGACTGATCTCGCGCACCTGCTCCGACGGCGTGGCGTAGCTGATACCGAACTTAAACACGATGCGGCGTTGCTGCATCCGTTTGTAGTTGTGGATCGTCTGCTGCAACAGAATGGTGTTTGAGCAGACAATCTGTTCACCGCTCAGGCTGCGCAGCCGGGTGGTTTTCAAACCGATGTGCTCAATCGACCCGGCAATATCGCCAAACACGATAAAATCACCGTGCTCAAACGGCTTATCGAATCCGATCGCCAGCGAGGCGAACACGTCGCTCAGCACGGTCTGAATCGCCAGCGCAATCGCAATACCCCCGACGCCGAGACTGGCCACCAGCGCGGTAATGTTGATGCCCATATTCGACAGAATGGCGAGGAACATCATGATCCACACCACCACGCGCAGCAGAATACCGAGGATCACCGTGGTAACAGGGTTACGCACATGCAGCGGGTCGCGCAGCAGACTCTGCAGCCAGAGCCGGATGCCGCAGTCGATCCACAGCGCCAGCTGAACGATTAACGCCAGGAACCAGCCGTGTGAGATCGCCACGCTCCACGAGGCGGGTAAATCGACAAATTTTAACGCAATGAGCAGTGAAAAAATCAGCAGCAGGCTCTGGCTGGTACTGCGCAGGATTTCCACCACGATGCCGGTTGCCCGAACGTGACGATGTTCGCTGTAGCGGGCAATACGGTTGGAGATAAAACGGATCAGGGTACGCAGCAGCCAGTAAATGACGAGGGTCGCGACGATGACGATGGCGCTGTTGATCCAGAAGCTCTGATTGAACAGGATGGATTGAAAATGACGTGAAGAAAGCCAGTTTTCCATTGGGGAGATTCTCCTTGCTGGGTTCCGGTTTAAAAGAAAACAAGCAAGAAGCATAGCCTGGATGCGACGCAACTGTGCGGCGCACCCGGTAAGAACTTATTGAAAACGGGTTGATTTATCGCGTGCGAGGCGCTCAAGGGCAAAAATAATCTGCTGCAGTTGCCGCTCCTGCACCGGATCGAGTGCTGAAAAGCGGAAGCTTAGTCGTGGCGTAACACGGGTTTCATTTTTATGCGTCACTACGCTGCGTTCGCCGATGTGCAACAGCTTCACCGGCACTTCAAAATGACCATATTCGCCCAGCTCAACGCGGAATTTTTTGAAGCTGTCGCCGCTTTGTAAGCCTTCGGGCAGCGCCTCATCCACCAGTACACCAATACCGCCCAGCGACAGATCCTGTAGCCGAAGCCGCGCTTTATTGCCATCGGGCCACTCGGTATGACACCAGAACTGGGGTTCCAGCGGGGCATTGACGCGGAAAAACTCACGACGCTGGATCTGCCACACCAGCTCCGGCAACGGCGCACTGAATGCGGGTAAACCTTCAAAATCCACCCGCGCCAGCGAAGCGAGACTGAACTCAACTTTAGCGCCATAGGTTTCCGCGGCAATACTGAGTTCATTGCAGGTCAGGGCGTAGTCATTATCCAGATTGTTGCTGCCGAGATCGAACAGCAACTGATCTTCATTGGCCGCCAGCATGCGGCTGATAAACTGCCCACGAGAAAAACTCACCAGTAGTGGCGTCTGTAAACGCAGCAGGTCTTTCATCACGCCAAGAACGGCCAGCGTGCCACGTTTTAAATATTGTTCCTGATCGGCTTCTTTCACTTCCTGGCTCCAAAGGGTTGGTGCTTTGTTTGTTCTTTTTTTGGCCTCATCTCTGTTATCGGCGTGGCGAAAAAAAGCTTTAGTTTGTGGCTGGTCAATAATAACTGTGAGCAAGCAAACATTTTTTGAAAACCGGTCTATACTTATCGCGGTAAACCGCTTGATAAATCAAGCGTTCACGATTTAATCAAAAAAGGAAGGAGCAACAGATGGGTATTATTTCCTGGGTCGTCTTTGGCTTAATCGCAGGTATTCTGGCGAAGTGGATCATGCCGGGTAAAGACGGTGGCGGTTTCATTCTGACTATCGTACTGGGTATTATCGGTGCTGTAGTGGGTGGCTGGATCAGTACGCTGTTTGGCTTCGGTCGTGTCGATGGATTTAACTTCGGCAGCTTCGTGGTCGCCGTCATTGGTGCCATCGTAGTGCTGTTTATCTATCGCAAAGTACGCAGTTGATCGTAACGATTTAATAAAAAGGGGACGAAGCGATTCGTCCCCTTTTTCACATCTGGCGATCAGAAATCGTAACCCACCGTCGCCATCACGCTGCGTTCTGCACCCCAATAGCAATAACCGGTGCCGTAGCAGCCCGCCACGTATTTGCGATCGGTCAGGTTATTCGCATTCACCTGCAGCCAGGCGCCTTTCAGACTGCTGTTCCAGACGCCGAGATCGGCACGAACCGAGGCATCAAATAGGGTCACTGACGGTAAACGGGTGGTGTTTTCGTTATCTGCCCACTGTTTGCCGATATAGCGTACGCCCGCGCCGGCACTCAGGCCGTAATCAAACTGATAATGTCCCCAGAAGGCCGCCATGCTGTTCGGCGTCACGTAAGGCGTGTGTCCATCATTGCCATCAACGGAATCTTTGAAACGCAGGTGATTCAGGGTGTAACTGGCGACGGTGCTCAGACGCGGCGTTAACTGATTACGCGCCTCCAGCTCAATCCCCTGCGAATGCACTTTCCCGGACGGCGTGTAGGTGCCATCTTGTACATTACGGTTAGCCACATCCTTCTGCGTCAGATCATAGACCGCCAGGCTATAGAGATCGCGGGTGCCGTTCGGCTGATATTTAACCCCGGCTTCATACTGCTCCGCAGTGGTCGGCTTCAGCAGGTTGTTGTTCGGGTCGGTCAGAGCGGTAGGAGTGATCGCCTGACTCCAGCTGACATACGGCGAAATACCGTTGTCGAACGCATAAAGCAGCGCCGCGCGTCCGCTGATGTGATCGTCCTGGCGGCGGTCACTGCCGCTGTTGCTGGCAACGATGCGGTCATAGCGGCCAGAGAGATCCAGATGCCAGCGATCCAGCTTCATCTCATCCTGCAGGTAGAGGCCGGTCTGATAGTAGCGGCGGGTGTTAGCGCTCCAGCTGTAGACCGGCATGTCGCCAACCTGTTCGCCGGTCACAGCATTAAGCTGCGATGCGTTGCCGACAGCTTTGCTGATGTCATTTTTATAGCGATGATACTCCGCGCCCAGCGTGACGCGATGCTCCAGCTCGCCGGTGTTAAATTCAGCCTGTAACCGGTTATCAGTGGCCCAGGCGGCCAGTGACGAACGCTCACCCGAATAGTAGCGGTTCAGCAGATCGGGATTCTCCGCATCCCAGCCAATCTGATAAACCTGATCGAGATCGACGTTGGAATGGCTGTAACTGCCGGTTGAGGAGAACGACCAGACATCGTTAAATTGATGAGTGAAATCGTAGCTGTAGATCTGCTCATGGCGTTTGAACTGATCCAGATCGCTGTTGCCTTCATAAAAACCGTTGCTCAGCTTATAGCCATTATGCTCCGTAATACTGCCGTCGCCCGGCACCGAGCCGTGATAACCGCCGGACGGATCTTTCTGCAGATAGGCTTTAAGGATCAGCTGAGTATCCTCATCCGGTTGCCACATCAGCTGTGGCATCAGCGCATACTTCTCTTCGCGAGTATGGTCATACTGCGTATCGCTGTTGCGGGTCACACCGGTCAGGCGAAACGCCCACTGATCGTTAATCGCATTGGTATAGTCAAACATCGCGCCAGTAGTGGCGTTATTGCCAGCCTGTAACTGAATATGGCCTTCTTCACGGAACTGCGGACGTTTCGTCACCATATTGACCAGCCCGCCCGGCACCGTCTGACCATAAAGCGCGGAAGAGGGGCCTTTGATCACATCGATTCGCTCCAGGAAGGCGTTATCGACCTGCAACACATTGAAGCTGCCGCCGTCGCTCATCACCCGCAAGCCATCAAGGAAGGTATTATCGACATCGCCGCCGTGGAAGCCGCGCAGGGCAATGGTGTCATAGCGGGTTGCGGCACCGCCGAAGTTAGTGAACACGCCGGATGTATAGCCCAGCGCCTGATTCAGAGTCAGTGCGCCCTGATCCTGCATCTGCTGGCGCGTCACCACCGACACCGACTGCGGTGTGGTAATCAGCGGGCGATCGCTTTTTGTCGCGCCCTGACTGGTGGTGGCGAGATAACCCTGAGTCGGGGAGTCAGCTTGCTCCTGCGGTTGGGCTGTGACCACCATGTCGGCAGCAAAACTCAGAGCTGGCGCGGTCAGCGCCAGAGTGCAGAACGGGACATAACCTTTCAGCGGCGATGGCAATCTCATTGAAATTCCTTTCATGGCAGAGGTTCAGCAGGTGAATAAAATTCTCGATAAGCATTCTCATTATCATAGTGAGAATTATTACCGTTTGTAAGTTCGCTGCAATTTTGCCTGGCAATCGAAGAAGGTCAAGTAAATTTCGCTAAAAGGTGAGGGCAGAGATCGCCGGCATGGCCGGCGATCTCTGGGGGAGATCAGGGTTGAGCGGGAGACGTCGAAGGAATATCGTGGGCGCTGTTACAGGTTTTATCTTTCGGGCAATATTTATCCAGCAATTTCAGAGTAACGCCGTTGGTCCAGCCAAAGCCGTCCTGCAACGGATATTCACCGCCGCCACCGCCGCCGAGATTCTTGCCTTCAACCACATATTTCTCGACCAGCTTATGCTCGCGATCATAGGTGTTCTGGACGTTCTGCAGGAAACGCAGCCCGACCTCTTTCGCCAGTTTCGGCTGGTTGTAGTGCTCCAGACCTTCCACGGCGACCCATTGCAGCGGCGCCCAGCCGTTCGGGGCATCCCATTGCTGGCCGTTGTTGACCGTAGTCGTCACCAGCCCGCCCGGTTTCAGCAGCTGTTTTTCCACCGCGCTGGCGGTGCTTTCAGCCTGCTTATCGCTGGCGACCCGCAGATAGAGCGGGAACAGCGTGGCGGCGGTCAGCTGCGGATGCACCTGTTTTTTCTGCCAGTCGTAATCGGCGTACCAGCCTGTTTGTCGTTCCACAGATAGCGATTAATCGCAGCCTGACGCTTCTCCGCACGGTCGGCAAACTGCTTCGCCAGATCGTCCTGCTTGTTCATCTTGTAGCCTTTCGACAGCGTCTGCTCCAGATGGAACATCAGGCTATTGAGATCGACCGGCGCCAGTTGGGTGGTGCGAATGGTGGCCAGATTATGGGCATCAGTGAACCAGCGGGAGCTGAAATCCCAGCCGGACGCCGCGCCGGAGCGCAGTTCGCGATAGAGCTCAGCCTTGTCACGCTGCGGCGCTTTCTTAGCGGTGGTGACATCATCCATCCAGGATTCGGTACGCGGCACATCGCGTGCATCCCAGTAGCGGTTCAGCAGCGTGCCATCGCTGAGTTTGATCGCCCGCTTGCTGGCTGAGCGGGTTGCCAGTTTGTCGCTGTCGGCCATCCAGTAGTCATACTCTTTCTGCAGCTGTGGCAGGTAACGGGTATAGGCTTTACCGTCATCATGGCTCGCCAGCAGATCCACCATCAGGCTGAAAAATGGCGGCTGCGAACGGCTCAGATAGTAGCTGCGGTTGCCGTTGGGAATGTGGCCATAACGGTCAAGCAGCGAGGCGAAGTTATCCACCATATCCTGCACCCGATCCCAGTGGCCGCTCTCAGCCAGGCCGAGCATCGTGAAGTAACTGTCCCAGTAGTAGACTTCGCGGAAACGACCGCCCGGTACCACATAAGGTTTCGGCAACGGCAGCAGCGAATCATACTGACCGGCGCTGCTGGCGGTACGGGTCAGAACCGGCCATAAGCCGTCGATGTGGTCACGCAGATTTTGTCCGGCAGGCGGCACATACTTATCGCCCGCGGCGGGCAGGGTGAAGTTGGCATCAACAAAGCGTTTCAGATCAAAGTTGCGCTGTTTTTTCTGCATCTGCCAGTCGGCGAGGATCGAGGCCGGATCGTATTTAGGCAGTGCATCAGCAAAGGTTTTTTGATCGGGGTAGAACTTCGCTTGCTGTACAGCATTAAACAGTGGCCCTAAACGGACATCCGGCGGCTGCGGCTGATGATTCAGCATGCGCGACGTGTCCTCGGCGTGAACGGTGAAGGCCGGCACGCTTAGCAGTAGCGTAAGCAGAAGGGGTGCATAACGCTGACGCCGTTCAGTGGCGTTTACCTCAATTTTTGTCATCGGTTTTTCTCCTTGTCCGAAACGCGGCCGCGCGTAACGCATTGACCACACGACCAACTTTAGACCTTATCTGACCACTTCACCCTGAAGCGGGCCGGAATTGTGAAGCCACGGGAATTATTTTTGCTGAAAAAAGGGCTTTTTTCCGCCGTTTTTTGCTTGCCCTGATGCCGGTTTTCCCTGACGCTGAAAGAAAAAAGGAGAGCAGGATGGAGATCATCTGGTATCACCCGTCGCAGTCTGCGGCAACATGGATTTATGGTTTACAACAGCGCCTGCCGCAGGCGCGGGTCCGCGCCTGGCAACCGGGCGATGATGGCCCCGCCGATTACGCGCTGGTGCGTTCCCCGCCGGCGGAGATGCTGCAGGGACGCACCGGGCTGCGCGGAGTATTTGCGCTGGGCGCCGGTGTGGATGAAATTCTGAAGCAGCTGCAGCAGTATCCTGACATGTTACCGGAAGAGGTGCCCCTGTTCCGGCTGGAAGATACCGGCATGGCGCAGCAAATGCAGGAGTATGCGGTCCACAGTGTGCTGAGCTGGTTCCGGCGCTTTGACGACTACCGGTTACAGCAACAGCAGCACTGCTGGCAGCCGCTGCCCGCTTACCCGCGTAACAGCTTTACCCTTGGTATTCTCGGCGCGGGGGTGCTGGGACGGAGCGTGGCAGAAGCGCTTAAACCCTGGGGCTTTCCGGTCCGCGTCTGGAGCCGCTCACCGAAGCAGATTGCCGGCGTCACCAGCTTTGCCGGCCCTGAGGCGCTGCATGATTTTCTGCAGGGCACGCGGGTGTTAATCAACCTGCTGCCCAGCACCGCGGAAACCATCAACTTAATCAATCACGATTTTTTCCAGCAGCTGCCCCACGGCGCTTTCTTCCTCAACATCGCGCGCGGTGCGCAGGTGGTGGAAGAGGATTTACTGGCGGCGCTCAACAGCGGTCAGCTGAAAGCCGCCGCGCTGGATGTGTTTCAGGTTGAACCGTTGCCGGAATCGCATCCGCTCTGGTCTCATCCTCGCGTAACCCTGACGCCGCATAATGCGGCGGTAACCTTAATCGACGAAGCTATCGACTACATTGCCCGGGCGATTGACCAGCATCAGGCGGGAGAAATACCGCAGGGGCGGGTCGATCGTCAGCGTGGCTACTAATACCCTGGTCAGTCAGGGGCTATCAGCAGGAGAAGATGATGTATCCGGTAGATCTGCATATGCACACCATCGCCAGTACTCACGCCTACAGTACGCTGCACGATTACGTCACTCAGGCGAAGCAAACAGGGATGAAACTGTTTGCCATTACCGATCACGGGCCTGATATGGCCGACGCGCCACACTACTGGCACTTTATTAATATGCGCATCTGGCCGCGCATGATTGATGGCGTCGGAATTCTGCGTGGTATCGAGGCCAATATAAAAAACCAGCAGGGCGAGATTGATTGTTCCGGCCCGATGCTGGATGCGCTGGATCTGATCGTGGCGGGCTTTCATGAGCCGGTCTACGCGCCGCGCGACAGAAAGCACCACACCGATGCGATGATTGCGGCGATGGCGGGTGGACTGGTGCATATCATCAGCCATCCGGGTAACCCGAAATTCCCGGTGGATATCCCGGCGATTGCCGAGGCGGCGGCCCACTACGAGGTGGCGCTGGAGATCAATAACTCCTCCTTTACCCACTCCCGTCCTGGCAGTGAACCTAACTGCCGGGCGATCGCGGAGGCGGTGCGGGATGCAGGCGGACGACTGGCTTTTGGCTCTGATTCCCACACCGCCTTTACGCTCGGCCATTTTGAGCACTGCCTGCGCATCACCCGCGAAGTGGATTTTCCGGAGGATCGGGTGTTAAATGTCACGCCGCGGCGTCTGCTCGACTTCCTCGAACAGCGTACCGGCAAACATATTGCTGAACTGGCTGACTTTTAATTTACTTTGCCTCAAGGAAATCTGACTCATGAATGAGTTTTCCATTCTGTGCCGCGTGCTCGGCTCACTGTACAATCGTCAGCCGCAGGACCCGCTGCTGGTGCCGCTGTTTACGCTGCTGCGTGAGGGCAAACTGCAGGCGCAGTGGCCGCTGGAACAGGACGAACTGCTGACCCGCCTGCAACAGAACAGCGATCCGCAGGCGCTGGCCGCCGATTACAATGCGCTGTTTGTCGGCAGCGACTGTAGGGTGTCGCCGTTTGCGTCACAGTGGCCGGAAGGAAAAACCGAGCCGGAGGTGCGCGCCTTTCTGACCTCGCGCGGCATGCCGCTGAGCGATGCGCCTGCCGATCACTTTGGCGTACTGCTGCTGGCGGCGTCGTGGCTGGAAGATCAGTCAGCGGAAGATGAGAGCAGCGCCCAGCTGGCGCTGTTTGAAGAGTATCTGCTGCCGTGGTGCGGCACCTTCCTCGGTAAGGTTGAGGCGCATGCCACCACTGCGTTTTACCGCACGCTGGCTGCGCTGAGCCGTGAGGCGATTCAGGCGATGTACAATGAACTGCTCGACAGCGCTGACCCGCAGCAGGATGCCTGATTTACCATGATGCCGGGTGGGTACCCGGCAGACAGCCCGGGGTCGCGCAGAGTTGCGCGGTGCCGGGCAGCCAGGATGGCGCGCGCAGTCTCACGCCCAGCCCCCACTGCGTTAACTCAAAAAGGGCAGATTATCCTCTCTCTTCGCCAGGATACCTGATTGATCGCTGCCCGGTGCCGCAGGATGCTGCTGCAATAGCCAGGCGGTACGCGCCAGTGACATCCGCACCTGGCTGCCATGTCCGTCAGCCCGCCGCTGACGTAATCCCTCCAGTACTGCCGCTGCCAGCAGATAACCGGTGGCATGATCCAGCGCCTGCACCGGCAAGGGGGTCGGTTTATCACTCTGCTGCCACTGCATCCCCTGTTCAGCGATGCCACAGCCCATCTGCACCAGGCTGTCAAAGCCGCGCCGGTTGCGCCACGGTCCCTGCCAGCCCCAGGCATTCAGGCTGACGTCAACCAGTCCTGGAGCCAGTGCCCGACGGGTGTCGGCATCAAAGCCCAGCCGCTCCAGCGCATCCGCCCGGTAACCGTGTACCAGCACGTCGGTCTCACGCAGTAAACGGGTGAACTGCTCCCGATCGCGGGCCTGTCTGAGATTCAGTACCGCGCGGCGCTTGCCACAGGTGATCTCCTCATCCAGCGACGGTTCCTGCCAGCCTGGCGGATCGATACGCAACACATGGGCACCGAGACTGGCGAGAAAACGGGTGGCGACCGGACCGGCAATAACCCGCGTCAAATCCAAGTACCCGGACCACCGAGCAGTGGACGCGCCTGGGGTACGGCCAGTGCGGCGGCGGGCCTGA
>NZ_MLFN01000078.1 GCF_002095315.1 Pantoea conspicua
GCTCAAAGCGGACCATGCCCCGGTAAGGCTGCTTTGTTCCAAAAGCGAACACCTCAGCTTTGCAAGAGACGATCAGGTTACCGGGAACTGAGAGCAAGTTTAGCCGCGAAGCATAAAAACAAGCCTCCTATGGCTCTGTCCATGGCTTTGACAACGCAACTTTTCTTCGGGATGGCTGCCCGTCAGGTAACAGGCCTTAAATGGGAAACAGGCGCAGCACCAACCTTCCATGAACAGCGTTCGCTGTCAGAACGACTTTACCGGAAACAGGGTGTCGATCCGTACGCTGCTGGGTCACAAAAGACAGGAGATGACAGATAAATATAACGACGATCGTGACCAGGGATGGAAGCAGTTGGTGCTCAAAAAATAATCCGTTTTGCAGAAGAGTTTTGCAGGGTTTTTGCAGAAGACCCTTTTTACAGCCGCTAAAACGGCTCAGATCCAGATGAACTCAGTCCGGAAGAGCTCCGAAAACCGGCCGGATTAAACGGTCCGGACTGAGCCTGTTCAGCTGCGCTGAAGGGAAGATTATTTACCGAGGATTTCCCGGCGCACGATGTCCGCGCCCGCACTTAACGCGGCCAGTTTGCCGCTGGCGACCTGACGGGATAACGGCACCATGCCACAGTTGGTCGACGGATAAAGTTTATCGGCAGCAACGAATTGCAGCGCCTTACGCAGGGTACTGGCGACCTCTTCAGCCGTTTCAACGATATTGGTTGCCACGTCAATTGCCCCCACCATTACCTTTTTGCCGCGGATCAGCTCAATCAGATCCATCGGTACGCGCGAGTTCTGACACTCCAGCGAGATGATGTCGATAGCTGATTTCTGCAGCTTAGGGAAGACCTCTTCATACTGCCGCCACTCGGTGCCGAGCGTCTTCTTCCAGTCGGTGTTGGCTTTGATACCGTAGCCATAACAAATGTGGACGGCAGTTTCACATTTAAGTCCTTCAACGGCTCTTTCTAACGCGGCAATGCCCCAATCGTTGACTTCATCAAAGAAGACGTTAAAAGCGGGTTCATCAAACTGGATGATATCGACGCCGGCCGCCTCTAATTCTCTGGCTTCCTGGTTGAGAATTTTGGCAAATTCCCAGGCGAGTTTTTCGCGGCTTTTGTAGTGACCGTCATAAAGCGTATCAATCATCGTCATCGGACCGGGCAGCGCCCATTTGATCGGCTGACTGGTCAGCTGGCGTAAAAACCGGGCATCTTCAACAAATACCGGCTTCAGGCGGGCAACCTCACCGACCACTGACGGCACGCTCGCATCATAACGATCGCGGATTTTTACGATCTGACGTTTTTCAAAATCGACACCGCTGAGGTGTTCAATAAAAGTGGTGACAAAATGCTGACGTGTTTGCTCACCATCACTGACAATGTCGATACCTGATTGCAGCTGATCGGCAAGGCTGATACGCAGCGCATCGAGTTTGCCCTCAACTAATTCGTCACCCTGCAATTTCCACGGCGACCACAGCGTCTCCGGTTGGGCCAGCCATGAAGGTTTAGGTAAACTGCCAGCAGTCGAAGTTGGTAATAACGTGTTCATAATAAATAACCTTTTATTTGGATGGTTCAAACAACGGGCTGGGCAAACCATTGCTCAAGAAGTGTCTGCCAGGGCTTAATGAAAAGTTCTTCAGTAAATTTACCCTGCTCAACGGCCAGCTGGCTGCGCTCTTCTCGATCGTAAACAATTCGCGTTAATGAATAATCCTGATGCGTCAGGCTGGGTTGATAGACATTTCCCGCCGCCGAATTGGCATTGTAGATTTCAGGCCGATATATTTTCTGAAACGTCTCCATGGTGCTAATGGTGCTGATCAGTTCGAGGTTGCTGTAATCGTGCAGCAGGTCACCCTGGAAATAAAAAGCCAGCGGCGCAACGCTGTTACGCGGCATGAAATAACGCGCCCTCAGTCCCATCTTCGCGAAATAGTCATCGGTCAGCGAGGGTTCATTCTGTGCATATTCATCCCCCAGCACCGGATGCTGGTTACCGGTCCGGTGATAGGTATTTTTACTGGATACGCTCAGGCATATCACCGGCGACTTACTGAATTTCTCTTTATACGCCGCAGAGTTAACAAAGCTTTTGAAGATGTTGCCATGCAGAACGCCATAATTTTCCGGCGTACTGAAGTCGCTTCTGTTTTTATTATGTGCCGGCAACACCACGCTGAAATCATAATCGCGCACATACGATGAGAAGTTATTGCCGACAATGCCTTCAATGCGCTGTTGGGTCTGATGATCGATGATATGCGTTTTTAAAACTTCAATGACCGGGAAGGCATCATTGCGGCCTTGCGCATTGATCGATAACGCCACCGAGATAATTTCCAGTTCAACAGAATAACGGTCGCCTTTCGGGTTATCCCAGTTCGCCAGCGAGTTAAAACGATTATCAATCATGACCAGGGCGTTGCGTAAATTATCCTGACGCTTTTCACCCCGGGCTAAATTGGCAAAATTAGTGGTGATGCGCGTATTTTCAGACGGATTATAGTTCTCGTCGAAACGCAGGCTTTTAAGAGTAAATGTAAATGCATTATTCATCGCAATCTGACACCCTGATCGTCTGATTCAAAAATATGAAATTCGCGATTTATAGCGGAGATAAACTGAACACCGCTGGCGACTCTTCATATTATCAATTGATATTAACAATGCATCCTTTATGCCTCACTCGGTGGTTGAGGAAAAGTGATTTAATTTCACCGAACGTGAAGGATGTTCATGATCAGTTAAAAGAATGAAGATGTTGTGTTACAGCGGTGGCGAGTTGCAGGCAGCCGTTTTAGGGTCCGGCAGCCTGAAGCGCATCAGCCCTCGCCTGCATCAATATCGTTTCTGTCTGTTCATCCTTCCTCAGACACGGCCCGCGATTTCAGCACAGGTTGGCGTTGTGAGAGATATTCCGTCATAAGTTAAGCGATGCCGTGCCGAATTCCCTGAAAGCGTCGTCCGCCGGTTGATAACCGAGTACCTCGCGGGTCGCGGTAAGGTCAAAACGCTTAAACCGATTATCTGAAATTCCATAGCCGATAAAGAAGCTGATATTTTCCGCATCAATCGCGCAGGTTATCAGCCTGACGGCATCCTGCGGACTCAGCCACGCGCTGTAGTCGCGGGCATTTTTCAGCACGCCGGCCTGTTTAGGTTCAAAGGCACCGATTCTGAGCGCGACGCAGGAAAGTCCGCGCTGGCTGGCATAAAACGAACAGAGCGCCTCGCCGTAGCATTTGGTCACGCCATACAGATTCGCTGGTGCCACTGCCATCCCCGGCTGGATCTGCACATCAACCGGATAACCCTCAATGGTCTGGGCGCTGCTGGCAAAAACAAAACGACGACAGGCGGAGGCGGCAGCCGCGTCAAGCAGCCAGGTGACGGCAAGGATATTCGCAGGCAGCAGCTGTTCGAAAGGGGCATCGGCATCCGGCACACCGGCCAGATGAACGATGACATCAGGCTGCGCGGCGGCCAGCAGCGCTGCCGCCGCGCCCGGCTGTGAAAGATCGGCGGCGATAAACCGATGCGGCAACGGGATTTCATCATCCGGCACCTGAAGGTCGGTCAGGATGAAATCATAGGCTTCACTCAGGGCGCTGAAGCAGGTGCGGCCAATGCGGCCACTGGCACCGGTAAGCAGGATCTTTTTGCGATCTGGCATTCTCTCTGTTCCCTGATTAATCCTGTCGGATGGTGATCAAACGCAGATAAAAGTTGTGACGGTGAAAGGCTGCGACAGCTAACCGTGAGCCGTCGACAGAAATGCTAAGGCGCTGTCACGGCAGCGAGAATAATGACTGTTTCACCCCTGGCCGAAAATCTTAATCACCGCATCCAGATGCTCTTTCATCGCCTTCTTCGCGGCACGGCTGTCACGCGCTTCCAGCGCATTCAGAATCCCGAGATGTTCGATCTCAGAACGGTGCGGCATGTCTTGTGGGGTGTAGTGTAGTTGTAAACTGCGGAACATAGTGCCGTAACGGTGTCCCAGCAGATGGCCAATGATAAACGCATAGGCTGGATTGCCGCTGGCCTGAGCGATGCGGATATGGAACAGGCGATCGCCTGGGTGGGTCGCCGAGCCATTGCGATTATCGTAGCAGTTTTGCTCATATGCCTGCCTGATCGTGGCAAGTTCTTCATCAGTGGCATTTCTTGCCGCCAGGGCAGCCGTTTCAGGTTCGATCAGTCGGCGGGTCTGTAACAGCGAAAATGGCGGCAGCTCAGCGGTAAAATCCAGTTCGATGTTCAGCTCATCATCCACGTCGGCCCACTGATTTCGGCCCGCCTGCGACATCACCGGTTCCTGCGAAGGCGCAGCTGGTAAGGCCGGCGGCTGCCGCACAATCACGCCGTTACCGACCCGTACATCCACCAGCCCTATTACTTCAAGCGCGATCAGGGCTTCCCGCACCGACGCGCGGCTGACCTGCAACAGACTGGCTAATTCACGTTCGGCTGGCAGTCTGCTACCGGGTGGAAACTCGTTATTATCAATTAATGTTTTTAGCTGGTCAGCTATCTGCCTGTAAATTCTTGGGTTTTCTAATCTTTTTATCGGCATCGGACACCTGAGGTCAGTTCTCATTAAGTGATTCAGCTAGCATTTTCCAGACAAAAATCTTGCTGCTTTGTTTTATACATGTAAAAAATTGGTTAACCGAAATGGCGTTTTAAGCAGTAGCTTGCTGGACATCTTAGCAAAAAGCACTGGTTTTAACGCATTTTTTTCGCCTCCAATGGCCTGACCATTAGACCTATAAAATAACATTTCACCGGGAGTTGCTATGAACCTGGCAGGGAAAAAAGTACTGATTACCGCCGCAGGACAGGGCATCGGTTTTACCACTGCAACCCTGTTTGCCCGCGAAGGTGCAGAGGTAATTGCCACAGATATCAATATCAGCGCGTTACAGCAGATACCGGGTATCACAGCGCAACACCTGGACGTCACCGATCCCCAGGCGATTGCCGCGCTGGCAGAAACAACCGGTCCGCTCGATGTGCTGTTTAACTGCGCCGGTGTGGTTCACAGCGGCGACATACTCAGCTGCAGCGAAAGCGAATGGCAGTTCGCACTGGATCTCAATGTCACCGCGATGTTCCGCATGATCCGCGCTTTCCTGCCAGCGATGCTGGAGCGCAACTACGGCTCGGTGATCAACATGTCGTCGGTCGCCTCAAGCATCAAAGGGGTGCCAAACCGTTTTGCCTACAGTGCCTCCAAAGCGGCAGTGATTGGCCTGACCCGCTCGGTGGCGGCAGATTACGTCACCCGCGGCATCCGCTGTAATGCAATTTGCCCCGGCACGGTGGAATCCCCTTCCCTGCGCCAGCGTATTGCCGCTCAGGCAGTGGCCGAAGGACGCAGCGAAGCGAACGTTTATGCGGCGTTTGTTTCCCGCCAGCCGATTGGCCGTATTGGTAAAACCGAGGAGATCGCCCAACTGGCGCTCTATCTCGCCTCCGATGCCAGTTCCTACACCACCGGCACGGTGCAGATTATTGACGGCGGCTGGAGTAACTGAACCCGCAGCCGCTCTGCTTCCCTGACTTTTTCACAGAAGGATAGTGATCGATGAAACTACTACGATACGGCAATGCAGGTTCCGAACGCCCCGGACTGCTGGACAGCAACGGAAAACTGCGCGATCTCAGCGCTCACGTCGCCGACATCGACGGCGATACCCTGCAACCGGCTACGCTGAACGCACTACGCCAGCTCGATCCGCATAGCCTGCCGCTGGTGAGCGGTGAACCCCGTCTGGGCGCGTGCGTGGCCAGAACCGGGAAGTTTATCTGTATCGGTCTGAACTACGCCGATCACGCGGCAGAAACCGGGGCTGACATCCCAAAAGAACCGGTGGTGTTCAGCAAGTGGACCAGTGCCATTGTCGGCCCGAACGATGACGTCGAAATCCCGCGTGATTCGGTGAAAACCGACTGGGAAGTTGAGCTGGGCGTGGTGATCGGCACCGGCGGCCGCTATATCAGCGAAGCCGACGCCATGGCACACGTCGCCGGTTACTGCGTGATAAACGACGTCTCTGAACGGGAGTTCCAGATTGAGCGCGGCGGAACCTGGGATAAGGGCAAAGGCTGCGACACCTTTGGTCCGATTGGACCGTGGCTGGTTACCGCCGATGAAATCCCCGATCCGCATCAGCTTAACCTGTGGCTGGAGGTGGATGGTACGCGTTATCAGAACGGCAACACCCGTACCATGATTTTCCGCATTCCTGAAATTATCAGTTACCTCAGTCGCTTTATGAGTCTGCAACCCGGCGACATCATCTCTACCGGCACACCACCGGGCGTCGGTCTGGGACAAAAACCGCCGCGCTATCTGAAAGCCGGTCAGGTTATGCACCTTGGAATTGAAGGTCTGGGTGAGCAGCGGCAGAAGACGGTACAGGCATAGCCCCATTACAGCGGAAGGAATTTTTGATGACGACGATTACGGCTTTACGTGTAGAGGATGTGCGCTTCCCGACGTCGCTGACGATGGATGGCTCGGATGCGATGAATCCCGATCCCGACTACTCCGCAGCATATGTGATTCTGGAAACCGACAATCCGGCGCTGCGAGGGCATGGGCTGACCTTCACCATCGGGCGCGGTAATGAAATCTGTTGTGCCGCGATCGGCGCACTGCAGCATCTGATCGTCGGCCGCCAACTGGCGGATATCACCGCCGACATGGGGAAATTCTGGCGGGATTTCACCAGCGACAGCCAGCTGCGCTGGATTGGGCCGGATAAAGGTGCTATCCATCTGGCAACCGGTGCAGTGGTCAATGCGGTATGGGATTTATGGAGTAAGTCGGTCGGCAAACCGGTGTGGCAACTGGTGGCGGATATGACGCCAGAAGAGCTGGTGCGCTGCATCGATTTTCGCTACATCACCGACTGTATTACGCCGCAAGAGGCGCTGAAGCTGCTGCAACAGCGTGCCGATAACAAAGCACAACGTCTCGAAAAACTGCTGGCGGAAGGTTATCCCTGCTACACCACCTCAGCCGGCTGGCTGGGCTACCCCGACGACAAGCTGCGCCGTTTGTGCCAGCAGGCGGTCGATGCCGGTTTCGATTATCTGAAGCTGAAAGTCGGACGTGACCTGGAAGATGATATTCGCCGGGTGCGTATTGCCCGCGAAGTGATCGGTCCGGATCGCAAGCTGATGATCGACGCCAATCAGGTGTGGGAAACCCGCGACGCCATTCCGTGGGTAAATGCGCTGGCGTTTGCCAACCCCTGGTTTATCGAAGAACCGACCAGCCCGGATGATATCGAAGGCCACCGCACCATTCGTCAGGGTGTTGCGCCGGTCAAAGTCGCCACCGGCGAGATGTGCCAGAACCGCATTATGTTTAAGCAGTTCATCATGCGCGAAGCGATTGATGTGGTGCAGATTGACGCCTGCCGCATGGGCGGCATTAACGAGGTGCTGGCGGTGATGCTGATGGCGGCCAAATACAACCTGCCGGTCTGCCCGCATGCGGGCGGAGTCGGGTTATGCGAGTACGTGCAGCATCTTTCGATGATCGATTATCTCTGTATCGCCGGTACGCATGAAGGCCGGGTTATCGAATACGTTGACCACCTTCACGAGCACTTTGTCGATCCCTGCGAGATCCGCGGCGCAGCTTATATGCCGCCCAAATCGCCCGGCTTCTCTATCGAAATGCATCCGGCGTCCATCGAAAAATATCGCTACCACGCCTGAGCAGCCAGGGAGAATGCCGATGATGCGAGTCGACAGCCACCAGCATTTCTGGCGCTACACGCCGCAGGATTACCGCTGGATCAACGATGAGATGAGTTTGCTGAAACAGGATTTTCTGCCGGAGACGCTGCGGCCGATCCTGCGCCGCCACGATGTGCAGAAAACCCTCCTGGTCCAGGCACGATGCAGCCTGGAGGAGACCCGCTGGCTACTGGATATTGCCGGCCAGACCGATTTTGTCGCTGCGGTGACCGGCTGGATCGATCTCCGTGACGCCAACCTGCCGCGACAGCTGGAGGCGTTAGCCCATCCGTTGTTGCGCGGTTTTCGCCACCCGGTTCAGGACGAGCCTTATCCGGCGCAGTGGCTGGCCGATTCGGCTATCAATGCCGGGATTCGGCAGCTTCAGCAGCGGGAATATCTTTATGAACTGCTGGTGACGCATCACCATCTGGCCGACGCCGTTGAGTTTGCGCAGCGCCATGACCAACATTTTCTGGTGCTCGATCACTTTGGCAAGCCCGATCTGACGCTGGGTGCCAGTCACTGGAAGCAGCAGGTTGCGCCGCTGAAAGGGCTGAAACATGTCAGTTGCAAGCTCTCCGGTCTGCTGACCGAGCCGCGACCGGCGGGCCTCTCAACCGACGATTTGCTCTCTTTTTTCGATGCAGCACTGGAGATCTTTGGCAGCGAGCGGCTGATGTTCGGCTCCGACTGGCCGGTCTCGCTGCTGGCCGGTGCCGATGAAAGTCCCTGGCAACTCTGGCAACCGGCCATAGCAAAACTCAGTGCCACCGAACAGGCAGCCATTTATGGCGGCAATGCCTGCTCTCTTTACCGATTACAGGAAACACACGATGAATCTCTATCTGCAAAATAAAGTGGTAATCGTCACCGGCGGCGGCTCTGGCATCGGTGAGGCGATCTCGCTGACGCTGGCCGAAGAAGGGGCTATCCCGGTGATCGTCAGTAATACCGAACCGGCTAATGAATTGATGCACAGGCTGCAACAACTTTCGCCGCAGGCCAGCTTTGTGCTCGCCGAACTGCGCGACGAAGCGAGTTGCAAAGCCGCGCTGGATGCGATCCTGACCCGTTACCCTTCCATTGATGGCCTGGTGAACAACGCCGGTGCCAATGACAATGTCGGTCTGGACGCCGGACGCGCCGCCTTTGTGCAGTCACTCGAACAGAATCTGATTCACTACTACCTGATGGTGCACTTGTGCCTGACTGCGTTGCGTGCCAGCCGGGGAGCAATCGTGAATATCAGTTCAAAAACCGCGTTAACCGGTCAGGGCAACACCAGCGGCTACGCCTCGGCCAAAGGTGGCATTCTGGCGCTGACCCGTGAATGGGCGGCGAGCCTGCTGGACGAGGGTATACGCGTGAATGCAGTAATCCCGGCTGAAGTGATGACGCCACTCTACGCGCGCTGGATTCAAAGTTTCGATCACCACGAAGAGAAACTGAAAAAAATCACCTCGCACATTCCGCTGGGGCAGCGCATGACCACACCGCAGGAAATCGCCGATACGGTGGTATTCCTGCTCTCTTCGCGCGCGTCGCATACCACGGGTCAGTGGCTGACCGTTGATGGCGGTTACACCCATCTTGATCGGGCGCTGACATGACACGCCGCTATTGCCAGGCGCTGGATCTCAGCGACGATCCGCGTCTTATCGAAGAGTATCAACGCTATCACCAGCAAATCTGGCCGGAAATTACTGCGCACCTGCGTCACTACGGCATTACAGAGATGGAAATTTACCGGCTGGGTAACCGGCTGATGATGGTGATAGAAACCACGGACGACTTTGACCGTGCGCTGTTCGAACGTCGCAGCCTTGAGGACCCGAAAGTCTGCGAATGGGAAGCGCTGATGTGGAAATATCAGCGCCCGACACCCTGGACACCCGCGGGTAAAAAGTGGGTAGAAATGACACGCATTTTTTCACTGACAGAACAGAAGTAGTCCCTCTCGTCGTTCCAGAGAGCAGCCGTTTTTCACGTTATCTGACATAAAAAAATACCAGCCATCCGAGCTGACCCTACTCCTGCAGGCACCACCAGATACTGAGGAATACACTATGTTCGCCAATAAAACTGCTGCTCCCGCCTATGCGGAGCGCAAAACCACGTCCGGTTTCCGTCTGGCGTTTATTCTGGTCACTACGCTGTTTTTCCTGTGGGGATTATCCTACGGGCTGCTGGATGTGCTGAATAAGCATTTCCAGGAGGTATTACACGTTAATAAGGCGCAGTCCGGGCTGTTACAGGCCGCCTATTTTGGTGCCTATTTCATCATTGCCCTGCCGGCCGGATTTTTCATGGATCGCTTCGGCTATAAAGCCGGCATCCTGGTCGGATTATGTTTGTATGCGGCAGGCGCACTGCTGTTTGTTCCGGCCGCGTCAGCGGGCAGCTTCAGCCTGTTTCTATTCGCACTGTTTGTGATTGCTCTCGGGTTGGGATGTCTCGAAACCGCCGCTAACCCGTTTGCTACCGTGCTGGGTGATCCGGCTGGCGCAGAACGTCGTCTGAATCTTTCGCAATCCTTCAACGGTTTAGGGCAGTTTATTGGTCCGGTAATTGGCGGTTCGCTGTTCTTTTCCGCCACGCAGAGCACCACCGCTGACGGGCTCTCTTCGGTGAAAACTACCTACGTGGCGATAGCCTTTTTGGTGCTGCTGATTGCCTTCCTGTTCGGACGGACTAAATTGCCGGATATTCGTGAGCAGAGCAGCGATGCTGACCAGGGCATCGCCAAAGGATTATGGCAGCATGGCCATTTTACCGGCGGCGTGATTGCACAGTTCTTTTATGTCGCCGCCCAGGTAGGGGTTGGCGCTTTCTTTATCAATTACACCACCGAACACTGGCATACGCTGTCGAACCAGAACGCCTCCTATCTGCTGTCGGTGGGCATGATCAGCTTTATGGTCGGCCGTTTCTTCAGTACCTGGCTGATGGGTTTCATCCGCCCGGCTACGCTGCTGGTGGCCTATGCCATTATCAATATCGTGCTATGCGGTGTGGTGGTTGCCGGTATCGACAATGTGTCGGTAATTGCCCTGGTGGCGATCTTCTTCTTTATGTCGATTATGTTCCCGACCATTTTTGCCATGGGCGTGAAGAACATGGGCAAGCAGACCAAACGGGCCAGTTCAGTAATGATCATGGCGATTGTCGGGGGTGCGGTGATGCCTTATATGATGGGTGCCATTGCCGATCATTACACCACGGCCGTTTCCTACGCGCTCCCAATGATCTGTTTCGTGGTGGTATTGGTTTATGGGCTTAAGCAAAGAGCAAACGCCGGGCACTGAGTCACTGTCCGCCGGATAAAACAACGGAGTGAACAGGTGGGTTGCCTGTTCACTCCGGCTCACTGTTAAACAGAGAGCCGCGCAGGAACTGCCGCGGCACACTTATTCTCTCCGCTGCTGAATGACTCGCCTGTCCCGGCGATGCCATCCCGATTAACCCCCCTCTTTTCAGCATCCAATGCGTCGCATCCATTATGAAAATCGCGTCATCAGACAGATCAGGGTGTGAAGTGGGATCTGCGACATTGTTAAAACTGATAAACAGAGAATGAAGTGTGAGAACCGTTTGGGTTGCTGCTCACGATATGGCTGGCTTGCGGCCTCGGGCTGACAGGATGCGGGTCTGAAGGGTCATTATTCGTGGCCGGCGGTTTATTGCATCAGTCTGGGCTACGGGTCACATTAATGTTAATCGCCCGCTTTTTTAACCATCTTTTTATCATTACGGATACGCTGAAGCTCTCATTTATTTCTGCCAGACCAGCTATATTGATCGCTACGGATAAGTTTATATCAGCCCGCTTAATTGATGCCGGAAAAATAGAGAGAGGAAATAAACCCTCCTGCTGAGGATTAAGCACATGAATAGATGAGAGGTTTATCATGAAAAAATCAGTATGTAGTGAACTGCATGGCAGAATCATTCATGCAAGAACGATTCTACCCGCCAGTAATATTGCACTGTACGAGGTAGATTTTGAAAATGGCACCACTGCGGTGTTACGCGTCAGTACAACTTTTCCGTTACAGGAAGGCGACACTATTGCCAGAATAAATGATGTCTGGCGTTCGGGCCAGCATGTCATTACGCCCTCTCCGTTCGAGTTCGTGGAAAAGAGTGAATCCCACCGCTATTTCATCGAATATGAGCGTTAATCCGCGATTTTCATGATTCAAACTTAACCAACCGCGTCCTCAATGCCGTAGCCATACATTTCCATGTCATTGATATATATTACGAAAACCTAGGTGAAAATTAAACAATCCAGCCACGGGGCGGTAACGGTGGGTTGCCGTCCGGTTGAATGAGCCGTCACCATCAGCCGCTTTATTCTGAGCTTTTTAAATAATAAAAAGCGACTTACAGTGCGGACACAGCACGGCGGCTTTGTTGAATAAATC
>NZ_MLFN01000079.1 GCF_002095315.1 Pantoea conspicua
CGCCGACCTCTGGCACGATTCAGCTGGGTGACGTTTCGCTGGACGATATGGATGAGGCTTTGCTCCGCAGACATATTGCATAGGCGTCGCAGGAGAGCTGGCTGTTTGACGATACGCTGGAGAACACTATTCGCCTGGGTCGGCCGGACGCGACTCTGGAGCAGGTGATTCAGGCTGCGCAGCAGGCGCAGGCCGATGAGTTCATACGCGCGTTACCGGCATGCTATCAAACGCGCTGCGTAAACAGCGGCGCGAACTTCTCGGGTGGTCAGCGGCAGCGTATTGCGCTGGCACGTGCGTTAATCAGTTGCGCGCCCGTGTTATTACTTGATGAAACCTCCGCCGGACTCGACAGCGAGAATGAACGACACATACTGAAGGCGTTGCGTGAGATGCCAGCAGAGCGCACTGTTATCATGATTGCCCATCGGGTTTCGATGCTGAAAAGCGCCGATCGGATTCTGTTGCTTGAGGATGGAAGGATAGTGGAGACGGGCGACCACACAACCCTGGTTGAGGCTGACGGCCGCTATGCGTGTTTGATCGATGCCAGTCAGTCGCTGCGCTGATGGGGTTATCAGCGCTGTCAGAGGCGCAGCATCGCCTACACCTGCCGGAGGCTTGCGGAACCGGCAGGATGAACGATCGCGGCGTTACAGACTTCCGTAAATCATATGAGAACGCTGCATTAGCGACGGCATCATATCCGGCGCCAGCATCGGGCTATGCTGACGATTCTGATTAATATTCGCACCATACGAAAGCCAGGTTATCAGGCAAGCAGAGACTTTTTTTGACCCCATTACAAGTAAAATGATAATTTTAATCAAACGGTTAACTTTGCATCGATGAGTTTGTTATGGTTGCCGCCGCTGTAGTAATATAGCGCTAAACGGACATACTCAGGTGCCGCCATGAAGAAAAACAGCACGCCGACACCGCATGATGCGGTCTTTAAAACATTCCTCTCGCACCCGCAGACCGCGCGCGATTTTATGACGCTGCATCTGCCGCCCGCGCTGCTGGCGATTTGCGACCTGTCGACCCTAAAGCTTGAGTCCGGCAGCTTCGTTGAGGATGATTTGCGTCCCTATTACAGTGACGTACTTTACTCTTTGAAGACGGACAAAGGTGACGGATACGTTCATGTCCTGATTGAGCACCAGAGCTCACCGGACAGGCATATGGCATTTCGCCTGATGCGTTATGCTGTGGCCGCGATGCAGCGCCATCTGGATGCCGGGCATAAAACCCTGCCGCTGGTGATACCGGTGCTGTTTTATCAGGGCAAGCGTAGCCCCTATCCTTACAGCATGAACTGGCTACAATTGTTTAGTGAACCGGAAACTGCCACGGCACTTTACAGCAGCGGGTTTCCGCTTGTGGATGTGACCGTCATCCCCGATGAGGAGATTATGCAGCACCGCAGCATGGCCGCGCTCACTTTGCTGCAAAAGCATATCCGTCAGCGCGATCTGAAAGAGGTGTTGAACCAACTTGCCCTGCTGATGGCTGCGGAATTCATGACCGGACAGCAGCTGCATGCGCTGGTAAACTATATACTTCAGGCCGGTGAAACAGCTGATGCTGGCGCCTTTATTCGTGAACTGGCGCAGCGAGTACCACAACATGAGGATGAACTAATGACAATTGCACAACAGCTTGAGCAGAAAGGTCGGCAAGAGGGCTTACGTGAGGGCATACAAGAAGCCAGTCTGAAGATCGCTCGTAATCTTTTGAAAAGTGGCATGGATATTCAGTCTGTTATGAATGTAACCGGCCTGAAAGAGGAAGAGCTGAAGCAGATTCGTCATTGAATTTAACCGTGCTTAATTTTGAAACAACGTACACAGGTCCCCTTTGTTTGTTAGCTAGCGCAGCATGCACATAATGAGAATCAAATGATGACAATTGCACAGCAGCTTGAGCAGAAAGGATTTAGGGAGGGGTTTAGAGAAAGCTTCCGAAAAGGTATACAAGAAGCCAGCCTGAACATCGCCTCTAACCTCTTGAATAATGGGTTTAAAACTCAATATGTTTTGCAAGTCACCGAACTGACTGAGGAAGAGCTTACTCAATTCCTTAATAAATAATGTATAAAAAAGTTCAGCCAAAATCTGTCGGTCAAACGAGTACGCATATAATCGCCAGACCTTATAGCTGAGGATCTGAGAGAATCTATATAAATGGTTTCCTCTTTCTGCCCGTCATTTCCAAAGCTAAAACCTAAGTATTATAACGCAATCTGCTGTTTTAAACGGATAATATTCCCTTATCCACAGAAAATGGGGATAGCCTGTGTACGGTTAAGTATAAAAGCTGATGGATGTTGAGATGCCACCGCTCTCTGGCACCTGCATCAGGATTTGTCTCTATCCGCGCTTAAAATTTCAGCTTATCTGCCGCCTTACGTAAACGCTCATCTCCGCGGCGGTCATATTTCTGCGTCGTGGTGACGCTGGCATGCCCCATCGCATCCCGGACGGTAATCAGATCTTCTCCGTTATCCAGCATCATTGAGGCAAAGGTGCGGCGCAGATCATGCGGCGCGCAGTTATCAATACCGCTTTCAGTGCGGCGCTGGCTCAGAATGTGATAAACCGCCTGAGGCGTCATGCGCTGAGAAGTGACATCGTCACCTGCACGAATACGGGTAAAGAGTGGTCCATCCTGTTCACCCCTGATGGTATCCGTCCAGCTATGAATGCGTTGCCAGACGTTTTCCGGCATAAACGCCAGCCGCTCTTTGTTGCCTTTTCCCCGCACAAGCAAAGCCTGTTCCTGATGCAGGATGCTGGCGTAGTCCAGATCCACGACTTCAGAACGGCGAAGACCACAGCCCAGCATCACCGCCAGCATGGCGGCGTCGCGCGGGCCTTTACAGCCTGCGTCCTGTTCACAGCTGCGAAAAAGCGCGTGGATTTCCTGTGGCGCCAGCGCACGACCGCGCGTTAGGCGGCTTCCCCGCACCGCCCGCACCGAGAGGATCTGCTGATAGCTCTCCGTATCCATCTGCTTCATCATCCACGCTTCTCGGGCAGTGCCTTTCAGCGCAGAGAGGTAAGTATTGATGGTGGCTGGCGCCCGGCCGCTGACCTGCAGCATTTCCAGCAGGCCGCGAATATGGTGCCGGCGCAGACTGCCCCAGGCGCAGCTCTGCAGTGAGGTAAAGCCGAGCATGCCCGCCACGATATTCAGAAAAGACTTCATTGTCTGCCGGCTGGCGGCGGAGGAGAGCCCTATCAGATAGGCCTGCGCCGGATTGAGCGATGTGCCGCTGTTGATGGCCGCCAGGGCGAAGGCGTCCTGAGCTTCTGCGGAAGAAAGAGACAGCTCGCGTGGGGCAAGGCTGTTGTCGACAGAGTCGGTCATGTTGATCCTGATGGGGTTGGCAGTCTGGCCGCGCGATGAAATCTGACCGGATTATCCCCTGCCAGTTGGATTCTGGTAAAGCTACTTTTTCAAACATATATTTTAATAAGTAGCGTGGGGCCTAAAGAGATTTGAGATTCAACTATATTTGAAACTGCTATCACAGCTTTCTCATTGGGCATTACTATCAGGCCTCCTCAACCAATATGTTTTTGATTTTCATTATGTTAAATGTAGTATCCATTAACAGCCAAGTGTTAGAAGATTTATTACCATCCTGCGAATTCATAGAATAAAGATATTTTTATATATGACGACACTAAATCATAATACAATATCAGCGGCGATTTTGATTGAGGTGGTAACGAGAAAAGTTGCGCTTTTACGAGTAAATACGTTTTAGGGTTTAACAGCTGATAAATAGAGTTTTAGCAAGGGGGTGTTATGAGCGTTACCATATTCCGGCGAATAGGTGGAAGAGTTGTTCCCCTAATCGTTGACGAAGAGCGGGTATCTGAATACAGCATCTCTCAGCATCAACATATCCCAAGGCATTCGATTAAGAAAGATCGATTCGATACTATAAGTTCTTTTACCATACCGAATGCTACCTGCCAAAAGTGTGGGGAAGAGGTTTTTTATTACGAAAATTCAAGAGGTTCTCGCGTCCTTTTTGACGCCCTTGGCCCTCCTTGGCCAATTCATCCATGTTATAGCAGCAATCTCGCTGTGAACGATAAGAAAGCAGTGCCAATTTCAGCAGGATGGGAACCGGTACTTATCGATAAATGTGTGAAAACAAGTAGCGGTGGAATTCGAGTTCAAGGCTACTTGAATGGGATAAAAATAAGGTTTTCTTTTGAAGAATGTATTTTCATAAAAATGAATTTAAGTTTAGAGGATTGCTATAATCTGATAGTTTTTGCAGAAGAAAAAAAAGAAAATACAGCTCACAACAGGAAGAAAGATTTGGGATAGTTATTATGAAGTTATATCTGTGATGGATGTTTCAGTTTCAAAACCACCTAAAGGAATAAAAATCATGCACGTATTATAGTAAGGGGAAAAGAAAATATAGATGCAGAGGTCATTTAAAACGGCAACCCCGTCATACTGTATTCACTTGAGCCTGCTAGTTACCGTAAATACTTCCTTAATGAAAGTACTTTGATAATAAAAAGTTATGTTACTGAATCTGGAGAGAGGATTGATAGTGCGCGGTCTACATCAAGTGGCACGTTTATTCTTCTAAGTAAGATATCAAAAAGCATTCAATATCTAAATAATTGTCTGGGCGAGAATGGTAACAATGAATCGCAAACTAAACTGGGCATTAATGAAATTGATGAGTTGTCAATATCGATATCACATTTGGCAATATTAAAAGAGCTAGATGCAGTGAGCTCAATACTAATTTCAACGCTTATTAAAAACACTTTTCATATTCATTACGTGATTACTGATGCCCAATATATCCAAAATTTCTTTTATTTAAAAAATAGGAAATCAAGCGCCTTATTTAATAATAATCACACAGTCATAAAAAGAGGAGAGGAGGTGTTTCTTATGATATCCGAGCAGGAATCTATAGCAAGCCTGTTATTTCCTGTTTTGTTTGTCGACAAAATAAAAGCGATGGAGATGATCAGGTTAACGCCGGAATATCTTTCATCAGTACATAATAGGTCGAGTTGGAGCAAGAAAAAATCAATTGCAAAGAGGGTTCATGAAGAAAGCGCAACTACAGTCAGGATAAAAAAGAAGAAAAAAATATCCACCGAGGAAAAAATAGCATGCTATGGCCGCCAAGTTTGGCCTTGTTATTACCTTTCCTTTCCATTTGTTTATGAAACCTCCTTGGCAACATTTTCAAAGCGAAATTTTAGGATAATTAATAAAATGCTGCATCCAATATCTACTTGATATATTAGTGTTTTAACTTAAGCCCTCTCTGGTCTTGACATAGCGCATTATCCATCTTGTAGATATTTATTTGCATTAGGTTATTTTTTATAATTCTAACCGCTCATCAGCATCCGGCCACTACTTAAATTTTTAAAAAGAAAAATTTATTATAAGAGTTATACAAAGTCAGGATCGAGTGCGGGATCTCTGCAGCCGATGGATACTGCCCGGCTTGACTGTTTTGTACAAAAAACGGGCGGTGCTACGTGAATTCTGGCGGACTCACCCCCTGCTTTTTCTCAGAATTCACGTAACGCTGCCGGGCCCAGTTTGGACGATAACTGAGCATAAAATGGCTGATATTGTCGGGTTTGGCTATATGCATTCTCCGGTGGGATGGTGAAAGATGATATGGCCGAAAAAAAACCACCGCCTTTATGCGCTCTTGCGATACGTTTTCACTTAATACCTGGCGGCAGCTGCGGAGGGTCTGTTAGTGTTGCTCGCTGGAAAACCGGCAGTCTTTCCTGCGCACAACGCCGAAGAATGTGCGGCACTACTCGCTTCATCTGCAGGCTCCCGGCCGGGCCGTGTCCACTTAATCCACCCATGCGGTACTTATTTATATGTTACACTGTAACGCCAGGCTGGTGCCGATTTCTGTCTTCTCCGACATGGTATACGTCTGTAAGAAGATTAACCGTGCGGCGTTTGGCCATATCGTTCTGGTTGTGGACCGGACTAAAACATCCTGTAGTCGGGCGGTCTGGTTAAAGCGCCCAGCGCAAAGCCGTCTCTCCGACTGACCGAACGGATAGCCGCCGCGGGTCTGGCCGGCAAACCTGACGCCATGCTGTTTTGTTCGGTTCACCGTTTAAACAGGATCACCGCCGTACCGGGCGTTTGCCGTATTCCCTTCTGGCCCAAAGCCTTCTGCTAAGATATGGGAAGTTACCGCTCACCTCATCACCGCATTAGGAAATTAAAGATCTGACTTCTTACCAGCCTGGTAATTTGTCCTGCATCATAAGATGGGACAGTTCATTAATGCTTAAAGCTTTCTCAAAAGCCTGGCAGGATTGCCTGCATACACGCCTTTTACCAGCACAGGCTTTATAACCATGCTGCCTGCACCTATCACCATTTCCGTTGTTAAAAGTGTTGCTCTACTACCCACTGCTACCGCGTACTTAATACGATATGTACCCAGATTTCTGCAGAAGCATCAGGGCCGCCACTTTTGAAAAGGCCGTTCGCAAAGATTACCTCATCCCGGCCATTATCTGACCGGGCGATAAGAATGGTTTATGCCGGATAAGTTATCTGTTCCGGTTGGCGCTGCATAATGATATTACCGTGGCGAATTGAGGTCAGCACTTTTGCCTGACCGCACACTGCTTCGTAGTCGTTTTCCGCATCGAGAATAAGCAGGTTAGCCGGTCTGCCTTCGGCAATACCATAACTGTCGCCCAGGCATAGCGTTCTGGCACTATTATCGGTAATAAAATCGAGGCAACGTTGCAAATCTTCATATCCCAACATATGGCAAATATGAAGTCCAGCATCGAGGACGCGCAGAATATTCCCGTTCCCCAGCGGGTACCACGGGTCTTTGATCGAGTCCTGAGCAAAGCAGACATTTATTCCGGCCCGGTCGAGCTCTGCCACCCGTGTGACACCGCGCCGTTTTGGCCAGCTATCGAAACGCCCTTGCAAGTGAATACTCTCTGTCGGGCAGGAAATAAAGTTAATCCCTGAGTTTTTCAGCAAGCGGAAAAGCTTAGAGCAGTAGGCATTGTCGTATGAGCCCATAGCACATGTGTGGCTGGCCGTAACTTTGGCGCCCATTCCTCGTACACGGGCCTCTTCTGCCAGCATCTCTAAAAAACGGGATTGCGGATCATCAGTCTCGTCGCAGTGAACGTCTACAAGGCGACCATAGCGTTCAGCAAGATCCATCAGAAAAGTGATTGAGTTCGCGCCCTGGTCCCGGGTATTTTCATAATGGGGAATCCCTCCCACGACGTCTGCTCCCATTTCCACCGCTCGGATCATGAGTTCGCGTCCGTTCGGGAAAGACTCAATACCTTCTTGTGGAAAAGCAACAACTTGTAGATCAAGAATGTTCGCGACTTCCGATTTCACCGCCAGCATGGCTTCCAAGGCGGCAAGCGAAGGTTCGGTGACATCAACATGTGTACGTACATGTTGGATACCGTTATCGCGCAGCATAGCGATTGTCGCCAACGTTCGTTGGCGGGTATCCTCTGCGGTCACGGTTTCTTTGCGCTGGCTCCAACGGGCAATTCCTTCGAACAAGGTACCGCTCATATTCCATTCCGGTTCGCCGACTGTCATTGCATAGTCCAGATGAATATGTGGTTCAACAAAGGGAGGAATAATTAGCTTATGTTGCGCATCAATATCGTCCACCGTCATGTCTGGCGATGTGGTCTGGCGGATAATGGTTTTGATTACGCCTTTCTCCAGTTCGATTGAATATGACCCTTCCTGATGACGTAAGCGTGCGTTGATAATTTTCATAACTTTTTCCATAGATAGTTTTGTGACATGCGCCAAATCACAAGCGCGACAGAGGCGTTCAGTTGAAAATGGGGATGACTGACCTGGTAGCCGGTCAGTTTTTCTATACGTTGCATACGCTGATGTAAGGTATTGCGGTGTATTCCCAGTCGTTCAGCCGCTTTCACTACGTTACCGCTTTCCTGTAACAGGATTTCCAGCGTCTCCATTAATAAATACGGTGCTTTCCGGTCAAGCTCTGTCAGGCAGCCAAGGGTGTCATGCATAAAATCCGTAAGTAGTGTCGGATCGCCGACAGCGGAAAGAAGCTTGATAAAACCCAGTTGCTGGTAATCGCTGATACGCTGCGTAGGGCGCAGGCTGTCCGTCAGATCCAGTGCCTGCCGGGCCTGGGTGAGTGCTTTGGCATAACCCTGCAATTGCCGCACGGGAGCAGAGAGGCCGCACAGTAATGACAACGTACTGTTAGCTTCTGCCAAAGATTGCAGCCAGTGCTGAAGCCATTTTTTCTGAATGTAAAAATCACCATCGTTATCGGGCAGCAGAAATATAAACATATTGTTGCGCTCAATAAGCGGATACGGATTTTCTTGTTGGTTAAGCTGCTTTTGTAACTGTTGTCGAATGGTTCGCCGAGTTTGCTGTAACCAGGCTTCTGCTTGTTCTGCAGGAAACTGGCGGAACAGCTGTTGTATTCCTTCGAGGCGTAAGACTGCCACCCTGAGTGGTTTTGTAAGATCCAATTGCTGGTGCAAAGCGCGCTGCTGGATAATATGAAGGTCGGGATAGTCGCCGGTCAGAAGTTGCAGCATGATATCGCGACGTGACTGGAGCGTGTTTTCACTGCTAACCAGCGCAGTGCCGATCCGCTCCGTCACGATCACCATTTTCAGTAAATAGGGCTGCTCAATCAGCGGAATGCCGAGTTCATCCGCTAGTGTAATAACGCGCGCGGGGATCTCGTTGATATAGGCACCCCCGGTAAGGATAACCAACCCGGCAATAGCGCGCTGTTTTCCTTCCAACAGCAAATTAACCAGATTGTCTTCATCTCGCGGATAATTAACGCCGGTTATGAACACCAGTTCTCCACCCATAATCCATTCGGAAATCGTTTCATTTTCAGCCAGGTAGTACCAGCGAACCGGCAGATGCAATCCTTGTTTCCCCGCACGCAACTGAAGAGCAGAAAGCTCCTTGAGAGCAAGAATTTCGTTTACCGTCATGCTCATTCCTGTTGCTCCGCGACAGCACCGACCACTCCCCGACGTTTGCTGAGGGTAGTTAGCGCAATATAGGCTGCAGCCGATACAGTAATTCCTATCAATGGCGCCACCCATGATGAGAAATACGCCACTACTGCTCCTGCGGCATAAGCGCAAAGTCCCGACCAGTTAAAACGTGGTAACCGGACGGAGTGAATGAGTGGATAACGACCGTGGCGATGGAACCAGTAATCAGCAAGGATAACGCCGCCAATCGGTGGAATGATGCTGCCAAGCAGAACGAGAAAAGGAATCAATATTTCATACATTCCGCCAACAGCCAGCAGAATACCTACTGCAGCAGCAGCCACCGTCAGGGTACGACGGCGCTCGCTACGAAACAGATGACAGGCGGCGGCAGATACGTTGTAAATCGTTGGTCCCTGAATAGTTAACAGGTTAAGACACAGCATAATAACGGCAGCGACAGAGAGTCCCTGAAGCACTAAAATGTCAACGATATCAGCCTGTTGATAGACAATTGCACACCATGCCCCGGCAATGATCATCAGGCCATTGCCCAGCAGGAAGCTCATCATGCTTGAAATAATTGCCGTACGGCTGGAATTAGCCAGTCGGGTCCAATTAGTCACTTGGGTCGCACCACTGGCAAATGTTCCAAAAACCATCGTAATGGCCGCGGACCAACTCATAGTTTCTGTTGGTTCGATTTTCTTCATTGCCTGCCAGCCGCCAGCATGATGAGTTGCAATAAGCATCGCCACTATCAACAAAACAAACATTAGCGGGACTGAAATACGGGAAAGAGCGTCCAGGCCTTTGTAGCCAACCAGGGCGGTAATACAAAAAAGGACACCAAACAGCACCATCAGGGGCATGATGAGCGTGGAGGGTAAATCCATAATTTTCACTAAAGATATAGCAACCGTTGCTGTACCCCATGCATACCATCCCAGTTCGGCGAAACCGAGAATAAAGTCAGCCAGTTTGCTGCCAACCTCCCCAAAGCAGAACCGTCCCATCAGGACTGTATTAAGCCCACTGCGCGCTGCTATCCAGCCCAGCGATGCGGCGTACAGAGCCAGCAGAAAATTACCTGTCACTGCAATCCACAACATATTGTGGATAGAAAAAGAGAGGCCTAATTCGCCACCAGCGAACATCGTGCCGGTAAAAAACGTAAAACTAAATAACACCATCGATATGGAAAAAATGCCTTTACGTCCCGAGGCCGGAGCTTCAGTGAGGGGGAAATCATTGTCTTTTGACATTATGAAACCTCTAATATAGTGATGCAGATAGGATCAGTATCCTCATAGCAAGAGGTATGCCAAAAAAACACAGGCAAGCCTTACAGAGTAAAGTGTGCAATATGCACAAAAAGAAGAGGGAATTAACGATATTTGGAAGGTTTCAGTGCATGGTGCAAATGACTGCACCAGAAAAGTGCCAAAAAAATAACGGTTCATACTTTTACACGTGCTCAAATTACAAATTTTTGAGTTACCTCATTTCCCTGTTATTTATTAAATCTGCGAGTAGGTTTGAAATTACGTCATCAGTACTGACTCATTGAATGACATGATTTTTTATTTTATTTTTCAATAAAATGTGAGCTGAACCGCTGCGGATAATGTGGCTGCTTTCGAGTCATAGATTATGATGATGTCCATATTCAGCTGGTGACATTTTGTTACCTAGGCTTTGGCTATACCTTTGCGCACCCGTAAGCTTCTTTATACGAGCTAATCCTTTATCAATCCTCAAGGTTACAGACAGATAAAGCGTGTCAGCGGC
>NZ_MLFN01000080.1 GCF_002095315.1 Pantoea conspicua
ATAGAAATGCCCACTCTCCTGCTTCTTAAAGCGATGCATCAGCCAACCGGGAAGGAAAGGCATGCCTGAAGAGCAAAGCGTCCGCGCCAGGGATGGCGCGGCCGATCCGCAGGGATGCGGGAATCCTTTGCGATCAGGCATACCTTTCCTGACCCTGCACCTTCATCTAAGCCAATTGTTTTATTCAACACATCAATAAAAAGTCCACTGGTCTGCTTCTTAAAGCGATGCATCAGCCCAACCAGGGAAGGAAAGGCATGCCTGAAGAGCAAAGCGTCCGCGCCAGGGAAGGCGCGGCCGATCTGCATGGATGCGGGAATCCTTTGCGATCAGGCATGCCTTTCCTGACCTTTCTCATCAGCCAACAGCGCTTGTTTTATTAACCCCACCAATATAAAAAATCCACTGTCCTGCTTTTTAAAGCGATGAGTCAGCCCAACCGGGAAGGAAAGGCATGCCTGAAGAGCAAAGCGTCCGCGCCAGGGATGGCGCGGCCGATCCGCATGGATGCGGGAATGCTTTGCGATCAGGCATGCCTTTCCTGACCTTGCACCAACAGCCAACAGCCATTGTTTTATCCGTTCATACAAAAAAGCATCTGACTCCAGGCAGTGCAAACATCCTTTACTGCAACGTCTCCTCTTCATGATCTTGCGCTTTCACCCACCAGCCTGTATTGCCTGATGCCTGACAAAACAAAGGTGCCCCAGCCATGCAAATTGCCGAACTGAACCAACATCCCGGCTACGCCGGACAGACCGCACAGTTACTGCACACGGAATGGTCAGCACTGCCTGCATGGTCGCATCAGCCCACCATCCTTGAGCGCATAAAACAGCGGAATCAGGCACCTACTGCAGAATTTACTCTTATTGCCACGCCGGATGGCGAAACGGTTGCCGCTACCTGTAGCGTCATTCGTTATGAACTGGTTGACATCGCGGCAAGGGAATACTGGATCGGTGAAGTGGTGACGGATAAAAGATTCCGGGGCCAGGGCGTGGCAATCGCGCGAGCAAAGCAACAGCAGATTGGCGAACTCTGGCTCTATACACCCGATCAACAGGCGTACTATCAGCGTTCAGGATGGCAGGCGGTGGAACAGCGGCAGATATCGGGTGAAGAGGTCACGGTGATGGTACTTTATCTGGCGCAGTAAAAGGCGGCTCCCGCGAGCCGCCATTGATCGGAATACTGAAGAACTCAGGAAGGTAATCGTTTTACCGGTGCATTCTGCTGGCGATCCCAGATCACCGTCAGCAGGCGTTGTAACGCGATAAAGGCAAACAGCAGGATACCAATGGCAATTTTGGTCCACCACGAGCTGAGCGTACCATCGAAGTTAATCCAGGTCTGGATCAGCCCCTGAATCAGAACACCAAACAATGTGCCCAGCACTGTACCGACGCCACCCGACAGCAGCGTGCCGCCGATTACCACCGAGGCAATCGCATCCAGCTCCACCCCGAGTCCCGCCAGCGCATAGCCGGCCGACGTGTAGATAGAGAAGACGATACCGGCCAGCGTGGCTAAGGTGGTAGAGAGCATATAGATTTTGATGGTGGTGGCACGGGTCGAAACCCCCATCAGCTGCGCCGAAGTCAGGTTACCGCCGATGGCATAGACCTGATTGCCGAAGCGTGTACGGTGCGCCAGAATAATGCCGCCCAGCACCACCACCACCATAATCACCGCCAGCAGGCTAAGACGTCCGCCGCCCGGCACTTTCCACGCCAGGCTGGAGAGCATGGTATAGAACGGATGATCGATCGGAATTGAATTTTCAGAAACCAGATAACTGCAGCCGCGCAGGAAAAACATCCCCGCCAGCGTAATGATAAATGCCGGAATCTTCAGTGCATCGATCAGCCAGCCCATCATCGCGCCAAACAGCGCCCCCAGCGACAGAATCACCGCAAAGGCCAGCAGCGGATCGAGGTGGAAATCGCCGATTGCCCGCGCCAGAAAAACGCCGGTGAAGGCGATAACCGCGCCGACCGACAGGTCGATACCGCCGGATAAAATCACAAAAGTCATGCCGACCGCGATAATACCGAGAAAGGCATTGTCGGTCAGGATATTACAGATCACCCGGGTTGAGGCAAAGCCCGGAAACTGGCTCAGGCAGAACAGATAACCCGCCACGAACACCAGCAAGGTGATCATCAACGGCAGATGGCGTTTGATCATGTCGGGCGTCTCCGTTTCAACATCGCAATAAAGCGCGGTGACTGCAGTAACAGTACGCACATCACCACCACTGCTTTCACCACCTGATTCAGCTCAGGCGGGAAGCCGGAGAGCAGAATGCCGGTGTTCATTGACTGAATAATCAGCGCGCCGATTAAGGAGAGCACCAGATTAAAGCGTCCACCCATCAGCGACGCACCGCCGATCACCACCGCCAGAATCGCGTCCAGCTCCAGCCACAAGCCAGCGTTATTGGCATCCGCACCGCGAATATCCGCGGCCACAATCAGGCCCGCTACCGCCGCACAGACCCCGCTGATGGCGTAGGTGGACATCACCACCAGCCAGCCGGTAACGCCGGCATTGCGCGCGGCGCGCAGGTTAATGCCGACCGCTTCAATAAACAGGCCGAGCGCGGTTTTTCGCGTCAGCAGCCAGACCGCCAGCGCCACTACCAGGGTGATCCAGACCGGCACCGGCAGCATCCACAGCGATCCATTACCAAACCAGCCGAGCGCATCGCTGTCGAAGGTTACAATCTGTCCCTGGGTAATCAGCTGGGCGATACCGCGCCCCGCCACCATCAGAATCAGCGTGGCGACAAACGGCTGAATACGCAGCAGCGCCACCAGAACCCCATTCCAGATGCCGCACGCCAGACCGGTTCCCAGCGTGGCGAGAATAATAAACGGCAGGCTGTGGCCCGCCACGGTTAACGTCGCCGCCGTCGCGCCGGCAATGGCCATCACCGCGCCCACCGAAAGGTCGATACCGCCGGTGGCGATCACCAGCGTCATGCCAATCGCCAGCAGCGCCACTGGCGCAGCGCGGTTGAGGATATCAATCGGGCTGCCGAACAGACGGCCATCCTGCAGATGGACAGCAAAAAAGTTGTTCGCCACCAGGCTATCGATCAGCAGCACCAGCAGCAGCGCGACGATTTGCGGCATACCCGGCGGCAGTTTCAGCTTACGGCGTTGCGGTTTTTCAGATGTCATAGGGGTCTCAAGCATGTTGTGCCCCTCCGTCCGCGATAGCGTTAACAATCGACGCGACCGAAAGTTGTTCCAGCGGAATTTCTGCCACCTGCTTCAGGTCGCGCATAATCAGCACCCGATCGGCATAACCCACCAGCTCTTCCAGCTCAGAGGAGATCACCAGCAGCGCCAGTCCATCAGCGCACAGCGATTCGATTAAACGGATAATCTCGGCGTGCGCCCCCACGTCAATGCCGCGGGTGGGTTCGTCGAGGATCAGAAATTGCGGTTTCGTCACCAGCCAGCGCGACAGCAGGACCTTCTGCTGATTACCGCCCGACAGCAGCTCCACCGGTTGATCGGCGTGCGGCGTACGGATACCGAGCTTTTGATAAAACGTTCGGCGATCGCCTGCTGCTCGCGCTTTTTAATTGGCCGCAACCAGCCGCGCTGCGCCTGCAACGCCAGAATGATATTTTCGCGCACCGATGCCGCGCCAATGATCCCGTCGGTTTTTCGATCTTCCGGACAGAACCCCATGCCCAGCTGTGACGCCCTGGCCGGATTTGATATGCGCTGCACTTTGCCTTTGATTTTTGCCGTGCCGCGGTCGGCGCGACGAATACCAAACAGCACTTCCGCCGTTTCGGTACGCCCTGACCCGAGCAGCCCCGCCAGACCAACCACTTCACCGGGCCGGACCTCAAGGTTGAACGGCTCAATGGTGCCCTTTTTGCCATAATCTTCAAACGACACCACCGGCTGATTACTGCGCAGGGTACTGCCCTGTCGCTGCAGCGCAGTCTCCAGCAGTTCGCGGCCCAGCATCAGCTTGATCAGTTCAATTTGCGGCAGCGAAGCGGTATCGCGGGTGGCGATAAACTGCCCGTTGCGTAATACCGTGATGCGATCGGTAATGCGGTAAACCTGGTCGAGAAAGTGGGTCACGAAAATCAGGCTCATCCCTTTGGCTTTTAACTGCGTCATCAGGGTAAACAGCATCTCCACTTCACTGGCGTCCAGGCTGGCGGTCGGCTCATCAAGGATCAGTACCTGGGCAGAGAGATCGACGGCGCGGCAGATGGCGATGATCTGCTGCATCGCCACCGAGTAGTGTCCCAGCGGACGCGTCACGTCGAGGGAAAAACCATAGTTACGCATCAGTGTGTCGGCATCACGCACCATGCGCCGACGATCGAGCATACCGAAGCGTCGTGGCTCACGGCCAATATAGAGGTTATCCGCCACCGACATATTCGGCAGCATGTTGACTTCCTGATAAACGGTGCCGATGCCCATCTCCTGCGCCTGGGCCGTATTGTGTGGAGTAATCGGTTTTCCGTTAAGGGTAATGGTGCCGGCATCGCGGCTGTAGACGCCGGTCAGCACTTTAATCAGGGTCGATTTACCCGCGCCGTTTTCCCCCAGCAGCGCCATGATCTCGCCTTTGCGGATATCAAACGAGACATTGCTCAGCGCCTTCACGCCGGGAAATCCTTTGCTGACGCCGCTAATGGTTAACAGCGATGTTTCATTGGGTGTGGTCATTCTGCTAACTCCGCCTCACGTCATGAAAAACCGCCCCGCAGGGCGGTCTGCGGCTTAGTAACCCATGCCTTTTTTACGTTCCAGTTCGGTCTGCGCGTCAGCAGGCAGGAACAGTTTCGATTCGGTTTTGATCACTTTTGGCGGCAGCGTGCCCTCTTTCTTAAATTTCTCCAGCGCGTCAAATGCCGGGCCGGCCATGTTTGGCGTCAGCTCCACGTTGGCATTGGCTTCGCCAGCCATCATCGCTTTATAGATATCCGGTACGCCGTCGATTGAGCCGGTAAGAATATCTTTGCCCGGCTTCAGACCCGCTTCTTTAATCGCCTGAATGGCACCGATCGCCATGTCATCGTTGTGGGCGTAAACCATGCAGATGTTTTTGCCGTTATTTTCCGCCTTGATGAATCTCTCCATCACTTCTTTACCTTTACTGCGGGTAAAGTCGCCCGACTGGGAGCGGATCACTTTGATATTCGGATGACCGCTGATCGCTTCGGCAAAGCCTTTCTTACGATCGATCGCCACGCTGGCCCCGACCGTGCCCTGCAATTCCACCACGTTACACTGCTTGTCGCCGACGGTTTTCACCAGCCAGTCGCCAATCAGCTTGCCTTCCAGCACGTTGTCCGCCGTGACTACCGCCTGATAGAGCGATTTGTCTTTGACGACAATGGCACGATCCAGCAGATAGACCGGGATTTTGGCGTCTTTGGCTTCTTCCAGCACCGGTTCCCAGCCAGTCTGCACGACCGGCGCAATAAAGATGGCATCCACGCCCTGGGCAATAAACGAGCGCACCGCTTTGATCTGGTTCTCCTGTTTTTGCTGACCATCGGCGATTTTCAGGGTGATACCGCGTTTCTTAGCCTCGCTTTTCGCCACGTTGGTTTCCGCTGAACGCCAGCCAGACTCCGAACCCACCTGCGAGAAGCCGACCGTCATGTCCGCAGCCAGCACCGGACCAGTCAACGCGGCGCTGACCAGCGTGGTCAGAAGTAAACGTTTCCACATAGTTTTTATTCCTCTGAAGGGCATTTGCTGTTTAGAGTAGAGAGCCCGCTTAGCCTGGACTAAAAAAGGGTGCATAATGGCGACATACTTCACAAAATTGAGCAATTTAAAGGAGTTACGTGCAGGGCTGCGGATTTTTCCGCTGACGGTTATGGATAAAATAACTGAAAGTAAAATCCAGACAGGTTAAATAATTGTAATAAACAGAATCGCTTATGCGCAGGCTCTCTGGAAGCGATTACAGCCAGGCGTACTAAATGGGTTATCCGCCCGTCAGATGAACAAAAAATGGGATTTGTGATTACCCGCACAATGCGATTTCCGCCCTGCTGGCGGGCGAAACGTTTCTCTGATGGGTGCGGCTGACTTTCCCGTTGCAGAGCACGCTGAAAGCTCATGACTGACGGGAGACGTTTCCAGACCAGTGATTCAGCTCAACAGGCAAGCCTGGTGCTCAATAATAAAACGTGCAAAAATGGACTTTTTAGCGCCGTATCCCGGTCTTTTGTCTGATTTTCACCTTTTTTTCGCGACAGGATCTGGACAGCTTTAGCTTGCCCCCTATACTGAGCACTCCTTCGTTCCTTCTACTGTTATGGCAATGATGACTGCGTACGACTACCTGCTTAAATTTCGCAAAGTGAATAACTCAGACAGTCTGGAAAAGCTCTTCGATCACCTCAATTACTCGCTCACCGATGACATGGAAATCATCAATATGTATCGCGCTGCCGATCATCGACGTGCTGAACTGGCGTCGGGCGGACGGTTATATGATCTGGGCTGTGTGCCTAAGACGGTGTGGCGCTACGTGGTATAATTCCCTGCTGCCTGATTGCCTTTTTTATTAGTCATGTTGTCCAGGCGGGCACACCCCATCTGGACATGCTATTCTGCTGCGCTTCGACCTCCCGAAACAGGAATACCCGCTATGAATGAACAGGTTGCTGCGCCGCGCATCGGTGGCTGGCTTTTGTTGCCACTGGCCTGGCTGATTATGACCCTGTTAACCACCGCGCTGGTGATGGCGATGTACCTTACACCGCTGTTTAACCCGGAATGGCGTGCCACACTCTTTTCCCATGGCAGCACCCTTTTCTCATACTGGGCCATCTCTCTGCTCACCACCGTCGCGGTCTGGGCCTACAGCCTGTGGATTAGCTGGCTGTTCTTTAAACGCTCACGCCGTTTGCCGCGCCACTATCTGCTGTGGTTGCTGATTACCGTGCTGTTAGCGCTGAAAACCTTTGCGTTTACGCCGGTTTCTGACAGCCGCGCCCTGCAGACGCTCCTGCTGTCACTGCTGGCGGCGGCGGTGTTTGTTCCCTACTTCAAGCGGTCAGCACGGGTTAAAAATACCTTTATCGAGCCGTAATCGCGTGAGTTATGTCAGGAATTTAATTCTGAGTGCGGTCTGCCAGACCGGTTGCGGCGTAGGTGTTGAGATACGTCACACTATCTATGATAATAAGCCGCTTTCTGGTTCCCTGGCGAAAAAATGACCGATTATCTGCTTCTCTTTGTTGGTACTGTGCTGGTTAATAACTTCGTACTCGTGAAGTTCCTTGGCCTGTGCCCGTTTATGGGCGTTTCCAAAAAACTGGAAACGGCGATCGGCATGGGCCTGGCCACCACCTTCGTCATCACCCTGGCCTCGATCTGCGCCTGGCTGGTCAATCACCTGATCCTGCTGCCGCTGGATCTGGTCTATCTGCGCACCATGGCCTATATCCTGGTGATCGCCGTGGTGGTGCAGTTCACCGAGATGGTGGTACGTAAAACCAGCCCATCGCTCTATCGCCTGCTGGGCATTTTCCTGCCGCTGATCACCACCAACTGTGCGGTACTCGGCGTGCCGCTGCTGAGCGTTAACCTGAATCACACCTTTTTACAGGCGGCGCTCTACGGCTTCAGCGCCTCGCTCGGCTTTTCGCTGGTGATGGTGCTGTTCGCCGGCATGCGCGAACGTCTGGTGCTGGCCAACGTCCCGGCGCCGTTCAAAGGTAACTCTATTGCTCTGATTACCGCTGGCTTGATGGCCCTGGCGTTTATGGGCTTTACCGGCCTGGTGAAATTCTGATGACCGGGATCTGGATTGCCATCGCTGTATTAAGTGCGCTGAGTCTGGTGTTCGGCGCGCTGCTGGGCTACGCCTCACGTCGCTTTGAGGTTGAAGAAGACCCCATCGTTGAACAAATTGATGCCATTCTGCCGCAGAGCCAGTGTGGACAGTGCGGCTATCCGGGTTGCCGTCCCTATGCCGATGCGGTGGGCAATAACGGCGAAGCGATCAATAAGTGCGCGCCTGGCGGTGAGCAGACCATGCTCAAGCTGGCGGAGCTGCTCAACGTTGAGCCGCAGCCGATTGATGGTGATGAAACCGCCAAAGCACCGGTCCGCACCGTGGCTTTTATCGATGAAGCGAACTGCATCGGCTGTACCAAGTGTATTCAGGCCTGCCCGGTAGATGCGATTGTCGGGGCGACCCGTGCGATGCATACCGTGCTGAGCGATGTCTGCACCGGCTGCGATCTCTGCGTGGCACCCTGCCCGACTGACTGCATCGAAATGCGGCCGGTTGAGACGACGCCTGCCAACTGGAAATGGGATCTGAACAGCATCCCGGTGCGGGTGATTCCGGTAGAAAACCATGTTTAATTTGTTGAATTTTTTCAAAAAAGATAAGATCTGGGATTTCGAGGGCGGTATTCATCCGCCGGAGATGAAAACTCAGTCCAACGGCACGCCGCTGAGCGAACTGCCGTTGCCGCACCGTTTTATCATCCCGCTGAAACAGCATATCGGTCATGAAGGTGAAATCTGCGTCGCGCCAGGCGATAAAGTGCTGCGCGGTCAGCCATTGACGTTTGGCACCGGCCGGATGTTACCGGTGCACGCCCCCACCTCCGGCACCATCGAGGAAATCGGTCAGCACATGACTGCCCATCCATCGGGCCTGTCAGAATTGTGCATTTTTCTGTCGCCCGATGGCGAAGACCGCTGGATGCCCCTGGATCCGCTCCCCGATTACCGTCAGCATCCGCGCGCTGACATCGTGCAGCGCATACATGATGCCGGGATTGCCGGTCTGGGCGGTGCAGGCTTTCCCACCGCCACCAAGCTGAAAGGCGGCCTGCGCGGTGTCAAAACGCTGATCATCAATGCGGCAGAGTGCGAGCCTTATATCACCGCAGACGATCGACTGATGCAGGATTACGCCGCTGAAGTGCTGGAAGGTAGCCGGATCCTCGCCTGGGTGTTACAGGCAGAGCGGGTGCTGATTGGCATTGAAGATAATAAACCTGAAGCGATTGCCGCGCTGAAACAGGCGCTTGCCGGTGAGCGCGATCTGCAAATCCGGGTGATCCCGACTAAATACCCGTCCGGTGGTGCCAAACAGCTGACCCGCATCCTCACCGGGATGGAGGTACCACACGGTGGACGCTCTACCGATATCGGCGTGCTGATGCAGAACGTCGGTACCGCCTGGGCGGTTAAGCGTGCCATTATCAACGGCGAGCCGATTACCGAACGCGTCGTGACGCTGACCGGCGAGGCAATCGCCCAGCCGCGCAACGTCTGGAGCCGTCTCGGCACACCGATCAGCCATCTGTTGCATCAGGTTGGGTTCCGTCCTGGCCCGCGCCAGATGGTGATCATGGGCGGTCCCCTGATGGGCTTCACCCTGCCGTCGCTGGATGTGCCGGTGGTGAAGATCACTAACTGCATTCTGGCGCCTTCCGGCAGCGAAATGGGCAATAACGACGAAGAGCAGTCCTGTATTCGCTGTTCCGCCTGCGCGGATGCCTGCCCGGCGAAGCTGCTGCCACAGCAGCTTTACTGGTATAGCCAGGGCGGCGATCACGACAAGGCACGCGCCCATCATATTGATGACTGCATTGAATGCGGTGCCTGCGCCTATGTCTGCCCGAGCAATATTCCGCTGGTGCAATATTACCGGCAGGAAAAAGCGGAGCTGCGCGCTATCGATCTGGAAGCGAAACGGACCCTCGAAGCCAAAGCGCGGTTTGAAGCGCGCCAGGCGCGACTGGAACGTGAGAAGCAGGCACGTGAAGCGCGACATGAAGAAGCGAAACAGCGCGTAGCCCGCAATGACAACAGCGAGCTGGCGGCAGCGAAAGCGCGGGCAGCGGCCCGTCGCGCCGAGCCGGATGAAGCCACTGCTGAAGCGCAGCGTGAAGCCCGTCATGCGCAGGCACGTTTACGTCAGGCCGAGGCTCAGGCCGAAACCCAGCCGCTGACTCGTCAGACGACCGATCCGCGTAAAGCGGCGGTTGAGGCGGCCATCGCCCGCGCCAAAGCGAAGAAAATGACGCCAGCCGAGGCTGAAGTCAGTGAAGAAGCGGAAGTTGATCCGCGTAAAGCCGCCGTCGAAGCCGCTATCGCCCGCGCCAAAGCGAAGAAAGCGGCGCAGGGTGAAAGCGTGGCGGATGCTGAGCCGCAGACTGCTGCTGCCGCTGAAACCGATGATCCGCGTAAAGCCGCGGTGCAGGCTGCCATT
>NZ_MLFN01000081.1 GCF_002095315.1 Pantoea conspicua
CTGATGGAGCATCTCGCCCGCAGACCAGATCCAGCCCTGCGCATTGCGGCCAAACGCCAGGCCGCCCCATGCCAGCAGTGCCAGCACCAGCAGGCCAGCCAGCGCCCAGCGCAGCAGATGCTGACGTTCAGCCGGGATCTTATCGCCCTGGTTCAGTGCCGGTGACACCGAGCCGGTCCGCAGTCGTGGCAGCAGCCACAGCAGAATCGGCACGCCCAGCAGCGCAGTGGCGGTACCGGTCGGGACATCGCGCCAGTGAACGCTTAACCACTGCACGCAGCCATCCGCCAGCCACAGCAACAGCGCGCCAATCAGCGGTGCCAGCAGCATCCGGCTGATTAACCGGCGTCCGCCCAGTAACTTCGCCAGCAACGGCGCAAACAGCCCGATAAAACCGATAATCCCGGCAGCATTGACCAGTTGCGCACTGAGCAGGATCGCCAGCGCCAGCGCAGCGATACGCGCCAGCGACAGCGCCAGTCCAAGATTCTTCGCCACGCCATCATCCAGCCCCATCAGCATCAGCGGACGCAGCAGCGCCAGCGCCAGCAGCAATGCCAGCAGCAGACGCGGCCAGAGCTGCAGCACGTTTTCCCAGCTCATCTGATTCAGCGCGCCGGTGCTCCACAGGAACATGTTCTGCAACTGATCGTGATTGAAGATGGCAAAAATCTGGTTCACTGCGCCGCTATAGAGACTCAGCACCAGGCCGGCCAGAATCAGGGTGACCGGCGACAGACGCTTGCGCCACGCCACGCCAAACACCAGTACCCCCACTCCCACGGCCCCGATCAGGGCAGCAAACTGCTGAGTGATTGCGCCGCCGGGCAACTGCCATAAAGTCGCCACGGTGATGCCGAGCTGTGCGCCAGAGGAGACGCCCAGCGTGGTCGGTTCGGCCAGCGGATTGCGCAGCACCTGCTGGAACAGCAAACCGGCTAAGCCCAGCCCGGCCCCGACCAGCAGCGCCAGCACCAGACGCGGCAGCAGGCTGTAGTGAAACACCATCTGCGCCACGTTATCGGTGGCAGGCGACCACAGCGCCTGCCACCACTGCGCCGGCGGTAATGCCTGCTGCAGGTTAACCAGCGTCAGGCCAGCCGCCAGCAGAAACAGCAGGCTGAGCAGCGCCGTGGGGAACAGAGCATGGCGCATCAGTGCGTCTCCAGCGCGCGTTCCAGCACGCGCACAAAGTGCAGCGCTGACAGCGTCGCGCCGTAATACCAGACCGCCGGTACGCGCTGAAAGCGTCCGGCCCGTACAAACGGCATTGACTGCCAGAGCGGGCTGCGCATCAGCTGCTGCATATCCGCCTCGTTATCGTGATCAAAGCAGATGACGTCCATTTCGCCCAGCGGTGCCAGCTGTTCGATACCCACCACCGCGCTGCCCCAGAAGTTAGTTTCGCCCTGCCAGCCATTCTTCAGGCCCAGCAGAGTCATGACTTCAAGAAACAGGCTGTTTTTGCCGAAGGTAATGGCGTGGCGACTGTCGAGCAGCGACATCAGCAGCAATGTCCGTCCGGCATGAGGTGCCAGACGCTGGCGCGCCGCAGCCAGTTCGCTGTCGACCCTGCGCAGGTGCTGCTCAGCTACAGCGCTTAATCCGAGGCACGATGCCAGCTGACGTAGCGAGGCGCGTGCAGTGCTAAAAGGTTTACCGTCACCGCTGTTCAGGTCGAAACCCATAATGGGCGCAATGCGCATCAGCTTCTCTTTCGACGGGCCGTAGCCGTTGGAACAGAGGATCAGAGACGGCTGCATCTGTGCCATCAGTTCCAGATTCGGTTCGGTGCGAAGGCCCACATCCACCACCGTGTCGGGCAGGGATGGCTCGCCGACCCAGATGTTGTAATTGTGCAGATCCGCCACCCCATAGGGCGTGACGCCAAGCGCCAGCAGCAGTTCGGTAGGTAACCATTCCAGAGCAATAATGCGCGACAGGTCTGGCGTGGCGGCGCTCAGCGGCAGGCTGCGGAGCAACGGTGCGGCCGCCAGCGCCAGCATCAACCTGCGGCGTAACAGATCGGGCATGAGGCCATCCTTAGTAGACAAAACTGACCGGGGCGCCGCCCTGCGGATGCGGTAAAATGCCCATCGGGATGCCGTAAATCTCGCCGAGGACCTCAGCCTGCATGATCACCTCCGGCCCGCCTTGCGCGATCAACGCGCCCTGCCGTAGCGCCACCAGATGATCACAGTAGCGCGCCGCCATGTTGATATCGTGCAGCACCGCGATCACGGTCAGCCCGCGCTCACGGCTCAGGGTCTGAATCAGCGCCAGCACCTCAACCTGATGGGCGATATCCAACGCCGAGGTCGGCTCATCCAGCAACAGGCAGCGACTGTTCTGCGCCACCATCATCGCCAGCCAGGCGCGCTGGCGTTCACCGCCCGACAGGCTGTCAACTAACCGACCGGCAAAGGCATTCAGCCCGACCCGCGCAATCGCATCCTCGACCCGATCGCGATCCTCCTGACCAAAACGCCCCAGCGCGCCGTGCCACGGATAACGCCCAATCGCCACCAGCTCGCGCACCGTCATCCCTTCCGCGGCCGGTAACTGCTGCGGCAGATAGGCCACCTCGCGGGCAAAAGCCTTGCTGTTCCAGTGTTCAACCGGCTGCTGGTTGAGCAGCACCTGACCGGTGCTGGCGCTCTGATGACGACCCAGCATTTTCAGCAGCGTCGATTTACCTGAGCCGTTGTGACCAATCAGCGCGGTGACTTTGCCGGGCGGAAAGGTCAGCGACAGCGGCTGAAGGAGGGTACGACCCGGTACCTGAAAGCTGGCGTTATCCAGTGTGAAGGTCGCGTCTTCTGCGTGCGGATACGGCATGGTTATCCCTGTGAACGGGCGCCGCAGCGCCCGGATAAATCAAAATCTGAAAGTGGCAGTACCCACAATCTGGCGTTCCGCGCCCCAGTAACAGGCGTAGTCACGGTAGCAGCTGGCGACATATTCACGGTCAAACAGGTTGTTGATGTTGACGCCCACTGTCGAGCCCGGCAAACCGAAACGAGCGAGATCGTATTTCAGCGCGGCATCGACCGTGGTGTAACCGGCCACCTTAAAGTTCTGGTTCGAAAGTCCAGCAGCGGTATTATCTGAGGTATCAGCATACAGCCCCTGGCTTTCGCCCACGTAGCGCACGCCCGCGCCGATCGTTACCCCTGACAACGCGGTTTCGTGGAAGGTGTAATCACTCCACAAGGAGGCCATATGCTTCGGTACCTGTACCGGTGTTTTGCCTTTCAGCAACGTGTCTTCGGTATATTCCGCATCGGTGTAGGTGTAGGATGCCGTCAGATTGACGTTAGCGTTGAGCGCCGCTTTGGCTTCCAGTTCCACACCGCGCGACCGGATTTCACCACCCTGCACGCTGAAATTAACATTACCGGGTTCAGCCGTCAGGTTTTTGGTTTTGGTCAGTTGGTAAACCGCGGCGGTAAGCACCACCGGGCGATCTTTGGGAACATATTTCACGCCAGCTTCATATTGCTTTGCGCGTGAGGGATCAAACGGTTGACCGCCGGACGTGGTGCCGGTGTTGGGAATGAATGATTCGCTGTAGCTAAAATAGGGAGCCACACCATTATCAAACACATAGTTCAGGCCACCGCGCCAGGTGAAGGCCTGATCGTGATTTTTCACTTCGGTACTGCTGCTGCGGTTAAGCGCGGAGGTCGTGGCGTAATCGTAACGGCTACCTAACGTCAGTACCCAACGATTCCACTCCATCTGATCCTGTGCGTAAAGACCGGTTTGTTCTTGTTTATTGAGATAGTGATAAGGGAATGGCGTACCGATTTCAGTGTCATTGCCATATTGTGGATTGATCGCATTAAGGGGTGTCACACTGCCGAAGGCGGCATCAATATCGTTACGGGTCCGTTGATAATCGACGCCCAGCAGCAGGGTGTGATCCAGCTGGCCGGTGGCAAATTTCGCCTGCGCCTGGGTATCAACCGCAAACTGATTGAGCTTCTCTTCAGAAATGGCGGAACCGCGATTAATCTCCTGGGTTTCCGGATTGAAACTGCTGCCGTAAATGCTGCGGTAATCGGTACGCAGATCGGCATAGCGCAGGTTCTGGCGCACCGTCCAGGTATCGTTAAAGCTGTGCTCGGCGTTATAGCCCACCATTTTGGTGTTGCGCGAAATTTTGTTGCTCTGTTCGCCTTCATCAAAATTGGTTGGCAGTTTGTACTCGCTGCCGTCAGGACGGGTAATCGGCACCACTGTGCCCTGACGCGGCAGCCAGCCGTAATAACCGGTTTCAGGCTCGTTCTGGAAATAGGTCAGCAGATCAATGCGGGTGCGGTCATCCGGACGCCAGCTGAATGCCGGCGCGAGGGTGTAACGCTTCTCTTTGTTCATCGCCTGCTGCGCATCCTGACTGCGCGCCTGACCGGTCAGACGATAGCTGTAGACGCCGTCATCATCCAGCGCGCCACCAAAGTCGAAGCCGGTTGAGAACAGGTTATCGTTGCCCATCTGGAACTGCACTTCACGCAGGGTTTCCTGAGTCGGACGCTTACTCACCAGCGAGACCACACCGCCGGGATTGCTCTTGCCATACAGCACCGACACCGGACCACGCAGCAGTTCAGCGCGCTCCAGGAAGTAAGGATCGATGGCGAATTCAGAGTAGTTGTCCCCTGCAGTTTCAGGCCATCCAGGTACTGGTTGGTATTGGTTTCGCTAAAGCCACGAATCGACAGGGCATCAATCACGTCTGAACTGCCGCGGTTACCGGTCAGCACGCCAGGGGTGTAGTTAAAGGCCCCTTTGACGCTGGTGACGTTACGCATCTCCATCTCTTCGCGTGTCACCACGGAAACAGACTGCGGATTTTTTTCTATCGGCGTATCGGTTTTGGTCCCGGTAGCGCTCTGTTTCGCGGCGATAGTCGCCGCAGGTCCCCACGCGCTTTCGGCTGGCGCGCCGGCCCCGCCGTCTGCTGACACGACCAGGGTATCCTCCGCCAGCAGGCTACTGCTCAGGCTGGTCAATGCCAGCGCAATCATGATTCCCAAAGGCTGGCGGTAAAATTGTTTTTTAACAGAACAAGGAGAAGTCGTTCGCGCATTCATAAAGGTGTCTCTTAACTATGAGGGATCGGCAGGCGAATCGAAACGATAATGATTATTATAACGGTCGAATAATATGCGAAACGCCGTCGGAACTGCAAGGATAAATCCCAGGCGTGACGCCGTTTGTAGCGCGATTAACCGGTATTGATCAGGCGCAAAAAAAGGGCGCCGAAGCGCCCTTTTTAACCAGTCTGGTGAAATTATTTACCAAACATATCTTTTATCCATCCCGCTACGCCGTCGCTCTCTTTCTGCTCCTGCGGTTGCTGGGACGGTTGTTGCTGCTGCTGTTGTTGCTGTTGCTGATCAAACAGCTGCTGCTGCTGCTGCTGGACCTGTTGCTGTTGCTGCTGACACAGCGCATTCGGGTCCAGCGCCCAGACCGGCAATGCACGCCAGGTGCTGCTGCCACTGCCACAGACAAAGTTACCGGCCGAGTCGATGTTCATCAGTGACACATCTTCAGGTGGCGTCAGCTGCAACGGCATCGGTGCCTGGTTATCGAGGTAGCGGCGATAGAGTTGCATCGCCCCGCTGGCACCATAGAGTTTGGTCGGCTGGTTGTTGTCACGACCCACCCAGGTGATCGCCACTTCTTTACCATCGATACCGGCAAACCAGCTGTCGACCAGATCGTTGGTGGTCCCGGTCTTGCCCGCCAGGTGGGCATTCGGGAAACGCGCACCCAGTGCACGCGCCGTGCCGTGATCCGCCACCTGCTGCATGGTGTAGAGCGTCAGATAGGCTGCCTGAGCCGGCTCAACGCGCTGCGCCTGCGGATAGCTCTGATAGAGCACGCTGCCATCTTCCGCAATCACCGAGCGCACCGCTGACAGCGAAGCGCGATTGCCGCCGCTGGCGATCGACTGGAACGCCTGCGCCACTTCAACCGGCGTCAGGTTCAACGCACCCAGCAGCATCGCGGGCACCGGATGCAGCTGATCTTTCGGCACGCCCAGTTTGTTCCAGGTATCGACCACCGCATCCAGACCCAGGGTCATACCCAGATTGACGGTGGGAACGTTCATCGAGTTGGTCAGCGCATCCACCAGCATCACTTTACCGCTGAAGCGGCGGTCGTCGTTCATCGGTTTCCAGACGCTGCCGTTCGGCTGTTTCAGCGCGATCGGCTCATCGGCGATCCAGCTGTTAAGACGATAGGTGTTTGGCTGACTCAGCGCGGTGAGATAGGTCGCCGGTTTGGCCAGTGAGCCGATCGAGCGGCGCGCCTGCAGCGCACGGTTGTAACCGGCATACTGCGGATCGGCACCGCCGACCATGGCGCGCACTTCACCGCTGAAGCGGTCAACCACCACCATCGCGGTTTCGAGATCCTTGAGGCCACGCTGTTTTTTCAGCGTCGGAATGCCGTCGATCACCGCTTTTTCCGCCGCATCCTGCGAGACCGGATCGAGGGTGGTGAAGATCTTCACGCCGGAGAGATCTTTCACCTTGTCGCCAAGCTTCGCCTGCAGCTCATTACGCACCATCTGCATAAACGCTGGCTGAGGCGTAATCACGCCGCCTTTCGGCTGCACACCCAGCGGACGCGCCGACAACATGTCATATAGCTCCTGGTCGATCACTTTCTGCTGCTGCAACAGGCGCAGCACCAGATTGCGACGTTCCAGCGCCAGTTTCGGGTTACGCCACGGGTTATACAGCGACGCGCCTTTTACCATGCCGACCAGCATCGCCTGTTGATCAAGGCTCAGCTCATCAACCGGACGGCCAAAGTAGTAAAGGCTGGCCAGCGGGAAGCCACGAATCTGATCGCTGCCAGCCTGACCGAGATAAACCTCGTTGAGATAGAGTTCCAGAATGCGGTCTTTGCTGTAGCGCGCATCCATGATCACCGCCATATAGGCTTCACGCGCTTTACGCCACAGCGAACGCTCGTTGGTGAGGAACAGGTTTTTAACCAGCTGCTGGGTCAGCGTACTGCCGCCCTGCACTGCCCGGCCAGCGGTAATGTTGGCCAGGAAGGCACGACCAATCGAGTAAGGGCTGATGCCATCATGCTCATAGAAGTGGCGATCCTCGGTGGCAATCAGCGTATCGACCAGCAGGTCCGGGAAACCGGCGCGCGGTACGAACAGACGCTGTTCACCATTCGGCGATTGCAGCATGGTGATCAGGCGCGGATCGAGGCGGAAAAAGCCAAAATCACGGCCGGTATCGAGGTTTTTAATCTCGCTCAGCTCATTCTTGCTGAAACTCATGCGTGCGTGGATCTGCCCCTCTTTACTGTCGGGGAAATCAAACGGACGACGCAGCAAATCAATGGTGTTGCCTTTGACCGAAAACTCGCCAGGGCGGGTGATACGTGACACCTCGCGGTACTGGGTACCCTCCAGCAGCGCCACCATTTCACTTTTGTTGTAGGCCATCCCCGGTTCGAGGCTGACCATACGGCCATAGACGGTCGCGGGCAGTTGCCACACTTTCCCGTCAATCCGGCTGCGAATTTCCGAGTCGAGGTAGACGCCCCACGCGGCCATCACCACAACAAACACCAGGAACAGCTTGATTAACCATCCCAGCCAACGGCGTTTGCCGCGCGGCGGTTTTCCACCTTTACCTTTACGTGGCACCGGCGCTTCCTCCTCGTCATCATTAAAATCGTCCTGATCGATATCCTGTTCGATATCCCTGCGGCGTCCCCGGCGCGCGCTGCTGCGCGGCGGCAACGGTTTACCTTTGCGCCCGATAGGTTCGCGATCGTTCCCAGACATTGCTTTTATTCTCCAGGCATAGCTTACGGCTGCGCCGCTACTCTAACTGCTTTCTCGCGTTCCGCATGGCAGAACCCTCTGAATTCGATCCAGCGGTCTCAACCTTGCGGGGACATTTTTTTAGTGCGCCTTGTTGGCAAGGCGGTGGCCGGATCGTCTGGCCAGGGATGTTTAGGATAGCGTCCTTTCATCTCTTTGCGGACCTCCGGATACGCGCCGCGCCAGAACGCCGCCAGGTCGCGGGTAATCTGTAACGGGCGCTGCGCCGGTGATAACAGCTCCAGCACCAGCGGCACCCGGCCTTCCGCGACGGCAGGATTGGTGGCTTCGCCAAACATCTCCTGAATCCGCACCGCCAGCGCCGGGGGCTTGTCTGCATCATAGCGGATCGGCAGCCGGCTTCCGGTCGGCACAGTGTAATGAGTTGACAGCGCACTATCCAGCCGCTGACGTTGTGACCATGTGAGTAAATGTAATAGGGCGTTGACGAGGTCCACCGATTGCAGCGTTTTCAGATCGCGCACGGCGGACATTTGCGGCAATAGCCACTGTGAAAGGCTGTCGAGCAGCGCAGCATCATCGACCGCCGGCCACGACTCTTCCGGCAACCACTGTGCGGCACACTGGATACGCAGCCGCAGCTGCTCCGCCTGAGGTGTCCAGCCCAATACCGACAGACCCTTTTCGGCGATCCAGCGCAGCATCGCGGCGTGCAGCACTGCCGGTTCCGGACGGGCCAGCGGCTGGGTTTTCAGCACCAGCGCGCCAATCTGCTCGCGCCGGAATGCGCGCAGCGTGCCCTTCTCTTCATCCCATTCCACTTCGGTCCGACGTTCAATCAGCGCCGGCCGCTGCTGACACAGCGCCTCAATATCGACCGGCAGCGCCAGTAGCATCCGTGCGTCCGGCGTGGCACTGACCTGCAACAGCGCCGGGGCGATCAGCCACGCATTGCGGGTCAGGCCATCCTGCTGATCCAGCCGGGCACCCAGTCCATTGGCCAGCTGATAACGGCCGCTGTCGTCGCGCCGTCGCGCCAGTCGATCGCCAAATCCTGCCGCCAGTAAGGCGGCGAAACGATCGTCATCCACCCGGCCGCCGCTGACCTTGATTCGTCGCTGCCACTGTTGCGCCCGGCGCAGCCACTGCGGTTGCGGCCGGTGCAGCGCATCACGCAGATCGGCACTGCCGCTGCGCGGCGGATCTTCCAGAATCGCCACCAGCAGCGCCGCGCTGGCAACCGCATCGGCATTCTGACCGGCAGCGCACAGCATCGCCGCCAGCCGCGGATCGCAGCCCAGCGCGGCCATCCGCCGTCCCAGCGTGTTGAGCAGCCCATGGCTGTCCAGCGCGCCGAGACGGGTTAACTGTTGCTGTGCCGCCGCCAGATGTCTGGCTGGCGGCAGGTCGAGCCACTGCAGCTGTTGCGGCTGGGTACAGCCCCACTGCAGCAGATCGAGCCACAGCGAGGAGAGGTCGCTGTGCAGGATTTCTGCTTCGCTCTGTGCCGCCGCGCGTGACGCCTGTTCCTGCGGCAGCAGATGCAGACAGATGCCCGGCATTAAGCGCCCGGCACGTCCGGCGCGCTGGGTCATGGATGCCTGACTGATGCGCTGGGTCTGCAGACGCGTCACGCCGCTGCGGGCATCAAACAGCGCACTGCGTTCCAGTGCGCTGTCGACCACCAGCCGGATCCCTTCTATCGTCAGGCTGGTCTCAGCAATGTTGGTGGCGAGCACCACTTTGCGTCGTCCCTGTGCGGCGGGCAGAATCGCCCGACGTTGCGCCGCCAGCGGCAGTGCGCCATACAGCGGCGTCAGATCAACGTCGTCGCTGATGCGTGATTCCAGCTCGCGCTTTACCCGTTCGATTTCCGCTACCCCAGGCAAAAACAGCAGCAACGATCCCTGCTCATCACGCAGCAGCTGCGCCACTTCACGCGCCACCGCCTCTTCGAAACGTACGTTAGCGTTCAGTGAGGCGTAGCGCCGTTCAACCGGGTAGCTGCGCCCTTCGGATACGATCAGCGGCGCATCCGGCAGCAACGCCGCCAGCCGGGCGTTGTCCAGCGTGGCAGACATCAGCATAATCTTCAGGTCATCGCGCAGCCCCTGCTGGACATCCAGCAGCAGCGCCAGCGCCAGATCGGCCTGCAGGCTGCGCTCGTGGAACTCGTCGAGGATCACCAGCGACACGCCCTCCAGCATCGGATCGTGCTGTAACATCCGGGTCAGCATCCCTTCAGTCACCACCTCCAGCCGGGTCTGTGGCCCGACGCAGCTTTCGCCGCGCATCCGGAATCCGACCGTGGCGCCCGGCTCTTCGCCCAGCTGCTCCGCCAGCCGTTG
>NZ_MLFN01000082.1 GCF_002095315.1 Pantoea conspicua
TGTCACGCCTCAGCGCTGCGGATAGCCCTTTCAGCAGCAGAGGCGCTCAGGCCTCCACCATCGCGCCCTTTTTAACAACACGCACTGAAGCCCCAGAGCAGGCCGGGGCCGCTCTGGGGCAGGCAATCCGCAGCGCTGAACAGAATGAGTTTGCCAGGAGAGCCCGCAGGACGCGGGCGAAAGGCGGGGCGGCACAGGATGTGCCATCCCCGGCGGTCCGTCAGGCAGAGGAATGAAGTGAAGGAACCGCGCAGCGGCGCGAGGACCGCCAGCCCCTGAATGGCACCAGACTGCGTTATAACCTGTCGCTTAACTGACGAGCATTACGGGCATACCCGGCTACTCATCACGACACAAACTAGCGTTTTTTCTTTCTTCCCTGCACCGCCTTGAAGCGCGGATTGGTTTTGCAAATGACGTAAATGCGGCCTTTGCGGCGTACCACTTTGCAATCGCGGTGGCGACTTTTTGCTGAGCGCAGCGAGCTTAATACCTGCATGATCCTCTCTCTTACTTATGGCCCAGGAAGCGACCAAAACGCTGGTTAAAGCGTGCGGTGCTGCCCTCTTTGGCGAAATCTTTCTGCTTACCGGTATAGAACACATGCGAGGCCGACGACACATCAAGCGTGACGTAAGGCAGGGTTTCGCCTTCAAATTCCACGGTGCGGTCAGTGCGGATGGTCGAACCGATTTTGAACCACACGTCCGCCGATGTGTCATGGAAAACCACATGGCGATAGTCGGGATGGATATTCGCTTTCATAATACTCACCTATGTAATGTTATATTATAACAATATTATGCGCCGGGTTGATCGGGATTGCAACCGTTGGGAGGATTAGGAGCAGCAAGAATAGAAGAACAGCGCAGATAACGTCAGTACAGAAAAAGGAGAGCCGGGCACAGAAGAGACACATTCCGGTAAGGATAAAAAGCAGGGCGAAGAGCAAGGCAAAGAGCAGGGCAGAGAACGTCAGCGCAGCAAACGGGAAAACCAGGCAGCCAGCAGACGCCGCCCGGCAAACAGAAATAAAAAAGGCCGCTTGCGCGGCCTTTTACCTTTTCACAACTCAGAAATCGTTAGTGAGTCTGGTTGTGTTCAACCGGATGACCTTTTTCGATTTCCGATTTGTTCTTATTGAAGCGGCGACGTACCACCACGAAGAACACCGGAACGAAGAAGATAACCAGTAAGGTCGCAGTCACCATACCCCCGACCACGCCGGTACCCACGGCGTTCTGCGAACCTGAACCGGCACCGGTACTGATCGCCAGTGGCAGTACGCCGAGAATGAACGCCAGTGAGGTCATCAGGATAGGACGCAGACGCATACGACAGGCTTCCAGCGTCGATTCAACCAGCCCTTTGCCCTCTTTATCCATCAGATCTTTAGCAAATTCGACGATCAGGATGGCGTTCTTCGTCGAGAGGCCAATGGTTGTCAGTAACCCCACCACAAAGTAGACGTCGTTACTTAATCCACGCAGCGTAGTGAAGATCAGTGCACCGATTACCCCGAGTGGCACCACCAGCATGACGGAGAATGGAATCGACCAGCTCTCGTACAACGCGGCGAGACAGAGGAAGACCACATCAGCGAGATGGCATACAACGCCGGTGCCTGGTTGCCTGACAGACGTTCCTGATAGGACATCCCGGTCCAGTCATAACCGATACCTGCAGGCAGCTTTGAGGCCAGCTCTTCCATCAGGTCCATTGCCGTACCGGAACTCTTACCTGGCGCAGCTGTCCGAGGATCTCCATAGCAGGCAGACCGTTGTAACGCTCAAGACGCGGTGAACCATATTGCCATTTTGCTGACGAGAAGGCAGAGAAGGGCACCATGGTTCCGCTGCTGTTGCGCACATACCACTTACCAATGTCGTCCGGCAGCATACGGGAATCCGCGCGTCCCATAACGTACACTTTCTTCACGCGACCGCGGTCGATGAAGTCATTGACGTAAGAGCCGCCCCACGAAGCCGCCAGCGTGGTGTTGATATCGCTCAGGGAAACGCCCAGTGCCTGTGCTTTCTCCTGATCGATAATCAGCTTGTACTGCGGTGTATCTTCCATGCCGTTAGGACGTACGCCCACCAGCGTATCCGGATGCTGAGCGATCATACCGAACAGCTGATTACGCGCTTCGGTGAGCTTTTCGTGACCGAGGTTATTCTGGTCAATCAGCTCGAAGTCGAAGCCGGTAGCATTACCCAGTTCGATAATCGCGGGCAGGTTGAATGGGATCACCATCGCATCTTTGATCGCACCCAGCGCCTGCATGGCGCGGCCTGCAATTGCCGGCACTTTCAGATCGCTGCTGCCACGCTCATCCCACGGCTTCAGGCTGACGAAGGCAATACCGGTATTCTGTCCACGGCCGGCAAAGCCAAAGCCGTTAACGGTAAACACCGACTTGACCGAGTCCTTCTCTTTAGTCAGGAAGTAATCGGTCACCTGGTCCAGCACTTTCTGGGTACGTTCCTGGGTCGCGCCAGCAGGCAATTGCGCCTGTGCCAGCAGCAAGCCCTGGTCCTCTTCCGGCAGGAATGAGGTCGGTAAGCGCAGGAACAGAAACGCCATGCCAACCACAATCACCAGATAGATCAGCATATAGCGGCCGGTGCTGCGAACAATATGGCCTACGCTATCCACATAGTGGTTAGTGCTCTTATCGAACATACGGTTAAACCAGCCGAAGAAACCGGTGGTCTTACCGTGTTCGCCTTTTTTAACCGGCTTCAGCATGGTGGCACATAGAGCTGGCGTCAGAATGAACGCAACCAGCACCGACAGCGCCATCGCTGAAACGATAGTAATAGAGAACTGGCGGTAGATAACCCCGGTTGAGCCACCAAAGAAGGCCATCGGGATAAATACGGCTGCCAGCACCAGGGCAATACCCACCAGTGCGCCCTGAATCTGTTCCATTGACCGTTTGGTCGCTTCTTTCGGCGGCAGTCCCTCTTCCGCCATGACGCGCTCAACGTTCTCAACCACCACGATGGCGTCATCCACCAGCAAGCCGATGGCCAGCACCATCGCGAACATCGTCAGGGTGTTTATTGAATAGCCAAAGGCGCTGATAACGGCAAATGTGCCTAACAACACCACCGGCACGGCGATCGTCGGGATCAGCGTGGCGCGGAAGTTCTGCAGGAACAGGTACATCACCAGGAACACCAGCACAATCGCTTCTAACAGCGTTTTCACCACTTCGAAGATGGAGATCTTCACAAATGGGGTGGTGTCGTAGGGATAAACAACCTTCATACCGGCCGGGAACGTAGATTGCATCCGGGTCAGTTCCGCTTTCACCGCGTTGGCGGTATCGAGCGCATTGGCGCCGGTCGCCAGTTTGATACCGATACCGGAAGCCGGTTTGCCGTTATAACGGGCTATGATATCGTAGTTTTCGGCGCCGAGTTCAATCTTCGCCACGTCACGCAGACGTACCTGCGAGCCATCCTCATTCACCTTGAGCAGAATTTTGCCGAACTCATCGGCAGAGGTCAGACGGGTTTGCGCAATGATAGAGGCGTTCAGCTGCTGGCCTGGCACCGGTGGCGTACCACCAAGCTGACCGGCTGCAACCTGGGTATTCTGGGTATTCAGCGCACTGATCACATCAACCGGGGTCAGGTTGTAGTTGTTCAGCTTGTGCGGGTCCATCCAGATACGCATCGCGTACTGTGCACCAAATACCTGGGTGTCACCCACACCTTTGGTACGGCTGAGCGGATCCTTGACGGTAGAGGCAATATAGTCAGAAATATCATTCTGCGTCATATTGTCATCATCACTGATGAAACCGGCCACCATCAGGAAGCTGCTGGAAGATTTTTTAACCTGAATCCCCTGCTGTTGCACTTCCTGCGGCAGTAACGGCGTCGCCAGTTGCAGTTTATTCTGCACCTGAACCTGCGCAATATCCGGATCGGTGCCTGACTCAAACGAGATAGTCAGGGTCAGAGTACCGGATGAGTCGCTGCTCGAGGACATATACATCAGTCCGTCGATGCCGTTCATATTCTGTTCGATGACCTGGGTCACCGAATCCTGCAGTGTTTTCGCATCCGCACCTGGGTAGGTGGCCTGAATCTCAATCGCCGGCGGCGCAACATTGGGATATTGCTCGATCGGCAGTTTGAGAATCGATAGCGCACCTACCATCATGATGATGATGGCGAGCACCCACGCAAAGATGGGGCGATCGATAAAGAACTTAGCCATGAATCAACGGCTCCTGTTATGACGATGACTTATCAGACTGCGACTTTGCATCGGGCGCAGCTTTAGCATCGTCTGAGACTTCTTGTGGAGTAACCTGTGCACCCGGCTTGGCGCGTTGCAGACCGGTACTGATCACACGTTCACCTGCTTTCACACCGTCGGTCACTAACCACTTATCGCCAATTGCTTGCGTGGCGGTCACGGTACGTGATTCCACTTTATTATCCGCACCCACCACCATCACAGTCGCCTGACCGGTTGGCGTACGGGTGACCGCCTGTTGCGGTATCAGCAGCGCGCTTGGGTTGGTACCTTCATCCAGACGGGCGCGAACAAACATGCCAGGCAACAGCACATGGTTCGGATTCGGGAAGATGGCACGCAGGGTGATAGAACCGGTGGTTTCATCAACGGTCACGTCAGAGAACTCCAGCGTACCCGGCTGGGCGTAGCTGCTGCCGTTCTGCATCAGCAGCGTCACGTTGGCTTTACCATCGTTCTGCTTCAGCTGACCTGACTCCAGTTCGGAACGTAAACGCATGAAATCTTCGCTCGACTGGGTGACGTCAACGTACATCGGATCAAGTTGTTGCACGGTTGCCAGCGCGGTGGTTTGTGCGCTCTGCACCAGCGCTCCTTCGGTGACCGATGATTTGCCGATGCGGCCGCTGATAGGGGAGGTGACTTTGGTATAGGCCAGATTAATGCGGGCCGTCTCAACGTTGGCTTTGGCGACCTGAACCGCGGCAGCGTTTTGCGCGGCGGTAGCCACGGCAGTGTCATAATCCTGCTGACTGATATATTTGGTGCCAAGCAGTGGCTTATAACGTTTCACAGTCAGTTGGGCGATACGGGCATTGGCTTCTGCCTGCACCAGATCGCCTTTTGCGCTGTCATAAGCGGCCTGGTAGGTTGCAGGATCGATCTGATAAAGCGACTGACCCGCTTTGACATCGCTGCCCTCAATAAAATTACGCTTCAGAATGATACCGGAAACCTGAGGACGCACTTCAGCCACGCGATATGCAGAGGTACGGCCAGGCAGTTCGGTGGAAATTTTCAGCGGTTCAGCTTTTAACGTGACAACGCCCACTTCTGGCGCCTGTTGTTGGGCGGCTTGTTCGGATTTATTGTTATCACATCCTGTTAACAAAAAGCTGCCTGATAGCATCAGGACGGCCGCCAGAGGCGATAATCCTCTGATTTTATTCATAAATAAACCTCTAGTGTCCGATATCAATTGATCAATGGATCACAATCCGAAGAACCCATTGCTGCGTCAAATCGCGGGTCATGCTATGGTACATACATTCACAAATGTATGTAAACTTACACGTCTGTAAAAAAAGCCCCCTATGGCACGAAAAACCAAAGCGCAAGCACTTGAAACACGGCATCAAATTCTCGATGCCGCCGTCATCCTGTTTTCACAACAGGGCGTTTCTGCCACTTCACTGGCGGATATTGCTTCAGCGGCCAGCGTCACGCGGGGAGCCATCTACTGGCATTTCAAAAACAAAGCTGATGTTTTGCATGAAATCTGGCTTCGCTGCGATGCCGGGCTGGATAATGTGGAACTTGAGTATCAAACAAAATATCCCGGCGATCCACTCTCTGTTTTACGCGCCATGTTGGTCTATATCTTTGACGCAACAGCAAACGATCCGCAACGTCGCGCACTGATGGAGATCATTTTCCATAAATGCGAGTTTGTTGGCGAGATGGCGGCGCTGAAGAATATCCAGCAGAGCTTACTGCTCGAATGCTACGACAAAATTGAAGATGTGTTGCGTCAGTGCATCGAAGCGGAACAGCTTCCGGGTAGCCTCAATACCCGCCAGGCGGCGCTGATTATGCGCGGTTACGTTAATGGCATGATGGAAAGCTGGCTGTTTACGCCAGAAAGTTTCGATTTAGCCGGCGATGCGCCTGCGCTGGTGGATGCCTTTATCGATATGTTGCGCCTCAGCCCGACCCTGACCGCCCGCGGCTAAGCCGGTGGCTGGCGGTCACGTTTGTTTTCAAAATCGCGCTGCACCATGGCCAGCGCCGACAGCACAGTTTCAACCGGCAGCTGGTTCTCTTCCAGTAACTGAATCAGATCCACCGCCAGTTTAACGTCATCCGGGGCATTCTCCAGTGACATCTCTCCTCCTATATACGCAGTTTCGCTGCCACCAGCAGCATTAACAGGGAACCGGCAATCGCCATGCCTAATGCGCCGATGTGCAGCGTCGCCAGGCTACCCAGTTCAAAATAGCTGGCAATGTATCCGCCAATCAGCGCGCCAATCATCGACAGCGTCAGAGTCGCAAACAGGCCACCCGGCCGGCCCGGCATCACGATGCGTTTAAGCAACCCTAACAGCAATCCGCAGAGTAGCCAGATCAGTAAACCCATTATTTTTCTCCGTGCCGAACCCTATCGGGTATAGAAGCGCTTTTTTGCCGCTGCGCTTTATTCCTCCTGCTGACCGCCGCGTAGCGATAATGCCCATTCTACCGAGCGAATCGCCTGCCGGCAGCGTGCCAGGCGGCCCTCTAATGTCTCCAGATCCTGCTTCAGCTGATGCTGAACCGCCAGCGTTTCCGCCAGCGCCAGTCGCTGTTCACGCTGATCAATCATCGCCAGCAGCCGCCGCTCATATTCACGATATTCCTGATATTTGACGGCGCGAGGATTGCTCAGTGGCTTTTCACGCCGGGTACGCAGCTGCTGGGTGCTTGCTTCACGTTGCAATGCCGCCACCTGATCGACCAGTCGTTCAGCCAGCCAGGCGCTGCGGACCAGATCGCTGGCGCTGTCGCATAGGCGGGTAAAATTCTGCTCCACCTCAGCCAGATAGTCGGCGAGGCGGGTTCCTTTGGTGCGGAACAGCTGACTGTCGAAGCGTGGCAGGCGACAGTGCCCGTCGGGATGTGCGGCGATATCCTGACGTAGCGCAATAAGCGCCAGTTGCAGACGCTGTTGTGCTGAGATCGGGCTCATGCCGTCAGGCTCCGTTGTGCTAACGTAGGCGGATGAGGAAAGAGTTGGGCGGCATTCATGCAACGCATTCTGTTATTAACCCTCGGCTGGCTGGCAATTATGCTGGGGACCCTGGGCATTGTATTACCATTATTACCTACCACGCCATTTATGCTGTTGGCCGCCTGGTGTTTTGCCCGCTCATCGCCGCGCTTTCATCACTGGTTACTGTGGCGCTCGCCGTTCGGGCGATATCTGCGCCACTGGCAGCAGCATCGCGCCATGCCACCCGGTGCGAAAGGGCGCGCTATCTGCCTGATTGTGGTGACCTTTGCCATTTCAATCGCGTTGGTCCATCTGTGGTGGGTACGCATTCTGCTGCTGGTGATGCTGACGATACTGCTGCTGTTTATGTGGCGGATTCCGGTGGTGTCAGAATCAGCGGACGCGCCGCCGCCGCCGCGATAAAGTTGCATTTATCCGGTCATTTGCTTAGATTTGGGCGTCTTCGTGCGTGGCTTCCCTTTGTGAATTGACTTCCGCTGAGCCTTTTACCAGGTATTGGCGCTATTGAAGCTGCGCGAAACAGAATTTTTTACCAGGCGTATCATTATGACCGACACTGCGCAGCAACTTGAATTCATTAAAAACAGCATTAAAAGCATTCCTGATTATCCGAAGCCGGGCATCCTGTTTCGTGACGTGACCAGTCTGCTGGAAGATCCTAAAGCCTATGCCGCGTCAATTGCGCTGCTGGTTGAACGCTACCGTGATAAAGGCATCACCAAAGTGGTGGGGACCGAAGCGCGCGGTTTTCTGTTCGGCGCGCCGGTGGCGTTAGGTCTGGGCGTAGGGTTTGTCCCGGTGCGTAAACCGGGTAAGTTGCCGCGTGAAACCTTCAGCGAGGCTTACGAGCTGGAGTACGGCACCGATCGGCTGGAACTGCACAAAGATGCGATTCAGCCAGGCGACGTAGTGCTGGTGGTGGACGATCTGCTGGCGACCGGTGGCACCATTGAAGCCACCGTCAAACTGATTCGTCGCGCAGGCGGCGAAGTCCGGGATGCCGCTTTCATTATTAACCTGTTCGATCTGACCGGTGAAACGCGTCTGAAAGCCCTCGGTGTTGAGAGCTACAGCCTGGTCAATTTCCCCGGCCATTAAGCCTTTGTTCGACCCTGTCATGCGGCAGGGTCGTCACGCCTTCTCGTTCAAGATAACGAGTGCCAGGCAAAAGCGTAGCTGTTAGACTACTGCAATCCTGTACAGGGGTTGCAGAGCGTCTGCGCTCATCTTTTCCATCCAACTTCGTCGAATCCACATGAGCTATCAGGTACTTGCGCGAAAATGGCGTCCCCAGGCTTTTGCTGATGTTGTCGGTCAGGAACATGTTCTGACGGCGCTGGCGAATGGATTGTCTCTGGGACGTATCCACCATGCATATCTCTTCTCCGGCACACGCGGCGTAGGGAAAACCACCATTGCGCGTCTGCTGGCTAAGGGCCTTAACTGCGAAACCGGCATCACCGCCACGCCCTGTGGACAGTGTGATAATTGCCGGGAGATCGAGCAGGGCCGTTTTGTCGATCTGATTGAGATCGATGCCGCGTCGCGCACCAAAGTCGAAGACACCCGCGATCTGCTCGACAATGTGCAGTACGCACCGGCGCGTGGCCGCTTCAAAGTCTATCTGATTGATGAAGTTCACATGTTGTCGCGTCACAGCTTTAATGCGTTGCTGAAAACGCTGGAAGAGCCCCCGTCACACGTTAAATTTTTACTGGCGACCACCGATCCGCAGAAACTGCCGGTGACGATCCTCTCCCGTTGTCTGCAGTTTCATCTCAAGGCGCTGGATGTCGATCAGATCCGTCAGCAGCTTGAGCGTGTTCTGCAGCAGGAGCAGATCGACAGCGAAACGCGGGCCCTGCAGTTGCTGGCCCGCGCCGCTGACGGCAGTATGCGTGATGCCCTGAGTCTCACCGACCAGGCGATCGCGATGGGGCAGGGCGCCGTGACCAGTACCACAGTCAGCGCCATGCTCGGCACGCTGGACGACGAACAGCCGCTTGGCCTGCTGGAAGCGCTGGTCGACGGCGATGGTCAGCAGGTAATGTCGTTGCTGAGTCAGGCTGCATCGCGCGGTGTGGAGTGGGAAGCGCTGCTGGTTGAAATGCTGCGCTTACTGCACCAGATTGCGATGGTGCAACTGCTGCCAACCTCGCTGAACGACGACGACGAAAGCAACGCGCTCAGGCTGCGTGAGCTGGCGCGCGTGGTGCCGCCTGCCGATCTGCAGCTCTATTACCAGACCTTACTGATGGGCCGCAAAGATTTGCCGATTGCGCCCGATCGCCGGATGGGCGTAGAGATGACGCTGCTGCGCGCACTGGCGTTTCATCCCAAAGCTGCGGTGGCTGAACCGATTGCCCGCCCCGGCGCTAACCCAGCAATCAGCGCCGGTGGCACCGGCGGAACAGCCGCAGGCAGCGGCGAAGCCCGGCCCCGGTAGCG
>NZ_MLFN01000083.1 GCF_002095315.1 Pantoea conspicua
CTCAATCCGGCTGGCCAGCGGGCCGGGCGTCAGCTGGCCTTCGGTCATCGCCAGACTGCCGATAATCACCGCCAGCAAATTATTAAAGTCGTGCGCCAGCCCGCCGGTCAGCTGACCGACCGCCTTCATCTTCTGGCTGTGCTGCAGTGCTTCTTCCAGCGTTTTACGCGAGGTCCGGTCCAGCACCGTATTCACCATGCCGCGCCGCGGGATTGGGCTGAAGCGCAGCTCCAGCGTGCGACCATCGGCCAGTCGGATCTCCTGTGGTTCACCGGGATCGTGCAGATCCACCGCCAGCGGTGCCAGTAACTGCTGCCAGTGAACGCCGCGATGCAATTCACGCGACGGGATACCCAGCAGCTCCGCATACTGCGCGTTCCACACCACCAGCTGACCGTTGTTATCAAACAGGGCAAAGCCATCTCGCATCGCCAGGAAAGTGGATTCCAGCTGATTGCTCTTCTCTTTCAACAGTCGCGACGTGTGGGCCAGTGAGGCGGTATTGCGGGCGAAGACGTTAAACGCCCGCGCCAGCTCACCCAGCTCATCCCGCCGTTGCAGCCCCGGCACGCTGACATTCTGTTCTCCCTGCGCCAGCCGGGTCATCGCCGCGGCAATCGCCGTCAGGCTGGAACCGAGATTGCGGTAGATATAGATACCGGCGTAACCGGTGATCGCCAGCGCCAGCAGCGCAAACAGCGCAATAAAGCCGATTATCGAATCCAGCTCGCGGTGAGTGGCAAGGGTGCGCGCCTCACTCTGCAACGCCACCTGCTGCACCGAAGCACTGATGTCCTCATTGAGCATCGCCACCAGCGCTTTGATGCGATAGGTGGCATAGGCAATCGCCAGATCGCTCTGTTCCAGCGCATCGGCCAGCGGCAGCAGGCGCTGCTGAGTCGCCAGCAGGCGCTGCACTTTTTCGCCGGTGACGCCCTGCAACGGCACCGTGCGCCACTGCATCATCACCTGCTGTAACTGGTCGATCACCGCCACGGGCGAAGGGGTACGGATGGCAATACCGATCAGCCGCTCGGTCTGCTGACGCAGCGCGGCGTCCGGTTGGTTCTGCTGTTGACGTTGCAGCAGCTGGTCAATATGGCTGAGCAACAGTTGCGCCTGCCACAGGTCACTGAGCATGTTGTTACGTTGCAGGTGACGCTGATGGCCGGTCAGCAGTAACTGGTTGATGGTCTGCTCCAGCATCAGGCTGCGGGCGCGGATGCGGGCGATGCGTTCCGGCTGGCGCGCCGCCAGTGGCGCACTGGCCAGCAGCGTCAGGGAGTGCTGCAGCGCCTGCTGATTCTGTTTCAGACGTTGTGATTCACTCTGGTACTCCAGCGCCCCGACTACCTGCGACAACCGTACCGCCGCCGTGGCCACATTGGCGGTATCGCGCGCCAGCGCCAGGCTGCCGTTCATGTCGGCCAGCGTCTGGGCCTGCGCCTGTTCCTGAATCGCGCCAGCATGACGAAAGCCGAAGATCGCCACCACGCTCACCATCAGCGTGACCAGCACCACCAGCAAATTGAACAGCAACAGGCGGCCTCGCGCCCCGGCCTGCCACGGATAATTGCGCTGCATCCCACGACCTCTTAATCACTGCAACGATGGGCCGAGTATAGGAGCGTGCAGGCGGGTGATTATGACAAATATGAATGGCCGCTGACATTTTCCGTTTATCTGGCGTTGCTTTACTGCCGGCTATCCACAGACCGCAGGAGCGAGGCGATGACAGCCACACCGATACTGGAAATGCGGGCAATTACCCGGCGCTTCGGCAGCTTTTATGCCCTTAAGGGCGTCGATCTCACGGTCTGGCCCGGTGAGGTTCACGCGCTGATGGGGGAGAACGGCGCGGGTAAAAGCACACTGATGAAGATTCTGGCCGGTGCCTATACCGCCAGCAGCGGGGAAATTTTAATTGAAGGCAAGCCCTGGGCGCTGAAGGGGCCGAAGGAGGCGCTGGCCGCCGGGATCACCCTGATTTACCAGGAGATCAATCTGGCGCCCAATCTGACGGTGGCGGAGAACATTTTTCTTGGCAGCGAAATCGCGCCTGGCGGGCTGGTGAGGCGACGACAGATGGCGGAAGAGGCGCAGCGGGTGATTGACCGGCTCGGCGCGCAATTCAGCGCCTGGGATTTGGTCAGCCGCCTGAGTATTGCCGAGCAGCAGCAGGTGGAGATCGCCCGCGCGCTGCAGCGCAATAGCCGCATTCTGGTGATGGATGAACCGACCGCTGCGCTCTCCAACCGCGAAACCGAACAGCTGTTCGCGCTGATCAAGCGGCTGCGCAGCGAAGGCATGGCGATCATCTACATCAGCCATCGCATGGCGGAGGTGTATGAGCTTTCCGATCGGGTCAGCGTGCTGCGTGACGGGGAGTATGTCGGCAGTCTGACCCGTGACCAGCTCAACGCCAGCGAACTGGTACGGATGATGGTCGGACGGCCGCTGAGTGACCTGTTTAACAAAGACCGCGCTATCCCTTTGGGTGATATCCGGCTGGCGGTCAATCACCTGACAGATGGCGGCAAAGTGCATCCCAGTAGCCTGGCGGTGCGTGCCGGGGAGATTGTCGCGCTGGCCGGGCTGGTGGGGGCAGGCCGCAGCGAGCTGGCGCAACTGATCTTCGGCGTACACAAGCCCAAAGATGGCGAGATCTGGATCGATGGCGAGAAGGTCACCATCCACTCACCGCGTGATGCCATTGCGCGCGGCATCGGCTTCCTCACCGAAAACCGCAAAGAGCAGGGGCTGTTTCTGGAGATGGCAGCACAGGAGAACATTGTGATGGCGACGCTGGAGCGTGATGCCAGTTACGGGATGCTGAACCGCCGCAAAGGGCAGACCATCGCCAGTGAGGCGATCACCTCGCTGAATATTCGCGTCCCCCATGCTCAGGTCCGGGCGGGCGGACTCTCCGGCGGCAATCAGCAGAAGCTGCTGATCTCGCGCTGGGTGGCGATTGGTCCGCGCATTCTGATTCTCGACGAGCCGACGCGCGGTGTCGATGTCGGCGCGAAGAGTGAAATCTATCGCATGATGCAGCAGATGGCGCGGCAGGGCGTGGCGATTTTAATGATCTCCAGCGAACTGCCGGAAGTGGTCGGGATGAGCGACCGCGTTTACGTGATGCACGAAGGCACCATCGTCGGTGAGCTGGAGGGCAGCCACATCAGTCAGGAAAATATTATGACGCTGGCAACCGGTGCGCACAGCGCGTCAGCAGGCAAAATTTAAGGAGACCACGATGACACAACTGGCCCGCACCAAAGCGCCGACGCTGAAGCGCGCCCTGATGGGCGATCTGCTGCAAACGGTGGGTATCCTGCCGATTCTGATCCTGATCGTGGCGGTATTTGGTTTCGTCACGCCAAACTTTTTTACCGAAGCAAACCTGCTGAACATCACCCGTCAGGCGTCGATCAATATCGTGCTGGCGGCGGGGATGACTTTTGTGATTCTCACCGGCGGTATCGACCTGTCGGTGGGGTCGATGCTGGGAACCACCGCGGTGGTGGCGCTGGTGGCGTCGCTGGATCCGATGCTGGCTTCCATGACCATTCCGATGGCGCTGGGGGCAGGCCTGGTGATGGGGCTGTTTAACGGCATCCTGGTCGCCTGGGCTGGGCTACCGCCCTTTATTGTCACGCTCGGCACTTATACCGCGCTGCGTGGGGCGGCTTATCTGCTGGCGGACGGCACCACGGTGATTAACTCCGATATTAACTTTGAGTGGATCGGCAACGGCTATCTCGGGCCGGTGCCGTGGCTGATTGTGATTGCTTTTGCGGTGATCGCCATCTGCTGGTTCATCCTGCGCCGCACCACGCTGGGCGTACATATCTACGCGGTTGGCGGCAACATCCAGGCTGCCCGTCTCACCGGCATCAAGGTGGGGATGGTGCTGCTGTTTGTCTACGGCATGAGTGGCCTGCTGTCCGGACTGGGCGGTCTGATGAGCGCCTCGCGGCTTTACAGCGCCAACGGCAACCTCGGCGTCGGCTATGAGCTGGATGCGATTGCGGCGGTGATCCTCGGCGGCACCAGTTTTGTCGGCGGCATCGGCACCATCACCGGCACCCTGATTGGCGCACTGATTATCGCCACACTGAATAACGGCATGACGCTGATGGGCGTCTCCTATTTCTGGCAGCTGGTGATCAAGGGCGCGGTGATCATCATCGCGGTACTGATCGACAAATACCGTACCCGTCATCATGTGAGTTGAGTCTTAAAAGGGCGGATGCGCCAGGTCGCCTCCGCCTCTGTAAAAACGCCATTAAGTGGTTGGCACTCTGAAAACAGCAGGAGAAGGTCTATGCGTTTTAATCCGATTGTAACCGGGCTGCTGGCGGCGACGCTGTTCAGTACCGGCCTGGCTCAGGCAAAAGAACTCAAATCTATCGGCGTAACGGTCGGCGATCTGGCAAACCCCTTCTTCGTGCAGATCACCAAAGGCGCAGAGATGAAGGCACGTCAGCTGGCGGGCGATAAAGTCAACGTGACGCTGGTCTCCAGCGGCTACGATCTCGGTCAGCAGGTGGGCCAGATTGATAACTTTATTGCGGCGAAAGTTGACATGATTATCCTCAATGCTGCCGACTCCAAAGGGATCGCCCCGGCTGTGAAGCGGGCGCGTGATGCCGGTATCGTGGTGGTGGCGGTCGACGTGGCCGCCGATGGTGCCAACGCCACCATTACCTCTGATAACACCGAAGCCGGGGTGATGGCGTGTAAATATATTTCTGACCGTCTCAAAGCCAAAGGCAACGTGGTGATCATCAACGGGCCGCCGGTCTCAGCGGTTCAGAACCGTGTTGAAGGTTGCATGACCGAACTGAAGCGCCATCCCGATATCAAGCTGCTCTCTTACAACCAGAACGCCAAAGGCAGTCGCGAGGGCGGACTGGAAGTGATGACCGGTCTGCTGTCAGCCAATCCGAAGATCGATGCGGTATTCGCCATCAACGATCCGACGGCGATTGGTGCTGATCTGGCAGCGAAACAGGCGCAGCGTAATGAATTCTTTATTGTCGGCGTCGATGGATCGCCGGACGGTGAAGAGGCGCTGAAGCGTAAGAACTCACTGTTCGTCGCGACCCCGGCGCAGGACCCGCAGGTGATGGCCGCCAAAGCGGTGGAGATTGGCTATGACATTCTGCAAGGCAAACCAGCACCCGATAAGCCGGTGCTGATTCCGGTGAAGCTGATTGATCGTAACAATATCAGCAGCTATCAGGGCTGGACGGTGAAATAAGCTTTAGGGCGGCACACTCCGGGTGCCGCCCTCAGGAGGCCACTATGCAACGTTCAGAGGTTAATTATTACCTGCAACATACTCGCGAGTTTTTCCGACAGCAGGATGTGCATCTGCCGCCGTGGGCGGATTACGAGCCGCGCCAGTGGCAGCTTCAGGATCGCCAGCAGGCGCAGGAGATTCTGGTGTTGCGGCTGGGCTGGGATCTCACCAGTTTTGGCGCGGCTGATTTTCTGCAGACCGGGCTGACGCTGTTTACCCTGCGCAACGGCTCGCCAGGTGGGCAGCCGTGGCATAAACCCTACGCCGAGAAAATGATGCACGTACGTGAAGGGCAGCTGACGCCGATGCACTTTCATCCGCGCAAGATGGAAGACATCATCAATCGCGGCGGCGGGAATCTGATCGTCGAACTGCATAACCGCGACGGTGATGAGCTGGCTGACTCGCCGGTGGTGGTATCGCTGGATGGCCTGCGCCAGACCCATGCCGCCGGTTCGCAACTGCGGCTCTCACCGGGTGAAAGCGTGACGCTGGAGGCGGGCGTCTGGCACAGTTTCTGGGGTGAAAGCGGCTATGGCGACGTGCTGGTGGGGGAGGTGTCGATGCCCAACGATGACGAAAATGACAATGTGTTTCTGACGCCGCTGGCACGCTTCAACCCGCTGGATGAGGATGAAGCGCCGCGCTGGCTGCTATGCAACGATTATGCGCACTGGCTACCCTGAGCAGGGCAGGCGCGGCGCGGTCACTCAGGCAATCTGACTGGTGCGCGCCATGGCATCGGGTTTGACCACATCGGCCGAAAAGACATAGCCCAGCCCGCGGATGGTGCGGATCAGGTCGGGCTGGTGCGGGTTGGTTTCAATTTTACGGCGCAGTCGCATGATCAGCACGTCGATGGTGCGATCAAACACATCGAGACTCTCACTGTGGGTCAGCTCCAGCAACTGATCGCGGGTCAACACCTTGCGGGCATGACGCACCAGCGCGTGTAGCAGGCTATATTCCCCCTGGGTCAGCGGCACCAGTTCGCGCTGCGGGTTAAACAGCTGGCAGCGGCCATCGTCCAGTTGCCAGCCGCCAAAACGCCAGCTTTCCTGTTCAGGGTCGGCCTGCGCGATGCGTCCGCTGCGACGCAGGGCCGCACGGGCGCGCGCCACCACCACGCGGGGATTGAAAGGTTTGGCAATGTAGTCATCTGCGCCCATCTCCAGACCCACCACCATTTCCGCTTCGGAACCCATACCGGTCAGCATAATCACCAGCACTTCGGGTCGCTCACGCTGAAGCTGCTGCAATACCAGTAGCCCATTGGTATCGGGCAGCATCATATCCAGCATCACCAGCGAAATCGCCGGATGTTCACTAAGCATCGATAGCGCCTCTCTTCCCTGACGGCAGCTGTAGACAGTAAACAGATGTTCACTTAACGCATCCTGCAAGACGTCGCAGACAGCAGGATCATCATCCACCACCAAAATCGCTGGCTTCATTGCGCGGCCTCAATGTTACGAAAGAGTTAATTCTGGAGTGTACACAGGCAAATTACGGTTGCTGTTTCAGCCTGCTGAAACGTGACCAGCTTCGCCTGGCAGAGTGCGGAATCGTGCGCTGGCGCAGAGTTTTTCTGACCCTCAATGTCGCTGCAGGAAAACGATTGCGCACAATAAGTGCATTGCACCATAATCGCGCCTTGTTTTGGTTCGGAATTGTCTTAGCAATTCTGTAGGCGGCCAGGTAATCGATTGCGTTGGCTTATGGCATGGCAATTGCTTTGGCAGTGGGCCCTACCCGGTTTTTTCACCGAATTCAGGCTTGCGAGTATGCAGCAGCCCGTTTCGCTGTTCCTTGAACAGAATAATCAGCATGCAAACCCCTTTGGCAAGCGAGAACGCACATTCGTGACGTCTCCTGTATCGAGAGATGATGATGTTAGAAAAATTATTCAAACTCAAAGCACACAACACCACGGTTCGCACCGAGATTATCGCCGGGATCACTACCTTCCTGGCGATGGCTTACATTCTGTTTGTGAACCCGAGCATTCTGGGTGCCACCGGCATGGACAAGGGCGCCGTGTTTGTCGCCACCTGTCTGGCGGCGGCCATTGGCTGTGTGCTGATGGGGCTGATCGCGAACTACCCGATTGCGCTGGCACCGGGCATGGGACTGAACGCCTTCTTCACTTACACCGTGGTGCTGCACATGGGTTACACCTGGCAGGTGGCGCTGGGCGCGGTCTTCCTGTCGGCGGTGATCTTCTTTGCGCTGTCGATCTTCAAAATTCGCGAGTGGATTATCGCCAGCATTCCGCTGCCGCTGCGCGCCGGGATTGGTGCCGGTATCGGGCTGTTTCTGGCGCTGATTGCGCTGGAAGGGGCGGGGATTGTGGTCGATAACCCGGCGACGCTGGTGGGAATTGGCGATCTGACTAAGCCGGGGCCGCTGCTGGCGATGCTGGGCTTTATCGTGATTGTGGTGCTGGAAGCGCGTCGCGTGACCGGTGCGGTCCTGATCGGCATCTTACTGGTGACCTTTATTTCAATGGGCATCGGCCTGTCACCGTTTGCCGGGGTATTCTCCGCACCGCCGTCGATCGCCCCGACGTTTATGCAGCTGGACATTGCCGGTGCCTTTAACGTTGGTCTGGTGAGCGTGATTTTTGCCTTTCTGTTCGTTGATGTGTTCGACAATACCGGTACGCTGTTGGGCGTGACCAAACGTGCCGGTCTGGCGGATGAGCAGGGCAACGTACCGAAAATGGGCCGGGCGCTGATTGCTGACAGTGCTGCCGCGCTGTTTGGTTCGCTGCTGGGTACCTCAACCACCACCAGCTACGTAGAATCTGCGGCGGGCGTCAGCGCGGGCGGCCGTACCGGTCTGACGGCGATTGTGGTAGCAGTCCTGTTCCTGCTGGCGCTGTTCTTCTCGCCGCTGGCCTCCAGCGTGCCGGTTTATGCGACTGCGCCCGCGCTGCTGTTTGTCGCCGTGCTGATGGCATCGGGCCTGGCGGAGATTGACTGGAAAGATATCACCACCGCCGCGCCGGTAACCGTTACAGCGCTGGCGATGCCACTGACCTATTCGATCGCCAACGGTATTGCGTTTGGTTTTATTACCTGGACGCTGGTGAAGTTGCTGAGTGGCCGCACCAAAGAGGTCAACGCGGCGCTGGTGATTTTGTCGATTCTGTTTGTGATTAAGTTGGGGTGGCTGAGCGCCTGATCGCGCAGGGGGCGCTTAGCAGCGGTTTCGCCTGGCAGCGGGCTGGCACTGAGGAAGGTTACGCCTGGCGGCGGGCTGCACTGAGTATAGTTTCGCCCGCCAGCGTTGGGGAGTTTCAGTTTGACCGGGCGGGCGACGCG
>NZ_MLFN01000084.1 GCF_002095315.1 Pantoea conspicua
CGCGGGTACACAGTGGCGTCGCGACCCGCGGCGATGTACCGGTCTGGCTGAATGCGCTGGGCACGGTGATCCCCAACGCCAGCGTAACGGTCACCAGCCGGGTCGATGGTCAGCTACAGCAGGTTTTCTTCACCGAAGGTCAGAAGGTCAGCGCGGGTCAGCTGCTGGCGCAGATCGATCCGCGCAGCTACCAGGCGACGCTGAATCAGTATCAGGGCGAACTTAATCAGAACCAGGCGCTGCTGAAAAGCGCCGAACTGACGCTGGCACGCTACCGCAAGCTGGCGGCGCAGGACTCGCTGTCGCGCCAGGATCTGGATAGCCAGATCGCCACGGTAGGGCAGTATCGCGGTGCCGTGGCCGCCGATCAGGCGCAGATCGCCAGCGCGAAGCTGAGTATCGAATATGCCCGCATCACCGCGCCGATCGCTGGCCGGGTTGGCCTGCGTCAGGTCGACCCGGGCAACATGGTACAGACCTCCAGCAGTACCGGCCTGGTGACCATCACCCAGATGCAGCCCGCCGCCGTCACCTTCAGCGTGCCGCAGAGCGAAATCCCGACGCTGATGAGCGCCCTGCATCAGGGCCAGAGCCTGCCCGCTACACTTTTTGACCAGGATAACCAGCATCTGCTCACCAATGGCGAGGTGAAGTACATCAGCAACCAGATCGATACCGCCACCGGCAGCGTCGAGCTGAAAGCCATTTTCGCCAACCAGGATGAGTCGCTGTTTGCCAACCAGTTCGTCAACCTGCGGCTGCAGACCCGGGTGCTGAAAGGGGTGACGGTGATCCCGGCGCAGGCGCTGCAGTTAAGCAGCGACGGCAGCTTTGTCTTCGTCATCAATCAGGATAACAGCGTCACGCGTAAAGCGGTCACCACCGGTCCGGTGGTTGACGATGATCACCAGGCGATCCTCAGCGGCGTCGCACCGGGCGATCGGCTGGTTACCGAAGGCATCGATCGGCTGACCAACGGCAGCAAGGTCACGCTGGCGGATGAGACGCCTGCACCGGCAAGCGCTGAAGCCAAATGAATCCGTCACGGCTGTTTATTCTGCGTCCGGTCGCCACCATCCTGTTGATGGTCGGCGTGCTGATTGCCGGCATTTTTGCCTATAAATTTCTCTCCACCTCGCGCTGCCGCAGGTTGATTATCCGACCATTCAGGTCACCACGCTCTATCCCGGTGCCAGTCCGGATGTAATGGCGTCGTCGGTGACCGCGCCGCTGGAGCGGCAGCTGGGTCAGATGGCCGGGCTGAGTCAGATGACCTCCGCCAGCGCCAGCGGCTCGTCGGTGATTACGCTGAAATTCAGTCTCGAACTGTCGCTGGACGTCGCCGGGCAGGAGGTGCAGGCTGCGATTAATGCCGCCGATAGCCTGCTGCCTGACGATCTGCCCAATCCGCCGACCTATAAAAAGGTTAATCCGGCGGACAGCGCGGTGATTACGCTGGCGGCCAGTTCCGACACCCTGCCGCTGACCCAGGTGCAGGATCTGGTCAATACCCGGGTGGCGCTCAAGCTGTCGCAGATTTCCGGCGTCGGGATGGTGACGCTGGCGGGCGGACATCAGCCGGCAATTCGGGTACAGATCAACCCGAAGGCACTTGCTGCCCATAATCTGACGCTGGAAGCGGTCAACACGCTGATTGGCAACAGCAACGTCAACGGCTCCAAAGGCGGCTTTGACGGCAAATATCATTCGGTGACCATCGATGCCAACGATCAGCTGCGCACCGCCGCGGAGTACGGCAACCTGATCCTCAGCTATGAGAATGGCGCCGCGCTGCGGCTCAGGGATATCGCCCACATTGAGCAGGGACCGGAGAACAGTTTCCAGTCGGCGTGGGCCAACAATCAGCCAGCGATTGTGATTAACGTGCAGCGTCAGCCCGGCGCTAACGTGATTCAGGTGGTGGACAACATCAAGGCGCAGCTGCCGGTGCTGCAGGCGGCGCTGCCGGATGGGGTGAAGATGACTATCCTCTCCGATCGTACCCAGACCATTCGCGCCTCGATCAGCGACGTGCAGTTTGAACTGATGCTGTCGATTGCGCTGGTGGTGATGGTGACGTTCCTGTTCCTGCGCAACGTGGCGGCGACGCTGATCCCCAGCGTGGCGGTGCCGCTGTCGCTGATTGGGACCTTCGGCGTGATGTATCTGGCGGGCTTCAGCCTCAACAACCTGTCGCTGATGGCGCTGACCATCGCCACCGGTTTTGTCATCGACGATGCGATTGTGGTGGTCGAGAACATCTCCCGGCGGCTGGAGCAGGGCGAATCCCCGCTGGAAGCGGCGTTGAAAGGGTCACAGCAGATTGGTTTTACCATCATCTCGCTGACCTTTTCGCTGATTGCGGTGCTGATCCCGCTGCTGTTTATGGGCGATGTGGTCGGGCGGCTGTTCCGCGAGTTTGCCATCACCCTGGCAGTGGCGATTCTGGTGTCGATGGTGGTATCGCTGACCCTGACGCCGATGCTGTGCGCTTATCTGCTGCGCCATATTCCGCCAGAGCGGCAGTCCACTTTTGCCCGCAAAGGCGGCGTGCTGTTTGATCGCCTGATTGGCGGCTATGACCGGCTGCTGACGGTGGTGCTGAACCACCAGAAACTGACGCTGCTGCTGGCGCTGGCGACGGTAGCCCTGACCGCACTGCTCTATCTGGTGGTGCCGAAGGGCTTCTTCCCGACCCAGGATACCGGCCTGATTCAGGGGGTGACCGTCGCGTCGCAGGATGTCTCCTTCAGCGCGATGGCCACCCGGCAGCAGGCGCTGTCGGCACTGATCATGAAAAACCCGGCGGTGGAAAGCGTCTCCTCGATCATCGGCATTGATGGCACCAACAGCAGCCTTAACAGTGGCCGCCTGCAGATCAACCTCAAGCCGTTTGCCTCGCGTGACGTCAAGGCGGATGAGGTGATTAAACAACTGCAGCAGGCCACCGCCGGTGTGACCGGGATTCAGCTCTATCTGCAACCGGCGCAGGATCTGACGGTTAACGATCAGGTCTCACCGAGCCAGTATCAGTTCACACTCGACGACGCCGACAGCGAGAATCTGGTGAAATGGTCGCCTGCGCTGGTGGCGGCCCTGCAGCAGCGGCCAGAGTTTAACGGCGTGGTGAGCAACCTGCAGGATCAGGGACGCGTCGCCTTTGTGGAGCTGAACCGCGACAAAGCGGCGCGCTACGGCATCACGGCGGCGGACGTGGACACTGCGCTTTACAACGCCTTCGGTCAGCGGCTGGTGTCGACCATCTACACCCAGTCGAATCAGTATCGGGTGGTGCTGGAAGTCGCGCCCGCCTGGCAGCAGGGTCCGGCATCGTTTGATGATCTCTATCTGCAACCGTCCGACAGCACGGACAGCAGCACAACAACCTCCGGCAGCAGCACAACTTCGACCACCAGCTCCACCAGCACCACGGCTGGCAGCGGGATGGTAAAACTGACCTCGATTGCCACCATCCACCCGCGCACTGGTTCACTAATGCACATGCGGCTGAACCAGTTTCCGGCGGTGATGATCTCCTTCAACCTCAATCCCGGCTATTCGCTGGAGCAGGGGCAGCAGGCGATCGCGGCAGTGCGGCAGCAGCTTGCGCTGCCGCAGAGCATGACGCTGCGCTATCAGGGCGAAACCTCAGCGTTCCAGAGCGCCACCAGCAACACCCTGTGGCTGATTCTGGCGGCGCTGATCACCATGTATGTGGTGCTCGGCATTCTGTATGAAAGTTTTATTCACCCGGTCACTATCCTCTCGACGCTGCCGTCGGCGGCAGTCGGGGCGCTGCTGACGCTGCTGCTGGCCGGCACCGAGTTCAGCCTGATTGCGCTGATCGGCGTCATCCTGCTGATCGGCATCGTCAAGAAGAACGCGATTATGATGATCGACTTCGCGCTGGAGGCGGAACATCAGCAGCACCTCAGCCCGCGGGAGGCGATCCACCAGGCCTGTCTGCTGCGCTTCCGGCCGATTCTGATGACCACCATGGCGGCGCTGCTCGGCGCACTGCCGCTGATGCTGGCGTCCGGCTCCGGCGCAGAGTTGCGTCAGCCGCTGGGGCTGGTCATTGTCGGTGGGCTGATTGTCAGCCAGGTGCTGACGCTGTTTTCCACGCCGGTGATCTACCTGTGGTTTGATGGGCTGGCGCAGCGCGGTAGTCGCTGGGTGAAACGCCGTCAGCAGCAGGCGCGGAGCGGACAATGAACCTGACCCGGCTGTTTATCTTCCGCCCGGTGGCGACGCTGCTGCTGACGCTGGCGATTCTGCTGCTCGGTATACTCGGCTATCGGCTGCTGCCAGTCGCGCCGCTGCCGCAGGTCGATTTCCCGACCATCATGGTCAGCGCCAGCCTGGCCGGTGCCAGCCCGGAAACCATGGCGGCGACCGTCGCCACGCCGCTGGAGCGTTCACTCGGACAGATTGCCGGTATCACCGAGATGACCTCCAGCAGCTCGCAGGGTTCCAGCAGCATCATTCTGCAGTTTGAGCTGGACCGCGATATCAACGGCGCGGCGCGTGACGTACAGGCGGCGATCAACGCGGCACGCAGCCTGCTGCCGAGCGCGATGGCGTCGCTGCCGACCTACCGTAAAGCCAACCCGTCAGACGCGCCGATTGTGATGCTGGCGCTGACTTCCGCCACCCGCACGCCCGGCGAGCTCTATGATCTGGCCGAGAGCAAAATCGAACAGGCGATGGGGCAGGTCAACGGCGTCGGTGAAGTCTCACTGATGGGCAGCGCCTTACCGGCGGTGCGGATTGATCTGCAACCGCTGAAGCTGACCCACTACGGCATCTCGCTGGATACGGTGCGCAGCGCGGTGGCCAACAGCACCACCAATCTGCCGAAAGGGATGCTGCAGGGCAGCGGAGAGTCCTGGCTGGTCGACAGCAACGGACAGCTGGATAAGGCGGCCAGCTATCGCGATCTGATCGTCAGCTACCAGCAGGGCAAAGCGGTGCGGCTGCACGATGTCGCCACGGTTTACGACTCGGTGGAAGATCGCTATCAGGCTGGTTTTCTCAATGCCACACCGGCGGTGATGATCGGCATCAAGCGTCAGGCGGGCGCCAATATGCTCGACACCATCGACGCCATTAAAGCGCAGTTGCCGCAGCTGGAAAAAGATCTGCCGGCGGATACGCAACTGCGCATCGTCGTCGACCGATCGCCAGGCGTGCGCGCCTCGCTGTATGACACCGAAGAGACGCTGCTGATCGCGGTCCTGCTGGTGATCGCGGTGGTGTTTGTCTTCCTGCGCAATCTGCAGGCAGTGATCATTCCGGCACTGGCGTTGCCGGTGTCGCTGATCGGCACCTGCGCGGTGATGTATCTGCTCGGCTACAGCCTCGATAACCTGTCGCTGATGGCGCTGATTATCGCCACCGGCTTTGTGGTTGATGATGCGATTGTGGTGCTGGAGAACATTACCCGCCACATTGAGCGCGGGCTGAGTCCGCTGCGGGCGGCGCTGCGTGGCGCGCAGGAGGTGAGTTTCACCGTGCTGTCGATGACCATCTCCCTGATCGCGGTGTTCATTCCGATCCTGCTGATGGGCAGCATCGTCGGACGGCTGTTCCGCGAATTTGCCGTTACCCTCACTGTGTCACTGGTGATTTCGCTGTTTGTCTCCCTCAGCCTGACCCCGATGCTCTGTGCCCGGCTGCTGAAACCGAAACCCCCGGTCAGCCAGCGGCCGCATCCGCTCTACCAGGCGATTGAGAACCTGCTGAATCGTCTGCTGGCTGCCTATTCGCGCGGGCTGGCGTGGGTGATGCGTCATCAGAAACTGACGCTGCTCAGCCTGCTGCTGACCGTGCTGCTCAACCTGTTTCTCTATTCGGTGGTGCAGAAGGGCTTCTTTCCGAATCAGGATACCGGGCTGTTGATGGGCGCACTGCGCGCCGACCAGAACATCTCATTCCAGGCGATGAAGCCGAAGATGCTGATGTTTACCAAAATCATCGAGGCCGACCCGGCGGTAGAGAGCGTGATGTCGTCGATGGGCAGCGGGATGTTCGGCGCACGCAACAGCGCCAACTTCTTTGTCCGGCTGAAAGATTTCGATCAGCGTGACGCCACCGCTACCGAAGTGGCCAACCGGCTGAGCCGCAAAACCAGCCAGATCCCCGGCGCGCAGATGTTCCTGATGGCGGCGCAGGATCTGCACATTGGCGGACGCAGCGCCAACGCCACCTACCAGTACAGCTTACAGGCTGACGATCTCGATCTGCTGCGTAGCTGGACGCCGAAAGTGCAGGCGGCACTGGCAGCGATCCCGCAGCTCAACAGCGTCGACTCCGATTCGCAGACCGGCGGCCAGGAAGTCGAGCTGACCATCGATCGTGACCGCGCTACCCGGCTTGGAGTGAATGTGCAGATGCTGGATACGTTACTGAATAACGCCTTCAGCCAGCGGCAGATCGCCACGCTCTATCACACCCTGAATCAGTATCACGTGGTGATGTCGTTGCAGGATAGCGACACCGTCAACCCGTCGATGCTGCAACAGCTCTATGTGATTAACGACAGCGGCGATCGGATTCCGCTGTCGGCCTTTACCCGCTTTAGCGGTGGCAACGCGCCGCTTGCCGTGACGCATCAGGGCCAGTCCGCCACCAGCACCGTGGCTTTTAACCTCAATGATGGCGTCTCGCTGGAGCAGGCGCAGGGGTTGATCAAGCAGGCGATGGCGAAGCTGGGCCTGCCCGCCACCCTCCAGGCCGGTTTTGCCGGGACGGCAGCGGCCTTTTCTCAGCTCACTGCCACCATGCCGTGGCTGATTCTGGCGGCGCTGGCGGCGGTCTATATCGTGCTCGGCGTACTGTATGAGAGCTATATCCATCCGCTGACCATTCTGTCGACGCTGCCGTCAGCGGGCGTCGGCGCGCTGTTACTGTTGCTGCTGACCAACACCCAGCTGACGGTGATCGCGCTGATTGGCATCATCCTGCTAATCGGCATCGTGAAAAAGAACGCCATCATGATGATCGACTTCGCCATCAGCGCCGAAAGAGAGCAGGGCATGACGCCGCAACAGGCGATTACTCAGGCCTGTCTGATGCGCTTCCGGCCGATCATGATGACCACGCTGGCGGCCTTTTTTGGTGCCTTACCGCTGGCGCTGGGCAGCGGCGGCGATGCCGATCTGCGCAGTCCGCTCGGTATCGCCATCGCCGGTGGTCTGGCGCTCAGCCAGCTGCTGACCCTGTTCACCACCCCGGTGATTTATCTGTGGCTCGATCGTCTGAGCCGTGCCACCCAACGTCAATGGCGTCGTCTGCGCCATGCGGAATCCTGATTGATGAAACCCGTTATCCCGCTTGTTCTGCTGCTGCTGAGCGGCTGTACTGTTGGTCCCGACTACCAGCGTCCCGCGATGGCGATGCCGGTTCACTATAAAGAGGCCAAAGGCTGGCAGCCCGCAACGCCGCTGGATCAGCAGAGCAAAGGCGAATGGTGGGCGGTCTATCACGACGCCACCCTGAGCGGGCTGCTTAGCCAGGTGAGCATCTCGAACCAGAACGTCGCGAATTATGCGGCGCAGTACCGTCAGGCGCAGGCGCTGGCGAGTGAATCACGCGCCGCGCTGTTTCCGTCACTGGGCTACGATAGCAGCGTGACGCGCAGCGGCAGTCACGTCACTACGGGCAGTACCCGCACCACCAGCAGCAGCCATCAGGCGGAACTCAGCGCCAGCTGGGAGCTGGATCTGTGGGGCAAACTGCGACGGACGCTGGAAGAGAACCGCGCCAGCGCGGCGGCCAGCGCCGCGGAACTGGCCAATATCACCCTGAGCGCCCAGTCTGAACTGGCGCAGGACTATTTCCAGCTGCGGTTTATGGACCAGAAAATTGCGCTCTATCAGCAGAGCGTAGAGGCTTATCAGCGCTACCTGAAGGTGATCACGAACCAGTATCAGGCTGGCACTGCGTCACTCGCCACCAGGCGCAGGCGCAGATGCAGCTGGAGAGTGCCAGCGCCTCGGCGCAGGATTACCAGTGGCAGCGCGCC
>NZ_MLFN01000085.1 GCF_002095315.1 Pantoea conspicua
CATGCTGTCTGGGCGACAGCGGGGACGAATATTAACGGCAGCCGGTGAGGCTGGCAAGGGGAAAAATGGTTTTTTCACCATGACTGAGCAGCAACTGTGCTATGCGTCGTTTTTTTAGGCTTCGCGGGCCTTTTACCGCCCGCTCAACCGCTTAGCGCGCCGCGCGCGTCAGGATCACCTCGGCAGGTGCCTGCTGCAGGCGCCTGATTCGCCAAAGCATCATCACCGCCGCGGATGTCAGCCCGATGATGAAGCCGCACCAGAATCCCGCTGGCCCCATGCGTGGCACCAGCCAGTCGGTGAGCGCCAGCAGGTAACCGGCCGGCAGACCGAGCAGCCAGTAGGCGATAAAGGTGATGAAAAAGATTGAACGGGTATCTTTATAGCCGCGCAAAATACCGCTGCCAATCACCTGGATCGAATCGGAGAACTGGTAGATCGCCGCCAGCAGCATCAGCTGTGCCGCCAGCGTCACCACTTCCGGATTGTCGTTATAGAGCAGGGCGATTTGATGCCGGAAGGTAACAGTAAACAGCGCGGTCATTGCCGCCATGCTGATTCCGACGCCCTGCGCGGTCCAGGCGGCCACTTTCGCCTGCTCAGTCGATCCCTGACCCAGTCGATAGCCGACCCGGATAGTGGTGGCGACCCCAAGCGATAGCGGCATGACGAACATCAGTGAGCTGAAGTTCAGCGCAATCTGATGACCGGCAACGTCAACGATTCCCAGCGGAGACACCAGCAGCGCCACCACGGCAAACAGTGTGACCTCAAAGAATAGCGCCAGCGCCACCGGCAAGCCCAGCGTCATCAGACGGGTCAGAATGGGCCGTGACGGCGGAGACCAGCGACTGGTCAGATGGATATCCCGCATGGCACCCATCCGGCGGATCCAGAAACGCATACAGATGAACATCACCCAGTAAACCGAGGCTGTTGCCACGCCGCAGCCGACACCGCCCAGCGCTGGCATACCGAAGTGACCATAAATAAAGATATAGTTAAGCGGGATATTCACCATCAGCCCGAGGAAACCCAGCACCATACCCGGTTTGGTTTTCGACAGGCCTTCGCACTGATTACGCAGCACCTGGAAGAACAGATAGCCCGGTGCGCCAAACAGTAATGCATGCAGGTAGCCTTCTGCTTTCAGCGCCAGCAGCGGATCGATGTCGTGCATCGCCCGGATTAAATAGCCGGCGTTCCACAACAGCACCATGATCAACAGCGAAACAAAAAACGCCAGCCAGTAACCCTGACGAATTTGCTCGGCGATGCGTTCGCGGCGGCCGGAGCCGTTGAGTTGCGCAACCGTGGGCGTCAATGCAAGCAGAAGACCATGACCAAACAGAATGGCCGGAAGCCAGATAGAGGTGCCGACAGCAACGGCGGCCATATCCGTGGCGCTGACGGCGCCGGCCATAATGGTATCCACAAATCCCATCGCGGTTTGAGCCACCTGAGCAAGGATGACCGGGATCGCAAGGGCAAGCAATTGACGCGCTTCTGTTAAATACTTCTGCACGTTAACACCTGAATAGTTAATTAAATAATGACGGGGTCAGAAAAGCCCCCAGGAATTGCGTCCGCTAGTGTAACTGTCGGGACCGGATTCGCCAATCTTTGTCACTGCATGCGGTTTGCTACGCTGTAAGGCAACGTCGCTGGCTGAAAGCGAACAGCGGACGTGAGCTGTGATAAACTAGCGCAAACTTCGCAGAGGCAAAGACTATGTTTACCGGTATTGTGCAGGGCACCGCAGAAATAGTGTCCATTGAAGAGAAAGAGCTGTTCCGCACCCACACCATCAGGATGCCGGCAGAATTATTGCCTGGACTGGCACTGGGCGCCTCCGTGGCTCACAACGGCTGTTGCTTAACCGTGACGGCTATTGAGGGCGATCGGGTCAGTTTTGATTTAATTAAAGAGACCCTGCGTGTCACTAACCTCGGCGATTTACGTCAGGGCGATGTGGTCAATATCGAGCGTGCCGCAAAATTCAGCGATGAAATAGGCGGGCACCTGATGTCCGGTCATATTATGACCACGGCTGAAATTTGTAAAATTATCCAGTCTGAACATAACCGCGAAGTATGGTTTAAAATTCAGGACCCGGCTCAGATGAAATATATCCTGCACAAAGGCTTCGTCGGCATCGACGGCATTAGCCTGACGGTAGGGGACGTGACCAAAACCAAATTCTGCGTCTATCTGATTCCGGAAACCCTGGAGCGGACCACGTTAGGCGCCAAAACCTTTGGCGATCGGGTGAATATCGAGATTGATCCCCATACTCAGGCGATCGTCGATACCGTTGAGCGGGTACTCGCACAACGTGATGCCGCCGGGACGATGGCTATGCTGGCCGGAAAGCCAGTCGCACAGGATTAAAAATAAGGCGCATCAGCGCCTTTTTTGTGCTTTTATTGTTTGCCCAACATCGTATCAACGTGCCACGCGTAATCCGCCTTCCACACCCCGACTGAATACTACCTGCCATAACTGAATATCGCGGGCGCGGAACGCACCGGCACAGGCGTTGAGATAGTAGGAGAACATGCGTTTAAAGCGTTCGCCGTAGCTCTCCGCCAGTTGCGGCCAGGCCTGAATAAAGCGCTCATGCCACGCCATCAGGGTCGTGTCGTAATCTGCGCCAAAGTTATGCCAGTCTTCCAGAATGAAATGGGGTTCGCTGGCGTCAGCAATATGTCGTACGGAAGGGAGACAGCCATTTGGGAAAATATATTTATCGATCCACGGATCGACATTCATATCGGTTTTAATTGCCCCGATAGTATGCAGCAGGAAAATACCGTCTGGCTTTAAATTACGATCCACTACATCGAAATAGGTGGCGTAATTTTTAGGTCCGACATGTTCAAACATACCGACCGAGACAATACGGTCAAACTGTTCATTCAGGTCGCGATAATCCTGCAATAAAATAGTGACGTCTAAACCTTCACAACGCTGTTGCGCCAGCTTCTGCTGTTCGGCGGAAATGGTGACGCCGTGGACTTTCGCGCCATAATGACGGGCGGCAAATTCTGCCAGTCCTCCCCAGCCGCAGCCAATATCCAGCAGCGACATGCCAGGTTCCAGCCCTAATTTACGGCAAATCATATCCAGCTTCGCTTCCTGCGCAGCGGCCAGCGTCGTGGCCTCTTTCCAGTAGCCGCAGGAGTACTGCATATAAGGATCGAGCATCAGAGAAAACAAGTCGTTTCCTAAATCGTAATGCTCTTTACCGACAATCCAGGCGCGTTTTTTCGACTGGAGATTGGTTAAGCGCGCCGCGGCAATACGCAGCGTATCTTTAAAGTGATGAGGGAGTTGCTGATCCAGTTTATGTTTGAGTACGTGGTGGAAAAATATATCCAGCCGATCACATTCCCACCAGCCATCCATATAACTCTCGCCCAGGCCCAGCGATCCTTCCTGCAGGACACGTTTAAAGAAGTCAGGATTTTTTACCTGAATATCCCAGCTCCGTGAGCCATTAATTTCGATATCCGCTTTTTCCAGCAATTCGTGAACGATGCGATACCAATGATTTTCTTCGAGGCTCACTTCTTCTACATACGATGAACTCATAGCTTCTCCACCACCTGTCCAATCTTAACCTGAAAAAGAATAGTCAATTTCTTCAGGAATTGAGAAAAGTCACGGATGACTCCGTAAACCAGAGATCTGGCGTGATACAGAGGATTGAAACGGTTCAAAAGCGTCAGGCACGGTAACAGTAACGCGCGCGCAGACGCCATCCCGGCAACCCGGTTGCCAATCAGTTTGTTACGTTATTATGTTGTTGATTTATTACAGATTTATCGACCCGAATGAGTATATTCTCACCCGGGTCAATATTCAATGACTTATTGTTAGGTTGCTAACTAAAAATCATTGCCTCAGTGATTATCCTGGCAGGCGGTCGTGGGGGTGGCAACATCAGAACGTGCGTTTGCTATACGCTGCATTGCGAAACCGAGCAGTGCGAGCAGAATGGTCAACGCCATTATCAGCGTGGTGGTAAACAGTGGCTGAGTTAAGCCAGCCGAGACAGCCAGGCTGGCGGCAAAGCATAATCCCAGCTGTAGCGTATTCTGCAGCGCAGCGGCTTTACCGGTCGCATCCGGGAAGGGCATCAGCGCGGCGGAGACCACAATCGGATAGATGGCACCGTTAGCCAGCGCCATGCCGCAGAACGGCAGCAGCAGGCTCACCAGCGTACTGTGACCGGAGAGGGCGACGGCAAACAGCGCCAGGATGCTCAGACTGTAGACCGCCAGCAGCCACGGTAGCAACTGCGCACCTTTGAAACGGTTGAGCAGGGCGCGGCAGCCGAAACCACCGATCAGGAAGGCAACCGTCTGCGGCAGATAACTCAGACCAATATCGGCGGGTGACAGGCCCAGATCGGCCAGAATAAACGGTGAGCCGGTCAGCCAGGCAAAAAAGCTGGCGGAACAGGCGGAATAAATCAGCACGTTGCCACTGTAGACGCGGGACTTAAGCAGGGTGAAAAATCCCGGGTTTGCGGCCTGGTCGCCTGTTGCTTTGCGGCCCGATGGCAGGCGCAAAGTCGTGAGAATCAAGGCCAGTGCAATCAGCGTCAGGACCAGGAAGATCGAACGCCAGTGGAAATGACCAATCAGCCACGCGCCCAGTAACGGCGCCAGCGCGGGTGAGAGCGCGACCAGCGGCATGATGGTGGCAAACACCTTATTAGCGCGTGCGGCCGGATAGCGATCGACCACCAGCGCCTGCCAGCTGACAGCGGCAGCACAAACACCAATCGCCTGAATAAAGCGCAGCGCCAGCATCAGATAAATATCTTCTACCCACAGCATACCGGCACAGCCGACGGCGAACAGCGTCAGTCCGGCCAGCAACACCGGCTTGCGCCCGATGCGATCGGAGAGCGGCCCCCAGAACAGCTGGCCGCAGGCAAAACCGGCCAGGAACAGGCTCATGCTGGCGCTGATCAGGCCAGGCGAGGTACTGAAGGTTTGCTGCATCGCGCCAAACGCGGGCAGGTACATATCGGTGGCTAAGAAGCCCAGCATGCTCAGCAGAGCGAGATAAGGCATAAATCCTTTTGACGGTGACATCTGATTCTCATTTTGCAGGTTGACCGCGGCAGAGTGTAAAAGGTGCGTTTGCCGCTGTGAAACGCTAATATTTGCCGATTGCTGTTAAAAAATTTGAAGGCAGAATATGTGGTCAGAATATGCGTTAGAAGTGGTGGATGCCGTGGCGCGCGGTGGCAGCTTTAGCGCGGCGGCGCAGGAGCTGCATCGGGTGCCGTCCGCTATCAGCTACACGGTGCGCCAGCTGGAGACCTGGCTGGCGGTACCGCTGTTTGAGCGCCAGCACCGTGAGGTGGTGTTAACCCCCGCGGGTGAGCATTTTGTCCGGGAAGGGCGCAGCGTCATCAAAAAAATGCTCGCCACCCGCCGGCAGTGTCAGCAACTGGCCAACGGCTGGCGCGGGCAGTTAAGTATTGCGGTGGATTGTATCGTCAAGCCACAGCGTACCCGACAATTAGTGAAAGATTTTTACCGCCACTTTCCTGATATGGAGTTGCACATCAGTTATGAAGTGTTCAACGGCGTCTGGGATGCGCTGGCGGATGGACGGGTTGAGGTCGCTATCGGCGCGACCCAGGCGATCCCGGTCGGCGGCCGCTTTGCCTTTCGCGACATGGGGACGCTCAACTGGCGCTGCGTGGTAGCGAACCACCATCCGATAACGGAAGTGAGTCAGATTGATGACGATACCCTGCGCAGCTGGCCGTCTCTGGTGCTGGAAGATACCTCGCGCGCACTGCCACGCCGTATGACGTGGACGCTCGACAACCAGCGGCGGCTGGTGGTGCCGGACTGGCAGACCGGACTGGATTGCGTGCTGGCGGGATTGTGCGTGGCGATGGTGCCAGGTCATCTGGCCCGGCCGTTGCTGGACAGCGGTGCGCTGGTGGAGCTCACCTTGCCGGTGGCTTTTCCGGAGAGTCCCTGTTGTGTCAGCTGGGCGGAAGATCGCGCATCACCGGCAACCGGCTGGTTACTCAGCTATCTGGGTGATGCGCAAACGCTTAATCAGGAGTGGTTAAGCGAAGATTAGCGGCGGTAGTCGCGGAACGGACCGTCAGCCACCGAACGGCGCTCAATCAGGGTCGGATGAACTTCGATGGTCTGAGAAATCTCACGTTTACTGGTAATGCGATCCAGCAGCATCTCCAGCGCTTTCTCGCCCAGCTGCGCTTTCGGCTGATGAACGGTGGTCAGCGCCGGCGCGAAGTAGCGTGCGTTGCGCACATTGTCATAGCCGATCACTGAAATGTCCTGCGGCACGCGCAACCCCATTTCATCGGCGGCGCAAATCGCCCCCATCGCCATGATATCGCCACCACAAAACACCGCGGTCGGGCGCTGTTTTTGCGACAGGATCTGCTGCATCGCCTGATAGCCTGACTCGGGCTCAAAGTCACCCTGTACAATCCACTCGGTGCGCGGCTGAATACCCGCTTCTTCCAGCGCTTTCAGGAAACCGGCGTGACGTCCGCCACCGGTATTGCGCTCCATCTGGCCGGGGATGGCGCCAATCTCGCGATGGCCACGCTCGATCAGATAACGCCCGGCGAGATAACCGCCCTGAAACGCATTATCCAGCACTGTGTCGGTAAAGTCGGCGCGGGATTCGCCCCAGTCCATCACCACCATCGGGATGTTGCGATTCTCTTCCAGCATCTTCAGCAGATCGTCCGGGTACTCAGAGCACATCACCAGCAGGCCATCGACGCGTTTTTGCGCCATCATGCTGAGATAGGCGCGCTGCTTCTGCAGATCATTGTGCGCATTACCCAGAATCAGGGTATAGCCTTTGTCGAAACAGTGGTTTTCCACCGCTTCAATAATTTCAGCGAAGTAGGGCGCTTCGCTGGAAGTGGCCAGCAGGCCCAGCGTTTTGGTGTGATTCACCTTCAGGCTGCGCGCCACGGCGCTCGGCGAGTAGTGCAGTTCCTGAATCGCCTGCCAGACGCGCGTTGCGCGTCTCTTCAGCGACAAAACGCGTTTTATTGATGACGTGCGAAACGGTGGTCGTTGAGACGCCGGCGCGTTTTGCCACATCTTTAATTGTTGCCATTAAAATCGGACTCCAGGGCTTATCTAACCTGATGATAAGCATAATGTTAAACGTTTGCGTCTGCTCAGGGTCTTCTGCGCAATGAGGCAGTTTTTCTGACCGGTAAACAGGGCGTCTGGCGGGTAATGAGCGCCTGAAAAGAGAGCAAACGGAACCGGGGTTGCGCGCGTTGCGCAACAAAGGCAGGATTCTAACAAGGCTGGGCGGATAAAACGAGATTTTTACCCGGTCCTGTGGGAAAATGGCTTAACCCCACAAAGATTGTGACTAAGGAGAGTTAAATGAGTACCGATTTGAAACTGGCACTGATGACCACCGTCGGCTGCCTGCTGATGATTGTCGCTTTTAGCTTCACCGCGATTCTGCACTGATCGAAAAAACCGGGCATGGCCCTAATGCCTGTCAGTTAAGCGACAGGTGATAACGCAGTCTGGTGCCGCTCAGGGGCTGGCGGTCCTCGCGCCGCTGCGCGGTACCTTCACTTCATTCCTCTGCCTGACGGACCGCCGGGGATGGCACATCCTGTGCCGCCCCGCCTTTCGCCCGCGTCCTGCGGGCTCTCCTGGCAGACTCATTCCGTTCAGCGCTGCGAT
>NZ_MLFN01000086.1 GCF_002095315.1 Pantoea conspicua
CGCTCGACGCGCGCCTGCGCGAACGGCTGCGACTGGAGATCGGCGCGCTGCTGAAGCGGCTGGCGATCACCGCCGTCTACGTGACCCACGACCAGCAGGAAGCGATGGCGCTGGGCGACCGCATCGCAGTGATGGAGCAGGGCCGCCTGGTGCAGATCGATACGCCACAGGGAATTTATCAGCGTCCGGCGTCACGCTTTGTCGCTGATTTTGTCGGGGCGATTAACTGTATTGCCGAGGATCGGCATGGCAAACCGCTGCGTTTCTGTCGGCCGGAAGATGTGCTGCTGGGTGACGAGAGCCGGTATGCCCAGCAGGGTATGGTGATGGGCAGTACCTTTCTTGGCGCCTCGCAGCGCTTACTGATCGATATCGGGCTGGAAACGCCGATTCAGGTCGAACGCCACGCCCGCGAAGTCTGGCAGGCCGGACAGCGCATCAGCTGGTCGCTGGCCAGCCATGCCGCACTGGAATTTAGTTGCTAAGGAGTCAGGATTGTCTGTTCAACCTACGGTGATTGCGCAGCTCAGCGATCTGCATATCAAGGCCAATGGCCGCCTCTCTTATAAAAAGGTCGATACCCATGCGGCCTTACTGCTGGCTATCGATACGCTAAACGCGCTGCGACCGCAGCCCGATGTGGTGGTGATTACCGGCGATCTGGTCGATTTCGGCAGGCCTGACGAGTATCAGACGCTGCGCGACGCCCTGCAGCGGCTACAGCGACCCTATTACCTGATGGCGGGCAATCATGACGACCGCCAGGCTCTGCGCGCTGCCTTTCCGGATCACGCTTACCTGCAAAACGGGCCAACCCTGAACTGGCAACTGACCGTTGGCGATGTCAGGCTGCTGGCGCTTGACTCCAGCGTGCCGCAGCAGCCGTGGGGCTATGTCGATGAGCAGCAACTGCTGTGGCTGGATCGGGCGTTGAGTGCCGCGCCCGATCGGCCCACGCTGGTGATGCTGCACCATCCGCCTTTTGCCTGCGGTATCGATCATATGGATCGGCAACGGTTACGTCAGCCCGACGCGCTTGAGGCGATCATTGCCCGTCATCCGCAGGTGGAACGGGTGCTGTGCGGTCATCTGCATCGCAGCTTACAGACCCGTTTTGCCGGCACGCTGGCCTGCGTAGCGCCGGGCGCCTCGCATCAGGTGGCGCTGGATCTGCAGCCTGACGGTCCGGCGCACTTTGTGCTGGAGCCGCCCGGATTTCTGTTGCATCGCTGGCAGCCCGGAGAGGGAATGGTGACGCACCAGTGCGCCATTGGCCGCTTTTCCGGACCCTGGCCGTTTTACGATAGTCAGGGATTGATCGATTAGGACCAGATAAATTTGAATTTAGTGTGGTGCCGGCGGCCTTAACCCTGCTCAAATCCTTTGTCAGGGTGTAAACTGACGCCAGTATCGCCAGGCCATCCGGCACACGCTAATAACAATAATCAGGCACGTAATCGATGATTTTTTCACCTGCGGCGGCAACGTCATGATAAGGCGTTTTCGACCCAAAACCGATCTGCGCAATTTAATTGCACTGCTGGTCATAGTCAGCATCGTCATCACCCTCGCCAATACCCTGTACGCCACCTGGCGGGTTCAGCGTCAGGTCCTGATTGAAAGTACGCTGGAAGCTAACCGGGCCTACGCCGCGAAGCTGGCTTCCACCAGTGAAATTTTCTTTCAGCTGGCGCAGTCGCAACTGCATTACAGCGCTAACCAGATCAGTGGCGATTTCAATAATGACAAACTGCTGCAGAGCGAGGTCAACCGACTGCGCGAGCAGACCATCAGTTTTAACTCGGTCGCGGTGGTCGATCAGCAGGGGATAGTCAGAGCTATCTCGCCGGAATCGCTGACGCTTAAAGGGATGCACCTCACCAGCGACGCGTCACGAGAGGCGCTGTCGATGCGCCAGCCGATGATCAGTAAACCAACCCTTTCTGCCGCTAACAATTTGCTGGTGTTTGTCTCCTGGCCCATCTGGAGCCGGGAAGGGGACTATCTGGGCTATGTGGGCGGCACCATCTATCTGAAGAAAAAAAGCATTCTGAATGCGCTGCTGGGCGAACAGTTTTATCGCGATGGCACCAGCGTCTACGTGCTGGACAGCAATAATCAGGTGCTCTATCACCAGAATCGACAGCTGATCGGCAAAACGCTACCCGCCATCATTAACCCACGCGAGGAGCAGAGCAACGGTTCGCTGAAGCTTTCGACGGCGGGAGAGGTCACCCAGCTGGCAGGCTTTGCTGTGGTGCCGACCACCGGCTGGATGGTGGTGGCGCTCAAGCCGGTTAACGTGACGCTGGAGCCGTTATCGGGCCTGTTGATGAAGGTACTGAAAAACTCCATGCCCTTTGCGCTGTTAACGCTGCTGGTGGCGGTGATTCTGGCCCGGCTGATTGCGCTGCCGCTGTGGCAACTGGCGCGTAAGGCAAGCCGGATGGATGCGCAGGGCGTGTCAAAAGAGATAGGCGGGATCAGCGCCTGGTATTTTGAAGCTGCACAGGTCAAGCGTGCGCTGCTGACCGGCATCGGGCTGGTGCAGGATAAAATTGGCAGACTCAACTCGGAAGCACAGACCGATCCGCTGACCCAGTTGCTCAATCGTCGCGGGCTCAACGCGGTGCTGGACTATTACCAGACGCTGCGTCAGCCATTTTCGGTGCTGGCACTGGACATCGATCATTTTAAAAACGTCAACGATAGCTGGGGCCATGACGTCGGCGACCGGGTCATTCAGCAGGTCGCGAGCACGCTGCGCGCCAGCGCCCGCCAGTCTGATGTGGTCTGTCGTAACGGCGGCGAAGAGTTTCTGATGTTGCTGCCAGGCACCGCGCTGGAAGAGGCGCTGATCATTGCCGAGCGGGTGCGGCTCGGCATTGCCGAAGCCTGGCTTACCGACGTCGGACGCATTACCTTATCGATTGGCGTCTCGGCATGGAGCGGTCAGCAGGATGTGACGCTTGAAGATAGCCTGAAGCAGGCGGATGCTGCGCTCTATCAGGCGAAAAACAGCGGCCGTAACTGTGTGATTGCCGCGGCAGTCAGTTAGCCGCTGCGTTGGAAGCCGCAACCCTGGCAGGGCGCGGGTTAACGGAGAGATTCTGGCGGAGAGGCGGTAAGCCCTTTGGCGGTTGAAGCAGATCACCGCAGTCAGTCAGGGCAGTGACGCTAATAAGCAGGACGCGGCGGGCAGGCTGCCGCGTCCTGCTGCCATCAGGCGGATGTAACGTAGTCCAGCACCATGTCGTGATGATTGGAGGTTTTAAAGTTATCGAAGACCTTTTCCACCTTGCCGTCTGCATCCAGCAGGAAACTGATGCGATGGATGCCGTCATAGGTTTTACCCATAAAGGTTTTTTCACCCCAGACGCCAAACGCCTTACAGACCTCATGATCTTCATCTGACAGCAGGGTGAAGTTCAGCAGCTCTTTTTCGACAAAGCGTGACAGCTTTTCCGGTTTGTCAGTGCTGATACCCAGCACCTCCACGCCCGCTTTTTTCAATTCATCCATGTTGTCACGCAGACCGCACGCCTGGACGGTGCAGCCGGGTGTCATCGCCTTCGGATAGAAATACACCAGAACGCGCTGTCCCTGGAAGTCGGTCAAATTCACTTGTTCGCCATCCTGATCGGGCAAGCTAAATTTCGGTGCGGTATCACCGGCTTTCAGTGGATTCATCACATCTCTCCATTTTTTTATTCAGGCTGTCGGTAATACACCATCCGGCACGAAACTGCCAAATGGAAAATTACCATCAGGGGGTATTTCACCATATAGCCGGGCACGTTTCGGTGACGGTCATGTGGTGAAATAGCTCCGGTATCAACATGCGCCGTTAGCGTGTCGGGCTGATGGCTTCACTGCTGTCGGCATCCGACAGGCTGTAAAGGCGCAGCGATCCCTGGGCATTCAGCTCATGACACAGCGTATTAAAGGCCTGCTCAAACGACGTGCCTTCAGTCCGCGTCGGACTGTGGGCGGTCATTTGAATATAGAGCGTGGGAGGCAAATCGTGTTGTCCCGGTGTAATCCGGGAGACCAGTTCGGCAACATTCATCTGATGCTTATCGATCAGATCGGTGAAGCGTTCAATGATGTGCGGCGAATCCGCTACCTCAACCTGGATAAAGGCGGTATCCGGCATCGGCGGACGGCGACTGGCATTGGTCCGCTTCATGACAATCAGCAGTTCCAGTTCGGCGCCTTTCAGCGGCAGAGTGGATTCAATCAGCGTAATGGCGTTCCAGCTGCCTGACAGCAGCATGATAAAGGTGAACTCATCCCCGAGCATGGCGAGACGGCTATCTTCAATGTTGCAACCGCAGCTGCTGACGTGTCGGGTAATGGTGTTGACGATACCCGGACGGTCAACACCGAGCGCGGTGATCACCAGATGATGGGGCTGAGATTGCGGCAAAATGGCTTTTCCTGTGCATTCGCTAATAACTATAAGGTAAACATAAAAAAAACTGCTGACAAGCGCCGGAATAGCGTGGCTTGCTTGCTTTTCCCTAAGCGTAAAACGTACCATGAAGCACTTGTTTGTCGAGGGGATCGCCAATGTTTACGGGAAGTATTGTTGCACTCGTTACGCCAATGGATGACAAAGGTAATGTCTGCCGTGCGAGTCTGAAAAAACTGATTGATTATCATGTCGCCAGCGGCACCGCGGCGATTGTTTCCGTCGGCACCACAGGCGAATCGGCCACGCTGAGCCATGAAGAACACGGCGATGTGGTGATGCTGACTCTGGAGCTGGCGGATGGCCGTATTCCGGTGATCGCCGGGACCGGTGCGAATGCCACTGCAGAAGGCATCTCTCTGACTAAACGTTTCGAACGCTCCGGTGTTGTCGGCTGCCTGACCGTCACCCCTTATTACAACCGTCCCACGCAGGAAGGGTTGTTCCAGCACTTTAAAGCGATCGCTGACAGCACCAGCCTGCCGCAAATGCTGTATAACGTTCCCTCACGTACCGGTTGTGACATGCTGCCGGAAACCGTTGCCCGCCTGGCTGAAATAAAAAATATTATCGGAATCAAAGAGGCAACCGGGAACTTATCGCGGGTAAGTCAGATCCAAGAGCTGGTTAATGAAGAGTTCATTCTGGTGAGTGGCGACGATGCTACCGCACTGGACTTTATGCAACTGGGCGGCAAAGGCGTCATTTCGGTGACCGCGAACATAGCCGCGCGCGAAATGGCTGAGCTGTGCACACTGGCACAGCAGGGTAATTTCGTCGAGGCACGCCGCCTGAATCAGCGTCTGATGCACCTGCACCAGACGCTTTTCTGTGAACCCAATCCTATCCCGGTAAAATGGGCTGCGAAACAGCTAGGATTAATCGCTAACGACACGCTGCGTCTGCCAATGACGCCACTGACTGCAGCCGGCCAGCCGAAAGTGGAGCAGGCGCTGGTGAAAGCGGGTTTGCGATAATTTAGGGAGTTTGAATGAATTACTCAGTAAAGCGGTCAACGGTAGCCACAGTGGTGGGGCTTTCCACCCTGATGCTGTTGTCGGCCTGTTCAAGCGACCAGCGCTATAAGCGCCAGGTCAGCGGTGACGAATCTTACCTGCAAGCCAGCGAACTACATGAACTGAAAGCCCCTGCCGGGATGATCCTGCCGGTTCAGCGTGGCGATTTTGATGTCCCGCGCACCAGCAGCCAGGCCCCGACCGGCAAGCAGCTCGATATCCGTCCACCGGCTCAGCCGCTGGCACTGCTGAACGGTACCCGCGCGCAATACAGCAATAATACCGGCGCGTTGATGCTTGATAACAGCCGTGGCTCCGTCTGGTCGCAGGTGGTCAATGTGGTGCAGTCTTACAAATTCCCGATTGCTTCACGTAATGACGCCGGACAGCAACTGACCACCGACTGGGTACAGTGGAACCGGGCTGATGAAGATCAGCAGTACCGTGGTCGTTACCAGATTAGCGTACAGTCGCAGAGCTATCAGCAGCTGCTGACGGTTCGCCTGCTGGAACTGCAACAGGATGGCAAAACGATCACTTCACCTGCGCAGATCCAACGCTATACCGCGCAGATGCTCAATGACATCAGCACCGGAATGGATAAGATCCAGACCGCCAGCGAAAATGCGGCTTCGGGTCGGGTGAATGGCGCGATTGATGTGCAGAGCGGTGCCGATGATACCGGCCTGCCGTTGCTAATCCTGCGTACGCCGTACAACGTGGCATGGCAACGCCTGCCAGAGGCAATGAAACGCGTCGGAATGGAAGTGACCGATACGACCCGCTCAACCGGCAGCATGAAGGTGACCTATAAATCACCGGGTAGCAGCGGCTGGGATGAAGTGGGTGCCAAAGATCCCGAATTGCCAAACGGGGATTATAAAGTGCAGGTCGGCGATCTTGATAACCGTACCAGCCTGCAGTTCATCGACCCGAAAGGGCATGTCCTGACCCAGTCGCAAAATGATGCGCTGGTGGCGGTGTTCCAGGGCGCGCTGAACAAATAAAAATGACAAAGGGCCGGAGATTCTCCGGCCTTTTTTATTTTGTTTTTGGCATAATAGCGCGCGGCGAAGTAAACGATTGCGTCAAGGCAATCGCCGCAGCGGCACAGGCCGCTGGACACCCGTTATTTCAAGTCTGGAGTGAACAAGATGCAAAAGCGAGCTGAGCTGTATCGCGGTAAAGCGAAAACCGTATACAGCACCGATAACCCGGATCTGCTGATACTTGAATTCCGCAACGATACGTCAGCAGGTGACGGCGCTCGAATTGAGCAGTTTGATCGTAAAGGGATGGTGAACAACAAGTTTAACCATTTCATTATGACTAAATTGCAGGAAGCGGGTATCCCGACCCAGATGGAGGCGCTGCTGTCTGATAACGAAGCGCTGGTGAAAAAACTGGAGATGGTGCCGGTTGAGTGCGTGGTGCGCAACCGTGCCGCGGGTTCGCTGGTAAAACGTCTGGGCGTGGAAGAGGGGCTGGTGCTCAATCCACCGCTGTTCGATCTTTTCCTGAAAGATGATGCGAAACATGACCCGATGGTCAACGAATCCTATTGCGAAACCTTTGGCTGGGTCAGCAAGGCAAACCTGGCGCGGATGCAGGAACTGACCTTTAAAGCCAATGAGGTACTGAGCAAGCTGTTTGACGACGCCGGGCTGATTCTGGTCGACTTCAAGCTGGAGTTCGGTCTGTTTAACGGCGAAGTGACGCTGGGCGATGAGTTCTCGCCAGACGGCGCGCGCCTGTGGGACAAAGAGACGCTGGATAAAATGGACAAAGACCGTTTCCGCCAGAGCCTGGGCGGCGTGGTTGAAGCCTATGAAGCCGTTGCTCAGCGACTGGGCGTGAAGCTCGACTAAGCCACACCGCACAGCAGAGAAAGGAGAGCCCCGGCTCTAATGCTTGTCGGTTAAGGTTAAATTTGCAAAGGCTGTCACGGTCAGACGTGGCAGCTTTTTTGTCTGGGCGAGCGTGCTGCAGTGCGGGCCTGAGCACCTCTGCTGCTGCCGGGCCGTCCTCGCGCCGCTGCGCGGTACCTTC
>NZ_MLFN01000087.1 GCF_002095315.1 Pantoea conspicua
GCCCAGCGTTTCACCCCGCGCCCGCCGCGCATCCAGCGCCTTCGCCTGTGCCAGCGCAAGGTCCGGCGTCGGAGTACAAAACGCCAGGATATCCGGTTCACGCCGTTCCATCCGCGTCAGCGCCGCCTGGGTCAGTTCGCTGGCCGAGACCTCACCGCGGCGGATCAGTGCCGCCAGGGTGGTCGCATCTTCATCTAATAAGGAGTCAAACATGGTGAACCTCGCCAAAAGTATTTCCGATTAGCAAGTGCAGGAAGCGTGCCAGATAGCGGTGAACAGCGCGGTCTGAAACGGGGATGCCAGATGGAATACGGCCTGGGATACAAGATCGAATTCTTATGATGCCGGACGCGGGTCTCTGCTTATTTTTTCAGCACGATGATGACGCAGGCGTGCGCGATAACGGGGCGCATCACTGAAGTGAAGTGCGGCAAGAGCCGCAAAATGAGGTCGATACGCAGCAACAACGGCGGTCACCCCGGAAGGGATATCCCCGTTTTTCATATGGAAATTTGACGGGGCTGGGCAGGAGCAGAAGAATCATTGCTTAAAGATTCACAGGCTGCATACAGGGATGACAAGTGCGCATAGAAGAAGAGATTTTTCTTGAAGATTACGACATCAGGCGAAAAAGGTTTATTTACGATCGCCGTGTTCATCACAGCTACGTGTTTGTTGCCGGTAATGAAACCTACACCGTCATCGTTGGCAATCTGATGGATGAACAGACTTTTACCCGTATCGGATACCGGATGCCGCAAGGCGTCTCCTTTCCGGTTAACGGCCTGGCGGAGGTCTGCTTTGACGTGTTCGATGGTCTGGCGTGCCTGGGCGATTTTCGCCACGTCAGCTTTGCCGGACTGGGCAGTGCTGTCGTGTTAAAAAACACAGTACTGGCGCTAATTGCACACGATGAAAGCTTCTTTATTGGCGGGTTTGTTTTCCAGGCTGCGTCAGGAGAGATCGTTGACCGCAACCGTCCGACTCCCCTGGAGGAGATCTACGACGCTATGCTTGGGTTAAAAAATGAACTGCGTTACAATCGCCGAACAGGGTTGTTGAAAAAAGCGCCGCAACCTTTAATCCCGGCGTGTTTCCGGGCTTATAAAGTAGTGACTACAGGGAGAGCTTGCTATGTCGTATTACGATAACCACGATGACACCGCTCCTTTGACTCCGGCTGATGCCAGGTATCGAGAGTTAAAGGCACTATTGATGGCTGAGTGGATGGCCAGACCCGATCTGCCCGCCATTAAAGCCCAATTAGCTCAGGCGAAAAAACGCTCCTCCTCTGCCCTGCTGCGTCGCAAGTTGCTGGAGCTGCAGGTGCGCAATACCCCGGACATTTAGGCACGGACTTCCCTCTGAAAGGCCCGATAAACGGGCCTTTCATGTTTTTAGCGATTTCACAAAACCGATCGGTTTCCTGCCCCCCGCAGAATCATCACCTCTACTCCGGAAAATCAGTCTCCACCGATGTCTGTTTCCACGCTTCAATCTGCGCCAGACGCTCTTTGAGTTTGCTGGTTACCGCTTCATAACCCCATGCGCCCATCACCAGGTGGCGTGGCGGATGATCATGCTCGGTAATCGCAATCATGGCCTGCGCCGCACGGGCAGGATCGCCTTTCTGGGTGCCACTGTATTCGGCGGTAGCCTTCATCCGGGCGGCCGCGGTATCAGCATATTCCGGCAAGGTGCTCGGAGTCTGATGCAGCGAGCGACCGGCCCAGTCGGTGCGGAACGGACCCGGCTCTACGCAGGTGACGTGAATGCCCAGCGGACCCGCTTCCTGGGCCAGGGAGTCAGACCAGCCTTCCACCGCATGTTTGCTGGCTGAGTAGTAGCCTGAGCTGGCAAAACCAATAAAGCCCGCCACAGAAGTAATGTTGATCACATGACCGCGGCGTGCTTTGCGCATCGCAGGCAATACTGCACGGGTCAGGGCAAACAGGCCAAACACGTTGGCATCGAACTGCGCGCGGATCGCCTGCTCTTCAGCCTCTTCCACTGAACTCTGATAACCGTAACCGGCATTATTCACCAGTACGTCAATGGTGCCGAACGCGTTCAGCGCAGCCTGCACCGCTTGATCAATACTGGATTGCTGCGTGACATCCAGCGTCACCGCCAGCGCATTGTCATGTCCGTCAACCAGATCAGCAACTTTTGCGGTATCGCGGGCCGTCACCACCACCCTGAAACCGCGCGCGATAGTCTGCTGCGCCAGTTCACGGCCAAAACCGGTAGAACATCCTGAAATAAACCAGACAGGGCTTGTATCAGCCGCCATGTTAAGACTCCCGTTAGTGATGATAGAGAGGGGTGTAAACCCGGACGCGAGTGCGTCCGGGGAGAGAAGGATAAGGTTAGCGGTACGACACTGCCCGATTTAACCCTTAATGCTTTTTATGCAACAACTGACTGGCGGTATCACTGATGATTTGCGCCGCGCCACGGTCGCCTTTTGCCATCGACGCCATAAAGGCTTTTGCCTGTTTGAAGGTGATGTGCGGCGGCAGCGGTGCCACTTCCGGATCGGTTTTCACCTCCAGCAGCACCGGACGGTCGGCGCTCAGCGCACGCTGCCAGGCGGCAGCCAGATCGTCAGGGTTATCGACGAAAATACCCACCATTCCCAGCGATTCGGCAAACTCAGCGTATTTCACATCCGGCAGTTGCTGCGAGGCGTCAAAGCGCGGGTTACCTTCCATCACCCGCTGCTCCCAGGTCACCTGATTGAGATCCTGATTGTTGAACACACAGACGATCAATCGCGGATCGGCCCACTGCTGCCAGTATTTCTGAATAGTGATCAGCTCCGCCATGTTATTCATCTGCATCGCGCCATCTCCGACCAGCGCCACCACCGGTTTTTCCGGATGAGCAAACTTAGCCGCGATGGCGTAAGGCACTGCGGCACCCATGCAGGCCAGGCCGCCGGAGAGCGAAGCGCGTTGTCCCTGTTTGACGCGATAATCGCGGGCAAACCAGTTGGCGCAGGAACCGGAATCGGAGGTGACAATCGCATTGTCCGGCAGCTGCGGTGACATCTCCCACACCACGCGCTGCGGATTGACCGGATTAGCCGGTGCCATCGCGCGCTCTTCCATCAGCGTCCACCAGTCACGGACCTGAACTGCAATATCTTCCTGCCAGCTGCGATCCTGCTTGTGCTCCAGCAATGGCAGTAGCGCGCGCAAAGTTTCGGCAGCATCGCCATGCAGGTTCACTTCACAGGGATAGCGCAGACCGAGCATCGCCGGATCGATATCAATCTGTACCGCCCGCGCCTTGCCCTCTTCCGGCAAAAATTCGGTCCACGGGAAGCCGCTGCCAATCATCAACAGGGTGTCGCAGTTTTTCATCAAATCTGACGAGGGTTTGGTGCCGAGCAGGCCAATCGAGCCGGTGACAAACGGCGCGTCGTCCGGCAGTACATCTTTGCCCAGCAAGGCTTTCGCCACCCCGGCACCCAGCACATTGGCGGCCTGCACCACTTCAACTGCAGCATTGCGTGCGCCCGCACCAATCAGAATCGCCACTTTTTTACCGGCGTTCAGCACGTCAGCGGCCCGTTGCAGATCCGCGTCATACGGCACCACTTTTGGCCGCTGATAGCCGCTGCCTGAATGGGTGAAGCCGTGCAGATGCTGGGGGCCTGCCACTCTTCATCCTGGATATCTTTAGGGATGATCACCACCGCGACGCCGTTCTGGGCCTTCGCAATGCGCACCCCGCGATCGATCAGGTGACGTACCTGAGCCGGTGCCGCCGCTTCCTGAACGAAATTCGCCACATCCGAGAAGACGCGGTCCAGATTCATCTCCTGCTGGTAGTTGGCTCCGCGTGCCGTGGCTTCTGCCTGACCGGCAATCGCCAGCACCGGCGCATGGTCCATTTTGGCGTCATACAGACCGGTCAGCAGATGGGTAGCGCCAGGCCCACCGGTCGACAGGCAGACGCCCATTTCGCCGGTGAACTTGGCGTGACCGGCTGCCATAAATGCGGCCATCTCTTCGTGTCGCACCTGAATAAACTCGATGCCATCCCCCTTCTCATTGGCGCGCTGAATCGCCCCCAGCACGCCGTTAATTCCGTCGCCAGGGTAGCCATAAATCCGGGTGACGCCCCACTCTTTCAGGCGCTGGACAAAAAAATCACTGGTTTTCATGCTCATCGTCGCGTTTCCCTTGGTTGTCCTTGCAGACTTAAAGCGTAGTAGACGATGTCACATTTCCGTTAGTTGTTCGCCATTGCCGGGTATCGCTGACGTAAATCACTGAATATTTGTGCCATATCCGCCGTTTCGCCTATTTCTTCCACCGCGCGGAATACCTGGGTTTTCAGGAAGTGCCGCCAGCTGACCGGCGCCGCGGCAAGAAAAACCGTAAGCAAGTGATACCGCTGCGTTGTCCAGAGCGATTCGAAGCGCTGACGCGCTGTGCCGTGCTCAAAATGCTGGCTCGCCTGCTGTGGCATCGCGGCGCGCAGTCGGGCCGTCGCGGGCTGATCCAGCTGGTTATCCCTAATCACCACACCATACTGCTGCCGGGCCGCATTCAGGCTGAGAAAGCCGCAGCGCACATCCCGCAATACCGCTTCCGGGTCGCGCTGCGACGGCAAGCCATAACCGCCTGCGCCCGGCCCGCGCACTTCCACCACATCGCCCGGCTCTGCGCCGATCACATCGGTATTGCCGTGGTTAATCACTCTGCCGTCGCGCAGCGTGCGAAAATACGATAGCGCCCCGCTCTGCCCGCCCATCACGCCTGCCGACGCAAAGACCGAGCGGTTGCGGTTACGCGCGGTAATGGTGGTGTTGGGCGAGAAAATTTCAAACGCCATTTCGGTGGCTAACCCGCCGCGATACTGGCCGGCACCGGCGCTGTCCTGCGCCAGTCCGTAGCGGTGGAAGCGAATCGGGACCTCGGCTTCATTGATCTCAATCGGGGTGTTTTTCAGGAAGGCGGAGAGGCCGCCCGAGCCGTCCGGTCCATCATGACGCGGCGTGCCGCCGGCTCCACCGCCAACCGGACCGAGCGAGGCGACCACGCTGCGGTTATGCGTCTGGGTACGGATGTTCATGATCGAGTTACCGCCGGGCGAGTTAGCCGGCAGACGGTCCGGCATCGCCAGCGAGAAGACGCCCAGCGTCGCGATCTGCGACAGTGCGCAGGTCAATGAGCGCATACCCACCGCCGCCGGGGCTTCACAGTTCATCACCGTGCCCGGCGGCAGTATCGCCCGGGTGGGCCGCAACGTACCGGCGTTAAGCAGCAGCGAACGATCCAGCGTAGAGAGCACATAGGTCACACCCACCAGCGCCAGCGGATGGCGCTCACGCCCCCCTGTCGGCATATTCAGCGAGGAGGCCAGCTGGGGATCGCTGCCGGTGTAGTCGAGCTCCAGCCGATCCCCCTCTACCCGCAGCGTAATCGCGATACGACAGGGATAGCCGCCTTCGCCATCTTCGTCAGCGTAATCGGCATAAAAATAGTCGCCGTCAGGAATGGTCGTGATAATGCTACGCGCCTGCGCTTCGGCATAATCGAGAATGCCTTCGATGCCCTGAAGGAAATCATCAACGCCAAAGCGGGCGATGATGTCGTGAATTTTGCGCTCACCGACGTTCACCGACGCCAGTTGTGCTTTGAAATCACCCCAGTTTTGATCCGGGGCCCGCACGTTGAGCCGCATGATGCGCGCCACATCGTCGTTCAGTACACCATTGCTGACGATCTTCAGCGGCGGGATGCGAATCCCCTCCTGCACGATATCGGTCAGCGAACGCGACAGTGAGGCCGGCACCGCGCCGCCGACATCGGTGTTATGAATGTGACCCACCACGAAGCAGACAATCTCGCCCTGATGAAACACCGGTTTCCAGATATGAATATCGGGCGAGTGGGTGGCGACGTTACCGGCGTAGGCATCATTGGTGATGCAAATGTCCCCCTCGGTGTAATTCTCAATCAGCGCCAGCACCGGGGCATAGTCGATGCCGCTATACCAGGGTGCGCCAAAGCTGCGTGGTGAGGCGAAGGCCAGGCCGTCGCGGCTGACGATCTGACAGGAGAAATCTTCGGTCTCTTTAACAAACGTTGAGTGCGCGGTGCGCATCAGGGTAAACGCCATTGCATCGGCGGCGGCCGCGCAGTAGTTGGCGAGGATTTGCAGGTTACGTCCGTCAATTGCCATATTACGCCTCACTCGCAGTGATCAGCAGGTTGCCAAAAGGGTCGACATTGACCCGCATACCGGGCGGCACGCAGGTGGTGCAATCATCCTGGGCGACGATCACCGGGCCGGTCAGCCGATGCCCGGCACGCAGTTCCGACCGCAGCACCACATCCACCTGATGCCATGCGCCATCGATCCAGGCTTCTGCCTGCTTCAGCACTGCAGGCGGTTCGGTGGCAACCGGCAGACGGTTGATCGCCGGTTTCGGGGTGGGCGAGGCGATCACCAGCCGCAGATTGATCAGCTGCACCGGCGCCTCTGCATCGCAGTGACCGAACATCTGCTGATGCTGGGCATCAAACGCCTGATGCAGCGCCGTGACGTCAGCCGTTGCCAGCCAGGTCGCCTCCAGCGGCACTTCAATCTCAAACGACTGGCCGCGATAGCGCATGTCGGCGCTGAATTGCAAATGGTACGGCATGTCGCTGCCGTGCTCCTGCGCCAGCCAGCCGCAGGCACGTTGCTGTAACGCCTGCGCTTCGCTGGCTAAGGTGTCGGCCAGGGCCGCCGTCAGGTCACTGTAAAGAGTGCGGATAAAGTCATTGCGGATATCCGCCACCAGCCCGCCGAGCGCCGAGAGAACGCCTGGCGTAAGCGGCACAATGACGCCTTTCATGTTCAGCTCGCGTGCCAGGAAACAGCCCATCATCGGCCCTGCGCCGCCAAAGGCGAGGAACCAGAATTCACGCGGATCGAGGCCAAAACGGGACAATAAGCCGCTGGTATCGCTGTACATGCTGGAGATCGCCAGCTGGATGGCGGTCTCTGCCGTTTCCTGCACCGTCACATTGAGCGTATCTGCCAGCGGTTGCCAGGCCGCACGGGCGGCGGCCACATCCACGCTCACGGCGTTGTAGCCGAGCGCGCCATGCCCCATCATGCCGCAGGGGCAAACGCATCAGTGGCGGTAGGCTGGGTGCCGCCGCGCTGGAAGCAGACC
>NZ_MLFN01000088.1 GCF_002095315.1 Pantoea conspicua
GATCGTCGATTCCACACCTTGCTACTGTTCTCATCCCTCCGTTCTTGTGCAAAAAAGTGGCTGCCTGGCCGGAACAACTCGCTGATTTTTCAGCAATTAGCGATGTGGTTCACATTTATAGTCTCGGAATACACCGCCTTTACCTGTAGTGAACTTAAATGCTTTACTCACTTCTTTAAATGCTGTTAATCAGCAAGGAACAGAGGCAAGGCATGACAACCATAAATAATAAAGGTCAGACAGAGGATACGAAAAAGCGCATCTGGGCGATCGTTGGCGCGTCATCGGGGAACCTGGTGGAGTGGTTCGACTTCTACGTCTACTCATTCTTCTCACTCTATTTTGCCCATATCTTCTTCCCGCAAGGCGATACCACCACGCAGTTGTTACAGACGGCCGGCGTATTTGCTGCCGGATTCCTGATGCGGCCTATCGGCGGCTGGCTGTTCGGCTACATTGGTGACAAGCACGGGCGCAAAAGCGCCATGCTGATATCGGTCTGCATGATGTGTTTTGGATCACTGGTGATCGCCTGTTTACCCGGCTATGACGCTATCGGCATCGCAGCACCGATCATTCTGCTGCTGGCGCGCATGTTCCAGGGATTATCAGTAGGCGGTGAATATGGCACCAGTGCGACCTACATGAGTGAGGTGGCGCTGGAAGGACGCAAAGGTTTTTACGCCTCATTCCAGTATGTCACGCTGATCGGTGGCCAGCTGGCTGCGGTGCTGACGGTGGTAGTGCTGCAGTTTATGCTGAGCGATGCAGAGCTGCGTAGCTGGGGATGGCGCATTCCGTTCTTCCTCGGCGCACTGCTCGCCGTGGTCGCATTATGGTTACGACGCTCTCTCGAAGAGACTTCAGATAAGACGAGTCGTGAACATCGCGATGCGGGCAGCGTGATGGGATTGTTACGTAATCATACCCGTCCGTTCCTGATGGTGCTGGGCTTCACTGCCGGTGGATCCCTGAGTTTCTATACCTTCACCACCTATATGCAAAAGTATCTGGTCAACACCTCGGGTATGGATCCTAAAACCGCCAGCGGCCTGATGACCGGCGCACTACTGGTCTTCATGTTACTGCAACCGGCTATCGGTGCGCTGTCGGACAAAATTGGTCGTCGTACTTCAATGATGATTTTTGGTGCCGGAGCGGCAATGTGTACTGTGCCAATCCTGACTCTGCTGCAGAATGTTCAGAGCCCGGGCGTCGCCTTCCTGTTAATCATGCTGGCGCTGCTGATCACCAGTTTCTACACCGCCATCAGCGGCATTCTTAAAGCAGAGATGTTCCCACCCCAGGTCCGTGCATTAGGCGTCGGGCTTTCTTACGCAGTGGCGAATGCTATCTTCGGCGGATCGGCGGAGTACGTGGCATTGCTGATGAAGCAACAGGGGATAGAGACGACCTTCTTCTGGTATGTCTCAGCGATGGGTGCGGTGGCCTTTGTGGTGTCGCTGTTACTGCACAAGCGGGGGAAAGGGATTCAGCTGTAACCCCGTTACTGACTGAGATTCCATAAGGCGATGCCGCTGGCAGTACCGGCGGCATCCCAGGCAAAATCTTTCCAGCTCCAGCCGCTACCCGCTGGGCGGCTGTCATACCACTCCTTTCCCGCCCCGAGACTGAGCGAAAGCATGATCCCCAGCGTATGACTTTGCCGGGTTGAGAGATGCTGACGCTGACCATATTCACTGCCCGCCGCAGCCAGTGCCGCAGAGGCGACAAAGTGTTCTGCTTTATCGCGCCCGGTCCAGCGATCGTCGGCCATATGAGCACATCCACTACACAACAACATAGCAAACAGCAAAATTCGCATAGTGGATGGGTGCCTTATTGCGGGCGAGGGTTAAAGGATGCGGCTGATTAACCGATCGATACGGATCCGACGCAGACGACGGATGAGCTTACGCACTTTAGCCGGATAGTCGGCAATGCTCTCCAGCTCGCGGAAATGCCCCACCACCGTGGTGTGCTGACGAATCAGCGTCAGCTCTTTTTCGCGTTGATCCGCCAGCTGCTGCAGTGGATCGTGAATCAGCACCGCATTTTCCAGATCGAGCCGCCAGGCGCGAGGGTTGAGATTATTACCGGTAATCAGCTGCCATTCATCATCCACCCACATGCCCTTGAGGTGATAACTGTTATCGCCATCTTTCCATAACCGCACTATCAGCTGATCGTTGGTGACGTAATACTGCAGCCGGCTCAGGAAGCGGCGCAGGTTAATTTCATACAGATAGGGCAGGGCGCCAATAATTTTAAAGGGCTGATCGGGGGCGATATAGAAGTCATTAGCGGTCTTGTCGCCCACGATAATCTCAACCTGTTTTCCCTGACGCAGCAGATGAATAATGTTACGCACCAGTAAAGCTGGCAGATTGAAGTAAGGCGTGCAGATAGTCAGTTTCTGTTCAGCACAGGGCATCAGGTGGAAGATGGTTTTGTTGAGCAGGCTATGCTTGCCCAGCCCGACCAGCGGCGTCACCGCCAGCTCTTCATTGCTGGCATTACCTTCAAACTGATAGTTGAATCCCCTTAGATCCTGACGAAACTGACGCGTTTCATTTTTGATTTCCGGGCTGGACGGGCGCTCGGCAAAATCGAGCCGGTTGACGGCCTCTGCCTGCTTCAGATTGAGGTTGATCCACGCGTACATGGTATCCGCCAGCTGCGGATTACGGATAATCTGGTAGCGGTCATAACGATATTTTTCATGCTGATGCAGGTAAACATCGTTAATACTGGCGCCGCTGTAAATCAGCTCGTCATCAATAATGAAACCTTTCAGATGCAGCACACCCAGCGCTTCGCGGGTGTTGACCGGAATGCCATACACCGGGATGGCAATATCAGCATGCTGAGTGGCCATATCACAATACCAGTCGGCATTGGTCAGGCCGCGTGCGGCGCCGATGCGTCCACGCTGCGCCCGATGCCAGTCAACCAGTATGGAAATATCGAGCTCTGGACGTGCCTGTTTCGCTGCATAGAGGGCGTCCATCACCGCACGACCCGCGTCGTCGTTTTCCAGATAAAGCGCCGCGATGCAGATACGGGTCTGCGCTGCCGCGATTTTCTCCAGCAGCGTCTGACGAAATTCGGCAGGCGAGTAAAGTGTCGACACATCCGCAACGGATTGTGACAGTTTCGGCAGCTGTGCGAGGTGTTGTTGGTGTTTATTACGTTTAAATTTAGACAACATCACAGTGCACTTTTTCTCTGTTCATTGCATGGCCTTTTGCCATCAAATCAGGGTCATAACGACAAATAATAACATCAAGTGTCGAAATCAGGGCGTTTTTTACCTTTCTCTACAAGGTTAGCTTAACGCATCCTGCAGCGACAGTTTCAGGCTGACAATACCGTCATCCAGTTGAATATCAACATGAAAGTTTAGCTTGCGCGCCAGGGTAATCATGCCGCGATTATGCGGCATAGTGATACCGTTCAATTGTTGCAAGCCGTGATGCCGGGTGTAGCGGATCATCTTCTCCAGCAACCGGCGGCCCATGCCGAGCCCTTTAAGATCGGATCGCACCAGCACGGAAAACTCGGCGTCAATGTTATCGGCATCGGAGATGGCGCGGGTCACGCCGATAATTTCTGGCTTCCCCTGCTGCTGACGCACCGCTACGATCGCCATCTCACGGTCATAATCGATTTGCGTCATGTTGGCGAGATCCTCATGAGTAAACTCACTGATTTCGCTGAAGTAACGGTAATAGAGATCTTCTTTGGTTACCTGGCCGATAAAGTCGCGCAGCAGCGGTTCATCTTCAGGCAGGATAGGGCGGAACAGGCAGCTCTGCCCATCTTTTAACTGCACCTGTTCTTCCAGATGCTGCGGATAAGGGCGGATCGCCAGTCGTGCTTCGTTATCGCCGCTGAACGGTGCCAGCGTGAGGGTGACATCCAGCAGCGTAAAGTCGTTACCGGCCGCCAGCAGCGGATGAATATCCAGCCGATGAATCTCCGGGCAGTCCACCACCAGGTTGGAAACCTGTACCAGCAGCTGACTGAGACCGGCAATATCCAGCGGATTGAGGGCGCTTCGGCTGCGAATTTTGCCACTTTTGATCGCCTGGATGACCAGATAGCGCGCCAGGGTCATATTCAGCGGCGGCAGCGCCACGGCGGCTTGTTTATCCGCCTGCCATTCAACCCCGCCTTCGCCCAGCATGATGATCGGGCCGAACAGTGCATCCTGTTCCACCACCACCCGAAGTTCCTGAGCTCCGGCCCGGTTCGCCATGCTTTGAACCAGCAGGCCTTCAATTCGTGCCTGCGGCAGTGTTTGCCGCACCCGATCAAAGATTGCCTCGGCGGCGCGTTCGACTTCGCTAGCGTTGCGAAGATAGAGCATCACACCCTGGACATCTGATTTGTGGGCGATATCGGGCGAACGCAGCTTCAGCGCTACCGGATAGCCAATCTGATCGGCAATCGCCACCGCTGCGGCGCTGTCGCTGGCGATCCAGGTCGGCAGCGTCGCCAGACCGTAGGCCTGAAGCACCGGTTGCACCTCGTGGGTATCCAGCGCCGTAATACCGCGCTCGAGCGCCTGTGACAGCAGCTGGTGGGCGTGTGCGCTGTCCTGGGTCAGGCTGGCTGGCAGAGCGGGCGTCTCACGCAGCTGCTTCTGATTGCGCCGGTATTCAACCTGATGCATAAACGCCGTCACGGTGCCTTCCGGCGTCCGCCAGGTCGGTATCCCCGCCTGGGTAAAGGCACGACGCGCAGCCTGAGAGGAGAATTCGCCGCTCCAGTTGGTCAGCAGCGTGACCTGCTTGCCGCGCGGGTGAGCCGCAATGGCGGCGATCAGACGCCCGGCCGTTTCGGTCGCGGGCGCCACCGCGCTCGGAGCATGAATAATCATCAGCGCATCCAGCTCATGACTGTCGAGCAAACACTCGACGCAGGCTACGTAACGATCCGGCGTGGCGTCATCTTTCAAATCCAGCGGGTTGCCGTGACCGGCACCGGCGGGCAACAGGGCTTCCAGCTGCTGACGCATCTCATCACTGAGCTGGGCCAGCTTGCCGTTACGTGCATACAGCTCGTCCAGCGCCAGCGCAGCGGGCGCGGCACCGTTACTGATAATCATCAATCGCTCACCGCGCAGCGGACGCATGTGGCTCAGTGACTCGACGGCAGAGAACAGCTCGTGGGTATCCTGCACCCGCAGTAAGCCGGCGCGCTGAATGGCGGCGTCCCAGGCCGCATCCAGCCCGCTGTGGCTGCCGAGCAGCGCCTGCGCCTGACGGCTGCGGCCACTCTTGATCACCAGGATGGGCTTATTGCGTGACGCGCTACGCGAGGCGGAAACAAAGCGCCGGGCATCGCTGAGGTGTTCGAGATAGAGCAGGATGGCACTGGTTTTACCGTCGCGCGCCAGAAAATCGAGCAGATCATCGACGTCAGTGTCCAGGCTATCTCCCAGCGCGATGAACCAGGAAAAGCCGAGATTCCGCTGTTGCGCCCAGTCGAGGATGGTATTGGAGACCGCGGCAGATTGTGAGATGAATGCGATGCGTCCTTTGGCAATCGGCACCGGCGAGAAGCTGGCGTTCAATCCTTGCCAGGGGGCCAGCAGGCCAAGACTGTTGGGTCCCAGCAGCCGTATCTGCCACTGGCTGGCACAGGCTTTGAGCTCTTCCCGCTGGCTGGCGGGAGCAGAGAGAATAATACAGGCCTTGCAGCCTTTTTCACCCAACTGCCGCAGCAGTGTCAGATTACGTTTTGAATGGGTGCAGATGATGGCCAGATCCGGCGCAAACGGCAGACTGTCGATGTCAGGCCAGGCCAGCACACCGCTGACGGCTTTATATTTAGGCGTGACCGGCAATACCGGACCGCTAAAACCGCCGGCCAGCAGGTTACGCATCATAAAGTAACCGGCACGTCCCGGCGTTACCGAGGCGCCGATTACCGCAATAGATTTGGGTCGTAACAGCGCTTCCAGTCCGCGTTGGCTCATCTCGCCCTCCAGAGATCGGGATTTGCGTGATTGTAAACGCTTTTCGCTGTCAGTGCTCCCGGGCAGATCGCAGGCTGAGCAATCGAATCCGCTCAGTCGGGGGCGATGCTGAACACTGGCATCGCTTAACCCGAGGCGGGATGATGCGGCTTGCCTGCCAGATAGGCGGCGCGGAACTGTTCAAAATGGTGGGATAACGCCCTGGCCGCCTGGCGATCGCCCGACTGTTCCAGCAGTGCCGCCGCCACTTCAGCGGTGCAGTGCTGACCCTCGCCGTGCGCCTCACGCAGCGTATAGCGCGACGGGGCCGTCACCGTCAGCGACATCACCGGTAAGGCATCGAGCCACGGGCTTTTGCGAAACATCTTACGCGCTTCGGTCCAGGTGCCATCCAGCATAATAAATAGCGGCGGTTTACCGCTGAGTGGCGGAGCGGTCAGCACTTCGCGACCGGCGTCGGCATAGGCGGCCGGGAAGACCACCAGTGGCTGATAATCAGGGTTGCGTACCGCGTCGAGCAGCTGCGGGTCTGGCTCAGTGCGCGACCAGCCAAACGCCTGGGTATCCGGCAGGATATCGGCTATCAGGCGGCCAGTGTTGCTTGGCTTCATCGGCTCAGTATCGAACATCACCAGGCAGAAGCGGCTGCGCGCCGTTTGCGGCACGATTTCACTGCAGAGACAGTTTTTCTCAGGCAGCAGACAGCCCTGACAGCGTAATACGCGATTCCCACGCGCAAGAAAAGGGCGGGTGGCTCGGGCAAGACGTTGGGTGCGCAGGCGCAAAACAGCATTATCAGACATGAGTATTCAGGGCAGGAAAAACCACAGTGTAATCGAAGCGCCGCCGAAAAGGAAAAGGCCAGCGAGGCTGGCCTTAACGGATTAAAGGGACTCGTCGAGCCACTCGTTGAATGGCGCTTTGGGCATCGCGCCATTCAGCATGTCGACCATCTCGCCGTTTTTAAACAACATGATGGTCGGAATACTGCGAATGCGAAAACGGCTGCTGAGCGCCGGTTCTGCTTCGGTATTCACCTGGC
>NZ_MLFN01000089.1 GCF_002095315.1 Pantoea conspicua
GCCATTTGCAAACTGTCGACATGCTCCTCATCTGCCAGCAGTATAACTGACGTATATCATTGCAGATAATACGGTAATAAATCCTACCTGCCTCGCTGTCCGCTCCAATGTCCGGTCCGCCCGACAGGCGTAAGAGTGCAAAACAGCCGTGAGAAGGTCAGCGGCGCTTAGTGCCCTGCCCGATCAGTATACTCAAAGAGCTATTAATGATAATGAGAAAGCTGCCAGCCTGCCTGACCTCAATTGCTGCATTAATAGGATTAATACAAGTTACTAACATCGATTTGCCTTGCGAAATTACGCTTTATTTTCAACAAAGTAGTTAAATAACGAGACCAGCTTAAGCAATTATATTTAAAGTACATTACCTATTTCAGAGAGGACTTATGAGGGAATAATAATTCCTGGCGATTTCAATGTTAAATATTTTAGCCATGGTCATAAGGAAAGAAGTACTACTACAATTGAGCTACTACCTCTAATAATTTTCGAAATTAATCTTGCTGCAATATCAGTATTAATCATAATACGCGATGCGTATCAGAATCAGTATTACACTTACCACCATCATCTTAGGCCAGATCGGGATGCTTTAGCCTGCACCCGCAATCGTGGCCAGGCTAATGATAAATAATAGAAAAATATTATTTTTTAAAAAACATCAACAATTGAGCTTTTTCGTTGGCCCACCTAACAAGCGCCCTAAAAACTATGGATGTTGTTAGTTTAGACTGTATGGATACACAGCCTCTTGTTGGTATAATCGATCATGTTGGACCAGCTCTTAGTATGTGGATCTGGTTATGTCACAACAGGGAATGGTTGGGGGTACAGTAGGCGATTGCCGTCCAAATGCGGCTTGTTCAGAGAGATATCAGGCCAGTTATCCTCTACACTGCGGCCTTTTGCTTATCAGCGTTGAAACAGCTTTGTGATCGATTCCTTGATCATCTGAGCCCTCAATGACAAAATCTCCTATCCTCTTTTTTGGAACATAACATGGTTCGTTTATTTACTCGCTACATGACCATTGGCGTCTTAAACACCCTCATTCACTGGTGTACGTTTGCCATCTGTATAAAAAATGGCCAGACACAATCGCTGTCAAATTTCATTGCTTTCTGTGTAGCCGTTACGTTCTCATTTTTCGCCAACGCTAAGTGGACGTTCAGCGCACAAGCCACGACGCTTAGGTATATGATGTATGTGCTTTTTATGGGTATGGTAGCGATGCTTGTAGGCTCATATGCTGATCGAATGCGCATAAATCCCATTGCCACGCTGGTCGTTTTCTCCGCTATCAGTCTGGTTTGCGGATTTCTTTATTCAAAATATATTATTTTCAGGGAGAGAAAATGAAAATATCCCTAGTCGTTCCGGTATTTAACGAAGAAGAAGCTATAAATATCTTTTACCGTGAGGTAAGAGGCTTTACGCAATTTGGCAACTGTGAGGTTGAGATCGTTTTTGTCGATGATGGAAGCGCAGATTCAACCGCTTCTATAATGGAAGAAATTGCCAGACGTGACCCGTTAGTTAAAAATGTGTTCTTTACACGTAACTTTGGCAAAGAACCTGCTCTGTTCGCTGGTCTTGAAAAAGCTAGCGGCGATGCAGTCATCCCCATTGATGTTGATTTGCAGGATCCTCTTGAGGTTATTCCTAAGATGCTTACCAAATGGCATGAGGGTGCGGATGTTGTTCTGGCTAAGCGTGTTGATCGCTCTTCAGACAGCCACCTCAAGAGAAAAAGTGCTGAATGGTTTTACCATCTTCATAATCTTATAAGTAAGCCCAGGATAGAAGAAAATGTGGGTGACTTCCGCCTTATGTCACGAGAAGTAGTTGAAAACATTAAATTACTTCCAGAAAGAAATCTGTTTATGAAAGGTGTGCTGTCCTGGGTAGGCGGAAGAACTGATGTTGTTGAGTACGTTAGGGCAGAACGCGTAGCTGGTTCGACCAAGTTTAACGGCTGGAAGCTTTGGAATCTTGCCCTTGAGGGTATTACATCGTTTTCAACTTTCCCCCTACGAGTTTGGACATACATCGGTTTCATCGTTGCTGCGCTCTCTTTTCTCTATGGCGTAGGGATGATCATCGATAAAATGATATGGGGAAATCCTGTAGCAGGTTACCCATCTATATTGGTGTCGATACTATTCCTTGGTGGCGTGCAATTAATAGGTATCGGGGTACTCGGTGAGTACATTGGCCGGATCTACATTGAGGTTAAACAAAGACCTCGTTATGTTAAGAAAAGCGAGAATAAATCGTGATCTCTTCAGGGAAATATAACAAATTAGCTCGATATGTCTTTTTTCTAGGATTAGCGGTCTCCGTTATAGTGCCTTTAATATTTTATAAGTCATTTAATAAAATTGTTTATGCTGAACCCGCTAAAGCTACTGCCGACAATAGTAACATTATGTTCAATGTTGACCAATGCGAATACCGTAATGGGAAACTGTCAATCCGCGGATGGGCCACACCTAAGGAAGGCGTTGGCGACATTATGGTTTTCGTAAATATTGATGGCAAAACGCTAAAATTACATACCGGTCAGATTAAACGGGTAGATGTAAGTACTGCCATGAATAAACCTGGATTATATGACAAGTCAGGGTTTTCTGCTTCAATCAATATTGAGAAGGAAGCAAAATCAATCGAAACGCTAATACAAATTAGCAAGGACAACCATATTTACCTGGTGAAACATGACTGTAAATAATTTAAGACCCTTAAAGATTCTTGGCGTTATCTATGTAGCGACAATATTATTTTTTATTGCCGTAAGCCTTCATACATGGGGAGCAGATGATGACAAATATTTTAGTGACGCCTTAATAAATCGTAGCCTATTCGATTTTCTTAATTTCCGTTACCATACATGGACCGGAAGAATTCTGATTGAAGGGATCATGGTGATGACAATCAATCATCCGTGGTTTTTTAAAATTATGATTCCTTTGTCGCTATGCGTTATGGCTGCATCAATGGTTAAGCTGGCAGCTAAAGATCGCAACGTGGGTATTTTTACTTTCTGCTTATCTATTACTCTCCTTTTATTAATTAATGGAGATGTGATGGGTGAAGCATCCTGGTGGGTTACTGGTTCCTATAACTATCTTCAGCCAATCGCTGCAGGACTTTTGTCTCTCGCTATTTTTTATACTAATAGGCATGGGCCTCTATGGACAAAGCTATTATCTTTGGTTTTACTTGTTTTTTCATGCTTTAACGAAATTTATTCCATTGTATATGCAATTCCCGCAATCATAGCTATTACTATTTCGAGAAAAGACTACGGTAAATATAGTGCAATATATTTAATTTCTTCCTTGGTCACCACAGGGTTTGCATTAACCGCGCCAGGAAACCGAGAAAGATTTTATAAAGAGACAACGCGCTGGTTTCCTGATTTTCCCAACTTCAACATCATTGATAAGGTCGCATTAGGCTTCGACAGGCTTAGTTCACACCTGACAGAACAAAATGTTTTGCTTTTGGTCTTTATAGGATTACTTGTTGCATGCGTCACTTTGCAGAAAAAGACCATTTCAGGATTGCAACTTATATTGATGGCCGTTCTTACCTTTAAGTTTGCCTTATTTTTTATTTTTACTCGTTATAGCTATCCGTTAAAAGCGTTTACACACTTCGAGTTTTTAGATTTCGGCAACATTGCTGATATCAAATTCTTTTTCCCCTATGCATTTTCACTTTTTTATTTTATTTGTTTGTATTTCACTCATGCTGACCTTGTGCGACACAGTGAGAGACATAATAAACTTACCCATCATCTTTATTTTAGGCATTGCTTCTGTCGTTATGATGGGGTTAAGTCCGACAGTGTATGCATCAAGCTTTCGAGTGGTTTTTATTTTTTGATCTTTCTATTATATACATTATTCTTTACCTGGCATTCAACAAGATACAACTCATCAGGTCATAAAGTCATATGGAAATCTCGGCCAGGCGGCCGAGTTTCCCGTGCAAATAGTAATCATGAATTGTTCTTTACTTAATTAACCTCTATCCTGCTTTGGTTTTCGGAACATAGCTTTAACATGTTTACCCTTTTCTCCTTACTAAGTAATTTACTCTCACCAAATTAACTGTGTAGCAGTTTTAATAACTCGCGGTTTTATCTAAGGGTTCTGCTTCAACTCAACATTTTATGAGCACATCACACTTTAAAAAGAGTGGATTAATAAAATTACATTCTTTTGTACCCCTTAATTTAATTTTAAAAAAATAATTTCCTAAGGTTCAGGGCGGTTCTTTCAATCGATTAATTGTACAGGTTTGTTACACTACAATTATTCCTGTAAGTTAATACACCCGGTTTATAAATATATTAATTTGCTCAGAATGATATCAATCTGAGTAAAGAGAACATCGCGGTTAAGCGAGATGTGATAGTTCAAAATAGCTTAAAATCCAGCCAAAAAATATAAGGCTCGTCTATGTTTTTTCTTGCTGTTTAGCTCGCAGGTCAGCAGTGAATAAGCATGTTCAAAAAAGCTGCAGTTAACAGATTGTGATCAATAAATTATGGTAAAACGAGCGGTGAGTAATTTATATTTGTATTAAACTCGACACGCGCTCAAAAATGACTATTCGTAGTCCCTCTGGCACAGACAGGGAGAGAGGCAACGATGATAGCTGATATTCGTCACCTCCCGTGAATCGCCACGGGTTTAACAGACACCTCAGAGTCATTTAAGATGGCTTAAAGAGAGGTGCCCATGAGCGGTAAGCGTTATCCCGAAGAGTTTAAAATTGAAGCAGTCAAACAGGTTGTTGATCGCGGTTATTCTGTTACCAGCGTTGCAACACGTCTCGATATCACCACCCACAGCCTTTACGCCTGGATAAAGAAGTACGGTCCGGATTCTTCCGCTAATAAAGAACAGTCAGTTGCTCAGGCCGGGATCCGCCGTCTCCAGAAAGAGCTGAAGCGGGTTACCGACGAACGGGACATATTAAAAAAACCGCGGCGTACTTCGCAAAGCAGTCCGACTGAGGTACGCCTTTATCCGTGACAACACCTGTTGCTGGCCTGTTCGCCTGCTCTGTCGGGTGCTGGATGTTCATCCCGGTGGTTTTTACGCCTGGCTTCAGCAGCCGCATTCACAACGCCATCAGGCAAACTTGAGACTGACAGGACAGATTAAACAGTTCTGGCTGGAATCGGGATGCGTCTATGGTTATCGCAAAATCCATTTGGATCTGCGGGACAGCGGTCAACAGTGCGGAGTGAACAGAGTCTGGCGACTGATGAAACGTGTCGGGATAAAGGCTCAGGTCGGGTACCGGAGCCCGCGGGCACGTAAAGGCGAGGCCAGTCTCGTGTCGCCCAACAGGCTCCAGCGACAGTTCAATCCGGATGCTCCGGATGAGCGCTGGGTAATGGACATAACCTACATCAGGACCCACGAAGGCTGGCTGTATCTTGCCGTGGTTGTTGATCTGTTCTCACGCAAAATTATCGGCTGGTCCATGCAATCCCGGATGACAAATGACATTGTCCTGAACGCACTGCTGATGGCTGTATGGCGGCGTAATCCCAAAAACAGGTGCTGGTTCATTCGGATCAGGGCAGTCAGTACACAAGCCATGAGTGGCGTTCCTGAAATCACACGGCCTGGAGGGCAGCATGAGCCGTCGCGGTAACTGCCATGATAATGCGGTTGCAGAAAGCTTTTTCCAGTTGTTGAAACGCGAACGGATAAAGAAAAAGATCTACGGAACGCGGGAAGAAGCCCGCAGCGATATTTTTGATTACATCGAAATGTTTTATAACAGTAAGCGTCGGCATGGTTCTGGCGATCAGATGTCACCGGGC
>NZ_MLFN01000090.1 GCF_002095315.1 Pantoea conspicua
ACTGGCGGTAGCCACTGGTAACAGGTTTGCGGAGCAAGCTTGTCAAACAGACTTTACAAGAGTTCTTGAAGTGGAAGCCTAACTACAGCTACACTGAAAGGACAGATTAGGTGACTGTGCTCCGCTAAAGCCAGTTACCATGTTCAGAAGTTCCCCAACTTACTGAACCCTCGAAAAACCGACTCCCCAGTCGGTTTTTTCGTTTCGAAGCTAGAGCTTACGTCTTTCCTGAAAGCTAGGTCAAGATATACTATCTATTTTGTTAATCCATGGAGGTATAGCCCGGGGCTAGGAAATTATTTTCCACCTGATCTAGGGATTCATGATTAAATAAATATAACTGATACTTTTTTGCTTTTAAGTAAACCATCTTTAGAACAATCAACATCCCAGCGATTAAGCCAATATGGAGCGAGACTTTTTCTGACGGGCACAGTTTTCTTTCCATCTTGCATATCTAAATCCATTTCTATACACAACTTGGTTTCTTCATTAAACTTTTTAGGGTGTGGTATAAGAATAAGATCTATGAATTCATTCCATTCATTATCACAAATTGGCTTCTCATTATTTTTTACACTCCGTTCATCATCTTCAAGCGCAGTGATGGAAACTATCCTATTAACCATAAAATCCGAGAACTTAGCTCTCTTCCTATCATAGCAACGCACATACATCCTTATGTCTGTATCAAAGAATGTATGAGGAACGACCACCCTTTCAGAAAGATTATTTTCAAGTGACCTGTATTTAATTTTTATAGGTTCTCTATTTGTTATTGCTCTCGCAACACAGGAAAAAATATCGAACTTCAAATAGGAAATCCTATCCATTGGTTCTATTATTTTCTCAGATGCTTTTTTTTCAAAGAAATTATTCTTCAGCTCATTTATATATAAAGTAGTACTTTTATCAAATGCTGGAGAAAACCCTCCTAAATTGATTTCGTATTTTTTCACAGTATGGTTAAGCACCATATTTTCAGGCGCTAATTCTTTATAGGCCTTAAAATCCCTGGTTGCAGCAGCTTCGGCTATCCCAAACTGCTCGATTAGGTCTGCCCTAGAGATCCATCCTTTAAAAATAAGCTGTTTTTCTATGAACTCTAAGCGCTCGCGAACCGCGTGCGTTAACCCTTCAAAACTGTTCACCGGTTGACCTCCACTACAAAAAATCGCATAAACCTTGATCTAATCATAAAGATCAGATTAAAATGATCTGACCCTTATGATAGGCATCAAAAAGATTAGCAACAACCTATCGCTAAAAAAGGGGAAATGACACAGGTACCTATCTGAAAGAGGAGGGAGTATGTGAAGAATAATCAGCTGTTCTGAAAAAGGCTCGCGCTAACGAGCCCTTGATGATTGCGAACAAACTTGGACGCTTAACTTCGACCCTAAGCGTTATAACTAACTAACCAAATTTGCTGGCCACGTAGATTACGCGTTTTTCTGCGGATTTCAACGAATTTGGTAGTAATTTATAGGTGAAACTATGAAAGCTACTGATACCACTGAAACTACTGAGTACATTTTTCGTCCATACATTACCGTGAAAGGTAAGCGCATTACCCGTCCAAACGGTGGGATGTTCAAGATTCCTATCAATAAAGATAAGAAGTAGCGAATGAAGCTCGACCTAGGCAGGTCGAGCTTCATTTATCAACTATGTCGATAGTGACAAAACGAATTTTGTGCATATGGAGAATTCAAAATGGCCGACAGAAGACCCCTGAATCCAAACGTAACTGTGCCTAAACCTGGCGGAGGAACTCAGCCACGCGATCGGAACAATGATGGAACCGTACGCAAAAAGCGTTCTGATGCCGGTAAAAGTAGATCGTGATCTGAAGCTTTTTATGGAGGAAATGTATGTATTCTAAAAAAAATGAATCTCATCAAAGCTTCACTGATGGTTTCAGGGAGGGTTTCAAATCGATTATGGGCAACATGGTGCTTGTTCCTCTCGCCCCTCTGGCCCCACTGACTCCGCTTGGCAGCACTCCCTACAGAGAAGGTATCAAAGCGGGTATCGCTGCCGCAAATCGACGTCGCTAACTCATTACTGAACATGACTAGCAATGTACTTTATAAAATTTACTAAAAAGCCGCCTCAAGGCGGCTTTTTTGCCTGAACCTGCCACTCAGTCTGATTTACCATAACATCCCTGTTGCGCATGGCAGTAAAAAGCCCGCCATGGCGGGCTTTTCTTTCTTATTACTTATGATGCAGATCACGCATCATGGCTTCCCGCAGAATTGCGTTCAGTCTCGTCTGATAGCCTTTTCCTGGCTCCTTGAGCCAGGCCATCACATCAGCATCAATTCTGACCGAAGCCTGCGTTTTTACCGGACGATAAAAATGCCCCTGTGAGGCGTTTTTCCAGAAACGCTCATCCAGCGGCGGAATGTCGCAGTACTCAATATCGTTATCCGGTTTTTCGTTCAGGACTTTCAGCTCTGATTCCCGTTTTTCAGTCAGTTCGGGCAGCTTGCTTCGTTTATACCTGACCATGCTCATAACGCCTCCTCTCACTACGCTCAGCCCGGCGCGCACTGATAATACGAATGACCTCAGAGCCATCTTCAAAGCGCGTTGTGTGGGCAACCAGGACGACCAGACAGCCTCTCACCATTCCTATCGTCTGCCAGCGGTATTCTCCATTCTCAAAACGGTCCTGAGCGGACAGATGAAGCGGATCATCAAAAACCAGAGCCGCTTCTTCGAACCGGATCCCGTGCTTCCGGAAATTCGTTTCCGCTTTGACAGAGTCCCACTCAAATTCGAGTTCCGTCTTCATGCTAAATCGCCTTTTTTATTTACGTATTAGTATATACAAAAAAGTATTTTTTAATACATAAGCGGGTCTCACTGGCGCGAGCCCCTCCAGAAAGCGGTATCTACGAGGGCTCCAGTGGAAAAGGGACAGCTCCAGTGGGGGCGGCATCTTTGTGCCGGACTTTGCCAGCCTGGCGGATTTAACATGAAAGTTCTTTTGCGCATGGCTACAAAAGCCGACTCAGGACCGTGCCGGTTCATAAAAAGCCCCGAAAAACACAACTGCGGGATCTCAATCTTAGAACTGGACTATACACATCACAGAACTCATGCCGTTGCGACATTAAAGATTGCATAACCGAAGTAATCACGGTAACTGTGGATTATTATCACGCCTAAAGCGGAACGGTAAGATTAATATGTGCCATTTGTGTTTTCACTGCCCGAAATGCGGGAGCCAGACATTCCGATACACCACTGGGAGCGAAAAGCCGCATACGCCTCACGGTGCCGTTTGCAGCCGGTGCGGCACCCGACTCACGAGCACTTCCTGCGTGTCGCCCAAAGGACAGCCTTCTGGCAAACCATTCTTCTGGCTTTACTGATCCTACAGTTGCAGTAGGTTTACACGAGCGTGGTATAAAAGGTATTACATCAACTGTTACGGCTGAGGATGCGGGTTCAATCCCTGCTGCCCGTTCCATCTTTGTTCCTCAGCATACCAGCACCTTTTTTTGAGCGATTAACAGGGTGCGGATTAAGGGAAGCCCTGCCAGTCTGTCCTGTAATGCGCTGTCGAAGCCGGTCATAAAATATTAACTGCCCCCTCTGCCTGTATATTGTATTTACTATAACGTTTCTGTTGCGCATGGCAGTCAAAAGCCCGCCATGGCGGGCTTTTGACTGCCTTTTTAAAAATACAGCTCAGGAAGCAGAACTATTCGGGCGCCCTTTCCGGCTGACCAGGCCGCCTTTGCGCCCAGCCTCACTGGCACGTTCAGGGCTGTTTTTGAAGTTCCCGCCGCTCAGACGACCGCCTTTTCTGCCTGCTTCAGCGGCCCGTTCCGGGTTCTCCGCAAAGTTTCCTGCCCCACCACGATGTGCTGCCATAAACCCTCCAGGGAAAAAATGTGTGTCATCAGTCCATTAAGCGTAGCGTTTTTATCACTAAATTCAGGTTTATACAGAAATAATCAATACAGGCGAAGCCGCTGACAGCAAAGAATATCCCCACCCCGGCGACCGGTGAGTTACCAGCGAAGACGCAAAAAAATCCCGCCATGGTGGCGGGAAACCGAGAATTTTCAGGTAATTATTTTTTATGATCCGGCTGATCCCTCTGCCGTACGTCACGTGTAGAAAAAACGCAGGCCTGGCAAACAGCATCGCAAAAAAAGCCCCCCGTAAGGATGCTAATAGAAAAGGTCTCGTTTTGTCAGAATTCCCCTGGTGCAGGGCAAAACAGTTATCGGGCAATTTTCAGAATGCCTTAGTACACGGGAAATGTTTTTTAATTCACGTTTGTCGCGCTGTACACGTCAGAAAATAGGGAAATCGCGGCTTCTTACCGTGCCCTGAGAGGTCGAAAAAGTAAAAAACCCCGCCATCTAGAGCGGGGTGAACCAGGGATAAGATTCAGAATTTCTCACTGTAACCGGGACCAGCAGGCACCGGCTCTCTCTGAGTCTGGAGAAAAATGCTCTGCCGCACAAGCAAACCGGTAAATACAGGCTGACCAGTTCCGCCTTGCCACAAAAAAATCCCGCCGTGACGGCGGGAACATGAGGGTTTCAGGTTTTTTATAATTCTTGTGGCCCGGCTAAGCACCGGAGCACCAGCCTGGCGAAAAAACCAAAGGCGGGCAAGCGTCAGCGTTAAAGCTGCGCCACTTTTCCGACTGATCCCGCCCGGCGGCCGGATTTAACATAACAGTGCTTGGGCGCACCGCTAAAAACGCCTCAGAGCCATTTTGAGGCGAGATGACTGTTTCCGGCATCTTTCCCCATCCTAAACCCTGAAAAACGCTCCTGATGATTTCTGCGCGTCTGCATGGCTATGCACGAATGTGAATGGCGTCCGGTTTCAGGCGGATGTTGTCACTAAAGGCGGATTTTGAACAAAAAAAACGGACACCGAGGGTCAGGATGTCCGACAAAATTTGTGCAAACAGTCAGCCGGTACCGATCAGAGAGCCGACAAATAAGTATGACAGTGAAAACAGGTAATGAAACGCCCCCGCGCGGGTGATTGCGCGGTTTTAGGGCTTTGGCCAGTACAGGCAGACCCAGCCGGGATCAGAGGATCTGGTAACGGTGAACGGGTGCACAGTTTACTGTGCGGCCGTGAGGCGTTGGCCAAGCCGCCAGGCGCGGCAGCTTCCGGTGGATGCAAAAGTTATCACTTTGCGAATCCTGCCCTCCGTCTGAATCGCAGGAAAATTTCGTACGTACGAAATTGAGGGTATCGGGCCGCGCCTGATGAAAAGTTCTGGCGTGCCGGCGGTACTCCAGAGACACATCTTGTCCCGCTGTTTTGTCGCCGTCGCAGAGCGGCGGTAGTGACAAAACATTTCCTGTCCGGCGTTAGGGTTTTCTGACCGGCTGCAGTTTCTGCGTGACCAGAAAGCCCTCAAGGCTCAGATCTTCGTTCAGCCCGTCCCAGTGAATACCGCGCGGGCTCAGTTCAAACGTTGCAAGCTGCTCTGCGGTGGCGCCGGCCAGCGCGGGAAAGTAAGACAGGGGTACGCCCAGGGTGCGCCCGTCGCTCAGCTGCAGCCACATGTTGTAGGGATCAAATTTTGCCGATTTGATGGTTACGCTCATCACGACCTCCGGTTGACCGTCACGAATTTACGTTGATAGTATGCCCGGGTAGTCCTGTCGTCCATGACGACCACCAATGATCCCACGGCCTGAGAGGATCGCCTTCGGGTGGCTGTACAGAACACTCCCGCAGCCTGAAAGGGAGAACGCAAAGCGTGGTACATCTGCTCGCCCCTGGAAGCAGATATCGTCACAAACAGCGCACCTACGACGCGACGATGAGGGTACATTTCACAATGCAGTGACCGGCACCGACCGTCCTGCCATCGCTGCCGGCAGTCATAACCACGACAGCCCGCTACACCCTGCGATCACCATTCCGTCTTCCGGAAAGCACCTGTTTGCAGAGGCAAACGCGCCTCCGGACTGAACGGCGTCACTTTGGTTCGAGTGAAACGAGAACAAAGTGACGCGTGAAAAAACCACGCTGCAGCCCCTGCGGCACAACGCCTGACGGCGATTTCCACAATCTGACGTGCACGTATTACGTGTTTTCATGCGCCTGAACGGGCTTTTAACCGCGACGCTGCCGGCACGACTGCAGGCAGGTTTCATTAAGAAAGGAAAAAGAACGGCTCGGTATCGATGGCGACACTAGGAGACTGGTGTGTGGAGGGAGTCTGACGCAAGTCAGCCCGGCGTAAGCCGCGAACAGGTCAGCGACCTGGGGAAACCTCGCAAGAACTCAACAATTCGTCACCCCGATGCACAGATACCAGCTGAGTCGCAGGAAGCGAAAAAGCAACCGCGCCGTCGGGGCCAGAATTACCGGAAAAGCAGGTGCTGTCAGCCGACTATTTCCAGAACTGCCACCATTTCACCGGGGACGGCTGAGGCTGCTGCATATCTTTTTTATGCTCAAGCAGCTGCAGTGATTGTCTGAGGCTGTCGATATGAGACTCCTGGGCAGAAACAAGCGTCCTGAGATGTTCAACCTCCTGTTTCAGACTGTTAATCATCTGTTCATTAGCCGTATCAGGCACTGTAACACGCTGTTCAGAAGCCTGTTCGCTGTACTGTTCAGTGACCGGGGCAGAAATATCACCGAAAACACGAATAAGCTCTGAAATATCTATCATTTTTGAATTGCGCACACCTGCACAAGTAGACAGTTCACCTGTCTTTATTAACCTGTGCAGCGTTGTTCTGCTTTTACCTGTAAGCCTGGCGGCCTCACTGATAGATACTTTTGCCATCCGGTTACCGTTATTCCTGATTTAACCTGTCCTGAAGCACAGCATGAAGACGTTCAGCATCCTCATGAAGTTTTTCACACATATCTGCTTCGCCGTCAAAATCTAGCTCGTTGAGCTTCTCCAGCAGGAGCAGACTCTGGTCCTGAATGAATTTTGCCATGTTCAGCGCAGTTTTTTGCTGTTTCGTCATCAGACGCTCCGGTGCGTACGTGCCATATGCTGAAAACAGGTGAAATGACGCTTCCTCGGTTCCCCTGGCTACGCCAGACGAACGCTGCGGCGAGCGTTACCGGCTAACGACGAAAAGGCTTAGGCTTGCTCCAGGTGAATTCAGCAGCCTGACGTTCGTCAGCCCGTGCTTGTTTAGCGGCTTCAGCTTCACGCTGTCCCAGAAGCTGCTCGCGGGCAACCCGCAACACCTCTTTTTTTTCCGGACCGGACAGCTTTTTGCCTTTTGCCCGTTCCGCTGCAAAAACAGCGTCATCAAGAAACTGCTTTTCAGTCTTAGATACAACATGCAGACGACCAGCCATAAACCCTCCAGGTCAACGTCAACAGCGCCCCCCCTTTCCCCCCCGAGCCTGGTCCCCCGGCACCCCGGTTTTCCATAGGCTCCGCCCTCCTGACGAACATCACAGAAATCTGCCGATTCCCGGTGCTCAAATCAGAAGGGGCGAAACCCGACAGGACTTAAAGATACCGGACGTTTCCCTCCGGTGGCTCCCTCGTGCGCTCTCCTGTTCCCACCTTACAGCTTAGTCCGTGTCTTTCCGCTGTTATGGCCGCGTTTTCTCATACCACGCCTGACACTGGGTGCTGCTTAGGTGGTTCGCTCCAAGCTGGGCTGTATGCACGAACTCCCCGTTCAGCCCGACTACCACGTCTTGTTCAGGTAACTGTTCTCTTGAGTCCAACCCTGACAGACACGACAAAGCGCC
>NZ_MLFN01000091.1 GCF_002095315.1 Pantoea conspicua
TGACACGCTGCGCTGCGCCCAGTTCATGGTGACCTGAATTAAGGCGCTGGCGGCCCCGAGCCCCAGCGCGCTAAGCAGCAACGGCGTCGACAGCGCCGGTACCGTTTCACCATTGGGTACCATCAGCGCGAAAGCGCACAGCGAGGCCACCGCCAGCTGAATCAACGTGACACGGCGTACATCAACCTGACCAGCATAGCGGCTGATTAAGATGATCTCAGCAGCAATCGCCAGAGTGCTGAGCAGGGTTGCCAGCTCACCGGCGTTCAGGCTGATGCGGCCATCCTGCGGTCCGGCCACCAGCAGCAGGCCGGTAAACGCCAGCACGATGCCGAGCCACGACATCAGCCCCGGCGGACGACGTAAAAAAAGCCACTGCAGCAGCGGCACCACCGGCACATAGAGCGCAGTGAGAAACGCCGACTGGCTGCTGGAGATGGTCTGCATCCCCCAGGTCTGCAATCCGTAACCGCCAGCAATCGACAGGCCAATCAGGGTACCGGCTTTGAGTTCCAGCCAGCTGATGGCGGCCAGGTAACGGCGGAAAACCAGCGCCAGCAGCAGCGCCGCCGTGGCAAAGCGCAGTCCGACAAAGAAAAACGGACCGGAATGCTGCATCGCGCGGTGGACTACCAGAAAGGTACCGCCCCAGACCATGGTTATAAAGAGTAATACCAGCTCCTGGCGCGTTAGGCGCAGGGATAAACCGCGGAGTGCGTCCGACATATTTCACCTGATGATGTGTTCGGGCTTATTGTGCGGAGTGAACGGGGGAAAAGCAACGGCGTTAACCGCCGGTTTTACCGGCGGAACAGAGGGTTATTCATCATCGGTTTTTTTACTACTGCTGCGCCCGCCTTTCTCGCCAGCGCGGGCAGCACGTTGCGGATCGTTTTTAAAATTGCCGCCGCTGTTTTTACCGCCTTTTCGTCCCGCTTCTGCAGCACGCTCACGGTTTTCGGCAAAATTACCTGAACCTCCACGATGTGATGCCATGGTCTACTCCTGTCGCGTAACGCGATAAATGAAGAAATGAAAGCAACCTGTGGCTGACGGCGCTAACACCGCGCCCAGCCATGATTAAATAATAGTCAATTTCTGTTTTCGCTACGGCAATAGTCACATTTCGCAACAGACTATTCACTACTGGTTTGGTTAAACAACGCACATTCTGTCGGTTTACAACCGATTGCCTGTGGGTTTATTACCCACCTGGCCAGCGTGCAACCACGCATCGCCGACGTGAAACAAAAGCTCTTCTATACTTTTCAGGACGTCAAACCCACCTGGAGAGATTAATGGCTAAGATTCTGGTGCTCTACTACTCAATGTATGGACATGTCGAAACGATGGCGAAGGCAGTAGCGGAAGGCGCGCGTCGGGTGCCTGGGGCAGAAGTGGATATCCTGCGAGTACCGGAGACGATGGATGCCGCGCGCTTTGCACAGGTGGGCGGTAAAACCGGGCAGGCGGCCGCAGAGGCGACGCCTGAATTGTTGACGCAGTATGACGCGATTATCGTCGGTACCCCGACCCGCTTCGGCAATATGTCGGGGCAGATGCGTAACTTCTGGGATCGCACCGGCGGATTGTGGGCTTCCGGCGCACTGCATGGCAAGGTCGGCAGTGTCTTCACCTCAACCGGAACCGGCGGCGGTCAGGAACTGACGATTACCTCGGTCTGGACCACGCTGGCACATCACGGCATGGTGATCGTCCCAATCGGTTATGGCACGCCGGAAATGTTTGATATTTCCCGCACCCGCGGCGGTACGCCTTATGGCGCCTCGACGCTGGCGGGCGGGGATGGATCGCGTCAGCCCACGGAAGAGGAACTGAATATCGCCCGTTATCAGGGTGAACATGTTGCCGGGCTGACCGTAAACTGAAGGACTGAATTCATCGAAGGAGAACATTATGGCTACTGAACAAACAAAAGCACATCACGTTGGCGAATGGGCCAGTCTGCGTCATACCTCGCCTGAAATCGCCGAGGCCATTTTTGAAGTGGCCAATTACGATGAGCGGCTTGCCGAAGAGATCTGGCGCCAGCAAGGCAGTGACGACGTGCTGATTCGTGCCTTTGAAAAAACCGATAAAGATGTCCTGACCTGGGATGATAAAACAGTAGAACGTAAAAACGTGTAATTCAGGGGCGGGGATCTCCCGCCTCGATTTTTTAACTGACCAAGGAGCACGCGATGTCTTCCTATCAAAGCATTAATCCCGCGAACAACCAGTTGCTGAAAAGCTGGCCATCTCATGATGAGGCGGCCGTCAGCCATGCGCTGGAGGTCGCCGATCGCCTGTTCCACTCAGACTGGAGCAAAGGCGATATTCAGCCCCGACTGCAGGTGTTGCACAAACTGGCTGATCTGATTGATAGCCGTGCGGAAGAGCTGGCCACCATTGCCAGTAAAGAGATGGGCAAACTGATTGGTCAGAGCCGGGGCGAAGTAAAAATCTGTGCGCAGATTGCGCGCTACTACGCCGAACATGCTGAACGGATCCTGAAGCCACAGTCCTACCCCAGCGAACTGGGCGAAGCCTGGGTGGAGTATCACCCGATTGGCGTACTGGTGGCGGTGGAGCCGTGGAATTTCCCTTACTACCAGCTGATGCGGGTACTGGCACCTAACCTGGCACTGGGTAATCCGGTACTGGCGAAACATGCCAATATCGTCCCGCACTGTGCGGACGTGTTTGAAAAGCTGGTGCGGGAAGCCGGTGCGCCTGAAGGTGCCTGGACCAACCTGTTTATCTCGACCGATCAGGTGGCAGATCTCATTGCCGATGACCGGGTTCAGGGCGTGGCGCTGACGGGTTCAGAACGGGCAGGCAGTGCGGTGGCGCAACAGGCCGGTAAGCACCTGAAAAAATCGACCCTCGAACTGGGCGGCAATGACGTGTTCGTGGTGCTGGACGACGCCGATCTTGATGAAGCGGTGCGCCAGGGCGTGCAGGCGCGCCTGAGTAACTGCGGGCAGGTCTGTACCGCTGCCAAACGTTTTATTCTGCATGAAAAAATTGCCGACCGTTTTATCAGCCAGTTCAGCGCAGCGCTGAGTTCTGTCACGCTGGGCGATCCGCTGGATGAAAAAACCACGCTGGGTCCACTTTCCTCCAGCGATGCGCGTGACCGTCTGGTGAAACAGGTAGATGAAGCCGTCGCGCATGGCGCCCAGCTGGTCACCGGCGGGAAAGCAGTTGCGGGCGTCGGCTGTTATTACCAGCCTACCCTGCTCACCGGCATTACGCCGGATAATCCGGCTTACTATCAGGAGTTTTTCGGCCCGGTTGCGCAGGTCTATGTGGTGGGTGACGATCAGGCCGCCGTCGCGCTGGCCAACGATTCGCACTACGGTTTGGGCGGATCGGTCTGGACCCGCGATATCGCCCGCGGCCGCAAGCTGGCTTCAGCGATTGAAACCGGCATGGTGTTTATCAATTCGCAAAGCGACACCTCGGCTGAACTGCCGTTTGGTGGGGTTAAACGTTCCGGCTACGGTCGTGAACTCTCTGATCTCGGCATTAAAGAGTTTGCCAATCAGAAACTGGTGGTAGTCTCCGGTTAATCGGGCTTCAGCCATAAAAAAACCCCGTTTCGACGGGGTTTTTATTTTACAGCGGCAAAAAGAATTACTGTGCGGCTGTTGCCACAGATTTTTCACCGTCGTTTTGCGCGCTGCTGGCGGACTGACTGGCTGCCGCGTTATCGGCTTTGGCTTTTTCAGCCGCGGCTTTTTCAGCGTCTGCTTTCTCTGCTTTGGCATTTTCTGCCGCCGCTTTATCCGCTGCGACTTTGTCAGCTTTGGCTTTTTCAGCTGCCGCTTTATCGGCTTCCGCTTTTTCTGTCTTCGCTTTTTCTGTCTTCGCTTTTTCTGTCTTCGCTTTTTCAGCCGCCGCTTTATCCGCGTCTGCCTTCTCTGCTTTGGCTTTATCCGCCGCGGCGTTGTCGGCCTTCGCCTTGTCAGCAGGCTTGTCAGTCGGGCTGTTAGCCGCATCGCCAGTGGCCGGTGCCGCATTGCTATCACGCTGAGTCGCGGCCGGTTGTGGCGCGGCGGCAGGCTGCATTGGCGTACCCTGCAGAGCGGCATTCAGCACTTGCGAGAACTGATCCCAGCTGCAATAGCCATTGGCATCGGCCTGACAACCGGTCAGTTGCAGAGTGACGCGCTTCGGCGGATTTTTCAGGCTCAGCACATCGGCATCACGCAGCTGATCGGCGCTCTGGTAGACATACTCAACTTTCAGCAGATCTTTGTCATTTTTAGCATCGTGCCAGCGCTCAAATACCACCTGACCGCCAATCGGCGTTTTTTCATAGGTATCGGGCAGCTCATACGGCTTAACCTGCAACGCGCTCAGTAATGAGGCGATGTTAGAATCGTGGCCCACCATCAGGGTCACTTTTGGCGCATTGGCCTTATCCTGATCGACTAACTGGCTACGGATGTAATCCACCAGCGGTGCCGCCACTTCACGGGCAATGACCGGGCTGGTGAACAGCGTGTCCTGATAACCATTTTTAATCGCCGACAGCTCTTTCCACTGCTCTGGCGTTTTGATCTGGCCCCACGCGACCTGATCCAGCGGGAAACCTTCATAATATTGCAGCGTAAAGGCGTCCATCAGCGAGTTACCCACTTTTAACGGGCCGCTGACGTTGGGTTCTTTGCCATTTTCAGCACTGAAGCTGTTCTGACCACTGCTGAAATCGCACTGCTTTTTGTTATTACAGGCCGGTGAAGATTTATAATCGACGATCTTTTCCAGCCGCTGGAATGCAGGCTTCAGCGACAGCTTTTCATTGGCAGCGGCCATATCAGCCAGTGCCTGCTTGTTGAAAGCCTCGCTGCCATCGGTGATCACCGGATTGAAGATCGGATCCATGGTCCCCATCGCATCCTGATGGGTGACGGCGACGTCACAGCCTGGGAAGGCACCATTGACAAAGAACTGGGCGGTGGCGACGGTCCGTTGCAGGCTGTTGGCGTAAACGAAGACGTTATTGCTGTCAGGACAGCTGCCATTCTTCACCAGACCCTGCTGTGCCAGCCACTGACGGGTGTAGTTACCCATGTAGATTTCCAGCACGCCACCTTTGGTGGTCAGCTGTCCACCGGGCACATCCCACTGCGGCCAGCTTTTTTTGGTCGACTGCTCCAGCACGCTGCCATTATCCGCCAGCGGCGCACGCAGATTATGTCGACTTAACATCAGCACCTGTTGCAGTTGCATGTCGCCATCAGCGGCGAAGGCCACCGTTCCGACGGGCAATGCGGCCAGCACTGATAATGCGCAAAGACTCAGTTTCTTGATCATTGTGCCTATTCCATTCATTCAGTAGAGAAACACTCTGGCTATCAACCGATTAGCTCGCCTCAGAGCGAAGTGCTAACCAGTGTAACCCAGCTCATCCAGGAAAATCGCCAGATGTTTACAAAAACAGTGAGTGGACTATAGCAGAGATGCACCGGGCAGATGAACGCTGCCGCCCTGATCGGAAAGCTAAACGGGAGAATTTCAGAAATGCGGAAGGGGGATCGCAGAAACAGAACAGGCCAGCACATTGTGCTGGCCTGTTCTGTAAAATATGGCGGAGGAGGAGAGATTCGAACTCTCGGATGGTTTCCCATCGGCGG
>NZ_MLFN01000092.1 GCF_002095315.1 Pantoea conspicua
GCCAACCAAGAGTGAAAAGGAGGGGCCATATTGTTAATTAAGAAAAGAGCTAATTGCATACACTATTTTTTGGATATTATAATAATATGATAAACCAACCTCGGATGCTTATTCATAAACATGAACAACAGACTAACCGGGCTAGATCTTCTTCGCTCAATCATCATGATTTTCGGCCCCACATTTCATGCTTCAATGCTCTACGGTGGCGCATGGGGATTTGATTATTCATTAAATCAAAATGTATGGGTTGTGGATGCACTCAATTTAACACACCCATTCAGGATGGAGCTTTTTTTTATCATTTCTGGATTTTTTTCAGCACTTTTAATAAAGCGAAAGGGTGCTAGTCATTTTATTTCAAGTCGAAAAAAAAGATTAATACGACCCACATTGCTGGCTGTAATGATAACCTTGCCTTTGATTGCAATGGAAATGTATTTCCTTTTCGATGACACAGATTTGCGTGATTATCTCAGTTATAAGCACCTCTGGTTTCTTATTGTTCTTTCTCAGATAAGCATGCTCTTGATGCTTGCACCGGAAAAAATAAACAGGCTCGCCTCTTACATTGCAGAAAAGCTGAATAGGTTAACGTGGCCGTTCGTTTTTTCCTTGCTGTTTTTGGCCGTCTGTTTATCTGTTGCTGTAAGCAAAATAGTTAATATGCTGCTACCGAATTCTGTACTGAGTGTAAGCCAGATAATTCCAACCATACAATACATCCCTTTTTTCTTCACAGGAATGTTGCTGTTTTTTATCAAAAAGGATGTTAATAAAAAGGAGGCGATATTTTTATCGGCGCTTTACCTTTTATGGTACTTTTTTAGCATTATTTTTAAAGGTGAGTTCAAAACTGCTATGAGCTTATGTCAGGTTTTTGCTGTAATCGCCCTGTGCCTGGCATTATTTTATACTTTCAAGAATTTAAATATAAAAGAAAATAAAACCATCACAGCTTTATCAAAGCTCGCCCTACCATTTTATTTAACTCACCTGCCTATTTTAATATTTCTGGGATGGGTATGGAGTAAATCGGGAATTTCAAGAGATCCTGTTTTATTCTTAACTTATGTTATTGTACTAAACATAATTTTTTAGCTTTGCAGCGTCTATCCTCATCAGAAAAAGCCAAAAGATGTCAATTTTTCTGGGACTGGCATAACGTCATGAAATTTCGACAGGCCGCGGCTAAATCATGTTCAAAGCTTCTCCAGGCATACACAATAAAGACTAACTGTGAGCACTCAGTTACTCGTAAATGGAATGCTCTTTTTAGGGTTGCCGTCCGCTTGTCGTGTGAGTTCAACTGATCGATGCAACGCTATCCTGTAACGAGGAGGACATTGCCATGAAACAACGAACCCGCATTTACTACACGCCAGAGCAGAAAGCGATCATCTGGGGCAGGTATAAGCAAGGTGATTCTTTACATGATATCGCCATGACCTGCCCCCAGTATTAGATACAACCGTCAGTTAGTGATGTCGGTTTTTTACCTTCACATTTTCCATTCCGCCACCGTGCTGCAAACTCTAATGGCGTCTGATAATTCAGTGCTGAATGTGGACGACACTCGTTATAATCCTGTCGCCAGTCATTAATGATTTTCCTGGCGCGAACGATATCGCTGAACCAGTGCTCATTCAGACATTCATCGCGAAATCGTCCGTTAAAGCTCTCAATAAATCTGTTCTGTGTTGGCTTGCCCGGCTGGATTAAGCGCAACTCAACACCATGCTCAAAGGCCCATTGATCCAGTGCGCGGCATGAAATCCGGCCCCTGGTCAGTTCTTATCGTCGCCGGATAGCCTCGAAACAGTGCAATGCTGTCCAGAATACGCGTGACCTGAACGCCTGAAATCCCGAATGCGATGGTAATTGTCAGACACTCCTTCGTGAAGTCGTCCACACAGGTCAGGCACTTGATCCTGTGATCGGTGGCCAGCGCGTCCATGACGAAATCCATCGACCAGGTCAGGTTGGGCGCCGCCGGGCGGAGCAGTGGCAGACGTTCTGTTGCCAGCCCTTTACAACGTCGTCTGCGTTTTACGCCCAGCCCACTCAGATGATAAAGGCGGTACACGCGCTTGTGATTAACATGAAGGCCTTCACGGCGCAGTAACTGCCAGATGCGGCGGTAGCCAAAACGCCTGCGCTCCAGTGCCAGCTCAGTGATGCGCCCTGATAAATGCGCATCAGCCGCCGGACGCTGAGCCTCATAGCGGCAGGTCGACAGGGACAAACCTGTAAGCCTGCAGGCACGACGTTGCGACAGACCGGTCGCATCACACATAAACTCAACGGCTTCCCGCTTCTGGTCTGTCGTCAGTACTTTCGCCCCAGAGCCACCTGAAGTGCCTCCTTATTCAGCATGGCTTCGGCAAGCAGCTTCTTGAGTCTGGCGTTCTCTTCCTCAAGCGACTTCAGGCGCTTAACCTCGGGCACCTCCATACCGCCATACCTCTTACGCCAGGTGTAAAAGGTAGAGTCGGAAATGGCGTGCTTACGGCAGAGCGCACGGGCAGAAACCCCGGCTTCAGCCTCGCGGATGATACTGATGATCTGTTCGTCGGAAAAACGCTTCTTCATGGGGATGTCCTCATGCGGCTTATGAAGACATTACTAGCATCGCGGTGTATTAATCAACGGGGAGCAGGTCAAATCATCTGAAACATTCGAAAATATTGAAAGAATAACTCTTTAATTAAACTGAATATTAGATGTAGTTTTATTTAAGTGACCTAGAGTATTAATGGATTTGTCTGATTTCTACCTGGGCTGAAATAGACGAAATAACCATTACGTTTCAGTTACATGCTATCGCTAACATATTATCAGTGTTACTGTGCTTTCAAAAAAATGAAAAAAGTTATTGTTTTCGTTATTTAACTGATTGATCATATACCCAGACTTAGCAAACGGAATTCAAGGATATGAAGACTAGCTTTAAAGTTGGTATTGGTTGTCTGAGTGCTTTAGTACTCTGTGGGATCGGCTATAACGTTTATTCAAAACAACTGCATGAGGAAAGTGATCGCCTTGCTTGCAGTACTGTAAATTTGAAAAGTGCCGTCACAGCAGTTGAGAATGATTTACTTCAGATGCCTACTGCTGAATTTTTCGGTAAATCCAAAATTACGATTGGTTCACTCTATGTTCATCGTGATTCAGTAGGAATTGACGGTTCTAAAATTGTCGTGCCTTTTACTATTACAGGGCGTAACACTGCTAACTTTAGCGGGTTGGTGAAATGCTCGGATATGCGTAGTATCGAATACGCAAAAAACATATAAAAAATCTTACTGCTGCACCAGGGAAAACTAACTTTAGCCATTTAATACTGAAGGTTACACACAGCACTTTAAGGAAATATCGGTGAATAAATCGAAGTTTTACTATGCCTGCATTCATCCTTTTTTGGGGATGACAGTGCATTGCAAGGGTTGCAAGAAGTTACAGCAAGAAGGACAAGTATTTTTAGGGTCGTTTTATGAATATCATCAGGCTATGGCTGTGGCTAAACGCCGTTACACTGATATCAACTATTGTTCAGACTGCTTAGAAATGAAACCTGAAATCGAGCCGGTAGTAGTAGTTGTTGAGTCACGTACCCGTGCTACACCACCTGTAACGGTCAAGACTAAGGCTGAGCCTAAAACTAAAGCTGCACCTGTCAGGACGTGTAATAACCCTGATACGCGTCGCCCGGTGCGTATACCTGAATTGAAGCCAAAAGCTAATATTAATCGCGTACCAAGAAAACACGCACCAGGTAACTACTGACAACTTATCCATTTTAGGCCGCTGTCTTTGTTCTCATCTTCGAATTGCTCTTGTAGTACTGCCAGGATACTTCGTTCAGGTGAGTCAATCGGTAGTTCATCTAACAGTACTTCATTGTCATCAATGAAGTACTGAAACTTTTTCGTATGCCTGATCTCAAAGCGTCCTGCTTTCAGACTTTTTATTCACATATAACATTCTTGTTAATTTGGCGGAGCTCCAGCCATAGTTTTTAAGTTCAGATTAATTCAAAATAATTTCTGGAGTCTGTGCATTCATCCTCTGCCAGCTTCATTACTTGCCCTGCATCCCGTTGATCAATACAGAATAGTGTTAGTAATGTACCCGTTTTGATAACAATTAAGAACTTCCGCTTTTCGCTCATTGCGGACCTTAAGCGCGCATTGGCTTCGTATCAACAGCGGACTTTAGATACTGTTGCAAAGTCAACTTGATGTGCTACAGCATCTTTTATTAATTTAAGAATGACTTAACCGCGCGGGAAAACCGTTCTGGCTGATCAAGCATGACAAAGTGAAAACTGTCATCGATCCGCGTGAATCGGATATCGGGTACAGCAGCGTAGGCTTGGCGGTACATTGCATCCACGCTGGCTGCAGGAACCCCGAATAAGGCGTCATACGCGTACACGACCTCAATTGGCGCTTTGATGCGGGCGAGCTTGGGGCGCAGATCGGTAATCATCAATTCATACACGGCATCCCCAACAGTTTTGCGATCAGAATTGATCCCGGCAGTAACTAACGCTGGCCTCACCGCCTCGGTCTTGGCTAAACGGATTATGGATGTTTTCTGAAACTCTTTGATTTGCTCCGACGACTGTCCTAATAGCCAATCCCGCATAGCCGTGGCCTGCCGGGCAGCAGTTTCACTGGTCGCCGCAGGATTAATCATCAACGTATAGAACGGCAGGGCATCGACGATCATCAAACGACCGACCTGGTCGGGATGGCGCGCCCCCAGCATCAATGCAATCTCGCCCCCAAGAGAATGGCCAATGATCACCGGTGCTTTGATGCGCTGGGTTTGAATGTAATCAGCGATGGCGTCAACTGCCGGAGCAATGACTTTTCCGTCTGGATTGGAAACGGCAGGCGTACTTGCAAAGCCCGCAAGTTCAACCAGATGAATGCGGTGGTTCTTACGTAAAGTTGATGCTAAATCGGCCCAAACTTCGCGAGACGACGCCAGCCCCGGAATTAATATGACATCCATTCCCGAGCCTTGCGTCTGTACAGAGATACGCTGCGAGTTCGGATGCTCTGAAGGTGTGGACATAGACTGAGTTGCGGACGCTGAGACTAAGACTGATATTAATAAAACAGCCCCTCCGATGGTGGCACAAATATATGCGGTAGGCATGAGTTTAGTCCTTGTTATGTTATCCCTGATAAACCGGGGCAAGTTGACAGAAGCGTTTATCATAGAAGGGCTTTGTTGAATAAATC
>NZ_MLFN01000093.1 GCF_002095315.1 Pantoea conspicua
AAGACAGCGAAAATCTTTGCTGAGAACCTGAAATTCTCCTGCAACACTTGTCTGATACGGTAAACTACGGCCAGATTAATCAGTTAAGGCCGTCAAATGTCCAGCCAACACCCCTCATTAAAAGCCGACAATACGCTTGGGCTTGCCATTCATACCCAACAACGCATTGTGGCGGAAACGCCCGCTGCTATCCTGGCTGCCTGGCAGGCCAGTCAGCACCAACAAACGCCATTTATGGTGTTAGGTGAGGGCAGCAACGTGCTGTTCCTGGAAGATTTTGCCGGCACGGTGGTACTGAACCGCATTAAAGGCATCGGTATCCGGGATGAGTATGATTACTGGAAACTGCACGTTGGGGCGGGCGAGAACTGGCATCAGCTGGTGAAAAGTACACTGGAAAAAGGCATTACCGGCCTGGAAAACCTGGCATTAATCCCTGGCATGGTCGGTTCCGCGCCCATCCAGAATATCGGGGCTTATGGCGTTGAATTAAAAGACGTCTGCGAATATGTCGATGTGCTTAATCTTCACAATGGTCAGACGGAGCGGCTCGATCGCGAAGCCTGCGAGTTTGGCTATCGCGACAGCATATTTAAACACCATTACCAGTCTGGTTATGTGATTGTGGCAGTAGGAATGATCCTGCCTAAACAGTGGCATCCGGTGTTGACCTACGGCGATCTAAAAACGCTTAATCCCGTCACCGCAAATGCCTGGGATGTCTATCATGCCGTCTGTGAGATGCGTCAGAGCAAGTTACCCGATCCTAAAGTCACCGGTAATGTGGGCAGCTTTTTCAAAAATCCGGTGATCACTCAGGCGCAGGCCAGTCAGTTACTGACTCGCTTTCCTTCAATGCCCAATTATCCACTGGCAAATGGCGAAACCAAACTGGCGGCAGGCTGGCTGATAGATCAGTGCCAGCTAAAGGGGTTCCGTCTGGGAGGCGCAGCCGTGCATCAGCAGCAGGCTCTGGTGTTGATCAACGCTGATGATGCAACACCTGATGACATGGTGGCGCTGGCCCGAACCGTGCGTAACCGGGTGGGTGAAAGATTTGATGTCTGGCTTGAGCCTGAAGTCCGTTTCATTCAGGCACAGGGTGAATGTAATGCTGTTGAGGTAATCGCATGAAGGACCACAACGTTCCATTGAAACTGGTCGATATTTTATCGGATGGTGAGTTTCATTCAGGCGAACAGCTAGGTGACACGCTGGGCATGAGCCGCGCCGCGATCAATAAGCATATCCAGACGCTAAAAAGCTGGGGGCTCGATGTTTATACCGTGACCGGAAAAGGGTATAGCCTGGCTGCGCCGATACAGTTGCTGGACGAACAGGCGATACTCTCACGGGTTAAGCAGGGCAATATTTCGGTGATACCGGTTATTGACTCAACAAATCAATATCTGCTGGAACGGATGCATGAACTCCAGTCTGGCGCTGCCTGTATTGCCGAGTACCAACAGGCTGGACGCGGAAGGCGTGGCCGTCAATGGTTCTCCCCGTTTGGTGCCAATCTCTATATGTCGATGTACTGGCGTCTTGACCAGGGCCCGGCGGCTGCAATGGGGCTCAGTCTGGTTATCGGCATCGTCATGGCTGAAACATTACGTGCTATGGGCGCTGATGATGTCCGGGTTAAATGGCCCAATGATATTTACCTCAAAGATCGTAAACTGGCAGGCATCCTGGTCGAACTTACTGGTAAAACCGGCGATGCTGCGCATATTGTAATGGGTGCCGGGATTAATCTGGCAATGCGAACAGCGGATGCGTCACAGATCAATCAGGGCTGGATCAACCTGCAGGAAGCGGGTGTCACAGTTAACCGTAATGAACTGGCTGCCAGTCTGATTAACAGCTTACGTGATGCTCTGCCGGTGTTTGAACAGGAAGGATTAACACCCTTTATCGCACGCTGGGCCGCACTGGATAATTTTATTAATCGGCCGGTGAAGTTACTTATTGGCGAACGTGAAGTGCACGGCATTGCTCGTGGTGTGGACAGTCAGGGAGGGCTGTTATTAGAGCAGGATGGCGAAATAAAATCCTGGGTAGGCGGAGAAATATCACTTCGGCCAGTCTGAATATAAAAAAGGCCTGCAATTATGCAGGCCTTTTTTATTCATGCCGTTTATTTACGCAGCCGGAGCTTATCGACCGCATGATTAGCACTCTTGGTCATAATCAGGCTGGCTCTTTCGCGAGTGGGCAGAATGTTTTCCTGCAAATTCAGCCAGTTAATCTCTTTCCACAAGTTGCCTGCTGTTTCAATCGCTTCCGCTTCTGAGAGCTGAGCATAATGATGAAAATAAGAGTCGGGATTGGTAAACGCGCCCTGTCGAAATTTCAGGAAGCGGTTGATATACCAGCTCTGTAAGAGATCTTCAGCCGCATCGACATAAATAGAGAAGTCGACAAAATCGGAAACAAAGACGTGGTGGGGATCGTGCGGATAATCCATCCCACTCTGTAGTACGTTAAGCCCTTCAAGAATCAGAATATCGGGCTGCTGGATGACCTTGTCCCCGTCAGGGATCACATCATAAATCAGGTGCGAATAAACCGGAGCAGTTACCTGGCTGGCACCCGATTTCAGGTCGGAAACAAACTTCACCAGCCGATGCATATCATAAGACTGCGGGAAGCCCTTCTTCTTCATCAGACCCCGCTCTTTCAGCACCGCATTGGGATGAAGAAAACCATCGGTTGTGATCAGCTCAACTTTACGGTGCTCGGGCCAGCGGCTCAGCAGTGCCTGCAACACGCGCGCGGTGGTGCTTTTCCCCACGGCAACGCTGCCTGCAATGCTGATGATATAAGGTATCTTTTGCCCGTTGGTGCCGAGAAACTGTTCAAGCACGGCCTGACGACGAACATTCGAGCTGATGTAAAAATTGAGCAGACGCGAAAGCGGCAGATAGATCTCTGCGACCTCTTCCAGCGAGAGGTCTTCGTTGATCCCCTCCAGTTGGGCGATCTCCTCTTCTGACAGCGTCATCGGGACAGAATTGCGCAATGCAGCCCACTGGTCACGCGTGAACTGCAGATAAGGCGTCGTCAAAGGTGTCGTTTTATCCATAAGCATGCATCTGACCGCAAATTCGTTACTTTCAGGAGATTGTTGCCCGGATGGGTAAGACAACATGGGAAATTTGAATCGCGGATCACAGGTTTATCAGTGAGAACAATGGGCTGGAGGGTATCACCAGTCGAGCTTTCAACAGAAGTAAAAAGATAAATGAGCGCTCGCTTTCGTCGGCATGCCCACAAAATGCTGCAATCCTGTTAACGCCTTACCCCGCTGAACCCGATGACTTTACACTGTACTCTCTATTCCTGATGAGTATAGCGTGCGAAGGCTGACCTGCCCGTCACCGGCTTTTAAAGCCGCTGATGTGGTTTTACGCTATTAAGGCGGGGTATGAGCCACTTTCAGGCTTTAACTGCACACAATGCGGCCTGCAAACGTACACGTCACTGATTAGCGATATCGCGAAAATGCCCGGGCAAGATTTTCCGGATGCGTTTTTGCAGTAATAATAAGAGGGGGAGGGGCAGGGAGAGGGTAAAAAAGCACCACTTAACGTCATCACAGCAAAATAAATTTGTTGCTGCGCTGCGCAGACCACCATAAAAACCGCATCAATCCGTGGGTCAGTACCCTATACAGTCCGGCAGGCACCCGACAAATCATCTCTGGATTGCACAATAATTCTGCAGAAAAGCGCCAAATTGCGATGATTTGCACAAATAGTAAGCGATAGCGCAATTTAAGCGATTTTTTTGTTGCATCCTGAAGCCGACCTTCCTAGAATGCGCGTCACTTGATGCCGGCTTAGCTCAGTTGGTAGAGCAACTGACTTGTAATCAGTAGGTCACCAGTTCGATTCCGGTAGCCGGCACCATCAAGTAGGTGGGATTCCCGAGCGGCCAAAGGGAGCAGACTGTAAATCTGCCGTCACAGACTTCGAAGGTTCGAATCCTTCTCCCACCACCATCTCAGCCTTGCGGTTGAGAACCAGATAAACAACCTGTTTATCTGTCAGGTGAGTCACTTCTCACCCTGAATTCAGGCTGTGCATTAGCGCAGTCAAAGTCGGTCAGCTTCGCTGACAGGCTGTGAATAATAGGGGAACATCCTCTGTTACTCACAAGCTACAGAAAGAACAGGTAGCCGAGTTCCAGGATGCGGGCATCGTATAATGGCTATTACCTCAGCCTTCCAAGCTGATGATGCGGGTTCGATTCCCGCTGCCCGCTCCAGATGTGCTGATATGGCTCAGTTGGTAGAGCGCACCCTTGGTAAGGGTGAGGTCCCCAGTTCGACTCTGGGTATCAGCACCACTTCCTTTATCTCCCTCCTGATTTTCTCTCTGTAACTTCCTTGCAGTCAGGCATTGCCTGGTTAATGTGATGATATCTTTGATATATCCGTGTCTTAGAGGGACAAGCGATGGCTAAAGAGCAATTTCAACGTAACAAACTGCACGTAAACGTGGGCACCATCGGTCACGTTGACCACGGTAAAACCACCCTGACTGCAGCTATCACTACCGTTCTGGCAAAAACTAACGGCGGCCAGGCGCGTGCATTCGATCAGATCGACAGCACACCTGAAGAAAAAGCGCGTGGTATCACCATCAACACCGCACACGTTGAGTATGAGACGGCTTCACGTCACTATGCACACGTTGACTGCCCAGGCCACGCCGACTATGTGAAAAACATGATCACCGGTGCTGCGCAGATGGACGGCGCGATTCTGGTTGTTGCTGCGACTGATGGCCCAATGCCACAGACCCGTGAGCACATCCTGCTGGGTCGTCAGGTTGGCGTTCCTTACATCATCGTGTTCCTGAACAAGTGTGACATGGTTGATGATGAAGAGCTGCTGGAGCTGGTTGAGATGGAAGTCCGTGACCTGCTGTCACAGTACGACTTCCCAGGCGACGACACCCCAATCGTTCGTGGTTCTGCACTGAAAGCGCTGGAAGGCGTTCCAGAGTGGGAAGCGAAAATTGTCGAACTGGCTGAACACCTGGACAACTACATCCCGGATCCAGTTCGTGCGATCGACATGCCGTTCCTGCTGCCAATCGAAGAC
>NZ_MLFN01000094.1 GCF_002095315.1 Pantoea conspicua
TGCCATCGTATTGTTCGTCCAGGGTTACGCGATTTGACAGGTCATTAATCACACTGTCATGTGTTGTAATAGCATTCGCGTTGGCAGAAATATTATTGCCGTTAGTGGTAATACGATTACTTAGCGCACTATCTTCTGTTACACGCATGTCAGCCTCATCAGATCCCTGGGTAGACAGATCAGAAAAGTTCTGGTTAATCGTATCAAGCGTGTTGGATAGCGCAGCGTCCTGGATTAAATCAGAGCCGGTAACAGGTGCAGTGGTCATCTGATAATCTGGAGTGTAAGTCACAGATGGGACAGATGCATTTACAGCACCGCTACAGATCGCACAAATAGCTACAGCAATGATAGATTTCTTCATTAGTATGAACTCGCTAAAGTTGATTTATGTTAAGACTCGTAAATCACAAACGGATATCTGTCTTCTGGCCCGCCAGCCATTTGATCAGAGTCCTGAGAAGGCCTCGTCTTTTACGGCGAGGCCTTTTTTTATACCCGGTAGAAAATTATGTGTTGTAAATCTTTATAATTCTTATAATGCCTGCTTAGACAATTCCGGTTTATTCATATCTTATAAAATCGCTTCGCAATCGTCCTCAGGCCTTGTCAGCTCTGGCCCCTCATCCATTATGCCGGATGAAGCTCTTTCTTTTCTCCACGACGGCAAATCCTCTTTGACCACGCCGAAAATCACTGCTTTATTTAATAACTCGTTGAAGGCAGTTAAATCCTTACGTCATGCACGCTGTGCAGCGACACGATCACACGTTGACTCAACGCGTGAAGCAAAATTAGGGTAACTGTCTGGTGCATTCACTCTCGCCACGTCCCTGAAATCAGGTGTATATCGTCAGCACTTCTGGACAGCATGCAATGTTTCAATTAGTGGACAATCTGTAATTTAGTAATCGATTACAAAATTGACAGGAATGAAAATTCAAAAACCATAAACCCGAAGATACTCATTTATGTTAAGAAACTGAATTGATAATCTGGATGTCAGATTTCTGTTTTCAAGCCTGGCAAGAGGTCTGAAACACGCCCGGCAGCTAAAGTCAGCGCCAGAAAATAAAGTCATTCATAAAAGAGATGGAATCGATTACACCCAATCGGTTTTCAGTTTCTTTCCCCTCATGACGGGCAATCTACCCTTCAACATGTGGATGAAATATGATCCTGATCAATCTTTTATATTGACCAAATGAATGCGATTACACGCTGGTTTTAATTACTTGTTTTGCAAAGAAAAATATCAGACAAAAAATGCTATTTGACACCTTATGTTGCAGCTTCATAAATATCTTCTCCCGCTTCCTTTACCGCGGTTACGTTAAAATCGATAAGATATGGCGTGCAAAAAAAGGATTGGGCTGAACTTGTCGTTTCTGTAGTTCTCCGCTGTTTTTCAGGGCAGTAACCGGAAATTCTCTTTATTACCGATATGCATTTTGCTACTGGAAATCACTATGAAAAGAATCAGCTTTTCAAGAACCTGTCCAGGATTCGATTGGATAGACCGCATCGTATTGTCAGTCAGCGCCTGCCAACCATAACAGACCGGCTCAACCTTAGGTCGGATCTCTCGTAACTGCTGCATGGAGCTGTCGTGAACTGCTGAGACGCGTCGGACATATCACAATAGAGACCCGGCATGACATACGGTGACCTTCTGGAGCCCTGACATAAGGCATCCTCAACCCGCTGTTGGTGTTACTGATATCTTGTGATAATGCATTATGGTTTATTCAATTTTGCAGAATTAAGTTAACCCGTTGAGGCACACTTTCAAAGCATCCTCAGACTGTATTTAACGGCATGTTTTTACTTTCGAAAAGATAATGAGAATCAGAAAGTCACCCTTTATTTTAGGGAAAAATTTTAATCCTGTTCAACATCAACTAGTGAGCCGATCAGGCTCATAAACCGACAGCACGTTTACGGTTAATATCTTCCCACCCCAACCGGGTGAGTCAGGCGTATCTGAATTACTGGTTCGAAATCCATAGAAGTACCAGCGGCGGTAAAGTCTGTTCTTGTTGCTATGCCCGGCGAGCAGATGCTGCCGGGCTTATCTGGCATCAGTCAGCCTCCTTAATGGACATTACGCATAAGGAGTTTCATCGCTACTTCGTATACCACCTCAGGCTGTGAGTCCGGCAGCATTGCTTTGACCTTATTTTCTATCGCGACATTCGTGACTGGCTGGTTGTCTCCTAATAACTCCAGCACTGCCTGCCCAAACATCAGACGACAGACATGAATTGCATCTTTTGCATACTTACTTTCCATAACACCTCCTTTTATTGAGAGATGTCACGATAAAACACATAAAGGGTGTTAATCACTCTGCTAATCATTTACCGGGCCATTCGATAGCAAATATCGTCTGTTTCAGACATCAGCAAGCTATTCAGATTAAGTCGATGAACAATGTGGCCGATGAAGACCTGACTAACATCATGGTGTGTTAATCAACGGGAAAAGATCATATAGCCTCTCATCTGACGCGTAGAGAATCTGCATAGAGGATAGGCGCTGAGCGGGCGGGTTATTTGATTATCCCTGGCGATGACATTTGAGATATGACGCTGGGTAGCGTTTAAAAGCAGACGGGTGCGCCAGAACTGAATCCGGGAAACTTTTAAAATCTGAGTGATATTCGTTCAGTTTTGGGGAAGAGTTTTGGGGAAATAAAGTATGAAGAAAAAAGCCAACACGATTTTGACATCCGTGTTGGCTGTTTGTTATATGGTACCGATTACATATTTTCGATGATCGCGTCACCAAACTCTGAGTTACTGACGTAGATCGGGCGAACCCACTCACAGCCAGTGCCAGTCACCCTCGTGCCGCCACCGTTTCCGCAACCGCTCAGAGACAGCAGCATCAGGCTGGCTGCTAATATCCTGCCGAACATCGACAGCATTTTTCAGCACCTCAACGTGTTTTTCTGATTCCTCAGCCTGAACAGACGCCCGCTCAGCTGATGCTTTGGTTTCAAATGCTTTTTTGCCGCTGCTCCGACCCAGACCGAACGCGGCCACTACCAGACCGGCAATTACGGCCAGCACGGTTAATAGTGTTTGCATCAGATCAAACCTTTGTAGGCGTCATAGGTGCCGGTGCGCATAACCTCAGCGTGGCGGCGCGCACGGTCAGGTGTCTGTCGCGCCCACAGGCTATTCAGCATTCCACCAGCTGCACCCGCAAAATCACCACGTGCAATCATGCCCAACGTGTTAGTGAATCCAGCTAAACCGGTCACACCCATCTGACAGGCCAGGCTGCAGAGAATGTCCCGACGTGCGTCATTACACTGCGCCAGCGCGGCAACAATTGCAGGCTGTCGATTCATAGAGGCGGTTTTCGCGTCTACCAGCCACAGTTTCCACACGTCGCCAACAGGACGCGGAACGGTAAACTGATACTGTCTGATTGGTGCATTTCGAGGCCCAATTCTGATACCACCGGCAACGGTTGGAAAATTGCGGGTGTCCCAATATGGAGCCTCCCGGTAGCCCTCTTCAAAATGTAAGATATCAATAATTTTACTCACCGTTTTTTCTCCGTGATGGTTCTGGAATGAGGCGTGAAACGTTTCCCCGCGCGGCAAATACCGCAGCGCATATCAGCGCGTTTGTAATAACAACTGGCCAGCCGCTGGCGTGGTAATGACCGAATAACCAGAGCAACAGAAAATTGCCGTAAAACAGAATCAGGCCAGCAGCAATCCACGAGAAACCCGGTTTATGTATTCGACCAGTTTTACTGAACAGCATCAGACGCAGAGCAATAGCTGCACAAATGACGACATCAATTACCGTCAGGAGATCGTTGTTGATCATGATTTTCCCCCAGCCATTTTTTAACGAATGGCAGTTTTGAAACGCCGCCGTTTTTCAACCAGAAATAGCCTGCACCGCTGCAGAGGAAATAACGACAGCCGCCAGGGCATCAAGAGGTTTTTCGCGGTAATTTAGATAGTCCTCAATTTTGTCAGCGACAAAACCAGCTCCGAATACGCCAGCCGCATAGCCGAACAGGAAATACCCGAATATTTGTCGCCTCGTCAGATCACTGACGGTAACGATAAAACACATCGAACCGGCAAACGCTCCAAACGCGATTGAGTAATCTACAGAGGTGATAAATCCCATCAGCGCAGACGTGACAATGTCCCAGCCAGCTACGGTTCCCACAGTAGCGCTGGTACTCAATGGCTCAGCCATTATTTCCCTCTCTGTTTTATAAGGTGCAATGAGATACAAAAAAGACCCGCCGAAGCGAGCCTGTGATATAAACGGATGGTGTTTGGGTGGTGTTATTGCCTACTACCCTTCATAAAATAAAGGGTCACGTCTTTCAGGATTGATATACCGCCATAGAAACATAAGACAATCACAAATATTTTTGATATTTCATATGGTAGAAAACCCATCCACCCATGCGGAAATATATTTACCGAGGTTAAAAATACTCCAGCCAACAAGATACCAGGTATAATGCAGGCGCTTTTAACTTTCTTTTCTTTACCAGGTGCATTGTCCGCCATAATTACTCCCCGAACCTCCGCCGTTTCCATTTCCTCCAGCAACGCACCCTGTTAGCGCCCCCCAGCAATCCCCTTTGCCATACCTGGCAATGAACCTGCACCAGATATAGCACCGGCAATAATACCCGTTGCACATGGGTTATCTCTGATAATCGAACTCAAATCCAATCCACATGAGTTTGTACCAACGAACCCGTTGGCCTGACCACCATAACCTCCATGCTGGCTTTGACGAGCGCTTGCCTCCGCATAAGCAGGATCATACGCACCACTTGCCCCTGCAACTACTTTTAACTGCGCGTCATGTAAAATTTCCATATTTTAAATCCCCATTAAATTATTCATCCTAAAAAAATAATGAGCAGCGCTGCTGATTTGTTATATCATTCACGGGGCTTTGTTGAATAAATC
>NZ_MLFN01000095.1 GCF_002095315.1 Pantoea conspicua
TCACCGCGCCCGGCCTGGCCGCCTGTGCCAGCGCGTCAATCTGCTGCGCCAGCCGCTGATTCCGATCGCCATAGGAGCCATCGGTGATCAACAGTCGCGCGCGTGGCGGGCAGTCGAACGGCAGCAGCAGCGACTCGCGACTCCAGTCACCCATATAAGTGATACCACCCGCCACCGGCAGATGAAACCAGATCGATCCCGGCGAATGTCCGCTGCGTCCGGTGAACAGATTCAGCGGTCCCAGTGCGCACTGGCCATGCAGGGGCAGGATGCGCCGCGCCTGCTGCGGGACGTCGCACTCGCCCAGCTGCTGCCAGGTGAGGTCACTGGCATAAACTGGTGGTGAGCCGATGTCGGCCCAGCTATCGAGCGCCGCCGCATGGTCAACGTGGGAATGGGTCAGGCAGAGCGCATCGACCTGACCGATGGCGGCGATTGCAGGCCGTACGCCTGGCTCCGGCCCGGCACCCAAATCCCACAGCAGCCGGTACCCTTCAATCTCCAGCAGAAAAGCGGCCGGCAGTTTGCCGCCGACGCCGCTGATTACCGTCAGGCTTGCCATGGCAGCACTCCCTGCGGCAGACGGCGCGTCAGCCGCGACGCCAGTAACATTAAGCCCGGTACCACCAGGATCATCAGGCAGCCGACTGCCGCCGCCAGCGGTGCCGATCCGCCTTCATCAAGGAAGATAATGGTCGGGCCAAGCGTCTGGGTTTGCGCCGTAACCAGCAGCACCGAAACCTGTATTTCATTCAGCGCAGTCAGGAACACCAGCAGCGTGCCAGCCAGTATCGAGGGTGCCGCCAGCGGCAGCAGGATATCGATCATTCGCCGCATCAGGCCTGCACCGCACAAGCGCGCCGCTTCATCCAGTGAGGGTTCAATCTGCGCGAATCCGGCCAGCGTCGGCCTGAGTACCAGCGCGAGGAAATTGGCCAGATAGGCTGCAAGAATGATCCACACCGTGCCATACAGGGAAAAACCGAGCAGCGGCAGCGGCCGAAGGAAAAACAGTATCGCTGCCACGCCGGTGACAATGCCGGGCAGCGCATAGGTCAGTTCACTGGCGACCCCTAATCCACGGACCAGCCGGGTGCGACGCCAGCTAAGAAAGAAGGCCAGAAACAGTGCCATGATGCTGAGCAGCACCGCCGTCAGACCCGTGAGCCACAGGCTGGTAAAAAATGCCTGACGGATCGCCGGATAGCCCCACAGCGCCTGCTGAAAATTTTCCAGCGTCAGGGTTTGCCGGTTCAGCGCCTGACCAAAACCGCGGGTTAAGGCAGTGGTCAGCAAAGCGCTGAGCGGCAGCAGTAAAGTGGTCATCATCCACAGCCAGGCAGCAATTTCGATCGGTAGCCGGGTGTGACGCAGCGGCTGGTGCCAGGGACGCGGCGATCCGCTGACCCGCACATCGCGTCGCCCGCCGAGCCAGCTACTGATCAGCATCCCGGCGAGCGTAATAAATGCAATCAGCATTGAGTAGACGGCGGTATTGGGCAGCGCATCCGGTCCGAGGGTATTGAGCTGCTGATAAACCAGCGTAATCAGCGTCGGCACCCGTGCCGGTATCCCCAGCATCGCCTGAATGCCGAAGTTCCCGACGGCGGCGACAAACGCCAGCGCCGCACCGGCGAAGATCGCGGGTCGTGCCAGCGGCAGGATCACCGTCAACAGGATCTGTCGCGGCGACGCGCCGCTAATGCGGGCCGCCTCGACCAGTTCAGCGGGTAACCGACGCAGCCCGGCACGTACCGTCAGAAACACCAGCGGCGCATTGTGCAGGCCCAGCAGCAGCACCATGCCGGTGGCAGAATAGAGCGGCTGTTCACCTGCCGTCAGCCAGGATCCGCCCAGCGCGTTCACCAGGGCGGCCAGCGCGCTTCCCGGGGCCAGCGCCTGAATCCAGGCCAGCGCGGTCACCTGCGGCGGGATCATCAGCGGCAGAATAAAGGCAAATACCCAGGCGGCTTTGGCGCGCAGATCGGTCAGCGCCACCAGCCAGGCGGCTAGCGTCCCCAGCAGCAGCGACAACAGCGTCGCGCTGATGCCGATCGTCAGGGTATTCAGCGTGGCACTGAGCACCCGGCGGCTGGTGAGTAACCGCAGCAAACGATTACCATCCACCAAGCCATCGGGGGCCAGCGCGGTTAAGATCAGCCGGGCAAAGGGGGCCACCGACAACAGACCGATCACCAGTACCAGCAGCGCCAGCACCAGCGGTTCCGCCCGCCATCTGCCGCGCCTGGCAGCCTGCCCGCTACGCCATTCGTTGCCCAGCACGCTCATGGTCAGCCACCAAACAGTTCGGTGAAGGTTTCGCGCACCTGGGCATCATCGGCCACGGCTTTCGCCACGTCCGGCGTCAGCAGTTTAATCTGATCAATCGGCGCAAAACCCTCGGGTGCCGCCACGCGCGCATCCACCGGCCGGTTGCCCTGTTTCGCCACCAGCTGCTGACCCGCTTCCGACAGCATGAAATCGACAAACGCTTTGGCAGCCGGCAGATTATGCACCGACTTCATGATCGCCACCGGCTCGGTCACATAGGAGACGCCCTCCAGCGGATAGACCAGATCGATGGGCGAGCCCTGCTTTTTGGCGCGGATAATATCGGCATCGGTGATGACGCCATATTTGTCCATGCCGCTGGCGACTGCTTTCAGCGCCGGTCCGTTACCGCCCTGCGGCGCGATGCCGATCGCCGCCAGCTGCTGATAGAATTGCCAGCCAATGGACGGGGTGTTGATGTCGGTGTGCAGCTTGTAAAGCGCCGCGCCGGAATAGAGCGGGCTGGGCACGGCAATCTGACCTCTGTTTTCCGCTACCGCCAGCGCTTTCCAGCTACTGACCGGCTTTGCGCGCTGGGTGTTGTAAGCGATCACCGTGGCGATAATTTTGGTGCCGAAGAAGGTTTTATCCGCATCGTAATAGGCGGGCTTCAGGTGGCTGACCGGTGCGGTTAGATACGGGTAGAGCTGCCCCTCTTTTTTGAGCGCACCCAGATTTATCGCGTCGGCCACCAGCAGCACATCAGGTTTCACCTGGCCGCTCATCATTTCGGTATGCAGCACATTCATCAGCTGGGTGGTGCCGTTGCGGGTCCATTCCACCTCAACCCCCGGATAAGCAGCTTTGAAGGCATCAATGGTCTGTTGGGCGATTTCAGGTGCCTGCGAGGTGTAGATCACCAGTTTGCCACCAGGCGCATCCGCCGCCTGCGACAGGGTTGAGGCCGCCAGGCCCGATAACAACAACAGCGCGTGGAGCGAAGTACGAAAAGCCGTTTTCATGATCAGTGAAACCCTTTATGCAGGAAGAATCCAGCCGTCATCGACGGCGACGCCAACGGTGTCATCCACCGCCAGTAAAGCCGCATCGTTAAGCGTCAGCGACAGGCTGACATCCGGTTGATTAAGCGGTCGAAGATTGATCTGATGGTGGCCGCCGCGAAAGATAATGCGCTCAACGCGAGCGGCAAACTGGCGTTCATCCGCCGCAGCCAGATGGAAACTGACGGTGTGGAAGCTGGCCTGGCCGTGCGGCTGCGGACGCTGGCGAGGCGAACAACGCAGCAGCACCCGCAGCCCGCACAGCGTGGCGGTCGCTTTGCCCGGATCGAGCGGTTCAATGTCGCTGACCGGCAGCACTCGCCCGTCATCAATAAAGGTGGCGACCATCTCGTTAGCCGGTTCGCGCCACAGGGTCTGCGGACTGGCGAACTGCATCACTTTGCCGTGATCGAGCACCACGATGCGGTCGGCTAAGGCCATCGCTTCGCGTTGATCGTGGGTGATATAGAGTAAGGTAGCGCCGCTGTGGCGATGGAAGCGCCGGAACTCCTCTTCCATCGTGGCGCGCAGGTGGACATCGAGGTTAGCCAGCGGCTCATCCAGCAGCACCAGCGTGGGCCGGGCCACCAGGCAGCGCGCCAGGG
>NZ_MLFN01000096.1 GCF_002095315.1 Pantoea conspicua
CGTCAGACCCCTTTAGCCAATTATCAGGCTGTTTATTGCTGCGGGATACCAGAGTCTCCAGAAGGTTATCCACAGCACTGCACGCCATCATTTGCGCTGTTTTCCCCGATCTGTAAAATGGTTTTGAACAGAGTTATCCACAGCTTTATCTGTTAACCGAAGCGATAGTCTCATTATTAAATAAACACAACTTTTCGGTAAGCTGTTGATAGTTATAAATATGTAAATATTTCAGAATGTTATTTATCAGCGTAATCAGCCTTATGGCAGTTGAATGACAACGCGTTTTTATTTTTATTCACAGCATGTGGAAAACGCCTGAGTGCCGGCTGGCTGCTCACTCATGCATCACGCGGTAATCCCTTCTCTACTGCACGGACCAGGCGCTTTTGCTGGGCGGGCTGCACATCGATCACCAGCTGCTGACGTTTATCCTGCTGCCGGGCGATAGCCCACTGGATATGTTCATCCAGCAATTCACTTTCACCCAGACGCTGTTCCAGCACCGGAATAATCTCTGCTGACCAGGGCGCATTCCCCAGCGCGACGGCGATATTGCGCAGCCAGCGTAAATGACCGATGCGCCGAATGGCTGATCCCTCCGTAATACGCAAAAACTTTGCTTCATCCCACTGAAACAGATCGATCAGTTCAGGCGCATGCAGGGCGGCACGCGGCGAAAAATCGCTTTCATCACTGAGCTGCCCGTAACGATTCCACGGACAGATCAGCTGACAATCGTCACAGCCGTAAATCCGGTTGCCCATCAGCGGACGAAATTCTTCCGGAATGGCCCCTTCCAGTTCGATAGTGAGATAGGAGATGCAGCGCCGGGCATCGACCACATAAGGTTCAACAATGGCACTGGTCGGGCAGATCGTCATGCAGGCCACGCAACGGCCGCACTGCTCCTCCTGCGCCGTATCCACGGGCAGCGGCAGGTCAATCAGCAGCTCGCCGAGAAAAAACCATGAACCCGCTTCGCGATTAAGAATCAAAGAGTGTTTGCCGGTCCAGCCGAGCCCGGCTTTCGCGGCCAGCGGCCGTTCAAGCAGCGGGGCAGAGTCGACAAAGGGCCGGAAATTGAGCTCGCCACAGTGCTGCTGGATTATTTCTCCGAGCTTTTCAGTCGATTGCGCAATACTTTGTGGTAATCACGGCCTAAGGCATAACGGCTGACATAGCCCAGTCGGGGATTTTTCAGGGTGCTGGCAAAGGCGGCTTTGGCCGGAAGGTAGTTCATGCGAACGCTGATGACGCGCAGCGTACCGGGTAACAGTTCATGCGGACGCGCCCGCATCATACCGTGGCGCGCCATCCACTCCATCTCGCCATGATATTGCTTGTCCAGCCACGCCTGAAGACGCGGCTCTTCCGCACTCAGATCGGTATCGGTGATGCCGACCTGCTGAAAGCCGAGATCCAATCCCCACTGTTTAATCTGTTGTGCGAGTTGATGAAGATCGAGAGGGTATGACATGAGTAACCAGGGTTCGAAGAAATACCGTCGCAGTTTACCATATTCTGTCTGGCCTGCGCAGGCGGTGGCGCAACTGGAGCGTGAAGGTGCTGATGCGCTCGGCATCACCTTGTATGAACTGATGCTGCGCGCCGGACAGGCGGCCTATGAACATCTTAACGCCTGCTGGCCTGATGCCCGGCACTGGCTGATCCTGTGTGGGCACGGCAATAACGGCGGCGATGGCTATGTGGTGGCGCGTCTGGGGCAGGCGGCGGGTAAACAGGTGATGCTGCTGGCCTGTGACGGGGAGAAGCCCCTGCCTGAGGAAGCGCAGCGCGCCCGGGATGCCTGGCTGGATGCGGGCGGCGACATTCATGCCGCGGATGCTGCCTGGCCAGAACAGGTCGATGTGATCGTGGATGCGCTGCTCGGGACCGGCATTAATCGCGCACCCGCTGAACCCTATAGCACGCTGATTCAGCAGGCGAATGCCCATGCCGCCCCAATCCTTGCTATCGACATGCCTTCTGGCTTAGCCGCCAGTACTGGCAGTGCGTCCGGCGAGGTCATCAACGCCACCCATACCCTGAGCATGCTGGCGCTTAAGCCGGGACAGATTACCGGAAAGGCCCGCGATTATGTCGGTGAGTTGCACTATGCCGACCTTGGCCTGCAGACTTTTCTGGCGGCGGAATCAGCGCCTATGGCGCGCTATGATGCCAGCGCGCTCACGCACTGGCTCAGGCCGCGTAAACCAACCTCGCACAAAGGCGATCAGGGGCGTTTACTGGTGGTCGGCGGTGATGCTGGTACCGCGGGAGCGGTGCGAATGACGGCGGAAGCGGCCTTGCGCAGCGGGAGCGGATTAGTGCGAGTACTTACTCACAAAGATAATATCATCCCGATCCTGACGGCGCGGCCGGAAATCATGGTCGATGAACTGACCGATGAACAGCTGACCGCCGCGCTGGCGTGGGCGGATGTGATTGCGATTGGTCCAGGGCTGGGGCAGCGCGAGTGGGGCAAGCGGGCGCTGGAACGGGTCGCCGAAAGCGAAAAGCCGATGCTTTGGGATGCGGATGCACTTAACCTGCTGGCAATCAGTGCAGAGAAACGTCAGAATCGCATCATTACGCCACATCCTGGCGAAGCGGCTCGCCTGCTCAACATTAAGACCAGTGAAGTTGAGAGTGACCGCTTACATGCAGCGCAGATGCTGGCGCAGCGCTACGGTGGTGTGGTGGTACTGAAAGGTGCGGGCACTCTGATCGCCAGCGAGCAGGGTGACATGGCGTTTGCCGATGTGGGAAATGCCGGTATGGCTTCCGGCGGCATGGGGGATCTCCTGAGTGGGATTATCGCCTCGCTGGTGGGTCAGAAACTGGCGCTGTTTGATGCTGCCTGTGCCGGCTGCGTTGCCCACGGTGCCGCTGCGGATGCGGTGGCTGCACAACGTGGCACGCGCGGTATGCTGGCAACAGATTTACTTGAGCTGCTGTGGCAGTTTGTTAATCCTGAGATGAATTAAGAAGCATGAAGACCTGTGTTATTTCTTTGCCCGATGAGGCGGCAACGCTCGGTTTGGGCGCTCAACTGGCGCGTGCCTGTGGCAACGCGGCGGTCATTTATCTCTATGGCGATCTGGGGGCGGGTAAAACTACCTTCAGCCGCGGCTTTCTGCAGGCGCTGGGTCATCAGGGTAACGTAAAAAGCCCGACCTACACGCTGGTCGAGCCTTACACCCTGGGTGAGCGCTCACTCTATCATTTTGATCTCTATCGCCTGGCCGATCCGGAAGAGCTGGAATTTATGGGCATCCGCGATTACTTCAGCGGCGACGCCATCTGTCTGGTCGAATGGCCGCAGCAGGGCGAGGGATTTTGCCGTCGCCCGACCTCTCCTTAACGCTGCGCTACGTCGGTGACGCGCGTGAAGCGGAGCTGGCGGCCCACACGCCACTGGCAGAGCGATGGCTGGCATCACTTGCACAACACAGGGACCCGGCATGAAGTCACGGATGAAACTGGCGTTAGTGACACTGCTGCTGCTGGTCTGCACGCCGCTGTTCGCGGCCACGCTGTCTGATATCAAAGTCGCCAATGGCGATAACCAGGCCACGGTGACCCTGAGCTTTGCCGGTCAGCCAGTGTATGGTTTCTTTCCGCTGCGTAATCCGGATCGGGTGGTACTGGATGTGCGCCAGAGCGGCGTGGTACAGGGGCTGCCGCTGAACTTCAGCGGTGAAAACATCGTAAAGCGCATCCGGACCAGCACGCCGAAAGATAAACAGAGCGTACGGCTGGTATTTGAGCTGACGCAGCCAGGTAAAACCCGGGCGGTGACTCAGCGTAACGGCAACAGCTACAGCGTGGTGTTTACCATTACCGGCACGCGTCCGGCCGTCACCCGCACGGTGCCCGCG
>NZ_MLFN01000097.1 GCF_002095315.1 Pantoea conspicua
CCTGCATGCCATGCAGGCGCTCTCCCAGCTGAGCTATAGCCCCGAACCGAAAAACTGTCGCGTTAAGCGACGGACGGCATAATATGAAACCCCCTCCAGGGTGTCAACGGCAAAATCACATTCTGTGTCTGATCGCTGAAAAAGGCGGCAACCTCAGCGGTTTCAGCAGCATGGCTACAGACCAAACGTGACCAATCGGGACCGATCGCTTTTTTATGTTATTCAGACAGCCGTCAGGTTAAACCAGGGTTAAATATGTTATAGGAATTTTCTTGTCATCCTCTTTTCCCCATGCAAAACTTAGCGCGCTAATTAAGTGGTCACCGGGACTCTCTCCCGCCAGCCGCGCGTCCACCAGGCGTTTACCGTCCCATTAAACATAAAAACTATAGAGATACTATGTCGCTGCATACACCAAAAGAAATCGCACAACTGGCGATTCAGGCGGGCGTGGCTAAAAGCCGTGCGCCTGTCAGCATCCTTCTGATCCTCGGCTTTATGGCTGGCGCCTTTATTGCTACCGGCTTCCTGCTGGATCTGCATGTGATTAACTCTCTGCCTGCTGACTGGGGTTCGTTCGGCGGCCTGTTGGGCGCAGCGGTCTTTCCGGTCGGTTTGATTCTGACAGTGCTTGCCGGCGGCGAGTTGCTGACCGGCAACATGATGACCTTACCGGTTGCCTGGTTTGCCCGTCGTATTTCGTTTTACAGCGTGGCGCGTAACTGGTTTTGGGTGACGCTGGCTAACTTTCTCGGCAGCGTGGCGGTGGCCTGGTTCTTTGGTCATATGCTGGGCATGACTGAAGGCGATTATCTGAAGAAGACGGTCGCCATCGCCTCTGCGAAAGTCCACGCTGATTTCCTGCACGCTTTTATTTCCGGCATCGGCTGTAACTGGCTGGTCTGTCTGGCCGTCTGGCTGGCATTCGCCAGTAAAGATGTGGTCGGTAAAATCTTTGGTATGTGGTTCCCGGTGATGGCCTTTGTTGCTATCGGTTTCCAGCACGTTGTTGCCAATATGTTTATCATTCCGGCTGCCATCTTCGCCGGTCAGATGAGCTGGGCAGAATACTTCCCTAACTTCGTGGCAGTGTTTTTAGGTAATGGCGTAGGCGGTGCGGTTTTTGTTGGCCTGGCCTACTTCCTGGCGTTCCGCCCGACGGTTGAACCTGCCAGCAGCGTGCAATAAATCAACACTTGCCTTTTGTCGAGTGACAAAAGGCAATTTCACCTTGAGTTACTTTCACCCGTTACGTTTTGATGTAATATGTATTGCTAATGTATTTAACAGGGATAGCATCGTGAAAAAGGAATGGCTCACTCCCGAAGAGCTGGCAGCGGAAACAGGTTACAGTCGGCAAACGGTGAACAAATGGATCAAGCGGGAGAACTGGACTACCACGCCGAAGCCCGGTGTACAAGGCGGTAAAGCTCGCCTGATCCATATTGATGAGCGTGTCAAAAATTTCATCCAGTCAACGCGCAATCTGAACGAACCCTCAGCAACCTACAGTACACCGCCTCAATCATTGCCTGCGTTATTAATAAGTTCCGTTCAGCAAATGAGCCAGACAGAGCAGGATCAGTTCACCGCATTAATCTTACGTGAAGGGATTAAAGGTGTTTTGCAGCGGCTGGGGATTAGCGAAGAGTAAAAGAAACCGGAAGCGTGCTGCTTCCGGCTGGTTTATTTAGGCCTGCGCTTCGCGCTCACTGATAAAGGCCAGTGCCTGATCGATGCGCGCTACGCTGCGGCTACGACCAATCGCTTCAACAGTGACATCCAGACCAGGTGACTGACCCGCTCCCGTAACCGCCACACGCAGTGGCATCCCCACTTTCCCCATCCCCACTTCCAGCTCATCTGCGGTGCTCTGAATCGCCTGATGAACGTTTTCGGCTGTCCAGTCGCTGATGGCTGCCAGCTTGTCACGCACCACTTCCAGCGGCTGACGCGCCACCGGACGCAGATGTTTCTTCGCGGCGTCGGCGTCAAACCCGGCAAAATCTTCGTAGAAATAACGGCAGGAAGCGGCCATCTCTTTCAGCGTTTTGCAACGTTCGCCCAGCAGGCCAACCAGCTTCGCCAGTTCCGGACCGGTGCGGGTATCAATTTTTTGCTCTTCAATATGCCACTGCAGATGAGTCGCGACATATTCTGGCGGAAGCGCATTAATATAATGGTGATTCAGCCACTGCAGTTTTTCTGTATTGAAGGCACTGGCAGATTTACTCACCGCATCCAGCGTGAACAGCTCGGTCATCTCAGCAACGCTAAAGATCTCCTGATCGCCGTGGGACCAGCCGAGGCGAACCAGGTAATTCAGCAGCGCTTCCGGCAGATAACCATCATCACGGTACTGCATCACGCCGACCGCGCCGTGACGTTTGGAGAGTTTCTTGCCGTCATCACCGAGGATCATCGATACGTGCGCATAAACCGGCACCTGCGCGCCAATCGCCTTCAGGATGTTGATTTGACGCGGTGTGTTGTTGATATGATCTTCACCACGGATAACGTGAGTAATTCCCATATCCCAGTCATCCACCACCACACAGAAGTTATAGGTTGGTGAACCGTCGGTGCGGCGGATGATCAGGTCATCCAGCTCCTGGTTGCTGAATTCAATCGGACCGCGGATCTGGTCGTCAAAAATCACCGAACCCTCTTGCGGGTTGCGGAAACGCACAACGCATGGCTCGTCGGCGGCGTGATGCTCATGACTGTCACGGCAGCGGCCGTCATAACGCGGCTTCTCACCATCCGCCATCTGCTGTTCACGCAGGGCTTCAAGACGCTCTTTCGAGCAGTAGCATTTATAAGCTGTGCCCGCTGCCAGCATCTCATCAATTACGGTGTTATAGCGATCGAAGCGTTTGGTCTGGTAATACGGGCCTTCGTTCCAGTCGAGGCTCAGCCAGTTCATGCCATCCATGATGGCTTCAATGGCTTCCGGCGTGGAGCGCTCCAGATCGGTATCTTCAATACGCAGCACAAACTCGCCCTGGTTGTGGCGGGCGAAGAGCCAGGAGTAAAGTGCGGTACGAGCGCCGCCCACATGTAAATAGCCGGTAGGGCTGGGCGCGAAGCGAGTTTTGATTTTCATTGAGTATTGCCTTAAATGCGCGGGTTCTCTGTCTGGATGACAAAAAACAGGTTAGACGCGAAATAGTGGGCACATTCTAGCATCTGGCGGTGAATCCTCAATGCGTGCCCGCCGCCTGCGCCCCAGGAAAAGGGCCTTTTCTGCCAGTAAAACCAGCACATTGGCTAAAAGCGCCACAGGATGTTTAAAAATAAACCGAACGCACATTTATGTTTTAAAAAGCGTTGACTCAAAATCTACTATCCCTATAATGCGACTCCACACAGC
>NZ_MLFN01000098.1 GCF_002095315.1 Pantoea conspicua
GATTTATTCAACAAAGCCGATGCCCGCACGGAAGGGCAGGATCCGGGCTATGTCTCCTCCACGTTGCATAATAGCGTTGATAAGGGCAGCGTTGTTGAACTCAGCGCCCCGGCAGGAAATTTTTATCTGCTGAACCCGGATACGAACAACGTACTCATCAGCGCAGGCGTCGGGCTGACGCCGATGATTTCTATGGTTAATCATTTGCTTGCAGAGCATGCCGATCCAAACTTTAAACCGGCATTACGTGACGGCATAAATGCCGGAACCAGAGAATACCGGGCGCTGAAAAAAGAAATATACTTTATTCATGCGGCGCGCAGTTCTGAAGTGCATGCATTGCGTAAGGAGCTAAAAAACTTAGCCAGCCAGAATGATAATCTTCACGTTTTTATTGCCTATGAAAATGTAAAAGAAGATGAGGTCCCCGGTAAAGATTATCAGGTGAAGGGAAGGCTCGATTTAAACGCTCTTCCGGCGGCATATCTTCCCGCAGAGGCTGATTACTATTTATGCGGACCGGTTCCGTTTATGCAGGAACAATATCGCTCTTTGATCAGTCTGGGCGTGCCGGAGGAGAAGATATTCAGTGAAGCTTTCGGGACTGGCGGGCTGCATCTGTAGGTGCGTCTTTATGACGGTATTTAAAGTCCTTTTCCGTATTTACTTTAGCTCTCTGTAACCGCTTTTCGTTAAACGTACAGAACCCGAAGCCAGCAGCTGTTTTGCTGGCTTTGCTCCTCCTCCGTCATCCGGGCTCAGGCCAGAAGTCCCGTTTGCAGCGTTGCTTTCTGAACATACAAAACTTTCTGTACTTCTGCGAAGGTTCTTCCTGGGCTTAAAGGCGTGGTCTGGAGCAGCACGGCAGGTGTCCGGTAACGGGACTTCACCACAATGCATATTTGAAATGGTTGTGCTCGCCGGCTGACCACCCCTGCCGTCAGGGCTTAACCATACGCTGGCAGAAGCTAAACAGGATGCTGACCTGTTTTTCTTTGATTTCTTGTTCTATCAGCTTGTCACAACGGGGAAAGAGGCTATTGCCACAATGTTACCGTTAAGCTGACGGCTGTTTCTTCATGTGCGTTACCATTTTATTGAGCTTCAGTTCACCTGGTATGGAAGGGATTCTGCAACGCAGAAAGTTTTCTCTTGTTGTTCTGTTCTGTATTTGAATTTTCTTTAATTCAGCGCTGAAAGAGACGGACGAAGCAGCGTGGCAGTGGTACATGCCGTACTTCTGAGCCTTTTTAACTCGTCATGGTGATAAAGGGATAAAAGGATGCGTTCTGTGATACTGGGTGCGGGAAAATTAAAGCGGATGACTGGCTCCTGGTTCATTCTGCAGCGGGCGGTTGGGAGCAGTTTGTCACCCGCTGGTCAACCATGAAAGGTGCGCGGGTCATTGGTTCAACCGGGTCCGCTGCGAAAGTGAAAACTGCGCAGGCAGCAGACGCAGCTGAAGTTTTTCTTCACACAGATGCGGCATGGGCTGAAAAAGTGCGCGAAATTGCAGATAGTCGCGAAGTGCATATTGCCATTGATGGAACTGGAGGATTCATGCTCGCTTCAACATTCAGTGTGGTATGCCCTTTTGGCATAGTGGCAAGCCTGGGCCAGTCCGCCGGGCCTATTCCACCGGTGCGTGTAGAGGAGCTTGGCTTTGCCCGCTCAATAGCACTTATACAACCAAGCTCAATCGCCTATGCTGACGACGCCGATCTCTACAGACAGGGGGCCGAAGACCTCATGCAGGCTTTTCAGAACGGACTGGAAAATCCGGTCGGAGCTGAATATACTCTCACGGATGCGGCAAAAGCACACTCTGACCTCGAGGCCGGACGCACAACAGGAAGCGTAATACTTACTGTTTAGCTCCAGTCGCAATAAGGGTAAAAGCAGAACCAGCATGGCCTGATTTGACCCGCCACATATGAATACGACTCCATTTTCTCGGATCGATAACTGCTTTTGTTTGCCTTTAACTTGTGTCTATATGTCCACTTTTCGCTCTTAGCGGACCTTGGCCTGCTTATGAGCCGCTTTGTACAAGCATGAGCCAGCAGCGCATAAAAAGCCACCAGTTACGGTGGCCAAACGTCTGTGCCATCAATGAGCAGACTTGCTTTTGGTTACTAAAATTCCTTTTCTCTTTTTTCATCTGATTTAGTATCGTCAAAAAGCTTTGAGCACTCTTCAAAAAGTGATCTCAATTCTTCGTCCATAACAGGGACAGATTGACTGTTAGTACTAACGATTTTTTGATTTAGCATGGAATCAACTTTATTAGATGCCTCAAGCTTTGCAGCTTTTTCTTTTTCCTCTGCTTCTTTATACATTCTGGATGCCTTCTCATTTAAATCCCCAAGCGCTACAGTCACTGCACCTAAAAATCCTAAAGGTGACAGGATTCTGGCTGGCGAATTCTCAGGCTCCTTTACTTTTGCAAAATCAATTTTTGTATAAAAAGGCGTTTCAGCAAGTGTTGACTTCACTCGCCGAACCGCTTCATTTGGGGTTCTGAAAACAACCTTTGCAGGGATCCGTAGTACCTTGTAACCACGCTCTACTGAAATCTTATCTCTTATGCGATCACGCTCAACTTGTTCAGGCGATGAATGCCAGGCTGCGCCATCAATCTCAACAACCTGTCTGCCGTTGACCAGAAAGTCAAAACGGTAAGGCGGAGATCTAACCTGCATTTCTAGCGTCAGCAATGAGCATACTAATTTTCCAGCGCTCGGCTTGAGATTTAACTCTCTGATCATCGCTGCGAGAAATTGTTCTTCAGCCGGTGACTCGCATTCCGCCATAAATAAATCGTACCAATCATCCTCTGGAGTAGCATTGAGCCAACTTAATTGTTGAATCTCAGTTTGGACAATTATTTCTTTAGCATTATTTTTATCAACACTGTCTTTTGTGAAGTGTTCCCACAATCCAACAATAACGAAAAAAACTGCAAATAACAGCAACGGGAACGCGAAACACACCGGCAATAACACCACAAGCCAACTAATGCGCACCCAAAAATCCCTATCGAATTTTTTGCTCACGATAAACTCATACTTTTTAATATATGTTTGATTATTATTAAAAATATCATAGTTGGCATTTGACATCAGTACGGATAATCTGTTTTTTCCTTACGCTTAGGGTATAAAAGGC
>NZ_MLFN01000099.1 GCF_002095315.1 Pantoea conspicua
TATTTGCTCTTTAACAATCCGGAACAAGCTGAAAATTGAAACGACGTGTCGTTTTCATTCTCCGTAATAAGAATGAAAAACGCGACACGTTCGAGTCTCTCAAATGCTTGCAGCTCGCAGCGTTGTAAAACGCCTGTGGGTTGTGAGGTTAAGCGACTAAGCGTACACGGTGGATGCCCTGGCAGTCAGAGGCGATGAAGGACGTGCTAATCTGCGTAAAGCGACGGTAAGGTGATATGAACCGCTACAGCCGTCGATGTCCGAATGGGGAAACCCGGTGCACTCAGTGCATCATTGCAGCATGAATACATAGTGCTGCAAGGCGAACCGGGGGAACTGAAACATCTAAGTACCCCGAGGAAAAGAAATCAACCGAGATTCCCCCAGTAGCGGCGAGCGAACGGGGAGCAGCCCAGAGCCTGAATCAGTTTGTGTGTTAGTGGAAGCGTCTGGAAAGTCGCAGGGTACAGGGTGATACTCCCGTACACAAAAATACACATGCTGTGAGCTCGATGAGTAAGGCGGGACACGTGGTATCCTGTCTGAATATGGGGGGACCATCCTCCAAGGCTAAATACTCCTGACTGACCGATAGTGAACCAGTACCGTGAGGGAAAGGCGAAAAGAACCCCGGCGAGGGGAGTGAAACAGAACCTGAAACCGTGTACGTACAAGCAGTGGGAGCCTTCTTTATGGGGGTGACTGCGTACCTTTTGTATAATGGGTCAGCGACTTATATTCTGTAGCAAGGTTAACCGTATAGGGGAGCCGCAGGGAAACCGAGTCTTAACTGGGCGTTAAGTTGCAGGGTATAGACCCGAAACCCGGTGATCTAGCCATGGGCAGGTTGAAGGTTGGGTAACACTAACTGGAGGACCGAACCGACTAATGTTGAAAAATTAGCGGATGACCTGTGGCTGGGGGTGAAAGGCCAATCAAACCGGGAGATAGCTGGTTCTCCCCGAAAGCTATTTAGGTAGCGCCTCGTGAACTCATCTCCGGGGGTAGAGCACTGTTTCGGCTAGGGGGCCATCCCGGCTTACCAACCCGATGCAAACTGCGAATACCGGAGAATGTTATCACGGGAGACACACGGCGGGTGCTAACGTCCGTCGTGAAGAGGGAAACAACCCAGACCGCCAGCTAAGGTCCCAAAGTCATGGTTAAGTGGGAAACGATGTGGGAAGGCACAGACAGCCAGGATGTTGGCTTAGAAGCAGCCATCATTTAAAGAAAGCGTAATAGCTCACTGGTCGAGTCGGCCTGCGCGGAAGATGTAACGGGGCTAAACCATGCACCGAAGCTGCGGCAGCGACGCGTATGCGTTGTTGGGTAGGGGAGCGTTCTGTAAGCCGTCGAAGGTGGCCTGTGAGGGCTGCTGGAGGTATCAGAAGTGCGAATGCTGACATAAGTAACGATAAAGCGGGTGAAAAGCCCGCTCGCCGGAAGACCAAGGGTTCCTGTTCAACGTTAATCGGAGCAGGGTGAGTCGACCCCTAAGGCGAGGCCGAAAGGCGTAGTCGATGGGAAACAGGTTAATATTCCTGTACTTGGTGTTACTGCGAAGGGGGGACGGAGAAGGCTATATCAGCCGGGCGACGGTTGTCCCGGTTTAAGCGTGTAGGTGTGTGTTCCAGGCAAATCCGGTTCACTTTACACTGAGGCGTGACGACGAGGCACTACGGTGCTGAAGTGATAAATGCCCTGCTTCCAGGAAAAGCCTCTAAGCATCAGGTAACACAAAATCGTACCCCAAACCGACACAGGTGGTCAGGTAGAGAATACCAAGGCGCTTGAGAGAACTCGGGTGAAGGAACTAGGCAAAATGGTGCCGTAACTTCGGGAGAAGGCACGCTGGCGCGTAGGTGGAGGGACCCGCTCCCCGAGCCGAAGCCAGTCGAAGATACCAGCTGGCTGCAACTGTTTATTAAAAACACAGCACTGTGCAAACACGAAAGTGGACGTATACGGTGTGACGCCTGCCCGGTGCCGGAAGGTTAATTGATGGGGTTATCCGTAAGGAGAAGCTCTTGATCGAAGCCCCGGTAAACGGCGGCCGTAACTATAACGGTCCTAAGGTAGCGAAATTCCTTGTCGGGTAAGTTCCGACCTGCACGAATGGCGTAATGATGGCCAGGCTGTCTCCACCCGAGACTCAGTGAAATTGAACTCGCTGTGAAGATGCAGTGTACCCGCGGCAAGACGGAAAGACCCCGTGAACCTTTACTACAGCTTGACACTGAACATTGAGCCTTGATGTGTAGGATAGGTGGGAGGCTTTGAAGCGCAGACGCCAGTCTGCGTGGAGCCAACCTTGAAATACCACCCTTTAATGTTTGATGTTCTAACGTGGCCCCGTTATCCGGGGTGCGGACAGTGTCTGGTGGGTAGTTTGACTGGGGCGGTCTCCTCCTAAAGAGTAACGGAGGAGCACGAAGGTCAGCTAATCACGGTCGGACATCGTGAGGTTAGTGCAATGGCATAAGCTGGCTTGACTGCGAGAGTGACGGCTCGAGCAGGTGCGAAAGCAGGTCATAGTGATCCGGTGGTTCTGAATGGAAGGGCCATCGCTCAACGGATAAAAGGTACTCCGGGGATAACAGGCTGATACCGCCCAAGAGTTCATATCGACGGCGGTGTTTGGCACCTCGATGTCGGCTCATCACATCCTGGGGCTGAAGTAGGTCCCAAGGGTACGGCTGTTCGCCGTTTAAAGTGGTACGCGAGCTGGGTTTAGAACGTCGTGAGACAGTTCGGTCCCTATCTGCCGTGGGCGCTGGAGAATTGAGGGGGGTTGCTCCTAGTACGAGAGGACCGGAGTGAACGCACCACTGGTGTTCGGGTTGTCATGCCAATGGCATTGCCCGGTAGCTAAGTGCGGAAAAGATAAGTGCTGAAAGCATCTAAGCACGAAACTTGCCCCGAGATGAGTTCTCCCTGACTCCTTGAGAGTCCTGAAGGGACGTTGAAGACGACGACGTTGATAGGCCGGGTGTGTAAGCGCAGCGATGCGTTGAGCTAACCGGTACTAATGACCCGTGAGGCTTAACCTTACAACGCCAGAGGCGTTTTTGAGAGACACGATTTTCAGCTTGTT
>NZ_MLFN01000100.1 GCF_002095315.1 Pantoea conspicua
GCGGCTCCTGCGCCACAGCCTGGCCCTGCGGATGCTCCCGCCAGGCCGCGCTGCTGCGCATCTCTGCGGCACAACCGCCCGCATCTATGATCGCCTGCTCCAGCTCAGCAGCCTGCCAGCGCTGCACCTCACGGGCCAGCGAAGTTCGGTCAGCGTGCTGGCCCAGCACCTGCTCCATCGCCTGACGGTGATGGGCAGCATTGGTGTGCAGGCGGATCCAGCCATCACGGCTGGGGTAATCACCCGCAAAAGCATCCCATAGCGCAGGTGCGGGACGGTTGAGCGGCATAAAACTGTGCTGGAACCAGCGCGACGCCAGCCGGACATTCACTTCAACCGGCCGGCTCGAATTGATCAGGGCGGCCGTCGCCTGTGTGGCGAGCCCGATGCTGGTGGCCGCCAGTTCACTGACGGCAAAGGCGGCGGGAAAACTGGCGTTATCGACAAAGGTGGGTAGCGGATGCGCTGCGGCGTTGCCACGCAATCCCTGCCACATCTGCTGCCAGAGGGACGTGGCGAGCTGATGGTCCATGTGCTGTGCTCCTGACGAGTGACAATCTCTCAAGCATAGCACGCGTCATTAACGTCGCCGCAGGCGGGGGAAGCGGGCATGCATCCGCAGATTACGCAAGTTGATCACCGCAATCGCCGTGCCGAGGATGACCAGCGAGGCACCGATAATTTTGAAGCTGTTAAGGCTGTCGCCCAGCACCACGATCCCCATCAGTACCGACAGCACCGGGGTCAGCAGCGAGTAGGGCATAATCAGGTTGACGTTGTATTTCTTCAGCAGCATGTACCACAGCGTATAGGCGACGATCGATGAGGCGATGGCGCTGTAGAGAATGGCGAACCAGCCGTGCCAGCCTGCATGACTCAGAGCATAGAGCTGGTTTGACTCCATTATCAGGCTGGCAACACCGACAATCGGAATCGCCAGAAAGGCGATCCAGCCGGTCATGGTCAGCGGCTTAATGGACGGCGATTTTTTAACTATCAGGTTGCTGACCGCCCAGCCGGTTGCGCTGCACAACAGCAGGCACAGCACCCACCAGGTGGGGATGGTCGGGCTGCCGGAGAGCACCACCACGCCGCTCAGTGAGATCATAATGCCCGCCAGCTGTACCAGCTTCAGTTTCTCTTTTAACACCACCATCGCCAGCAGCATGGCGATCGGCGTGCCGAGCTGGACCACAATCGCGCCGGTGCCGGCATCGGTATACCGCATCCCGACAAACAGCAGCGAGAAGTGCATAAAGCCGAAAGTGAACGCCAGCAGCAACAGCCAGGGCAACTGCTGTCGGGTGATGCGGCAAAACGGCACCAGCACAATGGCGACTACCACAAAACGCATAAAGGTCAGAAACAGCGGTGGAAGCTCAAGCAAGCCCCATTTTACCGCTACGTTGTTGAAGGCCCAGATACACACCACCATCAGGACCAGAAAGAAATGCCGCACCGCCACAATAATATCCTTAACTTTTTTTGCTTAGCCCGCTAATGATGGCACGAACTGCGGCATTCCTGGCAGCAGCGCTAAGAAATTTTCTGTCGCAGAGGGGAAAATAAAATCATAAGACTTTTTTGCGCGTTGCTGTCAGACTGATTTTCCGAAACGCCTCTCTGGAACAGGACCCGATTCGGTATGACCCATACGCCCGCCTTGCCCATTGCATTAATTCAGCTTGAAGTCCCGCCCGCTCACGTCGTCGCCCGGATTGGTGAACAACCACGCTGGTTCATTGACGCGTTAGATTTACAGCCTGATGAGTATCTGATCGTCCGTCCGCATCTGGGCGAGGCGCTGCCGGCCTTCGATCAGATTTCCGGGGCGATCCTCAGCGGCTCCTGGGCGATGGTCACCGACCATGCCGACTGGAGCGAACGCAGCGCCGCGTGGGTCCGGGCGGCTATCGACGCGTCGTTGCCGTTACTGGGTGTCTGCTACGGCCATCAGCTGATGGCGTATGCGCTGGGCGGAGAGGTGGCGGATAATCCGAATGGCTGGGAACGCGGTCTGCTGCCGGTCACCTGTGGCGCGCAGGCGCAGCGCGATCCACTGCTGCGGAGACTGCCGCCGACCTTCAGCGCCTGGCTGTCGCACCGACAGTCGGTGCTGACACCGCCGACGCAGGCACAGGTATTAGCCGCTTCTGAGCGTGATGGTTGCCAGATTATTCGTTATTCACCACAGGCGCTGTCAGTGCAGTTTCATCCCGAGTTCTCGTCCCCGATCATGCGCGCCTGTCTGCCGGACGGCAGTGGTGAGGTGGCTGGTGTGATGGAAGGTAAAGACTGGGCGCGTGAACTGTTAACCGCCTTCTGGCAACAGACGCGCCCGTCAATTGAGCAGGCTCAGGGCGCGTAATGGCGGGTGCAGCGATAAACCCAGGCGGGCGGCACGTTTTTCAGCACCCGTTGCCGCTCCCAGGTAAAATAGCGTGACAGGTCAGGCTGGGTCAGGGAGGTGTACTGGAATTGCACAAATACGCCGTTTGGGCCCAGGGCATTGTAAACGGCACGCAGAATCGCCTCACGCAGCGCGGGCGGCAGCGACAACAGCGGCAGACCGGAGAAGATCGCATCATACTGCCCGTTGAGGTACTCCGCTGAACAGGTGCGGACGATCATACGGTCATCGTCCAGTGCGTTGAGCTTCTCCGCCAGCATACTGCTGATCTCAAACACATCCAGCGTGGCGTCCGGTGCCATTCGTTCCAGTAACCGACGGGTTAACACACCGTCTCCTCCGCCAAGCTCGGCGATACGCAGCTGAGTATTCCATTCCACCGACGCGATCATTGTGCGGCACAGCGCATCGGATGAAGGCGTAATGCTGCCCATCTTGCGCGGATTGCGGATGAACTGATGCACGAAGTTTGCTTTAGCGCGCATCAGGGTGAAAGCCGAAGCCAGCATGCTTACCTCCCGTGTGAATTCTTCCTCATATTGACCTCTTCAGGCTGACAAGTTTCTTATTTATAAGGGCTTTGTTGAATAAATC
>NZ_MLFN01000101.1 GCF_002095315.1 Pantoea conspicua
CCCCCGCCGGAGCGGGGTTTTTAGTAATAAGTCGACGCTGACCGTTAAGCCGCGTTCTTTTCACGGAGAGCGTCGTGGACAGGCATTCATCACTGTCAGCACTTAGCTCGCAAAGCAAAAACCCCGCCGGAGCGGGGTTTTTGGTAAAAAGTCGAAGCTGACCGTTAAGCCGGGTTCTGTCGTGGACAGTCATTCATCTAGGCCAGCAATCACTCACTGGCTCAAGCAGCCTACCCGGGTTCAGTACGGGCCGTACCTTGTGAACCCCTATTTGGCCTTGCTCCGGGTGGAGTTTACCGTGCCACGAACTGTTGCCAGTCGCGCGGTGCGCTCTTACCGCACCCTTTCACCCTTACCTGATCCCATTACTGGGCCATCGGCGGTTTGCTCTCTGTTGCACTGGTCGTAGGCTTGCGCCTCCCAGGCGTTACCTGGCACCCTGCCCTATGGAGCCCGGACTTTCCTCCCCTCTGCCCGTCTCCCCACAAGTGGGGACGACGACAAAGCGGCGACTGTCTGGTCAGCTTCGGCGCGGGATGATAGGACATTCGCCGCCATTTGTCACGCCTCTTGCTGCTCCAGCGCATACTTATACAGCGCATTTTTCTTCACGCCATGAATCTCAGCGGTCAGGGCAGCGGCACGTTTGAGCGGTAATTCTTTCTGCAACAGCGCCAGCGTGCGCAGCGCATCAGGCGGCAACGCCTCTTCATCGGCTTTGTGCCCTTCAACAATCAGCACCATCTCGCCTTTGCGACGATTTTCATCCTCTTTCACCCAGGCCAGCAGCTCGGCGACCGGCGCACCGTAAATCGACTCCCAGGTTTTGGTCAGCTCACGCGCCAGTACCACATATCGGTCAGCGCCCAGCTCCGTCACCATATCCTGCAGACTGTCCAGCAGACGATGGGTTGATTCGTAAAAGATCAGGGTACGCGGCTCCTGCACCAGCGCGCGCAGCACATCACAACGGCCTTTGGTTTTGGCGGGCAGAAACCCTTCGTAACAGAAACGATCGGAGGGCAATCCGGCGGCACTCAGCGCCGCGATGGCCGCACAGGCGCCAGGCAGCGGCACGACCCGGACACCGGCTTCGCGACAACGCCGCACCAGATGATAGCCGGGATCGTTGATCAGCGGCGTGCCGGCATCCGAAACTAAGGCTATGCTTTGACCCTCTTGCAGCTTCGTCAGCAGTAGCTCAGCCTTCTGCTGTTCGTTGTGGTCGTGAAGTGCGAAGAGTCGCGCATTGATGGCGAAATGTTGTAGCAACAGCCCGGTATGACGTGTATCTTCCGCAGCGACCAGATCGACGCTCGAAAGCACCGTCAGCGCCCGCTGGGTGATATCACCCAAATTACCAATCGGGGTTGGAACGATGTAGAGCGTGCTGGCAGAAATCTCTGCCCGATCGAGTTGTTTCATTGTTTCATCCGAATTGCCGATTTAATATTGAGCATCTTGAAAAAAACATCACTGGATACAGTATGCTTCCTTCAAAAGTCGTTCGTCGTAAAGCAGGACGCTTTCTGCCTGTCGTTCTTGCCGGGCTGATTTTAGCCGCGTGTAGCGGTCAGGGGCCGCAAACCTCAACCGTCAATATTCAAGGGCCTGCCACGGCTAATTCAGCCTATTACCTGCAGCAAGCGCAGCAAAGCAGCGATGATAGCAAGACCGACTGGCAATTACTTGCAATCCGCGCCCTGTTGAAGGAAGGAAAGTATCCTGAGGCGACCCGGCAGTTAAGCCAGCTACCACAACAGCTATCAGACACTCAGCAGCAGGAGTTGCTGCTGTTGCAGGCGCAACTGCAGCTGTCGACACAGCAGGTAAAAGAGGCACAGGCGCGCTTACAGCAGGTGAAAACCGGTGCGCTGTCGCAGGATCAGCTGGCCCGCTACTACGGTTTACAGATTGCCAGCGCTCAGGGCCGTCCTTCGCTGTCGCTGCTGCGTAACTATATTGCGCAGGAGCCGCTGCTGAAAGGCCCCGATCATCAAAGTAATATTGACGCCACCTGGCAGGCACTGACCCAGATGCCGCAGCAGGAAGTCAGTAATCTGGTGATTAATGCCGACGAAAATGTCCTGCAGGGCTGGCTGGATCTGCTCGCTGTGTGGCGTGCCAATAGCCAGGATGCTGAGATGTTGAAGTCCGCGATTAAAGACTGGCAGACCCGCTATCCACAGAATCCGGCAGCGAAGACCTTACCGACTCAGCTGAGTCAGATGCAGAACTACACCAAAGCCTCCACCAGCACCATTGCACTGCTGCTGCCGTTGAACGGCCAGGCGCAGGTGTTCGCCAATGCGATTCAGAAAGGCTTTAATGACGCTAAAAATGGCGCACTGACGCCAGCGCCGCAGCCGGCAACTGCCCAGCCCGCGACAGCAGAGGCTACCGCCAGTGCGCAGCCCGCCTCTGCTGATGCGGTGG
>NZ_MLFN01000102.1 GCF_002095315.1 Pantoea conspicua
TTCACTTACACCGCTTCTCAACCCGGTACGCACCAGAAAATCATTGATATGGCCATGAATGGTGTTGGATGCCGGGCAACCGCCCGCATTATGGGCGTTGGCCTCAACACGATTTTACGTCACTTAAAAAACTCAGGCCGCAGTCGGTAACCTCGCGCATACAGCCGGGCAGTGACGTCATCGTCTGCGCGGAAATGGACGAACAGTGGGGCTATGTCGGGGCTAAATCGCGCCAGCGCTGGCTGTTTTACGCGTATGACAGGCTCCGGAAGACGGTTTGCGCACGTATTCGGTGAACGCACTATGGCGACGCTGGGGCGTCTTATGAGCCTGCTGTCACCCTTTGACGTGGTGATATGGATGACGGATGGCTGGCCGCTGTATGAATCCCGCCTGAAGGGAAAGCTGCACGTAATCAGCAAGCGATATACGCAGCGAATTGAGCGGCATAACCTGAATCTGAGGCAGCACCTGGCACGGCTGGGACGGAAGTCGCTGTCGCTCTCAAAATCGGTGGAGCTGCATGACAAAGTCATCGGGCATTATCTGAACATAAAACACTATCAATAAGTTGGAGTCATTACCCTTTTTTCAACTTCTGATGGATGCGAGTGATTGAACTCATACATTAATGTTTTCCCACGAAGTCTTTTTTCAGGTAAGCCTTCGCACATATCGGTAAATAGCTTGCCTGCTTTTATTTTTTCTGTCATCGACATGTTCATTTTTAACATTCCGTCCTGATAAGTTGGTCGGATAAGGCGCTCGCGCCGTATCCGACATTAATTTCTTAAGCGACTTCATTCACCTGGCGACGCAGCAGGGAAAGTGGGCCGGGGCCGCTAAGCGTGAACACGGAAATTAAGGTGAAGCCCAGCGCCACCAGACCCAGCATCAGGTAAGCGCCCTGGAAACCGATGCTTTCATACATATTGCCCGCCAGAATAGACATAAAAATCATCGCCAGTTGCTTAAAGAAGCAGAAACAGACCAGATAAATCGTCGCTGAAAAACGCACTTCAAACTGGCTGGTAATATATTTAAAGCAGCCCACCAGCAGGAACGGTACTTCAAACATATGCAGCGTTTTCAGAATAACCACTTCCAGTGCTGAGGTAGCGAACGATGAGCCAATAATACGTACTGACATAATAGTGCCAGCCAGCAGCAGGGCGTTTTTCCCACCGATGCGATTAATGATCAGTGGCGCAAAAAACATAATCGAGGCGTTAAGTAATTCGCCCATTGTCGTTACGTAGCCAAATACCCGCGTACCCTGTTCACCGTTGGCAAAAAAAGAAGTAAAGAAATTAGCAAACTGTTGGTCAAAAACATCGTAGGTGCAGGAAACGCCAATAACATACAGTGACAAAAACCACAGTTTTGGCTGTCTGAACAGTTCCAGCGCCAGCTTAAGGCTAAATGCCGAATGGTTGGCACCTACCGCATTGGCAACCGTGGCAGAAGAGGGCGCATCCGTTTTGGCGAAAAAGAGTAAAACGGCGAGGATGAGTGCACAGCCAGAACCCAGCCAGAAAACAAACTGATTATTGATGGTGAACATGATGCCGACAATCGAGGCACACAGCGCCCAGCCAACACAGCCAAACATCCGCGCGCGACCAAATTCGAAATTACTGCGACGGCTGACTTTCTCGATAAATGCCTCTACTGCTGGCGCACCGGCGTTAAAAACAAAAGCCTAGATAAATACCACCAACAATCGATCCTACTAAAATGTTGTATTGTAACAGTGGCCCGAAGATAAAAATAAAGAACGGCGCAAACATCACTAACATGCCGGTAATAATCCACAGCAGGTATTTGCGCAGCCCGAGTTTGTCAGAAAGCAGACCAAACAGCGGTTGGAATAATAGCGAGAACAGAGAAATAGCGGCAAAAATAATACCCGTATCACTTTTGCTGATATGGTTGATGTCATGTAGCCAAATCGGGAAAAACGGGAAGTAGGCTCCCATGATAAAAAAGTAAAAGAAAAAGGGC
>NZ_MLFN01000103.1 GCF_002095315.1 Pantoea conspicua
GTTCGTCGGCACGACGTCAAAGCCGAAGGTACCGCGTGAGCGGCGCGAGGACGGCCCGGCAGCAGCAGCGGTGCTCTGGCCCGCACTCCGGCACGCTCGACCAAAAAAAAGCTGCCACGTCTGACCGTGACAGCCTTTGCAAATTTAACCTTAACTGACGAACATCAGTCGCGCAGGTGCCCTTTTTTTTGTTTATTGCGATGCGCCGCCATACTGCCTGAACCCGGCTAGCATCCGCGCCCAGCCATCACTGGGATTCAGCATGGTAAGCTCAGCGCGGGCGATTACGCACCTTATCCCTGTGGCGCGCCCTTATCCGGGTCAACGCTTTGCGTTGTTCAAAAAACGCTCCCGGCGTTTTATCCCGGCGGCGCGATGCTTTACTCCAGGCGTATTTATCCATCGCTTTAACATTATTCACCGTCTGAAAAAGCAAACAGGGAGCCATCTGGCTCCCTGTTTTTTACTTCAGCAGATAATGCCCTTCAGCAAATCAGACTTTGGCCAGCTGCTCTTCCGGACGTTTCAGCACCGCATAGCTCAGACCGGCAATCGCCGTACCGACGACAATCGCCACCAGATAACCGACCACCGGCGAGATCGCGCCAGGGATCAGCAGCACAAACAACCCACCGTGTGGCGCCATCAGTTTGGCGCCCACCGCCATCGAGATGGCACCGGTGGTCGCGCCGCCGATGATGCAGCAAGGCAGAACACGCATCGGGTCACGGGCAGCGAACGGAATTGCACCTTCAGAGATGAAGCAGAGACCCAGTACCAGCGCCGCTTTGCCCCCTTCCTGCTGACCTTTATTGAATTTACGACGGGCAACCAGCGTCGCCAGACCCATCGCCAGCGGTGGCACCATACCGGCCGCCATGATCGCCGCCATCGGGGCATAAGTCTGGGAACTCAGCAGACCAACACCAAAGGCGTAAGCCACTTTATTGACCGGGCCGCCCATATCGGTACACATCATGCCGCCCAGAATCGCGCCCAGCAGCACCGCATTGGCGGTACCCATGTTCGCCAGCCAGTGCGTCAGACCGTTCATGATGCCAGCAACCGGTTTACCGACCACATAAATCATCAGCAGGCCGGTTATCAGGCTGGCAAACAGCGGAATGATCAGAATCGGCTTCAGCGCTTCCATACTCTGCGGCAGTTTCACTTTGCCGCTGATCAGCTTCGCAGCGTAACCGGCGATGAAACCGGCGATGATCCCGCCGAGGAAGCCGGCGTTGATGCTGGTGGCGATCATCCCGCCAATCAGACCTGGGGTCAGACCCGGACGGTCAGCAATGGAGAAGGCAATAAAGCCTGCCAGTACCGGCACCATCAGTGCGAAGGCGCTGCCGCCACCAATCTGCATTAACGCAGCAGCCAGCGTGCCCTGCTCTTTAAAAGCGGTGATACCAAAGGCAAAGGAGAGCGCGATACTCAGACCGCCCGCCACCACCATCGGCAGCATGTAGGAAACGCCGGTCAGCAGGTGGCGATAGGCGCCTGCACCCTCCTTCTTCTCATTCTGGTTGTCGCTGCTCTGCCCGCCAGTGGCTTTGTAGGGCTTCGCCTCGGCTACCGCTTTGTCCAGCTCCTGGGCAGTTTTCTTCAGCGCAAGGCCAGTTGAGGTCCGGTACATCGGCTTACCGGCAAATTTTGCCAGGTCGACTTCGATATCGGCTGCCACGATCACCAGATCGGCCGCCGCCACCTCTTCCGGCGTAATGGCATTACCGGCACCGACTGAGCCACGGGTTTCTACTTTGACCCACCAGCCGCGACGGGTCGCTTCAGCCTGAATCGCTTCTGCGGCCATAAAGGTGTGAGCTACACCGGTCGGGGCAGGCGGTGATCGCAACCACGCGTTTCTGCGCACCGGCCTGGACCGCCGCGGGCGCGCCTGCTGGCGCGGCAACGGCTACCG
>NZ_MLFN01000104.1 GCF_002095315.1 Pantoea conspicua
CTAAGGCAGCCGGACGCCGGGATTGTTAAGGGGCGGGCGTCCGCCCCTTGCGCGTCCGCCTGCTCAGGCAATCTGAAACTCCCCAACGCCTGGCGGGCGAAACTATACTCAGTGCCAGCCCGCCGCCAGGCGTAACCTGCTCCATGTCAGACCGCAGCCAGGCGTAACCTGCTCCATGCCAGACTGCCGCCAGCAGGCAGGTGAAAATCACTTATTAGTACGGGCGTTGTCTGTTTTCCACTCCTCATAGCTTGCCTCGAGGATCCACAAACAGGTCGCGCCCTTGTCAGTGGTGAGCAGCGCCAGTCGGGTTTGCTGATAAAAATCCTCAACCACAGCGGCGGGCCGTTCCACTGGAACGCCGCAGACAATGTCCGTTCCAACCATATGTGGCCATGTTCTGCCGTCAATAATGCTGAGCGTAGCCAGAATTCCTGCGGTGTTTTTGGATAGCGCTGCGGCCAGTGCATCCTCCAGCTTGACGGCCTGCTGAACATCAGCGGTGGCAGCCAGGTCTGGCACCTTTTCAAGCCAGGCTTGCTCACCCGACCCGATGCCTTTCAGCGAGGCGGGCCAGTCAGTGACCGGTTCCGCCCAGGACAGAAAGGAAAACAGCCCCAGAAATATCAGCCATTTCATCGGACCACCTCTAGTGTTCCGCCTTCACGCAGAACACGCCGCCGGGTGGCCTGCGACATAATAATGCAACCTTCTGAGGCGAAGCCCGCGGGTTTATTGACTCTTTCTCCGTGAATGCGAAACGCCGAACGCCCAAACGTTTCCCCCGCTATCTGCTCCAGGATAATGGTAACCGGACCTTTCGAGGTTGAATGTCCCGCGATTCGGTAGATACCCCGCGGCAGGGGGCCCATCCCTCTTACCTGCTGGCGGTCAGGATTATTTTTATTCGTCAGACTGCCGGAGTAGCCGGTCTCGATTAGCTCACTGCCACGGTACAACCTGCCGGTGCTTTGCTCATATCTCCATGCCATTAGTCATATCCTTATGCGGTCGCACGTTCATTCCAGCTGTCTGAGTGGACAATATTGCCATCCACATAACGCCAGGTAATTTTTTCGTAAGTCAACTCCACCACTTCCAGATGGTTCTGCATTTCCCCATATGGGGATTTAACGTCATACATCATCGGACCCACGCTGATAACCGTTACACCTTCCATCAATGAGCTGAAATACTCACTCTCCTGGCCGTTATCATTAATTCGATAAAACTTTATTTCAGCAGAGTGAATCTTCTGTCCGGAGACCACAGCCTTGTAGAGATAAACACTTGAGGCATCGATCGCCTTATCAAAACTAAACGGGGAATGTTTGCGGGTGGTGACAGGTGTCCCTGTTGTATTGTCTGCTGGAAACGTAACACCGTGGTTCATACCGAGAACCTCAATACTGCCTTCACGTTCTGCTATATCGACAGAACCCTGAATATTCGCGCCGCCGTCATCTTTGAGCCAAAGGTAAGCTGGAATTGCCATCGTTTTAAACTCCATTTAAAAGATTAAGCCAGCCCGAACCCAGCTGACTTATCTGCGATCTTCGCAGACTGATTAAGCTATATCCCAGTCAAATCTGGTGCAATTTTTATACAGTGTAAAAATACTTTAACTGTACATTTGTTGTTTTCAGTTAATAAAAAGACATGTAATCCGGACGTTGTTTTAATAAAGGAGTGATGAATGAGGCAGCGTGTTTAACAGGCTAAGGTGATGAATGGAATGTACTGAATAGTGCCGCCAGCGGGCTAACCGGGGGTTCGCTGCGCGAACGGGCTATGAGCGGGTTTCGTTCGCCGGCTGGCTGGTGGGGTTCGCTGCGCGAACGGGCCCGGAGAAGGTTTCGTTCGCTGGCCGGCTGGGGGTGAGTTCGCTGCGCGAACGGGCCCGGAGAGGGTTTCGT
>NZ_MLFN01000105.1 GCF_002095315.1 Pantoea conspicua
TATCAGACAATCTGTGTGGACACTGCGCGGGAAGGTATCTTCAGGTAAGGAGGTGATCCAACCGCAGGTTCCCCTACGGTTACCTTGTTACGACTTCACCCCAGTCATGAATCACAAAGTGGTAAGCGCCCTCCCGAAGGTTAAGCTACCTACTTCTTTTGCAACCCACTCCCATGGTGTGACGGGCGGTGTGTACAAGGCCCGGGAACGTATTCACCGTGGCATTCTGATCCACGATTACTAGCGATTCCGACTTCACGGAGTCGAGTTGCAGACTCCGATCCGGACTACGACGCACTTTGTGAGGTCCGCTTGCTCTCGCGAGGTCGCTTCTCTTTGTATGCGCCATTGTAGCACGTGTGTAGCCCTACTCGTAAGGGCCATGATGACTTGACGTCATCCCCACCTTCCTCCGGTTTATCACCGGCAGTCTCCTTTGAGTTCCCGACCGAATCGCTGGCAACAAAGGATAAGGGTTGCGCTCGTTGCGGGACTTAACCCAACATTTCACAACACGAGCTGACGACAGCCATGCAGCACCTGTCTCAGCGTTCCCGAAGGCACCAAGGCATCTCTGCCAAGTTCGCTGGATGTCAAGAGTAGGTAAGGTTCTTCGCGTTGCATCGAATTAAACCACATGCTCCACCGCTTGTGCGGGCCCCCGTCAATTCATTTGAGTTTTAACCTTGCGGCCGTACTCCCCAGGCGGTCGACTTAACGCGTTAGCTCCGGAAGCCACTCCTCAAGGGAACAACCTCCAAGTCGACATCGTTTACGGCGTGGACTACCAGGGTATCTAATCCTGTTTGCTCCCCACGCTTTCGCACCTGAGCGTCAGTCTTCGTCCAGGGGGCCGCCTTCGCCACCGGTATTCCTCCAGATCTCTACGCATTTCACCGCTACACCTGGAATTCTACCCCCCTCTACGAGACTCAAGCCTGCCAGTTTCAAATGCAGTTCCCAGGTTAAGCCCGGGGATTTCACATCTGACTTAACAGACCGCCTGCGTGCGCTTTACGCCCAGTAATTCCGATTAACGCTTGCACCCTCCGTATTACCGCGGCTGCTGGCACGGAGTTAGCCGGTGCTTCTTCTGCGGGTAACGTCAATCGACGCGGTTATTAACCGCATCGCCTTCCTCCCCGCTGAAAGTACTTTACAACCCGAGGCCTTCTTCATACACGCGGCATGGCTGCATCAGGCTTGCGCCCATTGTGCAATATTCCCCACTGCTGCCTCCCGTAGGAGTCTGGACCGTGTCTCAGTTCCAGTGTGGCTGGTCATCCTCTCAGACCAGCTAGGGATCGTCGCCTAGGTGGGCCATTACCCCGCCTACTAGCTAATCCCATCTGGGTTCATCCGATAGTGAGAGGCCCGAAGGTCCCCCTCTTTGGTCTTGCGACGTTATGCGGTATTAGCCACCGTTTCCAGTGGTTATCCCCCTCTATCGGGCAGATCCCCAGACATTACTCACCCGTCCGCCACTCGTCACCCAGGGAGCAAGCTCCCCTGTGCTACCGTCCGACTTGCATGTGTTAGGCCTGCCGCCAGCGTTCAATCTGAGCCATGATCAAACTCTTCAATTTAAGTTTGATTTGCTTAAACACGTTAAGCGGTGCTCATCTGTAAAACGTCATAATGAATTTCATTATGTGTTCACTCGTGAGACTTGATATTTTTTACGTCCGGAGACGCTGATATCAATCCTGCGAGTGCCCACACAGATTGTCTGATAAATTGTTAAAGAG
>NZ_MLFN01000106.1 GCF_002095315.1 Pantoea conspicua
GCCACCTTTATAGTCAAAGTCAGACTCACTGGAAAGTTAATGAGGATAAAAGGGGTATAGATTTACAATGATTATCAGAAGATTGTTATAATCAAATCGCTTTTTTTAATATTCTGAAGGCAATGTTAGTTTGATTATCTTCATCCGGGTCAATCACTCCATATAAGAGCATTTATGTAAATTATTTTTCAGGGAAAGATCGAGGAGTGATTGCGATGATTATCATATTTCGCAATTAAGCATGGGGATGTCATTCAAACCAATAATAGTTACAGTAAACTTTCACAGTAGCCGGTTCAGGAAACTGTGGCGGATGGGCCCAGGACAGACCAGTAGAGTTAAGTAATAAAAGTAAGGTGTCAGGCAAAGAGTCTGACGCAATGTCGTGCCTGTATTCTGACAGGCTTGCCTTTGTCGGCCAGCCGCTGAGACGCGGGATCCGACTAAGGATGTTCATTTACTCGGGCACATGCTGAGCTTGTGCTGTAGCTCAGGCGCTTGGGCTAACGCCGCGTCTGGCAGCGCCCCAACCTTATCTGGTCAATAGAATTTTGAGATGGATGCGCGCTCCGGCGATCGCGGATCAAGTGCCTGACTAATACCCAAACCCGGTACGGTTGAGAACATATGCAGCACGCTGAGTGACTGACGTGCGCCCATTGAATCTCCTCGTTTTTAAGAGCATGATCGCAATAATTTTTCACTGCTACCCTCGATTATGACCTCAGGTAAAACGCTGCAAGCCGCTATTTCCGATGTCGCTGTATGGCGCAAAGGTGACCAATGTGCACCGCACAAGCCTCTTTTGCTCCTCTACGTCTTATCTCAATACAGGAAAGGACATTCCCGACTATTTGATTACGGCAATGAGATTCACGAACCGTTAACCCGATTACTGATCGAGTTTGGTCCTAAAAGACGGGATTACTACCCGAATATGCCTTTCTGGCGATTGAGGACGGATGGGTTCTGGACGCTGAAAAACAGCGAGAGTTGCAAACCGCGTAAAGGTAACACCCAGCCGACAAAACGAGAGCTCATCGAGAATCAGGTTGCCGGTGGGTTTGATGAAGATAGCTTCCAGACTCTGCAAAAAAATCCAGCCCTGATCGATAAACTGGCACAGCAGATCCTGACTGATCGCTTTCCGGAAAGCCTGCAGATAAAGCTGGCCGAACTGCTGGGCTTCGATTTAGTTACGCTGATGAGAGCACGCGACCCTCGCTTTCGTGACATGATTTTACGGGCTTACCATTCGCAATGTGCTATCTGTGGATATGATTTAAGACTGGACGGAGCTTTGGTTGGGCTGGAGGCTGCGCATATACGCTGGAAGCAATATGGCGGACCATGTGAAGTTAATAACGGTCTGGCGCTCTGTTCTGTACACCACTCTGCATTCGACAAAGGTGCCATCGGCATTGATGAAGAACTCAGGGTTCAGATATCAGGTAGAATTAATCGCAGCCCGATGGTGGAGCAGCTTTTCTGGTCTCTTGAGGGGCAAAAACTTCATCTGCCTAAAGATAAAATGCTGTGGCCTGCTGATCAGTTTATTGAGTGGCATCAGACGCAGGTGTTTAAGGCCTGAGAGGGGC
>NZ_MLFN01000107.1 GCF_002095315.1 Pantoea conspicua
GGCTTTGACGTCGTGCCGACGAACCGTTCGGGGATCGGCCCTCCCTGGCCGGCTCCGAACTCTCCACGCTTCCCGGCGTGGCGTTCTGGCCCAACGTCACGCCTCAGCGCTGCGGATAGCCCTTTCAGCAGCAGAGGCGCTCAGGCCTCCACCATCGCGCCCTTTTTAACAACACGCACTGGAGCTTCAGAGCAGGCTGGGGTCGCCCAGGAGAGCCCGCAGGACGCGGGCGAAAGGCGGGGCAGCACAGGATGTGCCATCCCCGGCGGTCCGTCAGGCAGGCGAATGAAGTAAAGGCACCGCGCAGCGGCGCGAGGATCGCCAGCCCCTGAGCGGCACCAGACTGCGTTATCACCGGTCGCTTAACTGACGAGCATTAGCACCCCGGCTCTCCTTTTTTCATTTTGGCGTAAAGCTGGTTATTGCCACGGCACACAACTAAAATCATGCCATCTGAGTAAACCGCTAAGGGAGTCAAGCATGCGCTGGCAAGGGCGTCGCGAAAGCGACAATGTAGAAGACCGTCGCGATCAATCGTCCGGTTATGGAGGCCGCCAGATCCGTCTGCCGCGCGGCAAGGGTGGTATCGTTCTGCTGATCGTGGTCGCGGTGGCCGGCTATTACGGCTATGACCTGACCGGCTTACTGACCGGCGGAGAGGTTGCGCCAACCAGTCAGCAGCAGCAGCGCAGCGTCAGTCCGAATGAGGATGAGGCCGCGAAATTTACCAAAGTTATCCTCGCCACCACCGAAGACACCTGGGGAAAACTGTTCCAGCAGATGAACAAGCAATATGTTGCGCCGAAGCTGGTGATGTATCGCGGCGCAACCCGCACCGGCTGTGGCACCGGCCAGTCGGTGATGGGACCCTTCTACTGTCCAGCCGATCAGACGGTTTATATCGATCTCTCATTTTATGACGAGATGAAAACCAAACTCGGTGCCGGTGGTGACTTTGCCCAGGGTTATGTGATTGCGCATGAAGTTGGCCATCACGTACAGAAATTACTCGGCATTGAACCAAAAGTACGCGAAATGCAGCAGGGGGCCAGTCAGACTCAGGTCAACCATCTCTCAGTCAAAATGGAGTTACAGGCTGACTGTTTCGCGGGCGTCTGGGGACATTACATGCAGCAGGAAAATATCCTGGAGGTCGGCGATTTGCAGGAAGCGCTGAATGCCGCCGAGGCGATTGGTGACGATCGTCTGCAACAGAAAGGTCAGGGACGGGTGGTGCCGGATAGCTTCACCCACGGCACTTCGCAGCAGCGCTACAGCTGGTTCAAACGCGGGTTTGATAGTGGCAATCCGGGACAGTGCAACACCTTTGCCAGCAACGAATGACCCTGCAGCAAACCACCGCGTTGATGCAGCAGGCCGGGATTCGACGGCTGGCGGTCATCAGCGGCGATCCGGCCTGGTGCCTGGCACGGGCGGCC
>NZ_MLFN01000108.1 GCF_002095315.1 Pantoea conspicua
CGGCTTTGTTGAATAAATAAGATTTCTTGCGAACGACCCTGTAGCTGGCTGGATTTTCAGGCAATACGCACGCTTTCTGGCATCCCAGCCTTTGTCATCCTGTTCAACGCACGCACCATGGCCATAGCTTCCGCTACCTGACCATCGTAGTCACGCAGCGTCAGTGAATCTCCCAACAACTGCTTCATTCTGTACATTGCCGTTTCCGCTATCGAGCGACGGTTATATTCCGTTGTCCATTTCCACCGTGCATTGCTTCCGCTCAGCCGCTGATTAGCAACGGCACGGTTGCGGTCTGCGTACTCACCGGGCCAGTAACCCGCTCCTTTTCGGGGAGGAATAAGCGCGCTGATTTTTTTGCGGCGCAGTTCATCGTGACAGAGCCGGGTATCGTAAGCCCCGTCTGCCGCGGCTGCCCTGATTTTTCTGTGAGTCTGCCGGATAAGGCCCGGGAAGGCTTCTGAGTCCGTGACGTTATTCAGCGACAGGTCTGCACAGACAACTTCATGTGTGTTGCTGTCAACAGCAAGATGCAACTTTCGCCAGATACGACGGCGCTCTTTGCCGTGCTTTCTGACTTTCCATTCGCCTTCACCAAAGACCTTCAGCCCGGTGGAATCAATCACCAGGTGTGCGATTTCACCCCGGGTGGACGTTTTGAAACTGACATTAACCGACTTTGCCCGCTTACTGACACTGGTGTAATCCGGGCAGCGCAACGGAACGTTCATCAGGGCAAAAATGGAATCAATAAAACCCTGCGCAGCCCGCAGGGTCAGCCGGAATACGCGTTTAATCACCAGAACGGTGGTGATGGCGAGATCAGAATAGCGCTGGGGCCTTCCTCGTGATGAAGGCGTTGCCGACTCATACCAGGCCTGAATCGCCTCATCATCCAGCCAGAAAGTGAGGGAGCCACGGTTGATGAGAGCTTTGTTGTAGGTGGACCAGTTGGTGATTCTGAACTTTTGCTTTGCCACGGAATGGTCTGTGTTGTCGGGAGGATGCGTGA
>NZ_MLFN01000109.1 GCF_002095315.1 Pantoea conspicua
AATACGCACGCTTTCAGGTATACCTGCTTTCGTCATTTTGTTCAGCGCTCGTACCAGGGCCATAGCCTCCGCAACCTGACCATCGTAGTCACGCAGCGTCAGTGAACCCCCGAACAGCTGTTTTACCCGGTACATCGCCGTTTCCGCTATCGAGCGACGGTTGTAATCTGTTGTCCATTTCCACCGCGCATTACTCCCGGTCATTCGCTGATTAGCCACTGCACGGTTACGGTCTGCATATTCACCGGGCCAGTAACCCGCACCTTTTCGGGGAGGGATAAGCGCGCTGATTTTCTTACGCCGCAGTTCATCGTGACATAGCCGGGTATCGTAAGCGCCATCGGCGGCGGCTGACCTGATTTTCCGGTGGGTTTGCCGGATTAACCCGGGGAAGGCCTCTGAGTCCGTAACGTTGTTCAGCGACAGGTCAGCGCAGATGATTTCATGTGTTTTACTGTCAACGGCGAGATGCAGCTTACGCCAGATACGGCGGCGTTCCTGGCCATGCTTTTTGACTTTCCACTCGCCTTCACCGAAGACCTTCAGCCCGGTGGAATCAATTACCAGGTGTGCGATTTCACCCCGGGTGGGCGTTTTGAAACTGACATTAACCGACTTTGCCCGCCTGCTGACACAGCTGTAATCCGGGCAGCGTAGCGGAACGTTCATCAGAGAAAAAATGGAATCAATAAAGCCCTGCGCAGCCCGCAGGGTCAGCCTGAATACGCGTTTAATGACCAGCACAGTAGTGATGGCAAGGTCAGAATAGCGCTGAGGTCTGCCTCGTGAAGAAGGTGTTGCTGACTCATACCAGGCCTGAATAGCTTCATCATCCAGCCAGAAAGTTATGGAGCCACGGTTGATGAGGGCTTTATTGTAGGTGGGCCAGTTGGTGATTTTGAACTTTTGCTTTGCCA
>NZ_MLFN01000110.1 GCF_002095315.1 Pantoea conspicua
GGGAATCGGCGGCACAAAGGCGCGTGACCCGGTGGCCAGCACCAGCCGATCCCACGCCAGCTGGTTGCCCGCGCTGTCAGTCAGGCTACGCTGCGCCCGATCAACCGACACCACCTGGCAGCCGCTGCGCAGTTCAATACCGTGCTGCGCAAAGAAATCCGCCTCCACCAGAGAGAGGTCAGCCGCCTGCTTGCCGTTGAAATAGTCCGACAAATGTACCCGGTCATAGGCTGGCTGAGACTCTTCGCCATACACCACAATCTGATAGTGCTGATGCAGTTCACGGGCGACCAGTTGCTCAAGAAAATAGTGGCTGACCATGCCGTGACCGATCACGGCTAATAGAGGTTTACTCATCAGAAGGCTCTCTGCAGCCTGTGGCTGCGTTTCAGGTTGATCGGGATCGAACAGGGTCGCGAGGGTGGCGGATTCAGCGCGCTGCAGGCGGCCAAGCAGTGCGGCCCCCTGCTGGCTGTCACCAAACAGCAGCACGCCGTTGAGGCGTCCCTGTCGCAGAAAGAGACGACGATAATCGCCGGAGATCGGATCAAAACTGCTGACCGACGGCGCTTCACGGATATCCCCGGCGCTGAACAGGGAAATGCCGCTGACTTTGAGCCGCGTGCCGCCGGGCTGCGTCCGGTAATCGGGTTCTGGCGTACCGGCCAGCTGCGCCGCCAGTACCTTCGCCTGTGCCAGACAGGGCGCCACCAGGCCAAAAGTTTCACTCTCAATTTCACAGCACTCGCCGACGGCGTAGACACCGGGCACGGCGCTGCGTAGCTGGCGATCGACCAGAATACCGCGCTGACACGGCAGGCCCGCCTCCCGCGCCACGG
>NZ_MLFN01000111.1 GCF_002095315.1 Pantoea conspicua
GCTGTGAGTTCAAGCGATGGATGCAACACACTTATTAAACCGCTCTGCGGGTGATTCATAGTCTAGCGTTTTTCTCGGTCTTTCGTTGAGCTGTCTGGCAACACTGTTTAGTCTTTGCTGGCTGTGAACCGATAAGTCAGTTCCTTTTGGAAAATACTGTCTGAGTAATCTGTTTGTATTTTCATTTGAGCCGCGTTGCCAGGGGGATTGAGGATCGCAGAAATAAATCTGTATGTCTGTCGCTATAGTAAACCGAGTGTGGCTGGTCATTTCAGCGCCTCGATCCCATGTTAGTGTTTTATAAAGCTCAACAGGTAACTCCCGTGCTTGTTTGATGAGTGCAGATATAACAGTTATGGTCTTATTGTCCCTGACTTTGGCCAGCATAACAAAACGGGAATGACGCTCTACGAGGGTGACGATATAGGAGTTTTTCGAGCCCTGGATCAGATCACCTTCCCAGTGACCAGGTATGGCTCTGTCTGCGACTCCCGGTGGCCTTTCGCTGATAGGTATCGCATTCGGGATTTTCCCTAATCCTTTGCCTTTAAGCGATGATGTTCTGGATCTACGCACGACTCTTCTGCTTCTGAGGCATTGCTGCAGTTCTTTTTTTAATGCACCCCGGGTTTGTATAAAAAGCGTTTTATACATCGTTTCGTGTGACACATGCATTTCCTGACTATCCGGATAACAGCGTTTCAGCCAGCCGGCGATCTGCTCCGGCGACCAGTCCTGATGCATCTTCTCTGCAATGATGTTACACAATGCGGGGCTTTCAATTAGCTTGCAAGGTTTT
>NZ_MLFN01000113.1 GCF_002095315.1 Pantoea conspicua
GATTTATTCAACAAAGCCATGTCACCGACAGAATATAAAACCAGTATTATCAACGGCTCGGATGTGTCTGGATTATCCGTGGCGATTCACATATCCAGCATCTGTTACACGTTTGATGGCATTGCCGAATGCGTCTTTGATTTTGTAGTCGTGTGGCGTGCTAAATCCTCCTATGATGAATACTGTATGGATAAACAGAAATATCGATCGGTGCTTTTGATGAAGGCGGACCGACTCACAAACTTGTAAAGGCACTGAGGTAAAAGTGGATTTGAGTCGGCGGGTGCGGCGAGAAGTGACTAATCTCAAATCACACCCGCAGTCTGCTGAGATGGGCGGACTGTATCTGCCTCGTCGCCGGGGTTTTTTATTTAATGTTTTTAAAGATTCTGATCTTAGGGATTGCGTCAATAGCTTGATCGGCAGGTCACTAAGTGACAGAATTTGCACCGCCTGAAGCCGGAAGAGGCTGAAGAACTCAATAAATATTTGATACGGATGATGATATGTACGGAACCCGGTTATGACAAAACGAAAAATAGACCTTCTATTTATGTTTTTTGTGTTTGTTTCTATCATAATTTTTGTCTTTGGATACTATGCGATAAATAATGCGCAAGCATATGATTTGCCTAAGACTAATGGTGAATTTAATGAGTGGGAAATTACATCCTGTGAATCCAAAGATGGGTTTATTTATGCTTCAGGATGGGCGGCGCCTAAAGGTGCA
>NZ_MLFN01000114.1 GCF_002095315.1 Pantoea conspicua
GTCGCGGCTCCAGCATGATGATCCGGCCTGGCAGGTCCGCCTGCTGCAACAGCTGCAGCGGCAGCCAGGTTGATTTGCCCGCGCCGGTCGGTGCCGCCAGCAGGATTTGTGAGGCGCGGCTCAGCGCCGTCAGGATGTCAGGCAGCACCGCGCTGACCGGTAAATCGCTCACAGCAAACTCCGCTTCTGCCTGTGCTAAGATGGCGCGCATTGTAGCATTCATCCGTGATATTTGCCGGAGAGCGCCATGGCGACACAACGCTTATTTTTTGCCATCAGCCTGCCTGACACGATGCAGCAACAGCTGGTGCGCTGGCGGGCCGATACCTTTCCCGCAGGGGCGGGCCGACCGGTGGTTGCCGCCAATCTGCACCTGACGCTGGCGTTTCTCGGTGAGGTGACGCCAGAGACCGCACAGCGGTTGCAAACCCTGGCATCGCGCATTGTGCAGCCGGCGTTTGATCTCGATCTGGATGATGCCGGTCACTGGCCGCGTCCCGGCGTGGTGTGGCTGGGCTGCCAGCGCGCGCCGCGCG
>NZ_MLFN01000115.1 GCF_002095315.1 Pantoea conspicua
AGTACCATTGCAGAGCTGTTTCGCCACGGCTTCGCCCGCGGAACCCTGATCCTCTGGCTGACCTATTTCATGGGGCTGTTTGTTATATATTTGCTGAATGGCTGGCTGCCAACCATTATGCGTTCGGGCGGTATTTCACTTGAGCAGGCGGCGATTATCGCCGGTCTGTTTCAGTTGGGTGGCCCGGTCGGCGGCATTATCGTGGGCGGATTAATGGATAAGCTCAACGCCCGCTGGGTGATCGGTGTGGTCTATATCATCGGCTGTGGCTGTCTCATCACCCAGGGCCTGCTTGGGCTGAGCGGCGTGCCGCTGGGTGTGATTATTTTTATCACCGGCATGTGCATCAACGGTGCGCAAAACGGGCTTCAGGTCTATTCTCCGGCCTACTATCCGACCGAAATCCGCGCCACCGGCGTCAGCTGGATGCATGGCATCGGCCGGATGGGTGCGATTCTGAGTTCGTC
>NZ_MLFN01000116.1 GCF_002095315.1 Pantoea conspicua
TGTGAGTTCAATGGGTCGATGCAACGCTATCCTTGATCAAGGGGGGCGTTGCCATGAAACGAAAGAACTCGCATTTACTACACGCCAGAACAAAAGGCGATTATCTGGGACAGATACAAGCAAGGTGATTCTCTGCATGATATCGCCAGAATGTTCGACAGATTTCACTCTTCTATTATGCCTACAATCCACCAGACAGGTGGCTACCGTCCTCCCGTGCGAAAGCGGCACCGTTTAGCGCTTTCGCTTGATGAAAGAGAGGAGATATCGAGAGGATTGGTAGCAAAACGCAGCATCAGGGACATCGCTGCCAGATTATCAAGAGCTCCTTCAACGATTAGCCGCGAGATCAGGAGGCACGGCGGTGCAAAAAAATACCGGGCAGCAAAAGCCGATACTGCTGCGTGGGAAAATGCTCTGAGACC
>NZ_MLFN01000117.1 GCF_002095315.1 Pantoea conspicua
ATATCTTAGTGTGATACACGCCTGTTAAGCAGTACGAAGTGGGTGATTAGCTCAGTTGGTAGAGCATCTCCCTTACAAGGAGGGGGTCGGCGGTTCGAGCCCGTCATCACCCACCACTTCGGGTCGTTAGCTCAGTTGGTAGAGCAGTTGACTTTTAATCAATTGGTCGCAGGTTCGAATCCTGCACGACCCACCAATTCAGAATAAAGCGCCTTTATGGCGCTTTTTTCGTTTCTGAGGCACAGCGTTAAACGTGCGGGATGAGAACCTGCCGCAGGTCGACTGAATCGCCGGGAGCGATTCAGGCTGATGCGCAGCATCACCCGCAGGGCGAGGCCCCGGAT
>NZ_MLFN01000118.1 GCF_002095315.1 Pantoea conspicua
CCGCGCATTACCAAATCGAATGGCGGTGTCATGGGCCTTGAGCAGGCAAAACGCGAATGCGTACAGATGGTGCTCTCCGGTACCGCATCAGGGGTGATCGGTGCCAGTTATCTCGCCAGCGCCTGCGGCTTTGACAAAATTCTCAGCCTCGATATCGGCGGTACCAGCGCTGACGTGGCGGTGATCGTCGATGGCACGGTGGCGCAGGGCAACGGCGAAATCATCGGTGATTTCCCGATCTTTATTCCGTCGGTGGCGGTGACCTCAGTCGGGCAGGGCGGCGGCTCGCTGGCCTGGATTGATGGCCAGGGCGTGCTGCAGATGGGGCCGGACAGCGCCG
>NZ_MLFN01000119.1 GCF_002095315.1 Pantoea conspicua
CCTTTGAAGAACGGAGTATGGCGACCACCTTCGTCTTTAGACAGAACGTAAACTTCTGACTCGAACTGGGTGTGCGGCTTGATTGAGCCTGGCTTAGCCAGAACCTGGCCACGCTGGATGTCTTCACGCTTGATACCGCGCAGCAGAACACCACAGTTCTCGCCTGCCTGACCCTGGTCCAGCAGCTTACGGAACATCTCAACACCGGTACAGGTTGATTTCGCAGTATCTTTGATACCTACGATTTCAACTTCGTCGCCGACTTTAACGATGCCGCGCTCAACACGACCGGTCACAACAGTACCACGGCCAGAGATTGAGAATAC
>NZ_MLFN01000120.1 GCF_002095315.1 Pantoea conspicua
CGGCCGACGACCGGCCGGACTCGCCGTCCCTGGCGAGGCCCGTCCTTTCGCCGACGTCCTGTCGGCTCATCCTGGCCTCCGTTCATTCCTCAGCGCTGCGGACGCCTCTGGCAAACCCCCGCCTGTGATTACTTAAATTTTTATATGGTCCGGTGTCGTCTGGCGGCGTGAGAATACGCCTGGTAGCTGTGGCGGGATGCTTTCTTTTTCCTGACGACAACACTGACAGTCACTCTGCACAAACATTACAGCGGCGAAGAACTCACAAAGAAAAACAG
>NZ_MLFN01000121.1 GCF_002095315.1 Pantoea conspicua
AGATACGGCCAAGCGTTTCATAGCCAACACGATCGCTATGCATCAACCAGACCGGAGAAGGGATTGCCCGTTCCCACGGGTTAAGCGGCGAGTCGATGGCCAACTGATTCGCCGGGGCTGGTAGCGGATTTAACCCTTCCTGCTGAAAAAGATCATCGCCCGCGGCAGATGTGATGCGGAGGTCACCAGCAGGAAAGGGGCGTCACCAATCGCCTGTTTCACTGCTGCAGCTTCTTCTTCGGTATCTTTTGGCAAATCCAGGGTGATAATTTG
>NZ_MLFN01000122.1 GCF_002095315.1 Pantoea conspicua
CCGGGATTGTTAAGGGGCGGGCGGCCGCCCCCTTGACGCGTCCGCCCGCTCAGGCAACCTGAAACTCCCCAGCGCCTGGCGGGCGAAACTATACTCAGCGCCAGCCCGCCGCCAGGCCTAACCCGCTCAATGTCAGACCGCAGCCATGCGTAACCAGCCCCAGCTCCCGCCCGCGCACCCGCCGCCAGGCGTAATCACCCAGCCATCAGACGACACCGGACCATTTAAAAAATTTATGAAACCACAGGCGGGGGTTTGCCAGA
>NZ_MLFN01000123.1 GCF_002095315.1 Pantoea conspicua
AACCGACATAAAAATCGGCAAATTGCCCAAGGGGTCCATAATTAACAACAATAATATGGTCGCTGAAATCATTTCAGTCATTCGTTTTACGCCGTCTTGTGAGCTGGAAATGGCTGTTATTAGTTACGCTGCTGAAAAAGTTAGCAGCTGGAAATGGCTGTTATTAGTTACGCTGCTGAAAAAGTTAGCATAATCGAATTAATTCACTTGCCAGAAAGCCTGCATTTTGTAGAGTTGATGGTCACAGGTAAATCTTATT
>NZ_MLFN01000124.1 GCF_002095315.1 Pantoea conspicua
ATTGTTCAAAATATTAAAAACATTATCTTCGCATTTTTTGCAAATTTATATTTGCCCGAGTATAAATGCTCCGATATCTCTACGGATATAATTTTTGTCAGTGCAGAATTCAATTGCCAATCTAACAGCGTCTTGCCCCCTCTTAACTGTAATACTCTGGCAGATGAAATCCTTTCAAGGAATTGCGATCATCAAGTAAGCGAAATAATTCATCATCATTTAGTTTCTTACATTTATTATATAAACCA
>NZ_MLFN01000125.1 GCF_002095315.1 Pantoea conspicua
GACGCTGCTGCTCAATGAGCACGATCTGGTTGATGCATTGCTGGATAAAGCCAGTGACCTCAGCCCTGAACAGCAACGTGAAAATGCGACCCAGCGTGACGCGCTGGAACAGGACATCCTGAAATAAATATCCTGCTTTACATCGAAATGCTGAATCCCTTATGCCTCTCAGGGCTTTGTTGAATAAATCAGATTTCGGGTAAGTCTCCCCGTAGCGGTTG
>NZ_MLFN01000126.1 GCF_002095315.1 Pantoea conspicua
TTTGGCAAACCTCCGCCTGTGGTTTCTTAAATTTTCAGGGCACTAGCGTTGTCTGGCGGCGTGCGAATACGCCTGGCGACTTTAGATGAGTGTTTTCTTTTTTTCTGACGACAACAGTACTGATGGTCACTCTGCTCAGGCATTACAGCAGCGAAGAACCCACAAAGAAAACAAAAATAACAGCGGGGGTTTGGGAGGCCGTCTGAAGCGCTGAA
>NZ_MLFN01000127.1 GCF_002095315.1 Pantoea conspicua
TTCCTGGCCTTCGTTCATTCCTCAGCGCTGCGGACGCCTCTGGCACCCCCCCCGCCTGTGGTTTCATAAATTTTTTTAAATGGTCCGGTGTCGTCTGGTGACGTGAGAATACGCCTGCCAGTTGTGGCGGGACGCTTTCTTTTTTCTGACGACAACAACACTGACGGTCACTTTGCCCAGTCAATACAGCGGCGAAGAACCCACAAAGAAAACAA
>NZ_MLFN01000128.1 GCF_002095315.1 Pantoea conspicua
CATAACGGATAAAGTTGTGTCCTGCGGACTGAAGTCCGAAGGATTCTGCGCTGAGGCAGGGCGGCAACCGACCGGTACGAAGGAGCATACTGAAGTATGTGACGGCGTAGCGCGAGGGCGGCCAGCGCAGCATCAGCACAAAAGACACAGGACAGAGCACAAAGAATTTGCCTGGCGGCTTTAGCGCGGTGGTCCCACCTGACCCCATGCCGAACTCAGAAGTGAAACGCCGTAGCGCCGATGGTAGTGTGGGGTCTCCCCATGCGAGAGTAGGGAACTGCCAGGCATTATATAAGTGAAGAAGCCCCGCACGGAAGTGCGGGGCTTTTTTACGTCTGCGATTTGCCACTCTAAGCTGAAACATTTTCATTTTCCGCATGAAACCTCGACATTACACAGCCACCAGGCTAATGTTGGGCATCTGGATGTCTAAACGTTTATATGGTTGTAAGAGGTGAGCAGGTTATGCCAATCAGGGTTCCCGACGAATTACCGGCAGTAAATTTTTTGCGTGACGAAAATGTCTTTGTGATGACCTCGTCGCGCGCCAGTGTTCAGGAGATCCGCCCGCTTAAAGTGCTCATACTGAATCTGATGCCGAAAAAGATCGAAACAGAGAATCAGTTTCTGCGTCTGCTTTCCAACTCGCCTCTACAGATCGATATTCAGCTGCTGCGTATCGACAGCCGGGAGTCACGTAACACGCCGACTGAGCACCTCAATAACTTCTACTGCAATTTTGAAGATATCCAGCATGACAACTACGATGGCTTAATCGTGACAGGTGCGCCGCTCGGGCTGGTTGATTTTAATGATGTCGCCTACTGGCCGCAGATTCAGCGCGTACTGCACTGGGCAAATGAGCACGTCACCTCAACCCTGTTTGTCTGTTGGGCAGTGCAGGCTGCGCTTAATATTCTGTATGGCATTCCCAAGCAAACCCGGCATAACAAACTATCTGGTGTCTATGAGCATCAGATCCTTCATCCTCATGCCTTACTGACACGGGGTTTTGATGATAATTTCCTCGCGCCGCACTCACGCTATGCTGATTTTCCTACTCAGCTAATCACGGATTACACCGATCTCGAGCTGTTTGCTGAATCGGAACAAACCGGTGCTTATCTGATGGCGAGTAAAGACAAACGACTGGTGTTTGTTACCGGTCATCCGGAATATGACGCGCTGACCTTATCGGGTGAATATCACCGTGACTATGAAGCTGGCCTGAATCCAGAGGTGCCTTATAACTACTTCCCTCAGGATAATCCGGCATTGCCACCGCGTGCCGCCTGGCGTAGTCATGGCAATCTGCTGTTCTCCAACTGGCTCAACTATTACGTCTATCAGATCACACCGTTTGATTTACGCCGCATGAATCCTACCCTCGAATAGGGCCGGGATCATCCTCAACTGAACCGTGTTAGCCGCTGGCGACACGGTTTTTTTACGCCTGAAATAGTGGGTGAAAATAGATCCCTTAAAAGTTTTAACTTTAATTACATTGAAAACAAGGGGGTAGATGTATTTAACCAATAAAATGGAAATAGTTTTTGATTTAGAAAATTAAATGCATATGCTCTGATCCTGTAGTGCACAAAACAGTCGATCCGGGGATCCACGTTATTCGATCCTCTGAATACAGGAGAGCGCCAGCATGACAGATTCTGTGATCAGCCATACCCTGACTTTCAGCCAGCCCTTTAGCCACGCCGAACAGCAGCTCCTCACCGCCGAGGCGATTCTCTTTTTAGATGCGCTGGTGACGCGCTTTGCCACACAGCGCGACGCATTACTGATGGCCCGCCAGCAGCGACAGCAACAGTATGATCGGGGTTATCTGCCAGACTTCGATATGGAAACGGCTTCCATTCGTGCTAGTGCGTGGGAGATCCGTTCGATTCCTCAAGATTTAAAGGATCGTCGGGTCGAAATTACCGGTCCGCCGGATCGCAAAATGGTTATTAACGCCCTGAATGCGAACGTAAAAGTCTTTATGGCAGATTTCGAAGACTCACTGTCACCCGAGTGGAATAAGCTGATTGAGGGACAGCTGAACTTGCGTGAAGCGGTACAGGGCAGCCTCAGCTATACCAGCGATACCGGCAAAATTTACCAGCTACGCGCCGATCCGGCCGTGCTGATGTGCCGGGTGCGCGGACTGCATCTTTCAGAAAAGCATGTCAGCTGGCAGGGCAATCCGATTCCCGCCGGCTTGTTTGATTTCGCGCTCTACTTTTTTCACAACGTTCGTCCATTGCTGGCAAAAGGCAGCGGCCCCTATTTTTATCTGCCCAAAACCGAAAGCTGGCAGGAGGTCGCCTGGTGGCGTGAGATCTTCAGTTTCAGTGAAGATCGATTCGATCTGCCGCGCGGCACCATCAAAGCCACGGTACTGATTGAAACCCTGCCGGCAGTTTTCCAGATGGATGAGATCCTGTGGAATCTGCGTGATCATATCGTCGGCCTTAACTGTGGCCGCTGGGATTACATCTTTAGCTATATCAAAACGCTGAAACAGCATGCGGATCGGGTACTGCCGGATCGCCAGTCCGTCACTATGTCTCAGCCTTTCCTGGATGCCTACTCACGCCTGCTGATTAAAACCTGTCATCGGCGAGGTGCGTTTGCGATGGGCGGCATGTCAGCGCTGATCCCGAGTAAAGATCCGGCGCGTAATGCCTGGGTGCTACAACGTGTTACGGAGGATAAGCAGCGGGAAGCGGATAACGGCCATGATGGCACCTGGATTGCGCATCCCGGGCTGGCGGATACCGCAATGGCGGTATTTGATGCGGTGCTGGGCAATCAGTCTAATCAGTTATCCGTCACTCGGGAAGAGGATGCGCCGATCGAGGCGACACTGCTGCTGGCACCCTGTACCGGTGAACGCACTGAGGCGGGCATGCGCGCCAATATCCGCGTGGCATTGCAATACCTTGAAGCCTGGATCAGCGGCAACGGCTGCGTGCCGATTGATGGCCTGATGGAGGATGCCGCCACGGCAGAGATAGCCCGTACCTCAATCTGGCAGTGGATACGTCATCAGCAAACCCTGAGCAGTGGTCAGCAGGTTACCGCTGAACTGTTCCTGCGCTGGCTGAACGAAGAGCTCCACCTGTTGCAGCAGAGCCTGGGCGAAACCCGGTTCAGTGCCGGTCGCTATGGCGAAGCGGCACAGCTGATGGCGCAAATCACCATCGAACGCGAGCTGGTCTCATTCCTTACTCTGCCGGGCTATCGCCTGATCCCCTGACTCACGGAGACATTGCCATGACACGTACTCAACAAATTCAGCAACTCGAGCAGCACTGGCAGCACCCGCGCTGGGAAGGCATCACCCGTCCTTATAGTGCGGCAGAGGTGGTAAATTTGCGCGGCTCGGTACAGCCCGCCTGCACTCTGGCCCAGCGCGGTGCGGAAAAACTGTGGGCGCTGCTCAACGGAGACGCGAAGAAGGGTTACATCAATAGTCTGGGCGCGTTAAGCGGCGGGCAGGCATTACAGCAGGCAAAGGCCGGTATAGAGGCGATCTATCTCTCTGGCTGGCAGGTGGCTGCCGACGCCAACGTGGCGGGACAGATGTACCCGGATCAGTCGCTCTATCCGGTTAACTCGGTACCTGAAGTGGTGACGCGCATCAATCAGACCTTTCAGCGCGCCGACCAGATTCAGTGGTCCAGCGGGATTGAAGCGGGTGACAGTCGCTATACCGACTTCTTTCTGCCGATCGTTGCCGATGCGGAAGCCGGTTTCGGCGGGGTGCTGAATGCGTTTGAGCTGATGAAGGCGATGATTCAGGCGGGCGCGGCGGCCGTCCACTTTGAAGATCAGCTGGCGGCGGTGAAAAAATGCGGCCATATGGGCGGTAAAGTGCTGGTGCCGACCCAGGAAGCGATACAAAAACTGGTGGCGGCACGGCTGGCGGCCGATGTCATGGGCGTCCCCACGCTGCTGCTGGCGCGCACCGATGCCGATGCGGCCGATCTGATTACCTCAGACTGCGATGAGTACGATCGTCCCTTTATCTGTGGCGACCGTACCGCCGAAGGGTTCTTCCGCACCAATGCCGGAATTGAGCAGGCGATCAGTCGCGGACTGGCCTATGCCCCGTACGCTGACATTCTGTGGTGTGAAACCTCAACCCCCGATCTGGCTATGGCGCAGCGTTTTGCCGATGCCATTCACGCCCGTTATCCCGGTAAGCTGTTGGCCTACAACTGTTCACCGTCATTCAACTGGAAAAAGAATCTCGACGATCGCACCATCGCCCGGTTTCAGCAGGCGCTCAGCGAGATGGGCTATCGCTTCCAGTTCATCACGCTGGCCGGTATTCACAGCATGTGGTTCAACATGTTTGACCTGGCCCATGCCTATGCGCAGGGCGAAGGTATGCGCCACTACGTTGAGAAAGTGCAGCAGCCTGAATTTGCCGCCCGCGATCGCGGTTACAGCTTCTCATCGCATCAGCAGGAAGTGGGCACCGGCTATTTTGACCGGGTCACCACCACCATTCAGGGCGGTAAATCGTCGGTAACGGCGCTAACCGGTTCGACCGAAGAGCACCAGTTCTGAGTGAATCCCTGACAGACTGACTCCCGCCCGGCATGCCGCGGGCGGGCTTTACCGGAGCTGATTATGCCGCCACGCGAATCGCTGATTGCCCACACCATCCTGCAGGGCTTCGATGCACAATATGGCCGCTTTCTCGACATCACGGCCGGGGCTCAGCAGCGCTTTGAGCAGGCTGAATGGCAGGCGGTGCAGCAGGCCATGAAAGCGAGAATTCATCTCTACGATCACCATGTCGGGCTGGTTGCCGATCAGCTGCGGGTGCTGAACGGTGCAGCCTGCTGGGATGAAGCGTTCTGGCTGCGAGTGAAAAGCCGCTATGAAAGTCTATTGCCGGGTTACCCACGTTATGAAATTGCCGAGAGCTTCTTTAATTCGGTCTATTGCCGGCTGCACGGCCATAACGATCTGCAGCCGGAACGGCTGTTTATTTTCAGCTCTCAATCGCCTTCGGCACAGATAAGCCCGTCGCGTCCGCTGGCGCGCGGCTATCAGCCGCAGCAGGGCTGGCAGATGTTGATCGATCAGGTGCTGCGCGATTTGCCGTTAACGCTGCCGTGGCAGCATCGCCAACGGGATGCCGGATGGATTGTGCGGCATCTGCAGGCGCACTTTTCTCATCTCGATCGGGGCTGGCTTGAGGTCTGTTGTGAACTGTTTTATCGCAATAAAACCGCCTGGCTGGTGGCACGTCTGCATCTGCCGGACGCCATCTATCCTTTCCTGTTGCCGATTCAGCGCAGTGACGCGGGCGAGCTATGGATCGATACCTGTCTGACCGGGATGGATGACGCCAGCATTGTGTTTGGTTTCGCCCGCGCCTATTTCATGGTCTATGCGCCGATGCCGGCAGCGCTGGTGGCGTGGCTGCAACCGATTCTGCCCGCCAAAACCCTGGCCGAACGTTATATGGCGATTGGCTGCCAGAAGCATGGCAAGACCGAAAGTTACCGCGAATACCTGCAGGCGCTGGAACAGAGTGAAGCTGAATTTGAGATCGCACCTGGCATTCGCGGCATGGTGATGCTGGTCTTCACGCTGCCTGGCTTTGATCGGGTGTTTAAAGTGATTAAAGATCGCTTCGCGCCGCAAAAAGAGGTAACGGAAGCGCAGGTGCGCGCCTGCTATCAGCAGGTTAAAGAGCACGACCGCGTCGGACGAATGGCGGATACTCAGGAGTTTGAGCAGTTCGCGCTGCCGCTGGCGCGTATCTCGCCTGAACTGCTGGCCGAGCTTAACGCCTGCGCGGCGGAGAAGCTGAAGATTGAAGGCGACCGGCTGATCATTCGCCATCTGTGGCTCGAGCGTCGCATGCAGCCGCTTAACCTCTATCTGGCGCAGGCCAGTGCCGCACAACGGCGTCAGGCGATTGAGGAGTATGGCAATGCCATCCGGCAGCTGGCGGCAGCCAATATCTTCCCGGGCGACATGCTATTTAAAAACTTCGGCATAACCCGCCATGGCCGGGTGGTGTTTTACGACTACGATGAGATCCGACCGATGCATGAACTGCACTTCCGTGAGGTACCGGCCGCACGCTACGAAGAAGATGAGCTCAGCGCTGAGCCCTGGTACAGCGTCGGGCCGGACGATGTATTTCCGGAGACCTTCCGCTATGCCCTATGCAGCGATGCCGCTATCGGGGCCTTGCTGCTGGAGCTGCATCCGGAGATCTTTGACGCCCGCTGGTGGCGAGCCCAGCAACAGCGCATTGCCGGGGGCCACGTGGAAGAGGTGATTGCCTGGCGGCAGGCGCAGCGCTTCTGCGTTCGCTATGCGACGGAGGCGGTCAGCGACCACTGTACGCCAGCGTGACCTGGCGCGCTTCACGGATCACCAGCGCACCCAGTTCGGTAATGCGATCGTCGGTCATCCGGGCGATTGGACCGGAGATAGAGAGGGCGGCAAACGCCTCGCCGTGCTCGTCATAGATCGGTGCCGCAACACAGCGCAGTCCAAGTGCATGCTCTTCATCATCAAACGAGAAGCCCGCTTTACGCACCTGTGCCAGATTCTCTTTCAGGCTCTGCGGCGACATCAGGGTCTTCGGCGTGTAGTAATGCAATCCTTTCTGATGCAGCAGCGCCGTGACCTGCTCATCGCTGAGATGGGCCAGAAACGCTTTACCGGCGCCCGACGCGTGCATCGGCAGCTTGCCGCCAATCGGCGCGGACATGCGCATCAGCTGGGAACATTGCACCTGATCGATGATTACCGCCTGATGATCGCTGAGATCCAGCACCGCCAGATTAACCGTTTCGCCTGAGGCCTCCATCAGGCTGCGCAGCACTGGATGCACCAGCGCCAGCAGGTTGCGACTTTGCAGGAAACTGCTGCCCACCACAAAAGCGTGTGCGCCGATGGTCCATAATCCCAGATCTCCCACCTGACGGACAAAGCCCTGCTGCTGCATGGTGCTCAGCAGACGATGGGTGGTGGAGTTGGGTAACCCGGCCTGCTGCGCCAGTTCAGTCAGCGCCACGCTGCCGTGCGAGTCGGCAATCAGCTCCAGCAGCGTCAGGCCGCGGGTCAGGGATTGCACCTGGCCGCCCACGGGTGCGGTATTGGCGGCAGTGCCACGAGGTTTTTTACCGCGCTTAACGGGAACAGGCGTCACCATGATCAAATCTCCTTAGGAATGTGGAAATCATTTTCGTTTTAATCACGCGCTTTGCAAACGCTGGTTTTCTGGTCAGACCTGTCTACGGCCGACCTGAAAATGTCTCAGCTAAGGTTGCTTTGTCGGTTAACCCGCTTATGACAGAATGACTAACAGCTATTTCAGCCAGCAGATTGACGTGGGTGGGCCATCAGTGAGCAATAAAATCGAAGCGCTACATCAGCAGCTCGCACAACGCATTATGGTGTTGGACGGCGGTATGGGGACCATGATCCAGAGCTATAAGCTGGATGAGCAGGATTTTCGCGGCAGCCGTTTTGCCGACTGGCCCTGCGATCTTCAGGGCAACAATGATCTGCTGGTATTGACTAAACCAGCGGTGATCCGCGAGATCCACGACGCCTATCTGGCTGCCGGTGCCGATATTTTCGAAACCAATACCTTTAACGCCACCACCATTGCGATGGCGGATTACCAGATGGAAGCGTTATCGGCGGAGATCAACTACGAGGCTGCCCGTCTGGCGCGCGCCTGCGCCGATGAATGGACGGCAAAAACGCCGGATCGCCCGCGCTACGTCGCCGGCGTGCTGGGGCCAACAAACCGTACCTGCTCGATCTCACCCGATGTTAACGATCCTGCCTACCGTAACGTCACCTTTAATCAGCTGGTGGAGGCCTACCGCGAATCGACCCGCGCGCTGGTGGAAGGTGGTTGCGACCTCATCATGATTGAAACGGTGTTTGATACCCTGAACGCCAAAGCAGCGATCTATGCGGTTCAGACCGAGATGGAAGCGCTCGGCGTAGCGCTACCGCTGATGATCTCCGGCACCATCACCGATGCCTCCGGCCGGACGCTCTCCGGCCAGACCACCGAGGCCTTTTACAACTCGCTGCGGCACGCTGAGCCGCTCTCCTTTGGCCTGAACTGTGCCCTCGGGCCGGACGAGCTGCGTCAATATGTGGCGGAGCTGTCACGCATTGCTGAAGGCTATGTCACGGCGCACCCCAACGCTGGTTTACCCAATGCTTTTGGCGAATACGATCTGGATGCGGAGCTGATGGCGCAGCAGATAGGTGAATGGGCGACCTCGGGTTTTCTGAATATTATCGGTGGCTGTTGCGGCACTACTCCGCAGCACATCGCCGCCATGGTGGCGGCCGTTGAGGGCGTTGCTCCGCGTAAACTGCCGACGATCCCGGTTGCCTGTCGTCTGGCGGGCCTTGAGCCGCTCAACATTACCGCAGAATCGCTGTTTGTTAACGTCGGCGAACGGACCAACGTCACCGGTTCGGCAAAATTCAAGCGGCTGATTAAAGAAGAGAAATATAACGAAGCGCTGGAAGTGGCGCTGCAGCAGGTTGAAAGCGGTGCGCAGATCATCGACATCAATATGGATGAGGGGATGCTCGACGCCGAAGCGGCGATGGTACGCTTCCTCAATCTGATTGCCGGTGAGCCAGATATTGCCCGCGTCCCGATCATGATCGACTCCTCAAAGTGGGAGGTGATCGAAAAAGGGCTGCAGTGCATTCAGGGTAAAGGCATCGTTAACTCCATCTCGATGAAAGAGGGTGAAGCGGCCTTTATTCATCATGCGCGGCAGGTTCGCCGCTACGGCGCGGCGATGGTGGTGATGGCATTTGATGAGGTGGGCCAGGCGGATACCCGCGCCCGCAAGATTGAGATTTGTCGCCGCGCCTACCGCATCCTGACCGAGCAGGTCGGTTTCCGGCCGGAAGATATCATCTTCGATCCCAACATTTTTGCGGTGGCGACCGGCATTGATGAACACAACAACTACGCGATGGATTTCATCGGTGCCTGTGAGGATATCAAGCGCGAACTGCCCCATGCGATGATCTCCGGCGGCGTCTCCAACGTGTCATTTTCGTTCCGCGGCAACGATCCGGTGCGCGAAGCGATACACGCGGTATTCCTCTACTACGCCATCCGTAAAGGCATGGATATGGGTATCGTCAACGCCGGTCAGCTGGCGATTTATGACGATCTGCCGGCGGAACTGCGCGACGCGGTAGAGGATGTGATTCTTAACCGGCGTGATGACGGCACCGAGCGGTTACTGGATCTGGCGGAAAAATACCGCGGCGGCAAAAGTGACGGCTCCCAGGAGAAACAGCTGGCGGAGTGGCGCAGCTGGGACGTGGTGAAGCGGCTGGAATATTCGCTGGTTAAAGGCATTACCGAATTTATTGAGCAGGATACCGAAGAGGCGCGTCAGCAGGTGCCACGTCCGATAGAAGTAATTGAAGGCCCGCTGATGTCCGGCATGAACGTGGTCGGCGATCTGTTTGGCGAAGGCAAGATGTTCCTGCCGCAGGTGGTGAAATCGGCGCGCGTCATGAAGCAGGCAGTGGCCTATCTGGAGCCGTTTATCGAAGCCAGTAAAGAGGCGGGGCGCAGCAACGGCAAAATCGTGCTGGCCACGGTGAAAGGTGATGTCCACGACATCGGAAAGAATATCGTTGGCGTGGTGCTGCAATGCAACAACTATGAAATTATTGACCTCGGCGTGATGGTGCCGGGCGAGAAGATCCTGAAAACGGCGCGTGAAGTGAATGCCGACATCATTGGTCTGTCTGGCCTGATTACCCCATCGCTGGATGAAATGGTCAATATGGCGAAAGAGATGGAGCGTCAGGGCTTCACTTTACCGCTGCTGATCGGCGGCGCAACCACCTCTAAAGCGCATACGGCGGTGAAGATTGAGCAGAACTACAGCGGGCCGACGGTCTACGTGCAGAACGCCTCACGCACCGTTGGCGTGGTCTCTTCACTGCTTTCCGCCACGCTGAAAGAGGATTTTGTGGCGCGGACCCGCAAAGAGTACGAAACCGTGCGTATCCAGCACGCGCGTAAAAAACCGCGGACCCCGCCGGTGTCATTGCAGGCAGCCCGCGACAACGCCACCTCGATTGACTGGCAGAGCTATACGCCGCCGGTGCCGCATCGTCTCGGGGTGAGTCAGGTCGAGGCCAGTATTGAAACGCTGCGTAACTACATTGACTGGACGCCATTCTTTATGACCTGGTCGCTGGCCGGTAAATACCCGCGCATCCTTGAGGATGAAGTGGTAGGAGAAGAGGCGCAGCGTCTGTTCGCCGATGCCAATGCAATGCTGGATCAGCTAAGTCAGCAGGCGCTGCTCAAACCGCGCGGTGTAGTCGGTATTTTCCCGGCTAACCGGGTTGGCGATGACATCGAGATCTATCGCGATGAGCGCCGCAGCGAGGTACGGGTCGTGAGTCATCACTTACGTCAGCAGACCGAAAAAAGCGACTTCGCCAACTACTGCCTGGCGGACTTTGTGGCACCTGAATCGAGCGGCAAAGCGGACTATCTCGGTGCCTTCGCGGTGACCGGCGGGCTGGAAGAGGATGCGCTGGCAGAGGCGTACGATCGTCAGCATGACGACTACAACAAGATCATGGTGAAAGCGCTGGCTGACCGGCTGGCCGAAGCCTTTGCGGAATATCTGCATGAGCGGGTGCGTAAAGTCATCTGGGGCTTCGCGCCCAACGAAAACCTCAGTAACGAAGAGCTGATTCGCGAAAATTATCAGGGCATACGTCCGGCACCAGGCTATCCGGCCTGTCCGGAGCACACCGAGAAAGCGGCGATCTGGACCCTGCTGGATGTGGAAACGCAGACCGGTATGCAGCTGACCGAATCCTTTGCCATGTGGCCAGGCGCAGCGGTCTCCGGCTGGTATTTCAGCCATCCTGATAGCCGCTACTTCGCTGTTGCACAGATTCAGCGCGACCAGGTGGAGGATTATGCGGCACGTAAAGGGATGTCAGTGACCGAGGTCGAGCGCTGGCTGGCACCGAATCTCGGCTACGACGCGGACTAAATAAAAAAGCGGCCCGATGGCCGCTTCAGACTGCTGACAAACCCTAATCCGGGTGAATCTGGTCGCAATGAACTAACTCAACCCGCAGGGAACCCGATCTGACCGGGTTCCCTAAGCAGGCTCAGGGCGCATACGTCTGGCCACCGCATGAAACGGCCCTGAGGCCACGTCCTGCTTAGTTGAATCGCGCATCGCGATCGGAGGTCAAATCATACAGCTGGTACTTACGACCCAGCATCTGACCGCCATCACGCGTCAGCGGCACCCAGTTGACCTGCGCACGACCGCGGGTTGGGGTCACGGTGAACAGATCCATCGGGATGGAGATGTAGAACCCTTTGGTAAAGTCACCTTCGCCATACTCTTCAGACGACACGTTAGTTTTGGTGGCATAGACACCGACCATTACACCGCTGTCGAAGCGCTTCGACACATCGACCGTGACGCCTTTATCTTTCGCCAGATACTGACCGACGCTGGTTTTCACCAGCACATCCTGCATGAACCACGGACGCCAGTAAGCGGTCAGGTTGCCGGTTGAGGCTTTGTAACGGGTAAACTCCATCATGTTGTCCCAGTCACGCTGCCGGACATAGTTGGCATCAACGCCCACCGCCCAGTTAGCATCGACCGGACGATAGAGCAGCTCGCCGCCCACGCCGCCATACATCGTCTCAAGATAACCGCCATATAGCTGACCATAGAAGCCATTACCGAGGTGGCCCATATAGTTGGCCTGCAGGTCGTTGACGTAGACGTTGTTCTCAACGTAGTCGCGGATATGGGTGCGTACGCGAGGCAGGCTGGAATCCGCCGGTGCGCCGTTATAGTTGAACTTGTCATAGTTGTTGGCAAGGTTGCCGAACAGGCTACCTCCCACCAGCAGGTGATCGGTCAGCCAGTAATCAGCGTTAGCCATTACGCCAACCTGATACATGTAGAAGCTTTCCGGGCCGCCCACCGACTGATTGAGCACCGGCGACAGACTGTAGTTCAGGCGATCTTTACGAATAAACATCCCCTGTTCGGTCTGACCGGGATCGACCGGATTTTCACGCGTCTGCTGCAGCGGCTTTTCATGGCCCAGCGGATAACCGGCCAGCGTATTATGCAGGCTGGCAACCGGCGTCACGGTGGTGACCTGCGGCATATTGAAGCGGGACTCGGTGACGCTGATGGTATCGATGTCCGCTGGCAGGTGATTCATGACGATGCGGTTAGCGCGATCGACCCCTTCCCGGGTGTCGCGATATTTGGTCTGTTCGCCGGAAACATACAGCGTGTGGCCTTTAGTCTGAATACGTGGGCCGTTGAGTCCCGCATTGTACTTCAGCTCAGTCAGCTGATTACCGACCACGGTCGGCTCCAGCAGCTTCGGCTGAGGCTGCGGGTTATAGGCCGGTTTCTCACTGTCGATGTGCGTTTGGCGCAAGTCGTTAAAGTTGGTACGGATGGTCACACCAAACATAAAGGTGTTGCCGCGCTCGTAGCTGGCATTGATGTCTGCCCAGTCGGTGACGCGATAGATCGCTCCGACGTTGACCTTACTGCTCTGCGTCAGCCGGCCGGCGAAATCATCCTGATAATCGTTGCCTTCGTACTCCATCTTCAGCCGTAGCGGCTGCCACGGCGTCTGATATTCGACGCCGCCAAAGAAGGCTGTCGGGCCATGGAACATCTGCGAGCCATTGATCGAGCCGGCTTCGCCGACCCGCGGACGCTGACAGTAGCTGTCGCTGTAGGAGCAGAACGGGTTCTTAACCGTGCCACTGTTGCCGAGATAACCCCAGCCGAGGCCGAGCGTAAAATCAAACGGACCCCAGGCTTTGCTGGCGACCAGATATTCGCTGTCGAACAGGCCGGTACCGCCAAGATCGCGGGTACCCACTGCCACTTCCGGCAGCCAGAAACCTTCCTGCCACAGACGCAGCTTCAGATCGAAGGCTTTATCTTTGTAGCTCTGGTTGCCACTGAAGTCTGACACGGCGCTGTACTGGCGGGTGCGCACGTCGGTGTAGCGCACGGTGGTTTCCAGCCACGGGAACAATTGCAGCGACGCAGAGTAATAACGGTACTGGTCGTTGTCGCGCGCGTTCAGGCTGAACTCACCCTCTCTGGCCATGCGTGCCGTTGGCACCTGCATCAGGCCGACGCCGCCGAAGTCAGATTGTGAAGGTCCCACCGGCGCGGGCCAGGTTTCCGCCTGCGCCTGACAGGCTGTCGCCACAGAAACAGCCAGCAGGCTGAAGAGATAACGTTTTTTCATCAGTCTGGTATCCGGTGAGTCAGAACGGAAAGGATGCGGTTATTCAGATCGTCATAGGCGCCGGGCAGGCTCCACGATGAGAAGCCAAGCCAGATAATGCTGCCAGGCTCCACTTCGGCGTGACGGTGGTTCCAGTAAGCAACCGGCACCTGCTGCGTCGCACCCGAAGGTGCGATAACCGTGACAAAATTTCGTTCCGCGCCAGACAGGCGTGCGTGATCGGCCAGATAGTCGCGTACCGACCGGCCCGGTTGCCAGCTCACCTTACCCGCGCCGGTGATGACACCCAGCAGTAACACGGAATCCGATCGGGTTTGCAGATAGAGGTCGTAGCTGCCTTCAAGGCGGCGATTGTCGGCCGGATGCAGACGCACCCAGTCGGGATCGAGCGGGGTAAACTGACGGCCGGTGACCTTTATCGTACTGAGCTGGTGGATCACTTCATCAATCGCGGCGGCACGATCGCCACTGCTGTCGGCTCGCCAGGCGCGTAACTGACCCAGCGTCTGCTGATACTGCTGCTGCGCGACGGCGCTGGCGCCGCGTTCCGCAATGACGCTGCTGCGCCAGTCGATCGATTGCTGAAGTGCGGGCTGGCTGACCAGTTGCGCCAGATCGGCGACCTGGCGGAGTTCTGCCTGCGCACCGTTGTGTGGCGCATGAACCGTGACCTGCGCAGCGGCCTGCGCGCCTGGGGTGCTGAACAGACTCAATCCGGCCAGCAGAAAGGTTATTTTTTTCATGATTTCGCCGGCTTCAGAATGGTGGTCTCTACGGGGAAGGCATCAGCCGCCAGCATCTGATGGGCCTGCACCACATCGCCGCTGCTGTTATCGATCCAGAAGGTGTTTTCCCACTCGCGGTTGCTGCTGTCGAGACTCACCTGCTCATGCCAGACGCGACAGGCGATGCGGTTACCCGCCACGGTCAGCACTTCATCGGTGCCGCGCTGGAAGGTGGAGCGAACCGTCCCGCCGCGGACGTTGCCCTGCTCGGTCCACTGCACGATGCGGGTCCAGCTGGCACCGTTGCGGAGGTGCAGGCTGTCCGCCAGCGGATCCTGCTGCAGATTAGTGACGCTTAGCAGGTTGTCAGGGAGCCCCAGAGTTTTAACCAGCCGACCATGCTGTGTCACCAGCATCGCCTGATCCTGCGTCACCCATTTTTGCTGACCTGCCTCGTTGTAGCCAAGCACCACGAAGATTCGCGGGCCGTCATTGAGGCGGGCGTAGAGGCTGGCGTAGGGCAGGGCGTTGACCTGCTGGTCGGTGACGGTAACGTCATCCGGACCGTTAACGGCCAGTATGAGGGTCTGTTCAAGGCCTTTTTGCGTTTGTGTGCAGGCCTGCAGCAACAGGCAAGCGAGCAGCAGAGGAAGTTGGCGCACTGTGTGTCCCTGATAAGTCATGCCAAAGTAAAAATAACCACACAGGCGTGTGGTTATGTTTAAAGGTCCTATACCCACAGAATTCGCGTTCCAGCGCAGCGGGCCGCATGGCTTAGCGGATCACTCACCGTGGTCAGTGGTTCCGCCGCTACCGGTCAGCCTCTGTCTGGTCCCCGAACGCCCTGGATATCCATCAACGAGTGGTACTCGTCGTGGTCGTGGTTGTTGTACCGGTATTTGCGCCGTCACCGCCGCCAGAAGCAGCGATGCCGAGCCCGACTAACGCGCCAAGTGCGCCGATACCGACAGCGGTTGACGTGCCAGCGGAGATAGCTCCCGCCTGCGCGCCAGCTGCGGCACCCGCTTCTTCCGGCGCTGCAAAAGCACTGGAAGAGACAGCAACGAAAATCAAGGCTGCACCGGCAACCAGAGTTTTTTTCATAACAACATTTCCTGCATTGAGTGAATGAAGGATCTCTGACCCGCAACACTCACCGCGCAGAGCAGAACGCGGCAAACGCCACAGGCAGTCCCATTGCGGGCGCGTTCAGTATAGGGCAACAAAATACCAGAGTTCAGCAGCGGAAAAAGCAGGCTAAAGGGCAGGGAAAAATGGCGGGATATTAAGCCAGTTTGGGTTTAATAACTTTTTATATCAGAATATTTCGCCGCAATGCCGGATATTTCACTATTAGCGAAACGGATGCAAAGCGTATTGTTCTTTTTTACTAATGTTTGGTACGGAATAAGAATAATCAGAATTTACTCAGGATTGCTAAATTTTAATACCATTAATAATCAAGCATTAACCCATGGCTGGTGCATGATTCAGGTCCATTTTAAACTGAGTTACTGGCGGATCATCACGATGATGTTCAGAATTATCTTAGGTGCTTTTAAGAATTATCCAACCGGAGCGGGAGTGTCAGCATGAATAAATTGCCTGATCCGGGCTGGAAAGGATAAAAAAAGGCGGCATGACTGCCGCCCGGATATTTTAACGCCAGGATTTATAGCGGTTAATTAAGGCATTGGTGGAACTGTCGTGACTGGTAATTTTCTCGTCATTTTCCAGCTCCGGCAGAATACGGTTTGCCAACTGCTTACCTAATTCCACGCCCCACTGATCGAAGGTGAAGATATTCAGGATTGCCCCCTGGGTGAAGATTTTGTGCTCATACAGCGCAATCAGCGCGCCGAGGCTGTATGGCGTGATTTCACGCAGCAGGATGGAGTTAGTCGGACGGTTACCTTCAAAGACCTTGAACGGGACGATATGCGCCACCGACTCGGCCGATTTACCCGCATCAGTAAACTCTTTCTCTACCACTTCGCGTGACTTGCCAAACGCCAGCGCTTCGGTCTGTGCAAAGAAGTTAGACAACAGTTTTGGATGGTGATCTGCCAGCGCATTATGGGTGATTGCTGGCGCGATAAAGTCACACGGCACCAGCTTGGTCCCCTGATGGATCAGCTGATAAAACGCGTGCTGGCCGTTGGTGCCCGGTTCGCCCCAGATAATCGGGCCGGTCTGGTAATCCACTGGATTGCCGTCGCGATCGACATACTTGCCGTTCGACTCCATATTTCCCTGCTGGAAATAGGCGGCAAAGCGGTGCATGTACTGGTCATACGGCAGAATCGCTTCGGTTTCAGCACCGAAGAAATTGTTGTACCAGATGCCAATCAGCGCCAGCAGCACCGGCAGGTTCTGTTCGGCCGGCGTGTTGGCGAAATGCTGGTCCATCGCATGCGCGCCGCTCAGCAGCTGTTCGAAATTATCGAAACCGATGGAGAGAATGATCGACAGACCAATCGCTGACCACAGTGAGTAACGACCGCCAACCCAGTCCCAGAATTCGAACATGTTGTTGGTGTCGATACCAAATTCGCCGACCGCTTTGGCATTGGTCGAAAGCGCCGCAAAATGCTTCGCCACATGCTGCTGGTCACCGGCCGTTTTCAGGAACCAGTCGCGCGCGCTGTGCGCATTGGTCATGGTTTCCTGAGTGGTGAAGGTTTTTGACGCCACCAGGAACAGCGTCGTTTCCGGGCTGAGATCTTTCAGCGTTTCGGCGATATGGGTGCCGTCAACGTTGGAGACAAAGTGCATGTTCAGGTGGTTTTTGTAAGGACGCAGCGCTTCCGTCACCATGAAAGGACCGAGGTCAGAACCGCCGATACCGATGTTCACCACGTCGGTGATCGCTTTACCGGTATAGCCTTTCCATTCACCGCCGATGATGCGTTCTGAAAAGCCCTTCATCTTGTCCAGCACCGCATTCACGTCGGGCATCACATCTTTGCCATCAACCAGAATCGGCGTGTTGCTGCGGTTGCGCAGTGCAACGTGTAGCACTGCACGCTCTTCGGTGCGGTTAATTTTCTCACCCGAGAACATAGACTTAATCGCGCCGCTTAAATCGGTCTCTTTCGCCAGCGCCTGTAATTTGTCGAGGGTTTCCTGGGTAATGCGGTTTTTGGAGAAATCCACCAGCATCTGATCATCAAAGGTGGCAGAGAATTTGGCAAAACGATCGGCATCCTGGGCAAACAGGTCGGCAATTTCCACCGATTTCATCTGCTCAAAATGCTGTTGCAGCGCTTTCCAGGCTGCGGTTTGTGTCGGATTGATATTTTTCATGGCAACACTCTTGTTGATATTAAGAACCGTCATTCCATCGGGGGCACATCGTACCCGGTTAGCGTTTCAGTATGACCACAGTTGCTACTGAAAGGAAAAATTTTGTCACCCGCCGTCGCGTAAGCCGGACCCGGGCGATGGCGCGTCTGTGCGGCACGCCAGCATTGGCTGGTGCGAATCGCCTGTTGTTTCACCCAGCAAAAGTGTGGCGTGAAGGCGGCAATAAATCCTTGTGCCGTATCAGGGATTGCTGCACTGGCTGAAGCCTTTTAGCATTCTGGTCGCTGTGCGGCGGGTAAATTTGTTTTACGGTGCGCCGTAAAACAAAAATCTGACGGCCGCTGAGATTGACAGCAGGGTCAGAAACCGATAAATGTATGCGGCTACTTGCGCACCCGTGCGCAAGCCAGAAGAGGCGCGTCGCCCAGGCAGTGTGTTGGAGGAACCGTATCCGGTGAAAACACATGATGGGGAGCGACGCCGAGGTGGGTTAACACGCGGTGTGTTGCCTGTCGGCTACAGAGGCTGAATCCTCTGGGTTGTCACCAGAAACGTCCACAGTCGGACGTTTCGCAAGGTGGGGCGCTTCTGGGTGACTCGTCTACCCGATCTGGTCTGCCCGTTTCTGCTCTTTCCTTGTGCCTGGCTGAAAAAATGTTTCCCGACCGCATTATCGCCGGCGAGAACAAGATAACCTGACACGAGGTCATACATGTCTCAAACACTGATTGTGGCAAAATTTGGCGGCACCAGCGTTGCCGATTTTGATGCGATGAACCGCAGCGCCGACGTGGTGCTGAAGGATGCCGGTACCCGTCTGGTGGTGCTCTCCGCTTCGGCCGGCATTACCAATCTGCTGGTGGCGCTGGCGGAAGGTCAGCCGCTGCCAGAGCGTGCCGTCCTGCTGGATGATATCCGCCGTATCCAGTATGCCATTATCGACCGTCTGCAGCGCCCCGACGTGATCCGCGATGAAATCGATCGGATGATCGATAACATCGCCATGCTGTCTGAAGCCGCCTCGCTGGCGACCTCCCATGCGCTGACCGATGAGCTGGTCAGCCATGGCGAGCTGATGTCGTCGCTGCTGTTTGTCGAAATTCTGCGTGAGCGCCAGGTCAATGCCGAGTGGTTCGACGTGCGTAAAGTGCTGCGCACCGATGACCGTTTTGGCCGGGCAGAGCCGGACGTGACGTTGCTGGCGGAGCTGGCGCTTGCTCAGCTGCAGCCGCGCGTAGAACAGGCGCTGGTGATTACTCAGGGCTTTATCGGCAGTGAAAGTAAAGGCCGCACCACCACCTTAGGGCGTGGCGGCAGTGATTACACCGCGGCGCTGCTGGGCGAAGCGTTGAAGGCGGCACGGGTGGATATCTGGACGGACGTGCCAGGCATCTATACCACCGATCCACGCGTGGTACCAACCGCCAAACGTATTGATGAAATTACTTTTGAAGAAGCCGCTGAAATGGCGACATTTGGTGCCAAAGTGCTGCATCCGGCCACGCTGCTGCCGGCGGTGCGCTGTGATATTCCGGTGTTTGTCGGCTCCAGCAAAGATCCGGCAGCAGGCGGGACTCGCGTCTGCAACGAAACCCGCAATCCTCCGCTGTTTCGTGCGCTGGCGTTACGCCGCAAGCAGACGCTGTTAACGCTGCACAGCCTGAATATGCTGCACACCCCAGGCTTTCTCGCCGAACTGTTTAATATTCTGGCGCGCCACAATATATCTGTAGATCTGATTACCACCTCTGAAGTCAGCGTGGCGCTGACGCTCGACACCACCGGTTCCACCTCAACCGGCGATAGCCTGCTGACTCAGGCGCTGCTGACTGAGCTTTCGTCGCTGTGTCGGGTTGAAGTCGAAGAGGATCTGGCACTGGTGGCGATTATCGGCAACCAGTTGTCGAAAGCCTGTGGCGTTGGTAAAGAGGTGTTCGGCGTGCTGGAGCCGTTTAACCTGCGGATGATTTGCTACGGCGCCAGCAGCTACAACCTCTGCTTCCTGGTGCCTGGCACGGACGCGGAAAGCGTGGTCCGTACCCTGCATCACAATCTGTTCGAATAATTGCTGACCGGTTTGCCGGCCGCTTCTGTGCGATCGGCAAACCAGCCCCTCCCCACGATAAGCCCCCCTGATTTTAACTGATAAAATATAAAGAGTTAGCCCGCTTCGTTCTCAAATGAAACTGCCTTTCTCCGCGCATTTTGTGTACTGCCGTTGCGCTGCTATTTCGCAGATCTATAATCCCGCCGCTGAATCAATTCACCCATTTTTAGGAAATAACATGAAAAGGTTAGTGGCAGAGGCGCTGGGCACCTTCGTGCTGGTACTGGGCGGTTGTGGTAGTGCGGTGCTGTCGGCCGCCTTCCCCGGCCTGGGTATCGGTTTTATGGGCGTGGCGCTGGCGTTCGGGCTGAGCGTGCTGGTGATGGCCTGTGCAGTCGGGCATATTTCCGGTGGTCATTTTAATCCGGCGGTGACGCTGGGCCTGCTGGCGGGCGGACGGTTTCCGGCGTCACATGTCATCCCTTACATCATCGCCCAGCTGGTGGGCGGCATTACGGCAGGCGCCGTGCTGTATCTGATCGCCAGCGGCAAAGGCGACTTTAACGCTGCCGCCAGCGGATTTGCGGCGAATGGCTACGGTGAGCACTCCCCTGGCGGCTTTAGCCTGATGGCAGGTATGATCACCGAAGGCATCCTGACGGCGGTTTTCCTGATTGTCATTATGGGGGCGACCAGCCAGCGTGCGCCCAAAGGGTTTGCCCCAATCGCCATCGGTCTGGCGCTGACTCTGATCCATCTGATCAGCATTCCGGTGACCAATACCTCAGTCAACCCGGCGCGCAGTACCGCCGTCGCGCTGTTTCAGGGCGACTGGGCGCTGTCCCAGCTGTGGATGTTCTGGCTGATGCCGGTTATCGGTGCCGTGATGGGTGGTGTGATCTACCGCGTTTTAGACGAAAAAGCAGCGTAATTTCTTTAATTATTGGCGGATCGGCAGCAGTCGATCCGCATTTTCCTCTCTGACCCCATCTGCGCCTTACGCCGTGATAACGAAATGTTATGATCCCGCCTTCGCTTGTGCAGTCGTTCCTGTCTGGCGTAACTCTATGGCAAATCTGCAAAACATAACATTCTTATAAGGAAGTCTGGTCATGCTCGCCACCGTCACCCGCCTGTTCCCGCTGTGGGCCGTGCTGTTATCTGTCGCCGCCTATTTCTCTCCCGCGACATTTCTTGGTATCGGTCCGTGGGTCACTTACCTGCTGATGCTGATCATGTTCGGCATGGGTGTCACGTTAAATATCGACGATTTTAAACGGGTGCTGACCCGACCTGCGCCGGTAATTGCCGGTACTTTTCTGCACTATCTGGTGATGCCTCTGGCCGCATGGGGATTAGCGAAACTGTTTCATATGCCGCCCGATTTAGCCGCTGGCATGATTCTGGTGGGCAGCGTTGCCAGCGGTACTGCCAGTAACGTGATGATCTATCTGGCGAAGGGCGACGTCGCGTTGTCGGTCACCATCTCCTCTGTTTCCGCGCTGGTCGGGGTGTTCGCGACGCCGCTGTTAACCCGTTTCTATGTTGATACCCATATTCAGGTGGATGTGGTGGGGATGCTGCTGAGTATCGTGAAGATCGTGGTGATCCCCATCAGCCTCGGTCTGATCATTCACCACAGCATGAACAGCGTGGTACGCCGGGTCGAACCCTGGCTACCGGCGTTCTCCATGGTCTGCATTCTGTTGATCATCAGCGCGGTAGTGGCGGGCAGTCAGGGCTTTATCGGATCGGTCGGATTAATGGTGATCGCGGCAGTGATCCTGCACAACGCGATTGGCCTGCTCGGCGGCTACTGGGGCGGCAAGCTGTTTGGCTTTGATGAGTCAACCTGTCGCACGCTGGCACTGGAAGTGGGGATGCAAAACTCCGGCCTGGCAGCCACGCTGGGTAAACTCTACTTCTCGCCGCTGGCCGCGCTGCCTGGCGCACTGTTCTCGGTCTGGCACAACCTCTCCGGCTCGTTGCTGGCCGGTTACTGGTCAGGCAAGCCGATTAAGAAGAAATAAGTCAGGCGCCGCAGGTTAGCATCATGCCGCGCCGGGAAGCTCATCTCCCGGCGCAACCCGTCGCCTGAACCTCCATTACTCGTAATCGCGCTCATCGTCCGGCTGCTCCAGCACGGTATAGGCGACGCTGCAAAACAGCGAATTCAGGCGTTTCATATCGCCGAGTAAGCCCAGATGCAAAGAACTGGTCTCAATGCTTTGCACGTTCTGCTGATGCAGACGGTCAACGTGGGCATGCGAATAGCGACGAATCATCAGGCGGAAGCGATGTTTGGCGCGGCGCAGGCGTTTGGCACTGGTGACGTCATGCGAAAGAAACACCGACAGGCTCATTCTCAGGTTAGCGATCAGCAACTCCTGTAACGTCTCCAGCTCTTTTAATCCCTCAGGGGAAAAAGCGCGACCCGCTGCCAGCGATTTGTCGGCCACATCGCCGCTCATCCGCTCAATGATGTCACCCGCCTGCTCCAGGTTGAGTGACATCTCAATGATTTCGCTCCAGCGGCGTGAATCTTCCGCTGGCAGATCCTCTTTCGGCATGCGCGCCAGGTAGAGTTTAATGGCGGTGTAGAGCACATCGACATCATCATCCAGCCGCCGCACCGTGCGCTCTTCGCGCGGCTCACCGTGCACCACTTTATTAAAGGCTTCCAGCATCTGTTCCAGCACATCACCCATGCGCAACGCCTCCCGGGCGGCGTTGACCAGCGCCAGCGCCGGGGTATCGAGTGCGCTGCGGTCGAGATGTTTCGGCTTCAGGTGCAGATCGTTTTCAACGTCGTCAGAAATGAGCCGGCGGCACAGGCGCGCCATCAGGTCGGCAAACGGCACCATCGCCACACAGCGGATCAGGTTGTAAAACACGTGGAAGAAGATCACCAGCTCTTCGTCGTTGACCGGCAGCTTATCCAGCCAGTCCGCCACCAGATTAACGAACGGCAGGATCAGCGCGCAGCCAATCAGCTTAAACAGCAAACTGCCAAGGGCCACACGCTTGCCCGCCGCGTTAGAGCCGCTGGCGTTAATCATCGCCAGTAAGCCACTACCGAGATTGGCCCCTATCACCAGACAGAGCGCCACTTTAAACGAAATCACGCCGGTGGCGGTGAGCGTGGCGGTAATCAGCACGGCCGCCAGGCTGGAGTAGCTGATAATGGCAAAGACTGCGCCGATCAGCGCGTCCAGCATAATATCGCCGGTCAGACTGGAGAACAGCACCTGTACGCCGGAGGCCTGGGTAATCGGCCGGGCGGCTTCGACAATCAGCTGCAGCGCCAGCAGGATCAACCCCAGGCCGATACTGGCCCGGCCAAGCTGACCGGCCCGCGTCTGCTTGCGGCTGAGAAAAAAGACCACGCCAAAGAAGATGAACAGCGGTGATAGCCAGGAGAGATCAAAGGTCAGAATACGCGCCATGATGGCGGTGCCGACATCCGCGCCGAGTATCACCACCAGCGCGGGCGTCAGACTGACGAGATTCTGCGCCACAAAGGAGGTCACCAGCAGCGTGGTGGCATTACTGCTCTGTACCAGCGTGGTGACGCCGATGCCAGCCAGAAACGCCATCGGTTTTTTCTCTACGCTGCGGCTCAGTACCCGACGCAGATCGGCACCGTAGACCCGCATAATGCCGGTACGCACAATATGAGTTCCCCACACCAGCAGGGCTACCGCAGAGAGTAAATTAAGCAGGGTTAACACGTCGCGATGCTCCTCGACCATCAGGCTTTAAGCAGCACAGACTGCCAGCCTGACGGAGAGTGCAATCTGTGAAGGGGATTGCCGGGCTTTGCGTGATTTTTTCCTGTTTTTTAAGCCACCTGGCGCAAAGCCGACATCTCTAACTGTAGACCAATCTGCTGGCCAGCGGGGTGTAAATCGGCGGCAGATCGGTTCAGCACATCAACAGCAAGTTCCACGCCCTGCGCCCGGATACGATAGCGAATCACATTACCGAGCAGGCTGTGGCTGAGGATTTCGGCCGGAATGCCAAGCCCCGGCGCGATGAACTGCATCGACTCAGGACGAATAGCCACCTGGCTGTGGTACGGCTGGCCGGTTAACTGCGTCGCCTGTTCGGCGCTCAGCAGGTTGTAGTTGCCAATAAAACCCGCGGCAAACAGATCGACCGGCTGGGTATAGAGCGCTTCGGCATCGCCATTCTGCACAATTTTGCCGCGGTTCATCAGCACAATGCGGTCCGATAAGGTCAGCGCTTCCTCCTGATCGTGGGTGACGAACAGGGTGGTGAGCTTCAGCTCGCGCTGGATACGCCGGATCTGATCGCGCAGATGACGGCGGATGCGCGCATCCAGCGCTGATAGCGGCTCATCCAGCAGCAGCAGGCGCGGACGGGTCACCAGCGATCGTGCCAGCGCCACACGCTGACACTGTCCCCCCGACAGCTGATGCGGATAGCGGCGCGCATAATCGGTCAGTTCGACCAGTTCCAGTACCTCCTGCACCCGCTGGCGGATTTGCGCTTCCGGTAACTTCTGCATCTTCAGGCCAAATGCGACGTTTTTCTCCACCGTCATATTGGGAAACAGCGCATAGCTTTGAAATACCATGCCGATGGCGCGCTTCTGCGGGGCCAGCGGCACGATATCTTTGCCCGCGATAACAATCTCGCCGCTGTCGACCCCGGTTAAACCGGCCAGACAGCGCAGCAGCGTCGATTTGCCGCAGCCGCTGGGGCCAAGCAGGGTCACAAATTCCCCTTCGTCGGCACTGAAATCGATCTGTTCGAATATCGTCGTCGGTCCATAGCGCTTATTCAGCTGTCTGACCTCAAGGTAGCTCATTCTCAGCCTCGTTCCGGATTCAGGGCATTGGCCAGCCAGGTGACCAGCAGCACCACAAAGAAGTAGGAGATCACCAGCGCGCTGGTGAAGTGACCACTGCCATTACGCATATTAAAAAGGTAAACCTGCAGGGTTTCGTAGCGGTTACCGACCAGCAGATTGGCAAAGACAAATTCACCGATCAGAAAGGAGAAAGAGAGCAGGACCGCAATCAGCATCCCTTTACGCAGATTCGGCAGCACCACCCACAGCGCCGCCTGCCAGGTACTGGCTCCCAGCAACTGGGCGGCATCGATCAGCTCTTTCAGGTTGATCGCCTGCATATTGTTGGCCAGCGCACGGTAAATAAACGGCAGGGCGATAGTGAAATAACAGCCGATCAGGATCCACGGCGTGCCGGTCAGCATCAGCGGAGACGAAGAGTAAAGTTGCAGCAATCCCACCGAGGAGACCACCGGCGGAACAGCGAACGGCATCAGGATCAGGATGTTCATCACTACATCCAGCCGGGGATAGTAGTAAGCGATTACAAACATCGCAGGCAGCACCAGTATCAGCGAGAACAGCAGGGCACCAAAGCAGATCAGCAGGGAATGACCCAGGGCCGTCAGAAACCGGCCATCGCCCCACAGCTGGATAAACCATTTCAGCGTGTAGCCTTGCGGCAGAAGGGTATTACTCCAGTCAGACGACAGCGCATAGAGCAGCGTCGCCAGCAGTGGCAGGGCCAGCACGATAAACAGTAACCAGACCATCACCCGATGATAGAGATGTTCGGCGCGGGACATGACGGCTCCTTTCATGGCTGTTTCGCATTGAGGTAGCTACGGCGCACCAGATACTGCTGTACCAGCGTGATCAGCGCCATAATGGCTACCAGCAACATCGCCAGTGCGCTGCCGGTGTTGGGATCGAGCGAGATATCCCCTGACACCAGCGCAGCGATACGCACCGGCACCACGTTAAAGTTACCGGTGGTGAGAGCATAAATGGTGGCGTAGGCCCCCAGCGCATTCGCCAGCAGAATGACAAAGGTTCCCAGCAGCGCCGGAAACAGAATCGGCAGGCCGATGTGCCACCAGTAGCGCCAGCGGCTGGCGCCCAGCAGGGCGGCGGACTCCTGCCACTCGCGTTTCAGCCCGTCAAACGCCGGATAGAGCAGCAGCACGCCCAGCGGGATCTGGAACCAGGTGTAAACCAGCACCATGCCGTTGCGCGAAAACAGCCTGAACGCGTCAATGACGCCATAGTGGCGCAGCAGCAGGGTCAGAAAACCGTTCAGCCCCAGCAGGATCACAAAGGCGAACGCCAGCGGCACGCCGGCAAAGTTGCTGGTCATGTTGGTGAACGAGATCAGGAAACGCTGCAGGCGACCGCCGCCGAGCTGATGCAGCGAATAGCCGGTCAGCAGCGCAATCAGCAAGCCATAGACGCTTGACCAGAAAGAGATATCCAGCGAAAAGCGAAATGCCTGCAGATAGAAGGGTGAAGTCAGAATATCGTAGTAGTTATCCCAGCCCCAGCGGGTGTTCATTTCGCTCCAGAAGCTGTTGATGGCAATCCACAACAGCGGTGCCAGCTGAAAGGCGACCCAGAACAGGATAAAAGGCAGCAGCAGTAACAGGGCTAGTCCTCTTCCCTTCATAGTCGCCGCTCCGCCAGCAGCCCGCGACAGAGCGGTTTATCGTGCGCGACGCCGAGCAGTTCGCACAGGGTGCCACACAGGTCAGTCTGCTGCGGCAGCAGATCAGGTTGCTGCGAGAACGCCGCACCAAACACAAACAGCGGCACCTGGGTCTCTTCCGGCAGGATACCGCCGTGGGAGCGATCGTCGTTCATGCCATGATCGGCGGTCACAATCACCTGATAGCCTGCAGCCAGCCAGTCTGGCATCCAGAGCGAAAGCAGGCCGTCGGCGATGCGCGCCCGGTTGCGGTATTGCGCGGAGGAGAGGCCGGATTGATGGCCGGCATCATCGATGTTCATCGGATGAATCAGCAGAAAGTCCGGGTCATGGCGCAGCCGCAGGCTTTCGGCATCTTCAAAAAGATGGGAGTCGGGATAGCTGTCGTCAGAGTAGAAATGCCCATACTGAATCGGCAGTTCCGGCGCGTCGGTATGACGATCGCGCGCCGGAACAAAGGGCGTCCGGTTATAGAGTTCACTCACCCAGTGGTAAGCCGCCGCCGCGGTCGTCAGCCCGGCAGCACGCGCATAGTGAAATACGCTGCGCTCGCGGCTTAATCGGTTGACGCCGTTATGAATAATGCCGCTTCTGACCGGCGGAACCCCGGTCAGAATGCACTCATATAGCGGGCGCGACAGCGAAGGAAGTTCACAGGTCAGACGATAATAGTGACCGTTGCCCTGGGCACACTCGGCGTGCAGATAACCCATGGCATATTGCGCCACCTGATTGCTCAACCCGTCCAGCACCACCAGGATAGTCTTCATTGCGTTCTCCTTGCCGCGCTTTACTGCTGCATATTGATAACGACGTTTTCCTGCCACAGACGCGGCAGCATTTTCGAGGATTTATCCCAGGCGGCCTGATCCTGAATTGGACGGGCATTTTTGTATTCAGACTGCGGCAGCAGACGGGCCTGAACGTCGGCTGGCAGCGTCAGATGTTCAGCACGAATCGGACGGGCGTAACCCTTCGCCAGATTGATCTGACCCTGGTCTGAGAAAATATATTCGCGCGCCAGTTTGGCGGCGTTAGGGTGTTTCGCATATTTGTTGATGATGGTGGTGTAGCCGGAGGTGACAGAGCCGTCTGACGGGATCACCACTTCGTAGCGATTTTTGTCGATCTGGTCGCGATAGTTGAGGCCGTTAAAGTCCCACACTACCGCCATCTGAACTTCACCTTTTTCGATGTTGGCAATCACCGGATCGGTGACGCCGAGACGACCCTGTTTAGCCAGGTCGGCAAAGAAGGCCAGCGCCGGTTTCAGGTTCTTCTCATCGCCGCCTAACGCGTAGTTTGCTGCCAGTACGCCATTCGCCGCCTGAGCAGCCACGCCCACGTCACCGATAGTAACCACATACTTACCTTTTTTCAGATCGGCCCAGCTGTGCGGGATATCTTTCACCTGCTGCTTGTCGATCAGGAAGGCGATGGTGCCGGTATAGGCCAGCGCCCAGTTCCCCTCTTTATCTTTGGCCCAGTCGGGGATCTGATCCCAGTGCGTGGGTTTATAAGGCTGAGCGACGCCTTTCGCCACCGCTACCGGACCGAATGCCGCGCCGACATCGCCGATATCGGCGCTGGCGTTCTCTTTCTCAGCATCAAATTTCGCCAGCTCCTGGGCCGATGACATATCGGTGTCGCTGTGTTTAAGGCCATATTTGCTGCTGATATCGTTCCAGGTATCTTTCCAGTTGGCCCAGCTGTCCGGCATGCCGACGCTGTTAATCTGACCTTCACTGCGTGCGGCTTTTTCCAGCGCGGCAAGGTCGTTATCGGCGGCCTGCGCAACGGGCAGGGCGAGCACTACAGCACTGGCTACTACAGAGGCGATAAACGCTTTCATCTCAGTTGCTCCGGGTGTAAGTTGATGGGCCTGACTGGACTAGTCCAGCAAGAACCGAGCCAATGTAGCCCCTGTATATGAACGATTTATGACAAAGCGATGCCGTGCGGGGATGACGGAAGGCAGACGCTCACCCTCCGCCAGTTGCTGGCAAGGGCTGAGACGCGTATCTGAACGGTCACAGTGCGGAATCGCACCAAAATGAGGCTACTGTTGTGGAGTCGATAGCACTCAAAACGGCGGACGTGATCGCCAGCGCCTTACTCAGCCGCATTCAGGCGGGTGAGTTCAGCGGCCGGCGGCTGCCTGCGGAACGCGCCCTGAGCGAGGCGTTCAGTACCACCCGCATTACCCTGCGTGAAGCCTTAGGCAAGCTGGAGGCGCAGGGCGTGATCTATCGTGAGCTGCGTCGTGGCTGGTTTATTGCGCCGCCACGGCTGATCTACAATCCGCTGCATCACAGCCATTTTCATGCCATGGCGAGCGAGCAGGGGCGCCAGGCGACCACCGAGGTGATTGCGGCTGAACAGGTCGGGGTGCAGGGCGCGATAGCGACAGCGCTGCTGCTGCCTCCCGGAACTCCGGTATACCGCATTCGCCGGTTGCGGCGCATTGACGGTCGCGCGGTGTTGTATGTGGAGCACTACCTTAACCCGCGTTTTTTCCCCGGCCTGCTCGATGAAGATCTCACCCGTTCACTGACCGATCTTTATGACCAGCGTTACGGCATTCGCTACGGCGGCGCGCGCTTTACCATTCTGCCCGGTCCTTTGCCAGAGGTGGCTGCGCCAGCGCTGAATGTCGCTCCTGGCAGTCCGGGTTTGCTGATTACCCGGATTAACCGCGATCGGCAAAAGCAGGTTATAGATTGCGACTGCGAATACTGGCGCTACGATGCGCTGTGTGTTGATGTCGAAGCATAAGCGCCATATTGTGATTCAGGTCACACTCACGCATGATAGCGACCGCTAATAACTCTCTTCTGAGGCGCTACATGAGTGACAAAAATCCGCTGGCCCGCCACCTTGCGACCGTGCTGCAATGGGTGCTGAATCTGGGCCTGCTTAGCCTGGCGATTATCCTGATCGTCTTTCTCGGCAAAGAAACCATTCACCTGGCGAACGTACTTTTCAGTACCGGTGAAGAGTCGTCTTCCTACCTGCTAATCGAGGGGATTGTAATCTATTTCCTCTATTTTGAATTTATTGCGTTGATTGTTAAGTATTTTCAGTCTGGCTACCACTTCCCGTTACGCTATTTTGTCTATATTGGTATCACCGCGATTATCCGTCTGATTATTGTCGATCATAAAAATCCCTTCGATACCCTCTGCTATTCCGCCGCAATCCTGATTCTGGTTGTGACGCTGTGGCTGGCAAACAGCAACCGCCTGAAACGCGAATAAACACGCTGCCGTCTGCAACGACGGCAGGTGTTCATCGCGCGACTCTGCGTTAAACTGACGCCCTGAAAATTATTGGGAGTGGTGCTATGTCGCAAGACGCGCTCAGCTTATTACGTACCCTCAACTGGCTTTCACCGACGCAGGCCACACTTACGCCGTCATTGCTTGACTGGCTGATGGAAGAAGATTCCATGACCCGCCGTTTCGAGCAGCATTGCCAGCAGGTGACGGTAGAGCCGATACGTGAAGGTTTTATTGACGCCAGCGAGTTAGACGATGAACGGGCCCTGTTACCGGACGATAAACGCTTCTGGCTGCGCGAAGTGCTGCTGTTCGGCGACGGCGTGCCCTGGCTGGCTGGCCGCACCCTGGTGCCGGAAAGCACCCTGAATGGCCCGGAAGCGATGCTGCAGCAACTGGGTACGCGCCCGCTGGGCCGTTATCTGTTCTCCTCTTCAACCCTGACCCGTGATTTTATCGAACCGGGCAACGTTAATGCACTGTGGGGACGCCGCTCGCGTCTGCGGCTCTCCGGCAAACCGCTGCTGCTGACGGAACTGTTTTTACCGGCTTCGCCGCTTTACCGCGACCTGGCCTGAGGAATTCTGTGGTGGAAAAGAGCTTACATATCAATAAATGGCAGGCCTACAGCCGCCTGATGCGCATTGATAAACCGATCGGTACCTTACTGCTGTTGTGGCCCACTCTGTGGGCGTTATGGCTGGCTGACATGGCGATCCCGCCGCTGCCGGTGCTACTGGTGTTTGTTGCCGGTGTTTTCGTCATGCGTGCAGCCGCTGCGTCATTAATGACTTCGCCGATCGTAAGGTGGATGGACACGTTGAGCGAACGAAACATCGGCCCTTAGCCAGTGGTGCGGTCACCAGCCGGGAAGCCAGACTGCTGTTCGCGGTGCTGGCACTGGTGGCGTTTGCGCTGGTGCTGACCATGAACCTGATGACGATATTGCTCTCAGTGGTGGGTCTGGCGCTCGCCTGGGTTTATCCGTTTATGAAGCGCTATACCCATCTGCCGCAGGTGGTGCTGGGTGCTGCATTTGGCTGGTCGATCCCCATGGCCTGGGCTGCAGTTAGTGAGTCCTTACCTCTTGTCTGCTGGCTGGTATTCTTCGCCAACATCTGCTGGACGGTGGCCTATGACACTCTCTATGCGATGGTGGATCGTGACGATGATCTGAAGATTGGCGTCAAATCGACCGCAATTCTGTTTGGTCGTTTCGACAAGTTGATCATTGGTCTGCTGCAGCTGGCGACGCTGCTGCTCATGGCGTGGGTCGGCATGCTGCTGCAACTCAACGCGGCCTTTTACTGGACGCTGATGCTGGCTGCTGCTCTGTTCGTTTATCAACAGAAGCTGATTGCCCGGCGCGAGCGCCCCGCCTGCTTTAAGGCTTTCCTGAACAACAATTATGTCGGGCTGGTACTGTTCCTGGGCGTACTGATGAATACGCCGCCGTTCAGCCAGCTGTTCTGATAGGGGATTCAGGCACAAAAAAGGCGATTCGGGAGGTCGCCAAACCCGATGCAGGATGAATCCGACAGCAATGGATAAGCTCAACGCGCAGGGAACACGGGCAGAAGAGGAAAGCGTCCTGCGGCAGGGACGGCGCGAGCCGGGCAGTCAGGGATGACGCTTTTGCGTCTTTCCGATCTGACCGTGTTCCCTGAGCAGGCACCGTCTCACAGCGAATCGGACCAGACCTGACCTATAAAAAAGGCGACCTCATGAGGTCGCCTTTTTACTGTACGCTTGTTGTGTCAGTCGTGTGCCACGGCGCTTTCAATGGTCATGCGGACGTCGCTGGTGACCAGGTCGGCCAGAATGTGCCAGGTTGCCAGCGTCTGCGCCACATCGGCATCGCCGCTGTCACTGATATATCCTTCATCACGCAGCGTCAGTACCAGCGAGGTAAAGACCGCTTTGTCGAAGAACTCCGGCGCGTTGATACCGTGCAGCACGGACAGACGTTGCGCCAGTGTGCGGCTCTCTTTTTCCAGCGTCCCGCGGTTAATCGCTGGTTTGGCGCTGAGAATTGAGAAGGTAATGGCATAACGCTGGAGCGTTTCACGCACCCCGGCAGCCAGCAGCTGCAGCGTACGGTAACGAGCCGCCGTAAAGCGCAGCTGGCCGTCATCCAGCGTAATCAGACCCTGACGCGCCAGTTCCTGACTGAGTTCAGTCAGCAGCTGCGGCAGCTCATCGGTCTGCCAGCGCAGGAACAGTTCGCTCTTCAGCATTGGGTAAATCAGGCTCACCTGGCGCAGCAGCTCGGCTTCGCTCAGTGTCTGGTGCTGTTGCACAATGGCGGCGATCAGCGACGGCATCACCAGCATGTGGTGAATGTTGTTGCGATAGTAGGTCATCAGCACGGCCTGCTCACGCGGCAGAATGATGATGTCGCCAATGCTGTCTTTCTCGCTTTCAAACTTATTCATGCCCATCGCGTGATCCAGCAGCGCCTCAGCGGAGAGGTCGGGGACGGTGGCATTGGCAGAGTAAGGCACATTACGCAGCAGCTGGGTATAGCATTCAAGCTGCTCAATCAGCTGTTCGCGGGTGAGTGAGCGCTGACGTGAGGCGAGCAGCGCGGTCACGCACAGGTTCATGGCGTTCGCCGCGCCCGCTTCATTGATGCGAACCATCAGGCTCGCTGCGATGTCATTGACGGTAGGCGTTAACCAGGTAGGGCGCTGCGGCTCAATGGGATCGATGGCGTCACGCCACTCCGGCACGCGCTTGTTAAGATAGTTAACCAGCGGCAGCGGTTCGCCAAAGTTAACGTAGCCCTGGCCGAGGTTGCGCAGCTTACGCAAGCCGTGCACCATCTGCATGAAGCCTTCTTTCTCTTTCGCCGCGCCGCGTAGCTCTTTGGCGTAAGTACCCACTTCCATCACGTGCTCGTAACCGATGTAAATCGGCACCAGGGTAATCGGACGATTACCGCCGCGCAGCATCGCTTGCAGGGTCATCGCTAAGGTCCCGGTTTTCGGATCGAGCAGGCGGCCGGTGCGTGAACGCCCGCCTTCAACAAAGTATTCCACCGAATAGCCGCGGGTGAACAACTCACCGAGATATTCACGGAACACCGTGGCATACAGCTTATTGCCTTTAAAGGTACGACGAATGAAGAACGCGCCCAGACGACGGAAAATAGGTCCGGCTGGCCAGAAGTTGAGGTTGATACCGGCGGCAATGTGCGGCGGCACCAGTCCCTGATGATAGAGCACGTAAGAGAGCAGCAGGTAATCCATGTGACTGCGATGGCACGGCACATAGACGATTTCATGTCCATCCTGCGCCAGCTGACGCACTTTTTCGCCGCCGTTAACGTTGATGCCCTGATAGAGACGGCTCCAGAGCCAGCCCATCACGCGATCCGTTACGCGGATCGCTTCATAGGAGAAGTTCGCCGCAATCTCTTCCATCATCTCAACCGCATTTTGCTGCGCTTTTTCATGGGAGATTTTTTTGCTGCGTGCTTCATCTTCGACCGCTTTTTCAATCGCTTTGGACTGCAACAGGCGATTAAACAGATCCTGACGTGCCGGTAAGCGTGGGCCCACTGCCGCCAGACGCTGACGGGCAAAGTGAATGCGCGCTACCCGGGCCAGTTTCTGGGCGATCGATTTGTCAGTGCCGTGTTCAGTCGCCATGCGGCGCAGCGATACGGTCGGTGAAAAACGGACAAAACTGTCGCGTCCGTGCCAGATCACCGCAAAGAACTTTTGCACACCGTTCAGTACCCGCAGGTGCGGTGCATCTTCGCCCTGAACCTCACGGCCTGGCGCACGACCAAACATCACCGTCACCGGCAGCATCTGGATATCCAGCTTGGGGTTGTTGCGATGCAGGTCGAGATAATCGTGAAAAATCTTCACCGATTCGACGCTGGGCACAAAATAGGGAAAGACGCGCGGGCCATCGTGGATAAAAACGTGGCGCGGCAGCAGCGAACCATCAATCTCCAGGGGAGAGAGCGGATCGGGCAGATGATGCCGCAGGCACTGCGCGCGTAAAGTCAGTAAGTCAGCCTTCGAATCGTAAGGCAGAACGTACATAATGGGCCGGGTCGGGTCCAGACCATGTTCAGAAACGGGATCGGCCGGAATGGCCTTACTCTTTACCAAAAACGACAGTGGTAAATTCAGTAATTTGTAATAAAGTTTACGCCAACCTGACATAGACAACATGAAGCCTCTTGTTAGCAAAGCGCCGCAAGCATACCAGAAAGCGCAGCGAAGATCTGTGGTGGTGCCAATTGCACGCAGCCCAGACATTGACGTCAATCCGTTGAAAGGGTTCCACCAATATGGCAAATAATGCCACCGGTCTCGTAAGAATTGTAAAAGCCGCAGGTTACTCATGGCAGGGCCTGCGTGCCGCCTGGCAGCATGAAGCGGCTTTCCGGCAGGAGGCGCTGGCCGCGCTGGTCGCCATTATTGTGGCCTGCTGGCTGGATGTCGATATCGTCTCGCGCATCCTGATGATCGGCGCAGTGGTGCTGGTGGTCATCGTTGAAATCCTCAATAGCGCCATCGAGGCGGTTGTGGATCGTATCGGTCAGGAGCGCCACCCGTTAGCGGGTCGGGCAAAAGATATGGGCTCGGCGGCGGTGCTGATCACTATTTTACTGGCACTGTTTGTCTGGATCGCGCTGCTCTGGGCGCATTTGCGATAACCCTTCCACAACGCGCCATCTGGCGCGTTTTTGCCTGAGAATCGGTTTCCATTTCGCCAATACCTGTATATACTCACAGCGACTGTATAAACAACCAGGGGGCGGGATGAAAGCATTAACCAGCAGGCAGCAGCAGGTCTATGACCTGATTCGCGACCATATTACTCAAACGGGCATGCCGCCTACGCGTGCAGAAATTGCCGCGCAGCTGGGTTTCCGCTCGCCGAATGCGGCAGAAGAGCATCTTAAAGCGCTGGCACGTAAAGGGGTGATTGAGATTGTCTCTGGCGCCTCGCGCGGTATTCGTCTGTTAATGGAAGAAGAGGCCTCTGAAGGTCTGCCGTTAATTGGCCGGGTTGCTGCCGGTGAGCCGATCATGGCGCAGGAACATATCGAAACCCATTACAAAGTCGATCCGGGCCTGTTCAAACCCTCTGCCGACTTCCTGCTGCGCGTCAGCGGAATGTCGATGAAAGATATCGGGATTATGGATGGCGACCTGCTCGCGGTACATAAAACCCAGGACGTGCGTAATGGCCAGGTTGTCGTGGCCCGCATTGATGATGAAGTGACGGTAAAACGCTGGAAAAAGCAGGGTGCTATTGTGCATCTCCTGCCGGAAAACAGCGACTTTGATCCGATCGTCGTCGATACACGTGCCCAGTCACTGACCGTTGAAGGTCTGGCGGTGGGTGTGGTTCGCAACGGCGAGTGGCTCTGAGTCTGACATAACCGCGCATTCGTAGCGTCTGATGCTATTCTGTCGGCCCTAATTTTGTCGCTGCAGCTCCCCTCTCTGCAGCGCTGAGCACGGAACTGCGAATGCGTTTTTTAACGGCTACCGACAAAAACCTCTGGCGGCTCGCGCTGCCGATGATCCTTTCTAACATCACCGTTCCCTTACTGGGTGTGGTCGATACCGCTGTCATTGGTCATCTCGACAGCCCGGTCTATCTCGGCGGGGTTGCGGTCGGCACGACAGTCACCAGTTTTCTCTTCATGCTGCTGCTGTTCCTGCGGATGAGTACCACCGGCCTGACGGCGCAGGCATTCGGCGCGGGCGATAAAACGGCGCTGGCACGTGCGCTGACCCAGCCTTTAATCATTGCGCTGCTGGCTGGCGTGCTGTTCATCTGCCTGCGTTCTCCCATTATCACCCTGGCAACTCCTCTGATTGGCGGCGATCCCAACGTTTTACAACAGGCGGCGCTGTTTATTCAGATTCGCTGGCTGAGTGCGCCTGCCACGCTGGCAAACCTGGTGATCCTTGGCTGGCTGCTCGGTGTGCAGTATGCGCGGGCGCCGGTCATCCTGCTGGTGGTGGGTAATCTGGTCAATATTGTGCTCGACCTCTGGCTGGTGATGGGGCTGCATTGGGGGCGTGGCGGGTGCGGCAACCGCGACCGCACTGGCAGAGTACATTACGCTGGCCGTCGGTGCGGTGATGGTCTGGCGGGTGTTGAAACTGCGCGGCATCACCACGGCAATACTGAAGCAGAGCTGGCGCGGTGATATTCAGCGCCTGCTGCGGCTTAATCGCGACATCATGCTGCGTTCGTTACTGCTGCAGCTCTGCTTTGCCTCACTGACGGTACTGGGCGCGCGCATCGGTCCGCAGGTGGTGGCAGTCAACGCGGTGCTGTTGATGTTTATCACCTTTACCGCCTACGCGCTTGACGGTTTCGCCTATGCAGTAGAAGCCTTTGCTGGCGAGGCACACGGCGCAAAAGATGGCAGCAAATTGCTGCGCGTCTGGCACGCCGCCTGTCGACAGGCGGTGGTGGTGGCGATCGGTTTTTCGCTGCTCTATGCGCTCTCCGGCCCGCACATCGTGGCGCTGCTGACCTCCCTTGAACCGCTGCAACAGGCTGCCGATCGCTATCTGATATGGCAGGTCATCCTGCCGCTGATTGGCGTCTGGTGTTATCTGCTCGATGGCATGTTTATCGGCGCGACCCGCGGCCGGGAGATGCGTAATAGCATGATGGTAGCGGCACTCGGCTACTTCCTGACGCTGCTCAGCGTCCCGATACTGGGCAACCACGGATTGTGGCTGGCGGTAACGGTTTTTCTGGCGCTGCGCGGACTGTCGCTGTGGCTGATCTGGCGTAAACACTGGCAGCAGAACAGCTGGTTCGACGCCTGATAGCGGGCTGCTCTAGCCGGTTCGCTACAGATTATTCTGTATTATTCCAGCAACTCTAAAATCTTCTACTACAATTAACCGTAAGCAGCGCGGTTAACCAGCGCTTTATATCGTCATTTTGTTTTCTTTCAAGATAAATGATGCAACCAAAGGATGACATAGAGGTCTGCCATGAATAAAGATCAAGCGAGCGGCAACTGGAAGCAGTTTAAAGGTAATGTGAAAGAGAAATGGGGCAAGCTGACCGACGATGACATGCAGGTTATTGAAGGCAAACGCGATCAGCTGGTCGGTAAAATTCAGGAACGTTATGGCTATGCAAAAGAAGATGCAGAGCGCGAAGTAACGGACTGGGAAGGCCAGAACAAAGATTACCGTTGGTAATCACGCAGATTTACGGATAAAGCTCCTACCCGCCGGTACGGCTCATACCGGCAACCGCACAAGGATGTGCACACTACCCGCGTTTTCCCCGCTTCTTACCCTCACTCTGATGATCGTGTTCGCAACTTTCATGATGCGTGCAGGCTTCTACTGCAACACAACTCTCACATAATCCATGCGCTTCAATCACGCTGTGACGCAGGGCAAATTGTGCCTCGCCAGCCAGCGTCGCGATGATCTTTTCGACGCCCTGCGCCTGCTTCTCAGTGACAGCGGCACAGCGGTCGCATACCAGCATTACCGACGTATGTGCCGGTGCCTCAAAATGATGACACATCACATAGCTATTATTGGACTCTACCCGGTGGATAAACCCCTGTTCCAGCAGGAAATCAAGCGCCCGATAAACGGTGGGCGGCTTGGCCTGCGGTTCGCTGACCCGGAGTTGATCCAGCAGATCATAGGCGCTAATTGAACCCGGCTGCTCAGCCATTAATCGCAACACTTCCGCCCGTTGCGACGTCAGACGCACACCGCGCTGCAGGCACAGTTTTTCCGCCTGGGTCATTATTTGCTGTGACGTCATGTTTGACATGAAAGTTCTCCGCTGGATAAGTGATGTTATTTTATCACACAAAATTTAGCCGCGCAGAGGTTGGTTTTCGGGCGGAAAAGCGGCTATTTTGCGGGCAAAAACAGCAGGAAAGAGCATGCCGGCATCGGGATTGCCTGTTATCGGCATAAAAACAGATCCACGTGACGGGGAGCCGGGATGCGCCGTTTAACACTTTTGCTTTGCATCTCACGGAGTTAAGACGTACTGTTCAGAAAGACTTAAGAAATGTCTGGTATTATTTTATTTTTTCCCGTGTATTTTGAATAAAAATTATAATTTTCTGATTGGAAAACATCCAATCCTTCGAATTAAGAGACTGTTTCCTTTGAATTCACAGCAATAACGCGTTAGCCAACGTTCACAATAGAGCTAACAAACTATTCAGTCGTTGAATGTTTCAACGGCACTTTCTCAGGTGATAGCAGGCAAATGGTGAAAAAATCCGCTCAACGCTCAGCGCTGGTGTACACCGCTGTATTGAATGCGCTTTTCCTTTCTTCTTCCGCCATGGCGGCAGGTACCTGGTATGATGCACGTAACGACGCTATGGGCGGTACCGGTGTCGCATCTTCTCTTTATGGCTCCGCCGTGCTGGCCAACCCGGCTTTAATGACGCGAGCAAAACCCGACGACAGCGTCAGTATTATTTTTCCTTCAGCCGGTATTCAGGTCACCGACAAAGATCATCTGATCGACAAAGTGGATGACATCACCGATACCGTCGATCGCTACCGCGATGTTATCGGTAATCTGACTTTTGCCGATTATCTGCGTGGCTATCCTGAAGTGCGCGCCGCCTCAGGCGATGTCGCCAACAAGTTAAACGATCTGCGCGGCAACAAAGCAGACGGCAGTGCCGGGGTGGCGCTGGCGGTGACTATTCCAAATGAGACGCTGCCTTTCGCCTTTATTACCAAAGCCTACGGCTCGGCACATGTGCGTGCCAACGTGGTCCAGAGCGATATCGATTATCTGCGCGGCGTGGCTGACGGGACGGTGCTCCCTCGTCCGGGCGACCAGAACAACCTGCGCTCCAGCGCCAACGGCTTAGCGGCGCTGGTGACCGATTACGGCGTTGCGCTGGCGCATGAATTCACCATTGCCGGTCAGCCGGTGTCAGTGGGCGTCACGCCGAAATTGCAAAAAACCTGGCTCTATAACTACACCGCCAGCATCTACAACTACGACAAAAGTGACATCAACAATAGCCAGTATCGCAGCACGGATACCGGCTTTAACGTCGATGCCGGTCTGGCCACCACCTTTGCTGAAAACTGGACGCTGGGTATTACCGGACAAAACCTGGTTTCCCGCGATCTGCAGACTAAAGAGGTCAACGGCTTCCGCGATACCTATCAGATCCGTCCGCTGGTCACCACCGGTCTGGCCTGGGATAAAGGGCCGTTTACCGTCACCGGTGATGTTGACCTGACCGAAACCAAACGGTTTAAAACCCAGGATAACAGCCAGTATGCAGCAGTGGGTGCGGAATATCGGGTACTCGACTGGTTACAGTTACGTGCGGGTTATCGTGCGGATATGCGTTCAAATGATGAGAACGTCGCGACCGCCGGTTTTGGCCTGTCACCGTTTAACAAGGCGGTACATCTGGATCTGGCTGGCTCGGTGGGCGCTAACAATACCTGGGGCGCGATGATGCAGCTCGGCTTCAATTTCTAACCTTCTTTTAGCCGCGGTTCGGGGCGGGCGATGCACTATCGCCCGCCCTTGTGTTATCCTTGCACAGAATTCCATCACTCTTAAATACCGGATTGCCTGCGCTTCATGGATACATTTTCTTCGCAACGTTTCTCGATTGCCCCGATGCTCGACTGGACCGATCGCCATTGCCGCTATTTTCATCGCCAGCTTACCGGCGATACGCTGCTCTATACCGAAATGGTCACTACCGGCGCGATCATTCATGGTAAAGGCGATTATCTGGCGTACAGCGAGGATGAACATCCGGTCGCTCTGCAACTGGGTGGCAGCGATCCCGCCGCGCTGGCGCACTGCGCGAAGCTGGCCGAGCAACGCGGCTATGATGAAGTGAACCTCAATGTCGGTTGTCCCTCTGACCGGGTGCAGAACGGCCGCTTCGGCGCCTGTCTGATGGCGGAAGCGGATCTGGTGGCTGACGCCATCAAGGCGATGCGCGACGTGGTATCGATTCCGGTGACGGTGAAAACGCGTATCGGGATTGACGAGCAGGACAGCTATCCGTTCCTGACCGATTTTGTCGGCACGGTGGCCGAGCGCGGCGGATGTGAGACGTTTATCATCCATGCCCGTAAAGCCTGGCTGTCGGGCCTGAGTCCGAAAGAGAACCGCGAAATTCCGCCGCTGGATTACCCTCGGGTCTATCAGTTGAAACGGGATTTCCCGCACCTGACGCTGGCGATTAACGGCGGCGTGAAAACGCTGGAAGAGGCGCAGACTCATCTGCAGCACCTTGATGGCGTGATGATGGGCCGCGAAGCCTATCAGAATCCGGGCATTCTGGCGCAGGTGGATCAGCAACTGTTTGGACGTCAGCATCCGGCGGCCGACCCGGTGGCGGTGGTTCGCGCCATGTATCCTTACATTGAAGCGGAACTGGCAAAGGGCACTTACCTGGGACATGTGACGCGTCATATGCTCGGTCTGTTCCAGGGAATCCCTGGCGCCCGACAATGGCGACGCTACCTCAGTGAAAATGCCCATAAACCGGGCGCAGACGTGCGCGTGCTGGAAGCTGCGCTGGCGCTGGTCGCGGATAAAATTCCGCAAGAAGCCTGATCGAGCTAAAGAAAAGAGACCAGCCCGCAATGGCTGGTTTTTTTTTACGCCACAAGTTGGTTTTTTTGACGAATAATAAGTTTGTTATCTGTGCTGTAGCCGCGTAAAACAATCACTTACAGGTTGGCACGTTTCTTGTAAAGATCGTCACAACGAGTCTCAATAAGGAGCGCTAACGTGGAAATTTTGTTTGTATTGGGTTTTTTCCTGATGCTGTTAGTAACGGGAGTGTCACTGCTCGGCGTGCTGGCTGCGCTGGTGGTCGCCACCCTGGTGATGTTCGTTGGCGGGCTGTTTGCAATTGTTATCAAAGTGTTGCCATGGCTGGTGCTGGCGGTGGTCGCAGTCTGGCTGCATCGCGCTTTTTTCGGCGATCGCAATACACGCGAATGGCGTAAACTAAAGCGTAAGATCAATAAGTTAGATAAAAAAGGCTGGCGATAAATGCGGGGATGATCACAGAGTGAAGCTTTGCTCAGACCTTATCTGCAATTAAACATATTTTTTACTTATGTTTTCTGGCAGGATAGTCGCCGTTGAGTCGAAACGCATTCATCGCCGCTGTCCCTACACCAGCGCGAACGAAAATAAAAAAATAGAGAAGGGCTTCCTGCGGGAAGCCCTTTTTGTTTATTACGATTTGCTGCCTGTCAGGGGATCAGCAGGCTCGATCCCTGGGTGGCACGACTTTCCAGCATCTGATGCGCTTTACCCGCCTCCTTCAACGCAAACTTCTGCTGTTCTGGCACCTCTACCTTGATGGCGCCGCTGGCCAGCAGTGAAAAAAGCTCGGCACTGGCGGTTTCCAGCTCCTGACGATTCGTGATGTAACCGAACAATGAAGGGCGGGTTACAAACAGCGAGCCTTTCTTATTCAGTATGCCCAAATCGACGCCGGTCACCGGGCCGGAAGCGTTGCCAAAACTGACCATCAGACCGTGGCGGCGCAGTGAGTCCAGCGATGCTTCCCAGGTATCTTTCCCGACCGAGTCATAGACTACGCCGACTTTTTTCCCCTGAGTGAGTTCACTGACGCGCTGGGCAATATTCTCTTCGCGATAGTTAATGGTGGCCCAGGCCCCGGCATTTTTGGCCAGCGCCGCCTTTTCTGCCGAGCCCACGGTACCAATCAGGTGCGCACCCAACGCTTTGGCCCACTGGCAGGCGATCAGGCCGACACCGCCCGCGGCGGCGTGAAACAGAAAGGTTTCGTCCGCTTTGACTTTATAGGTCTGGCGTAGCAGATACTGGGTGGTCAGCCCTTTAAGGAAACTGGCCGCGCCCTGCTCAAAGCTGATCGCGTCCGGCAGATGCATCAGGCGATCTTCTGCCACGTTATGCTCTTCACTGTAGGCGCCAGGGGCGGCCTGGCAATAGACGACCCGATCGCCCGGTTTAAACAGGGTGACGTCATGGCCTACCCGCGTCACCACACCAGCCGCTTCGGTGCCGAGACCCGAGGGGAAATCGCCGACCGGATAGAGCCCGCTGCGCAGATAAATATCGATGTAGTTAATGCCGATGGCGCGATTTTCTACCTGAACTTCATTTCCGGCAGGGTCGGCAAGTTCAAAATCAGCCCACTGCAGAACTTCCGGACCGCCGTGCGCGTTGAACTGAATACGCTTTGCCATGCTTACTCCTGTGATTGTTTCATCATGAGGGTGAGGCGCGCACCCCAACTGAGGTATACTTGCGCGTCCCCACAGAAGATCGGTAATGCATTCACTATGGCAGGAAATAAACCCACCAACAAATCGAACGAAACGCAGGATCGCCAGCTGGAAGGCGTGAAAATGCCCCCGCATTCGCTGGAAGCGGAGCAATCGGTGCTCGGTGGGTTAATGCTGGATAATGAGCGCTGGGACAACGTCTCCGAGCGTGTGGTTGCTGGTGATTTCTTCAACCGCTCGCACCGGCTGATTTTTTCCGAGATGCAGCGGCTGCTGGAAAACAGCAAGCCAATCGACCTAATCACGCTTTCTGAGTCGCTGGAAACCCGCGGCGAGCTGGAGATGGCTGGCGGCTTTGCCTACCTTGCTGAGCTGGCGAAAAACACCCCCAGCGCAGCGAACATCGGCGCCTATGCCGACATCGTGCGTGAACGTGCAGTAGTACGTGAGATGATTTCGGTCGCCAACCAGATTGCTGATGCGGGTTACGATCCGCAGGGCCGCAACAGTGAAGAGCTGCTGGATTTCGCCGAATCGAACGTATTTAAAATTGCCGAAGCGCGCGCCAATAAGGATGTCGGCCCGAAAAACATCGAGCAGATCCTTGAGGCGACTGTTTCACGTATCGAATCGCTTTATCAGACGCCGCACGATGGCGTCACCGGCGTCGATACCGGTTATCAGGATCTGAACAAGAAAACCGCCGGTCTGCAGCGCTCGGATCTGATTATCGTCGCGGCGCGTCCCTCAATGGGTAAAACCACCTTCGCGATGAACCTGTGCGAAAACGCCGCCATGCTGCAGGATAAACCGGTGCTGATATTCAGCCTCGAAATGCCCAGCGAGCAGATCATGATGCGTATGCTGGCCTCATTGTCGCGGGTGGATCAGACCCGTATTCGTACCGGCCAGCTGGATGATGAGGACTGGGCGCGTATCTCCGGTACCATGGGTATCCTGCTGGAGAAGAAGAACATGTTCATCGATGACTCTTCGGGTCTGACGCCGACCGAAGTGCGCTCGCGTGCCCGCCGCATCTACCGTGAAAACGGGGGATTAAGCATGATCATGATCGACTACCTGCAGCTGATGCGTGTGCCTTCCTTATCGGACAACCGTACGCTGGAGATCGCCGAGATCTCGCGCTCGCTGAAAGCCCTGGCCAAAGAGCTGAATGTGCCGGTCGTCGCGCTGTCGCAGCTGAACCGCTCGCTGGAGCAGCGTGCTGATAAGCGACCGGTCAACTCGGATCTGCGTGAATCCGGCTCGATCGAGCAGGATGCGGACCTGATCATGTTTATCTATCGCGATGAGGTCTATCACGAAAACAGCGATCTTAAAGGGATCGCCGAGATCATCCTCGGTAAACAGCGTAACGGCCCCATCGGCACGGTGCGCCTGACCTTTAACGGACAGTGGTCGCGTTTCGATAACTACGCTGGTCCGCAATACGACGACGAATAGTCTCATCTTTGTGCTGTCATGCACGATCTGTGCATGACAGCCCCCATCATCAGAAAATAGTGTTGGACAACCCCGCCGATTATCGGGTTATCTGTAACAAAGCGATGCCAATAACGCTGTGGAAACGGAATGACTCACGTAGACGATTACGATCTTAAACTCCTGACTTTATTACAATCCAACGGCCGCCTGACCAATCAGGAGTTGAGTGATTTGGTCGGCCTGTCGGCGTCGCAATGCTCACGCCGCCGGATCAATCTCGAACAGGCCAATCTGATTCTTGGCTATCACGCCCGGCTGTCGCCGGATGCGATTGGACTGGGAATGGTCGGGTTAATTGAGGTGCGGCTGATAAATCACACTGCCGAATATGTCGACAGTTTTCATCGGATGGTGGAGCAGGAAGAGGCGATTGTTGATGCCTACAAAACCACCGGCGATGCCGATTATTTGTTGAAAGTGGCGGTGGCCGATCTCAATTCACTCAGCGCGTTGATCAGCCAGCTGGTGGCGGGTCATCAAAGTGTGTCCCACGTTAAAACTTCGGTGGTGCTGGGACGACTGAAAGAAAACGGGCTGATGATGATTTCTGAGCACAAGGCGCGCTAAAAAGGTGCGTACTGTGCTGTTTTGGTGCAAAATTGCGGCTAATAATGCAAAGAACGCGCACCAGAACAGATATTTGTGCATGAGTTGATGGTTTATCCGTTAACTTTTGCATCAAACCCTGCAATAAAGCGCCTTAGATATCAATGGGATAATCGCTGGCACCCTGCCGGTGGCCGCTTCATGCCACCGGTATGGTGCGTTTTTTGCATCTGAACCGCATCATTTGCATTGAGATAACCCTATGGATAACGTTGCAGAACCTTCCCGCATTCCCCACTCACGTATTGAAGATGCGCTGGCGATTGTGCTTGGCACACTGATGGTCTCGTTCGGCGTTATTATGCTGAAACAGGCAGGCGCGCTGACCGGCAGTACCGCAGGCATCGCGTTCCTGATCAGCTATTTGTCGCCGCTATCTTTCGGCAGTGCCTTCTTTCTGATCAATATTCCGTTCTACTGGCTGGCGGTAAAACGCATGGGCTGGGAATTTACTCTGAAAACCTTCTGCGCCGTCGGGCTGGTATCACTGTTTACCCACCTGCATCCGCTGTTCGTTCATTTTTCCGCCCTCGATCCGTTTTATGCGACATTGTTCGGTAACGTCATCATGGGGATCGGGTTTATAGTGTTGTTTCGTCACAAAGCCAGCCTGGGCGGCATCAATATTCTGGCGCTGTGGCTACAGGATCGCTTTGGTATTCGCGCCGGCAAGCTGCAAATGGCGGTGGATACCTGCGTAGTGCTGGCGTCACTGTTTGTGGTGAGCGTGCCGATTCTGCTCGCCTCGATTGGCGGTGCGATTATCCTGAACCTGATTATCGCGATGAACCACCGTCCAGGACGCTATCTGGTTTAATGACACACTGTTACCCGAAGACCACTCATGGAGACCTACACCGTGTTTCAAAACGTTGATGCCTATGCTGGCGATCCGATTCTGTCGTTGATGGAAGCCTTTAAACAGGACCCACGCGAACACAAAGTGAACCTTAGTATCGGGCTCTATTACGACGAACAGAACATCATCCCACAGCTGAAGGCTGTAGCGGCTGCCGAAGAGCAACTCTATGCTGAGCCGCATCAGGCATCGCTCTATCTGCCTATGGAAGGGCTGAACAACTACCGCAGCGCGATTGCGCCGTTACTGTTTGGTGCCGACCATCCGATGCTGCAGGCGGGCCGGATCGCCTCTATTCAGACGCTGGGCGGCTCTGGCGCGCTGAAAGTCGGTGCAGATTTCCTGAAGCGCTATTTCCCGCAGTCTGCGGTCTGGGTCAGCGATCCGACCTGGGAAAACCACATCGCGATTTTTAATGGTGCCGGTTTCGAGGTAAATAGCTATCCGTGGTATGACGCGGAGACCCACGGCGTGCGGTTTGACGCCTTCATCAGCGCGCTGAAAGCGTTGCCCGCGCAGAGCATCGTCTTGCTGCATCCGTGCTGCCATAACCCGACCGGTGCCGATCTGACTGATGCGCAGTGGGATCAGACCGTTGAGGTACTGAAGGCACAGCAGCTGATTCCGTTCCTCGACATCGCCTATCAGGGCTTCGGTGCGGGTATGGAACAGGATGCGTATGCCCTGCGCGCGGTAGCGGCAGCGGGACTGCCTGCGCTGGTCAGCAACTCCTTCTCCAAAATCTTCTCCCTCTACGGCGAACGCGTTGGTGGACTGTCGATCGTCTGCGACAGCGCCGAAGAGTCGGCTCGGGTGCTGGGCCAGCTGAAAGCTACCGTACGCCGCAACTACTCCAGCCCACCAAATTTCGGTGCGCAGGTGGTGGCGCGGGTGCTGAACGATGATGCCCTGAAAGCGAACTGGCTGGCGGAAGTGGAAGCGATGCGCCTGCGCATTCTGGCCATGCGTCAGTCGCTGGTGGATGTGCTGAGCACCGCACTGCCGGGTAAAAACTTTGACTACCTGCTGAAACAGCGCGGCATGTTCAGCTATACCGGCCTGAGCGCGCAGCAGGTTGATCGCCTGCGCAATGAGTTCGGCATCTATCTGGTCGGCAGCGGCCGGATGTGTGTTGCCGGCCTGAACAGCAGGAATGTGCATCAGGTGGCGGAAGCCTTTGCCGCGGTGATGTAACGGCCGCTCTGTTCTGCAAAAAACCGCCGACCCTGTCCGTAATGCTGGTCAGTGAAGGTTAGATTTGCAAAGGCTGCCACGGTCAAGCGTGGCAGCTTTTTTTTGGGCGAGCGGGCCGCAGTGCGGGCCTGAGCGGCTCTGCTCTCGTGCCCTTTAAATTGCACGCACTGAAGTTTCAGAGCAGGCTGGGGCCGATCAGGGGCGGCAATCCGCAGCGCTGAACAGAATGAGTCTGCCAGGAGAGCCCGCAGGACGCGGGCGAAAGGCGGGGCGGCACAGGATGTGCCATCCCCGCCGGTCCGTCAGGCAGAGGAATGAAGTGAAGGAACCGCGCAGCGGCGCGAGGACCGCCAGCCCCGGAGCGGCACCAGACTGCATTACCACCTGTCGCTCAACTGACGATCACTACCACTCTTTCCGACGGTTTTTTATTTGTCCTCAGGGTTTACCTTTTGCCGACATGCTGCACACTTAAACGGGGTCATCGTTTCAGGAAAAATTATGTGGCATCAACAAATTCTGACGCTTAGCGCGAAACCACGCGGATTTCATCTGGTCACCGATGAGATCGTCGATGCGCTTTCCGCACTGCGTAACATCAACACTGGCCTGTTGCATCTGCTGTTGCAGCACACCTCGGCTTCGTTAACCTTAAACGAGAATTGCGACCCGACGGTGCGCAGCGATATGGAGCAGCACTTCATGCGGCACGTTCCGGAAGATGCGCCTTATCAGCACGACTACGAAGGGCGTGACGATATGCCCGCGCACATTAAATCGTCGACCTTAGGGGTATCATTACTGTTACCGGTTCAGCGCGGACGTCTGGTGCTCGGCACCTGGCAGGGGATCTGGCTGGGCGAACACCGCATTGATGGCGGTGCGCGGCGGATTGTCGCCACTTTACAAGGGGAATCTAATGACTAATTCAGACTTACTGACCTACTGCATGAGCAAGCCGGGCGCGGAACAGAGCGTCCACAGTGACTGGAAAGCGACCCAGATTAAAAGCAACGGCGTGTTGTTTGCGATGGTGCATGAGGTAAAAGGCCGGCCCGCGGTCTCGCTGAAATCGACGCCAGCGCTGGCGGAACTGCTGCGCGAAGAACATAACGATATTTTTCCCAGCGAACATCTTAACAAATCACACTGGAGCACCCTGTTTCTGGATGGCTCGCTAAAAGATTCGCAGATCTATTATCTGGTTGATGCCTCATTTGATCAGGTTGCCACCGCCAAATAAGCGGTAATAAAAACCCTCTTCCGGCAGGAAGAGGGCGAGCGGGAATCGCGTTTACGCGGCAGACTGATTACGTAACGTGTTGATATCGATTACGAAGCGATATTTCACATCACTCTTCAGCATACGCTCGTAGGCTTCATTGATCTGATCCATCGCGATCAGTTCAATGTCCGAGGTGATGCCGTGCTGACCACAGAAATCGAGCATCTCCTGCGTTTCCGCGATGCCGCCAATCAGTGAACCGGCAATGCTGCGACGCTTAAAGATCAGGTTAAACACCTGCGGTGCCGGGTGATCATGTTCCGGTGCGCCGACCAGCGTCATGTTGCCATCGCGCTTCAGCAGGGTGATGAACGGGTTAAGATCGTGCTGCGCCGCCACGGTATTCAGAATGAAGTCGAAGCTGTTGGTGTGCTGTGCCATCTGCTCCGGATCTTTCGAAATCACCACTTCATCGGCACCCAGACGTTTACCGTCCTCAATTTTAGATGGCGAGGTGGTGAACAGCACCACATGCGCGCCCATCGCATGGGCAATTTTAACGCCCATATGGCCGAGACCGCCCAGCCCTACGATACCCACTTTTTTGCCGGGACCGACATTCCAGTGACGCAGTGGAGAGTAAGTGGTGATACCGGCACACAGCAGCGGGGCAACGCCAGCCAGCTCCAGATTTTCAGGAATGCGCAGCACAAAGCTCTCATCGACGACCATCGCGGTTGAGTAGCCGCCGTAGGTAATCGCGCCGGTTTCGCGATCTTCGCCGTTATAAGTGCCGACAAAGCCGTTTTCGCAATACTGCTCTAAACCTTCCTGACAGCTGGGACAGCTGCGGCAGGAGTCAACCATGCAGCCTACGCCGACCAGATCGCCGACTTTGTATTTCTGGGTCTGCGGACCCACGGCGGTGACGCGACCGACGATTTCATGGCCAGGCACAACCGGGAAAATGGTGTTCTTCCACTCATTACGTGCCTGATGCAGGTCTGAGTGGCAGACGCCACAGAACAGGACCTCAAGCTGTACGTCATGAGCGCGAAGCTCACGCGGCTGATAATCGAACGGTGCCAGTTTGGATTTTGCATCCTGAGCAGCATACGCATGCGTAATATTCATGGTGTCTCCAGTTTCGATGTGTCGTGAGTGTTTTTCGTTGAAGCGCGGCAGCGAACGGCTGCGGCGAAAACAGGGCGACGCGCAGGGCGTGCCAGAGAGGAACCGATTAAGGATAGTCAGCGTAGCGGAAAGCGTATATGCCTATAGATGTCTGAATCTTGCCTGATCCTGCATTTCTCTGGCTGAATGAGCAGCAGAAAAAAAAGGCCCGCACGCGGCGGGCCTGAGGATTACTTGTTCAGCAACGGTTTGAGGAAGCGAGCCGTGTGTGATTGTTCACACTCCGCCACCGTTTCTGGTGTGCCGGCAACCAGTATCTCGCCGCCACCGCTGCCGCCTTCCGGACCGAGATCGACAATCCAGTCGGCGGTCTTGATCACGTCAAGGTTGTGCTCAATCACCACGATGGTATTGCCCTGGTCGCGCAGCTGATGCAGCACTTCCAGCAGCTGCTGGATATCGGCAAAGTGCAGACCGGTGGTCGGCTCATCCAGGATATAGAGCGTCTGACCAGTACCGCGCTTCGACAGCTCACGCGCCAGCTTAACGCGCTGTGCTTCACCGCCGGAAAGGGTGGTTGCTGACTGGCCGAGGCGAATGTAAGAGAGGCCGACATCGATCAGTGTCTGCAACTTACGCGCCAGCGCCGGTACCACATCAAAGAACTCACGCGCTTCTTCAATGGTCATCTCCAGCACTTCGTGGATGCTCTTGCCTTTGTACTTTACTTCCAGCGTTTCGCGGTTATAGCGTTTGCCTTTGCACTGATCGCACGGCACATAAATGTCCGGCAAAAAGTGCATTTCGACTTTCAGCACGCCATCGCCCTGACAGGCTTCACAGCGTCCGCCGCGCACGTTAAAACTGAAACGGCCCGGATTGTAGCCGCGCGAACGCGCTTCCGGCACGCCGGCAAACAGTTCACGCACCGGGGTGAAAATGCCGGTGTAGGTGGCCGGGTTGGATCGCGGTGTACGGCCAATCGGGCTCTGGTCGATGTCGATCACCTTATCGAAATGCTCCAGGCCGGTCACTTCGCGATAGGCTGCTGGCTCCGCGATAGTCGCGCCGTTCAGGGCACGCTGGGCAATCGGGAACAGGGTATCGTTGATCAGCGTCGATTTACCTGAACCTGACACGCCGGTGATGCAGGTAAACAGACCCACCGGCAGTGTCAGCGTCACATCCTTGAGGTTGTTACCGCGGGCGCCGGTCACCTTCAGCACTTTGGCCGGATCGCCTTTGACCCGCTGCGGCGGTACGGCGATCTCACGCTTGCCGCTGAGGAACTGACCGGTCAGCGACGCTTCCTGCGCCATGATCTCATCCACGGTGCCTTCTGCGACCACCTGGCCGCCATGCACGCCGGCACCAGGGCCGATATCGATCACATGGTCAGCCGCGCGAATCGCATCTTCATCATGCTCAACCACGATCACCGTGTTACCGAGATCGCGCAGGTGAATCAGTGTACCGAGCAACCGCTCGTTATCACGCTGGTGCAGGCCGATAGAGGGCTCATCCAGCACGTACATAACGCCCACCAGACCGGCACCGATCTGGCTGGCCAGACGGATACGCTGCGCTTCACCACCGGAAAGGGTTTCCGCAGAACGTGACATCGACAGGTAGTTCAGGCCAACATTCACCAGGAAGCTCAGACGATCGCTGATCTCTTTCAGCACTTTTTCGGCAATTTGTGCTCGCTGACCACTGAGTTTCAGGTTTTCAAAGAACGACATCGCGTGGCCGATACTCATCTCAGAGATGGTCGGCAGCGTGGTGTTTTCCACGAAGACGTGGCGCGCTTCACGGCGCAGACGTGTTCCTTCGCAGGTGGCACAGGCGCGGTTGCTGATAAATTTCGCCAGCTCTTCGCGCACCGCTGATGACTCGGTCTCTTTGTAACGGCGTTCCATGTTGTTCAGTACGCCTTCAAACGGATGGCGACGCACAGAGGTATCACCGCGATCGTTGATGTACTTAAACTCAATGCTCTCTTTACCTGAACCGTAAAGAATCACTTTCTGAACATTATCTGGCAGGCTGCCGAACGAAGCTTCGATATCAAAATCGAGATGTTCCGCCAGCGAGCGCAGCATCTGGAAATAGTAGAAGTTGCGGCGATCCCAGCCGCGAATCGCGCCGCCCGCCAGCGAGAGTTCGGGATTCTGCACCACGCGGTCCGGGTCAAAATATTGCTGCACGCCCAGTCCGTCACAGGTCGGGCAGGCGCCCGCCGGGTTGTTAAACGAGAACAGGCGCGGTTCCAGTTCACTCATGCTGTAGCCACAAATCGGGCAGGCAAAGTTGGCGGAGAACAGCAACTCTTCGGCCGCGCTATCATCCATATCCGCCACGATCGCCGTGCCGCCGGAGAGATCCAGTGTGGTTTCAAACGACTCGGCCAGACGGGTGGCCAGATCGGCGCGCACCTTAAAGCGATCGATGACCACCTCAATGGTGTGCTTCTTCTGCAGCTCAAGCTTCGGCGGATCGGAGAGATCGCACACTTCCCCGTCGATACGCGCCCGGATGTAGCCCTGCGACGCCAGATTCTCCAGCGTTTTGGTGTGCTCGCCTTTACGGTCTTTCACCACCGGTGCCAGCAGCATTAAGCGGCGGCCTTCCGGCTGGGAGAGCACCTGATCGACCATCTGGCTGACGGTCTGCGCCGCCAGCGGCACATCGTGGTCCGGGCAGCGTGGCTCACCGACGCGGGCAAACAGCAGGCGCAGATAGTCGTGGATCTCGGTGATGGTTCCCACCGTTGATCGCGGGTTATGTGAGGTTGATTTCTGCTCAATGGAGATGGCGGGCGACAAACCTTCGATATGATCGACGTCCGGTTTCTCCATTAGCGAAAGAAACTGGCGCGCATACGCAGAGAGCGACTCCACATAGCGGCGCTGACCTTCCGCATACAGCGTATCAAACGCCAGTGAGGATTTACCGGAGCCAGAGAGGCCGGTAACCACAATGAGTTTGTCGCGTGGGATGGTCAGGTTGATGTTTTTCAAATTATGGGTGCGGGCACCACGAACTTCGATCTTATCCATTCACCTTTCCCGGATTAGCAGCACTCACCGCGCCTTGCCGACACGGCCAGAATAAACGTGTCATTATGGCACAAAAAATAGACTGAATAAATATCCAGTACTCTTTGCCTTTTGGGGCGGGAGGATTAAAATCGGAACCCCGCTCTAAAGTGGGAAACAGACAGCAGGACGTGTTAGAATTGATGGATTAGACTGTATGCATTAACTCATCGGGAGACAGCAACATGGCCAGTCGTGGCGTTAACAAAGTGATTCTTGTCGGGAATCTGGGTCAGGATCCGGAAGTACGTTATATGCCAAATGGTGGCGCTGTTGCCAACATTACGCTGGCTACGTCGGAAAGCTGGCGCGACAAGCAGACCGGTGAAAACAAAGAGATCACTGAATGGCACCGTGTGGTGTTGTTTGGCAAGCTGGCCGAAGTGGCGGGCGAGTATCTGCGTAAAGGTTCTCAGGTCTATATCGAAGGTCAGCTGCGTACCCGCAAATGGCAGGACCAGGGCGGCCAGGAACGTTACACCACGGAAGTGGTGGTTAACGTCGGCGGTACCATGCAGATGCTGGGCGGCCGTCAGCAGGGCGGTAATGCTGGTGCACCGGCAGGCGGCGCGCAGGGCGGCGGCAACAACAATGGCTGGGGTCAGCCGCAGCAGCCGCAGGGCAGCAACAATCAGTTCAGCGGCGGCGCGCAGTCTCGCCCGCAGCAGCAGCCACAAAGCGCACCGGCCAGCAACAACAACGAACCGCCAATGGATTTTGACGACGATATTCCGTTCTGATCCCTGTCATCGCGTGACATCAGTTGCAATCAGGCCCGGCATACCGGGCCTTTTTTTATGTCCGTAACGGCTGAAACAGGAAATCCTGTCAGAACTCAGAACTCAGAACTCAGAACTCAGAACTCAGAACTCAGAACTCAGAACTCAGAACTCAGAACTCAGAACTCAGAACTCAGAACTCACCCATTACAACTCAGACGTCTGACGACCATTCGGCCAGTATTGCGTCGCAGCTCAGTACGCGCGGCACGTTGCCAGGTATCAGCAGCGATGACCACACCTCATTATGCTGACCTATCAGCTGTTCGGCGCTCGCCCAGCGGCGGTCGGCGGTGGTATGCGCATCCGACGCCACGGTGATGCGATAGCCCGCACTGGCCCCGACTTTAATCGTGGTATCCAGGCAGTAGTCCGTGGCACAGCCGCACACTACAAATTCCTCTACCGCCAGCGTCTCAAGCAGTGCCGCCAGGCCGGTTTGCCAGAAGCTATCGCAGGCGGTTTTAGTGATAAAGCAGGCGCCGGCAGGCTGCCGGATGTCGGGCAACAGCGCAAAGGCTTCGCTGCCTTCAGGCAGGCTCTCTTCTTCGGTGTGCTGAATAAACACCGTGACGTCGGCGCGTTCAGTCAGGCGGTTTATCTGCGCCACCCGGCCTGGCCGGTCAAAACGGGGCGTAGCGAACACGCCATTTTGCATATCGATAACCAATACCACTCGCTGTGCCATGCTTTATCCTGGGGAGTGAAAAAAACAGTGTTGCCTGGCGCAGGTCGGATAGCAATGTTTTGCATTTTATCGCCCATCAGAGGCATGCTAAACCACATATTGGTGAGTTGAGGAGAGTGATGTGGAGGGCGTTCCGGCTATTTTTCCCTGTGAGAAAGATCGCGCGCAGTTTCAGCAGTTGTCGGAGTTACCCGGCGTGGAGCTCTATCAGGCGCACATCTCACGCTACGCCTTTGAACCGCATACCCATGAAGCCTTTGGTATCGGCACTATTGAAGCGGGCGCTCAGCGCTTTCGCTATCGCGGCACCCAATACACCGCGCCAAAAGATTCGCTGGTGATGATGAACCCGGACGAACTGCATACCGGTGAGTCGGCATGTACCGAAGGCTGGCGTTATCAGATGATCTATATTCAGCCGCAATTAATGGATGAGCTGACCGGCGACCGCGGCTGGTGGTTTAATGATGCGCTGCTGACCGATCCCCGTGTGGCGCAGCCGTTGTCACAGACCCTGGCGGCGCTGTGGCAGGCGGACACGGCGCTGGCACGCCAGGGATTGCTGTTGGAACTGCTGTCGCAGATGCGGCCACTGGCGCGGATGTCATCGCCGCAGCCGCGGCAGGCGCAGCATCGTTTCGAACCAGTGCGCGATTATCTGCGGGCTAATCTGGCAGAACCGGTACGGCTGGAGGAACTGGCCGCGCTGGTATCGTTATCGCCCTGGCATTTCTTACGCGCTTTCCGCCAGTACTATCATGTGACACCCCATCAGATGCTGATGGCATTCCGGCTGTATGACGCCAAGCTACGGCTGGCGCAGGGGGAGCGCGCGGCCAGCGTGGCGGCTGCGGTAGGACTCACCGATCAGGCGCATCTGACCCGCGCGTTCGCCAACCGCTATGGCATTACCCCGGTGCGTTATCAGAAACAGGTACAGCAGCCCTGATAATCGCAATCTGCTACAAGCCTTTCCCGCCTCATTTCGTCACACTGCGCCAAAAAGTTATTAAGGAAAGAAATCATGCTCGCTGGCGTACTGTTTGCTGTTACTGCAGGTCTGATGTGGGGACTGATTTTTGTTGGTCCCTTGCTGGTGCCTGACTATCCCGGCGCATTGCAATCGGCTGGCCGCTATGTCGCCTTTGGTCTGATTGCGCTGCCGCTGGCCTGGCACGATCGTCGCCGACTGCGGCAGCTGGCACCGGCGGCCTGGCGCGAGGCGGTAAAACTCTCGCTGGTGGGAAACCTTCTTTATTACGCCTTTCTCGCCAATGCGATCCAGCGCACCGGCGCGCCGGTCTCAACCATGATCATCGGGACGCTGCCGGTGGTGATCGCGGTCACCGCCAACCTCTGTTACGGACATCTTGAAGGGCGGCTGCCGTGGCGGCGACTCTTTCCTGCTTTGATCATGATGGCGGCCGGGCTGCTGTGTGTGAATGCCGCAGAATTACGCAGCCAGGGCGCGACGCTGGATCTCAGCCGTTACCTCACCGGTATCGGGCTGGCGATGCTGGCGGTGGTGTGCTGGACCTGGTATCCGCTGCGTAACGCGCGCTGGCTGCGCACCCATCCTGAACTCCGACCCTCAACCTGGGCGACGGCGCAAGGGCTGGTCACGCTCCGATGGCGTTAATTCTCTATGCGCTGGTCAGCATCCAGCTCGCCTGGCAACAGCCCGCATTCGCGCTGCCGTTTGGGCCGCATCCTCAGGTGTTCATTCCGTTAATGCTGGCGATTGGCCTGCTCTGCTCCTGGCTGGGTACACTGTGCTGGAATGCAGCCAGCCAGCGTTTGCCCACTGTCCTGATGGGGCCGCTGATCGTTTTTGAAATCCTCTTTGGCCTTTTATGGACTTTCCTCTGGCATCAAAGCTGGCCGCCGCTGCTTACGGTAACCGGCATTATTTTTCTGATGGCGGGCGTACTGTGGGCGATGCGGATAAAACCGCAGCCGCAGGTTGTGGCGATTAAGGAGTAATGTTTCCCGCTAATCCTTTTTCCCGTATCGCGCGGTTAGCGGCCCACGCGGCTTTTTAAGATTAAGTCGCATCCCGACTCTGGCCCTTTTGCGCGCTTTTCCGGCGCGTAATCGATTTCATACGCCAGGTTGACCCCGCGCTATTCCCCTCATCCGGTTTCTCAGACGGTCAGACCAGGCAAAAAAAAAGTCAGTCAGAGAGAGAATCCGGTCCTTTTACCGGTTTAACGCCGCGACGTTGATTGAAAATCATCCACTCATCAGGCGGATTCCAGGCGAATCAGAGCAATTATGCTTTTGTCGGCGCACTGTAATTGCTCTCTGGCCCTGATGAATGGGGGCTAAAAACCACCATTAACTTCATTCATTGATTAAAGAGTAAGAAAATTCCGCCGCTGCGTTTTTATTTAAAGGTTAATGTTTGGCATCATTGATGCGCTTTGCGATGAGGAAATGCATCGCTGCATAACATTAGTGATAAGGAGCAATAAACTATTTATCCTGGATTAATCCTGGAGAAAGTTTACCAAATCAGACTACTCACTAATTAAAGCGTAACCGCAAAAATGTCGATTAGATCCATCATTAACTTAAAGGTGACATGACTCTTTCTGAGGCGATGTTTAAAGTGGCTTAACGGAATGGGGTGAATTCAGTTCCGATGATTAGCCAGACTTACCTAAAGAAAAGGAGATCCCAATCCCGTCGAAACGAGATTGGGAGAGGGGAAAGGGGCGTGGAGTGCGAGACTTTTGCTGTTGTGAATCAATTTTACCGCAAAAAAAGAAGCTTAGCTGTGAAGCCATTCATTAGTTATAAATGGAGCGGAAAAGGGTGCCGCAATTGTCCTGTTAAATGATCTTCATCTCTTCTGGTAAGAACAAATCTCAGCGTTAAGTCTAAAAAGCGCGGTAGCATTGGGTTTAGCGATTCTCGGTGCCTGACGGATAGTGATATACACTGCGGCTGATATCTAATAAACGGCAGCTGCGACGGGTGCCAATGTCAAAAGTACTCTGCAGAAAGTTGACCGCCTGGCGTTTTTTCATTCGTGGTAAAGAAGTTCTTCAGTACGCTTTGCAGCATCTCCTTGTCAGAGTTCAGGATTTGCAGCTCACGAGTAAGATTCTGCAGTTTTTCCTCCAGCTCTTTGATTTTTCTGCCTTCTTCTGAAGACAACCCAGAAAACTTCTTCTTCCAGCTGTAGAATGTTGCTTCAGAGATGCCTAGCTCTTCACAAATCTCTCTGACTTTTACGCCCGATTCAGAAGCTTTAATGGCATTTGTGATTTGATCTTCGCTGTATCGTGACTTTCTCATAAATGCTCTTACCTTTCTTATCGATTAATGGATGAGAATGACTTTAATAATTCCTGGCACTGTAAGTTTCTATTAATGCAGTATTAAAGTGTGCGTATTGAATTGCGAAGGTTAAATTAAGATATTTAGAATAAATATCATCATGGGATAAATCTTATTTTATTCCGATCCGGGGGGCGCGCCTTCCTGGTGGCGGTTTTTTGTTATAAATTCATCGCATCCCAAATACGAAAAAATTCTACGTACATTGGATATTTAGCATAACCGCCTTGATTAATTCAGCAGTTATGTCTTTTGAAGATTGCACTATTTTCAGCCTGAAATCGTTTTCAACAGAAGTGATTCGCGCCAGAAATAATAAGAATTATCCTGAATTCATTCTCCGGATCATGATTTGATTCTCAATTTTCGGACCAGCTTGGTTTGAAGTCTTACATTTTTGCCAGGCCCACTGAGCGCTTATTTATTCGTTACAGGGATGTTGTACCGAAGCGGTTGTAGTTGAGTAATACTAAGGAAGAGTCGATGAAATTGAGCGTAATGTCGAATGCCGCCTGGATGATGTCTGAGAAGATCATCTCCGTATTTGGCGTCATCTTTGTGACTTCTTACGTGGCAAAATCCTTTGGCCCAACGGTGTTTGGCCAGATGGCGTTTTCAACCTCACTATTTGCGATGGTGCAAACCGTGGCAATCTTTGGCACCGAAACCATTCTGTTTAAGCGCGTCAGTAAAAATGCGTCGAAAGGCTTACGCCTGATGACCATCGCGCGCACCCTGCGGATGGTGTTATTGCTGCTCACCTCGGTGCCAGTCTTAATCTGGGTCTGGTACAACATGCAGGAAAATTTCCTGGCATTTGCACTGGCCTCATTTGTTGCCTCGGTTTTCGTCACCCAGGATACGTTCAGCGTTTATAACAATGCGCGTCTCGCTTCGCGGCTGAATACCCTCGCCAATGCGGTCGGTATGCTGCTGAGTTTCGCTATCAGCTTCACCGTCGCCTGGCTGCGGCTCAATCCGCTGTGGCTGACGTTGTCGATTGTGGCGGTGACGCTGGTGCCTTATCTGATCAAACGTCACAACTTTTATCAGGAACATCAGGATCAAATGCCGCCGCGTGAAAAGCGCACGGCTTATCTGCGTTACCTGATGTATGCCGGTCTGCCGCTGGCGATCTCCAGCATCTTTATTTCCGTGCAGGTCAAAGCAGCACAGATGTTTCTGGCGGGCACCGCGCCGGCACGTGATCTCGGGCTGTTTGCCGCCGCCAATACCATTTCTGCCTCCTGGATTTTTATCCCGGTGGCGCTGATCACCTCCTGCTTCACTGAAATCTTCAGAGAGCGTGGCGAGGTAGCCATCCGGCTGGCTGCCCGACTCAATGGTTACGTGATGGGTGTTTCATTGCTGATGCTGCTGGTTATCTCGTTGTATGGCGAGCAGATCATTATTGCGTTGTACGGTCCGGAATTTACACAGTCAGGAAGTCTTATTACGTTGCTGTCGATAGCGACCAGCTTTTCGGCAATGGGGACAGTGGCTTATCGCTACATGGTCAAGGAAGGAGGGTTTAACTACCTGCTGAAGAAAATCATTTGTCTGATGGTCATCAGTTTGCCGCTCTCATGGTGGTTGATCCAAAGCCACGGCATCATGGGCGCCGCGTGGAGCGTTTTCCTTTCCGAGCTTTTGTCCCTGACCGTAATGAATTACTTCTTTAAAAACGGCGTCATTCAAAAGATTCAGGTTTCCTCACTCAACTACAAAACCTACAAATGAGGTCAGATATGCTCAAGTTGAAAGAAGAACTCAGAAGAAGTGTGCAGTATTTTATTAAGAAGATGCCCTGGGCGTACCAGGACCGCATCTACTACTTCCATAAGTTCAGAAAGCTGCCCAATCTGCGTCAGCCGAAAGTGTTCAACGAAAAGGTGCTGTACCGTAAGTTTGTCTATGGCGATTACCAGAACTACGGTCGTCTGTCGGACAAATATTCGGTACGTGAATTCATTGCTGAAAAAATCGGTAATGAGTACCTGATTCCGCTGGTACACGAAACCACTGACCCGACCACGCTGAACAGCTTACCGTGCTGGAAAGGGACGGTGATCAAGCCGAACCACGCCTCCAACATGGTGGAGATTCTGCTGGAAGAGCCAGACGCGTTACGCAAGCAGCAGATTATTCACGATTGTTATCGCTGGCTGAAGACAGATTTCGCTAACGAAGCGCGTGAAATTCACTATCGCTACATCAAGCCGCGCATCCTGGTGGAGAAGTACATTGGTGATGGTAAAAGCGCGCCAATAGATTACAAGTTTCACATGTTCAACAAGCGTGATGGCAAGTTCGAATATGTGTTGCAGGTGATCTACAACCGCTGCCAGCCGCTGCTGTCGATGAACTTCTACGTGAATAACCTCAACGAGGCGTTTCACAAGATTCGCGACACCGGTCTGGATGTCTCGCCGATTCTGCCGTCACTGCAACATGCGCTCGATCTGAGCAAAAAGCTGGCCAGTGACTTCGACTACGTGCGGGTGGACTGGTATATCCATGACGAACAGATCTATTTCGGCGAACTCACTTTCACGCCGGGCGCAGGCCTGGTGACCGGATTGGATCGGGGTTTAAATCAGATGATGGGAGATATGTGGATTCAGGACCGCCGCGGAACGCAGAGACCGGGCGTCACAGTGCAGGATGTTAATATCCCTGCCATGTTGAAAAAAGTTTAAGCACACAGCAATGTAAAAAACCCCGCTAAGCGGGGTTTTTTATTGGGAAAAATCAGGCGTTAACGCGCATCATCTGTCAGGGCATTGGCCACTCAGCGGGCGCCTGGCTCATCACGTCGATAAAGGCGTGCTTAGAGATTTCCATAAAGTTGTGCACGTTTTCCATGCTGAGGGTAATTCCCATCAGACCGGTAACAAACCAGCAGGTCATGCCCAAACCAATGCCGCCACACATGAACGCCATCACATGATGACTATCCTGACGCAGTTTGGTTTTCAGGGTGCTGGCGAAAAACATCATAACGGCGCTCAACAATTCCCAACGCATAACAAGAAAACTGGTGGTTAACGTAGCCATCGGCCGGACCTCAATATCAGTAAGTATTCCTGACAATCTGCGGACATCACCGGCGGCGGAAAAGCGTGTCAGGAAGTGCTTTAGCGCCGTCAACCCAGGTTCATAGTGTGACTTGGGTCACATTATATCACCCGATTTGAAATTTTGAACAAAATTTGACACTGGTATGGCAGGAAAGCGTTGCAGATTTGATCAGAAGGGGGAAAGCAGAGGCGATCAGGCACGCCCGGTCCCGGGCGTGCCTGTGAATTAGCGGACCGGGCAGCACTCGCCGGTAGTACGCTGGGTAAAGCTGGCCATGCTCTCTTTGCAGTCAAAGCTCAGCAGGCGAGGGCGCTGGATCGCCTGGCGGCGCATGGTATGGCGGTAGGCGGTTGGGGTCTGGGAAAACTGACGGCGGAACACCCGCGAGAAAGTCTGTTGCGAGTCATAACCATACTGCATGGCAATATCAAACACCGGGCGCTGGGTCTGAGAGAGCGCCTCGGCAGCCAGCGTCAGGCGACGTTCACGAATATAGCCACCCAGCGTCTGTTTCGTAACGGTACGGAACATACGCTGCAGGTGCCATTTCGAATAGCCCGATTTTGCGGCCACTTCATCAATGGACAGGCTTTTGTCCAGATTCTGGTCAATCCAGTGCGTCAGGGAATGAATGATCTCTTCTTGCATCATGGCCTCATCCTTCTGGTGCTTAATTAGCGATAATGGGAGTTTAGTTGTTTTGATGGGATGCGAGTATAATTCCTCAAGTTAACTTGAGGTAAAGAGCCAGATGAAAAAAGATCGCAACTACCCCAAACCGGTATTAACGCCGGGAGAAGTGGCGCGCCGCAGCGGTGTCGCAGTATCTGCGCTGCATTTTTATGAAACCAAAGGACTGATTTTCAGCACCCGCAACGGCGGTAATCAGCGGCGCTACAGCCGTGATGTATTGCGCCGCGTCGCCATCATCAAGATTGCGCAACGCATTGGTATTCCACTGGCGACGGTCAGCGACAGCCTGGAGCATATTCCGGCTAATAAGCGGATGTCGGCCCCGGAGTGGGATGCGCTGACCCAGCACTGGCGTGAGGAACTGGACAAGCGCATCGAAACCCTGACCCGACTGCGTAACGATCTGGATGGCTGCATCGGCTGTGGCTGTCTGTCGATGCGCGACTGTCCACTGCGCAATCCTGGCGACCGACTCGGACAGCAAGGTTCGGGCGCGGTGCTGCTCGACCCGGAACAGGATGATAAACATCCGGACACTGGGTGACGTCTATACTGGTGGGAGGTCAATACACAGGGAATCATGATGATCACCGTTCACCATCTTGAGCAATCGCGCTCGCATCGGGTGCTGTGGCTGCTGGAAGAGCTGGAAGTGCCGTATCAGATCAAACGTTATCAACGTGAGCCAACCATGCTGGCGCCCGAGGCGCTGAAAAAAGTGCATCCGCTGGGTAAATCGCCGGTGATTACCGATGAAAACCGGGTAGTGGCCGAATCGGGTGCCATTCTTGAATACCTGGAAGAGAAATATGATCACGAATTCCGGCTGAAGCTCAGTGATGAAGAGTCACGGCTGCAGTCACGCTACTGGCTGCACTATGCCGAGGGATCGCTGATGCCGCTGCTGGTGATGAAACTGATCTTCGGTCAGATGGGGAAAGCGCCAGTGCCGTGGTTGCTGCGCCCGGTGGGGGCAGCATTTGGCAAAGGGGTGCAGAAAGCCTGGCTGGATAAGCAGTTGCAACCGCATAAGAAGATGATTGAGCAGCATCTGGCGGCCAATCGGTGGTTTGCCGGGCAGCGCTTCAGCATTGCCGACATTCAGATGAGCTTCCCGCTGCTGGCACTGGCGCAACGCGCCGGACTGGAGCAGATGCCCGCCAGTGAGAAATGGCTGCAAACCGTCCAGCAGCGTGCCGCCTGGCAGCGGGCTATCGATCAGGGCGGTGAGCTTTCCCTGCCAGGTTAATCCTCTTTGCTGGCGCACCGTTTTTTGCACAGTGACGCCAGCCTCTCCGCGGTAAAAAATGTCTGTAACTTCAAGGTGTCAGCCGATCGTGTCGGCGCTTGCCCGGCCCGGCAGTGCGGCTATAACCTGATCTTTGTGCTGAATAATGTCTCCCAGCCAGTTGAAAATGTGCCGCTAAACGCCGGATAATCGTTTGCCTTTTTATCTGGCGGTCCTTTGACTGCCAACTATCTGCGGCAAGGTAAACGATTGCCTGACGGACTTATTCCCTCAGCGCGCCCGGATTACCCGCTTATTTCAGGGACAGCGGCGGTCGCAGAGCGATCCACACAACAAAAAATCTTTGAGGCTTAACTATGTCAATTGAATCACGCCCGGCCAGTGGAAAACTGGACGCCTGGTTCGCGATCTCGGCGCGCGGCAGCAGCGTGCGGCAGGAAATTCTGGCCGGACTGACCACCTTTCTGGCGATGGTCTATTCAGTGATTGTGGTACCAGGGATGCTCGGTAAAGCCGGTTTCCCCCCGACGGCGGTGTTTGTCGCCACCTGTCTGGTCGCCAGCTTCGGCTCAATCCTGATGGGGCTGTGGGCGAATCTGCCGATGGCGATTGGCTGTGCGATCTCACTGACCGCCTTTACCGCTTTCAGCCTGGTGCTGGGCCAGCACATCAGCGTACCGGTCGCGCTCGGCGCGGTATTCCTGATGGGGCTGCTGTTTACCCTGATTTCGGTCACCGGCATCCGCGCGTGGATCCTGCGCAACCTGCCAATGGGCGTGGCGCATGGTACCGGGGTCGGGATTGGCCTGTTTCTGCTGCTGATTGCGGCGGATGGCGTGGGTCTGGTGGTAAAAAATCCGGCGCCTGGCTTGCCGGTGGCGCTGGGCCAGTTCGCCACGTTTCCGGTGATCATGTCACTGCTCGGGCTGGCGGCGATTTTTGGCCTGGAAAAACGGCGGGTGCCAGGCGGCATTCTGATGACGATTATTGCCATTTCGCTGCTCGGACTGATCTTTGACCCGACGGTGAGCTACAAAGGATTGTTTGCGCTGCCGAGCCTGCGTGACGCCAGCGGTCAGTCGCTGGTGTTCAGTCTGGATATTATGGGCGCGTTGCAACCGGTGGTGCTACCGAGCGTACTGGCACTGGTGATGACCGCAGTGTTTGACGCCACCGGCACCATTCGCGCCGTCGCCGGTCAGGCTAACCTGCTGGATAAGCAGGGGCAGATTATCAATGGCGGTCGCGCATTGACGACCGATTCGGTCAGCAGCCTGTTCGCAGGCCTGGTCGGCGCATCCCCTGCGGCGGTCTATATCGAATCGGCAGCCGGGACGGCGGCGGGCGGTAAAACCGGCCTGACCGCCATCGTGGTTGGCCTGCTGTTCATGGTGATTCTGTTTATGTCGCCGCTCGCCTGGCTGGTCCCGGCCTACGCCACCGCACCAGCGCTGATGTATGTCGGTCTGCTGATGCTGAGTAACGTGGCGAAAATCGACTTTAATGATTTTGTCGATGCGATGTCGGGTCTGTTAACGGCGGTGCTTATCGTGCTGACCTGCAACATCGTTACCGGCATCATGATCGGTTTTGCCTCGCTGGTGGTGGGCCGTATTTTTGCCGGTGAGTGGCGCAAGCTGAATGTCGGCACGGTGGTGATTGCCGTGGCGTTAGTGGCCTTTTACGCCGGAGGCTGGGCGATCTGACTGATCAACCGGACGTGCAGGCGTGCGTCCGGTATTTTTCACTTTTTTCCCCGCCGCCGCACGCGTAGCTGACCCTTCAGACTTCGGTTTGTTTTACACTTTAGCGCTCAAACAATGATTGAAAGATAACGACGCCTAAGGAAAGCATGGAAATCTTTTTTACTATTCTCATCATGACGCTGGTCGTGTCGCTCTCTGGCGTCGCGGCCCGCATTCTGCCTTTTCAGATCCCGTTGCCGCTGGTACAGATCGCCGCTGGTGCGCTGATGGCCTGGCCAACCTTTGGTCTGCATGTTGATTTTGACCCGGAACTGTTTCTGGTGCTGTTTATCCCGCCGCTGCTGTTTGCTGACGGCTGGAAAACGCCCATCAGCGAATTCCTGCATCATGGCCGGGAGATTATTGGCTTAGCGCTGGTGCTGGTCTTGATCACCGTGGTCGGAATTGGCTATCTGATCTACTGGATGGTACCGGGCATTCCGCTGATCCCGGCCTTTGCGCTGGCGGCGGTGCTGTCACCGACCGATGCCGTAGCGCTCTCCGGGATCGTCGGCGAAGGGCGCATTCCCAAGAAAATCATGTCGATTGTGCAGGGTGAAGCCCTGATGAACGACGCATCTGGCCTGGTGTCTCTCAAGTTCGCTGTTGCGGTGGCAATGGGCACTATGGTGTTCACCTGGGGTGGGGCCAGCGTCGAGTTCCTGAAAGTGGCGATTGGCGGGCTGATCGCCGGTGTGGCGGTCTGCTGGCTGTACGGCAAATCACTGCGCATTCTCAGCCGCTGGAGCGGTGACGATCCGGCCACCCAGACCGTGCTGTTGCTGTTACTGCCGTTCGCCTCCTATCTGATTGCTGAACACCTCGGCGTGTCGGGTATCCTGGCCGCAGTCGCAGCGGGGATGACCATCACCCGTTCCGGCATTATTCGTCAGGCTCCGCTGGCGATGCGTCTGCGCGCCAACAGCGTCTGGCAGATGCTGGAGTTCGTGTTCAACGGCATGGTGTTCCTGATGCTGGGCCTGCAGCTGCCGGATATCCTGCAAACCTCGGTGGATCAGGCCAATGCCGATCCTAATGTTGAGCTGTGGATGCTGTTCGCCGACATCGGTCTGGTCTATCTGGCGCTGATGCTGGTGCGTTTTGGCTGGCTGTATATCATGCAGCGCTTCAGCAAACGTCTGCTGAAGAAAAAACCACTGGAGTTCTCCAACTACTCGCTGCGTGAACTGCTTATCGCCTCGTTTGCCGGGGTACGCGGGGCGATTACTCTCGCCGGTGTGCTGTCGATTCCGCTGTTCCTCAGCAATGGTGACCCATTCCCGGCGCGCTATGAGCTGGTATTTATCGCTACCGGGGTCATTCTGTTTTCACTGCTGATCGGGGTGGTGATCCTGCCGATACTGCTGCGTGGCATCGACACCGTGGATAAAAGTGCCCATCGCCGTGAATTACAGAGTGCCCGCGCAGTGATGGCCAGCGTGGCGATTGAAAGCCTGCACAAGATGGAAGCGCGGCTGGAAAAGGAGTCGGAGGAGAACATCGATCCTGAATTGTTGAAAGAGGTGAGCCTGCGGGTGATTGGCAACTTACGTCGCCGGGCCGAAGGCAAGAATGACCTTGAGCACGCGCTGTTTGCAGAAAATCTGGAGCGTCGCTTCCGTCTGACCGGACTGCGTGCCGAACGGGCCGAGGTCTATCACCTGCGCGCGACCCAGCAGATCTCCAACGAGACGATGCAGAAGCTGCTGCACGATCTCGACCTGCTTGAAGCGTTACTGATCGAAAAACAAGAGTAATACCCGGCCGGCACGCTGCGCAGCCGTTGCAGCGTGCCGCTGACTCACACTGACAGGCGCGGTACCCGATCGGGCCAGTGTTCGCGGCAGCAATCAATCCACGCCTGGGCACTGCGCGACAGATAGTTGCCTTCACGCCAGATCAATCCCAGACTCCATTTCAGCTCCGATTCCAGCGGCAGCCACAGCAGTGACTGTTTATCCAGCCGCTGACAGATAGGCTCCGGCAGAATCGCCAGCCCCATTTCCGCCTGCACCATCGCTGCCAGAAAATCCCACTGACCGCTGCGCACCGCCACTGTTGGCGTCAGATTTTGCCGCTGGAAGGCCTGCATCAGCTGGCGATTAAGCGAAAACTCCTCATTGAAAATCAGCAGCGGATGCTGCGCCAGTTCGGCCAGACCAATCTGGCTGCGGCTCAGCCATTCCTGCCGGCGCGGCAGGAGTACGCACAACGGGTGGTGCATCAGGGGCAGGGTATTCAGCGGCAGTTCGGCATCGACCGGCAGCGCCGTCAGGGCGATGTCCAGGCTGCCGGCCAGCACTGCCTGCTGCACCGTCAGGCCGCCAAACTCAGAGATTTTCAGCTTTACGCCGGGATAACGACGACGAAAGGCGGAGATCGAACCGGCAATCTGCATGCCGACCATCGGCGGAATACCGAGCCGAAGTTCACCGGTCTTCAGCTGGTTAATGTCGCCAATCTCCGCCTCCAGTTGATGAAACTCCTGCAGAATCGCCACGCCACGCTGGTAGACCGCCTGACCACTGTCGGTCAGGTGCAGCCGACGACCGTCACGCAGAATCAGGGTGCAGCCCAGCTCCTCTTCCAGCTGGCGTAACATTTTGCTGATGGTCGGCTGGGTGACAAACAGCTTTTGCGCGGCGCGGGTAAAACTCTGCTGGCGTACCACCTCGGTAAAGTAACGCAGGGCACGAACGTCCATAACTATTCCTTTCAGGCATGATTTCAATAATATTAATTCATTTTTTTCACCTTCTGTCGGCGTTTTATACTATTCCCCTGAATTTAAAAGGGGGAGAAAAGGTGATGGCACTCGCACTCAGTTCACACAGGCCTGGCCGATTGCACTGGCTCAGCCTGCCGTTACAGCTGGGGTTGTATATCGGTGTGTTTGTTGCCTGCCAGCAACTGGTCAACTGGCTGCATCTGCCGCTGCCCGCCAATATTGTTGGCATGCTGCTGATGCTGGCGTTAATTGTTACGCGGGTACTGCCGCTTAGCTGGGTTAAAGCCGGTTCCCGCTGGCTGCTGGCGGAGATGCTGCTGTTCTTTATACCGGCGGTGGTGGCGGTGGTGAACTACGGTGATCTGCTACGGGTCGATGGCTGGCGCATCTGCGTGGTCATTGGCGTCAGTACGCTGCTGGTGCTGGCCTCGACCGCGCTGGTGGTCGATCGGCTTTACCGTTATGAAGTCGCGCGTGCCGCGCGTAAGCAGGGCGACGATGCGTGATCTGATGGTCAGCCTGCTGTGCGTGGCGGTCACGCTGCTGGTTTACGCGCTGAATAAACGGCTTTATCGCCGCTGGCGCACACTGCTGCTGATGCCGCTGGTGATGACCCCCGTGGTGCTGGTGGCGCTGCTGTTGCTGACCCACATCAGCTGGCAGGATTATATTGCCGAAAACCACTGGCTGTTGTGGCTGCTGGGACCGGCGACGCTGGCGTTTGCAGTACCGGTATATGAGAACGTGGCCATCATCAAACGCCACTGGCTGTCGCTTAGCGCGGGCGTCTTAACCGCTACGCTGGTCGCCGTCTGCAGTTCAGTGTGGCTGGCGCGTCTGTTAACGCTGCCGGAGTCGATTCAGCGCAGCCTGGCGGTGCGATCCATCACCACGCCGTTTGCGCTGGCGGCAGCCGGGCCGATTGGCGGTCAGCCGGATCTGGTGGCGCTGTTTGTGGTCATTACCGGCGTGTTTGGCATGGCGGTTGGCGATGTGCTGTTTCTGCGGATAGCGATTAAGCAGGGCGTGGCAAAAGGGGCGGGATTTGGCGCGGCCTCGCACGGTGCCGGTACCGCACGTGCCTATCAGCTCGGTCAGCAGGAGGGCGTGGTCGCCAGTCTGGTGATGATGCTGTCCGGGGTGGTGACTGTGGTGCTGGCCCCGCTGATCGGCCACCTGATGTGGGCGATACCGGCGTAATCGGCGGGTGGGGCTGTCGGCGGTGGCGGGATGCCGGGCCGGTGACACGTATTTTTACGTAAAGCTTGCTAAATAATGTTGTCTCCGCGTTTCAGACTGTTAACCTTGCCGCCGAATTAATTGTCCTTCACGGAGTGGAATCATGTTTAAGCAACTTGTTACCGGGAGCGCACTTGGCCTCGTTTTACTGAGCGGTGCAGCACAGGCAATCGAAGGCAGTGTTGACGTCAGCGAGCATAACACCAACCTGAATGTGGGTCTCGGCACCACAACCCCAGGCCTGTTTCTGAAAGGCAACTGGCTGCGCAGCGACCATGACGGCAGCACCTACGGTGCCGGTCTGGGTTACAACGTTGATTTCGGACCCCTGCGTCTGGCGCCGACCGCAAAAGCGATCTTCACCCATCCTGAAGATGGAAAAGATGGATTTGCGGTGGCGCTGGGTGGCGCAGCGCAATACAACTTCAACAGCATGTGGGGTCTGTATGGCGAATATTACTACGCGCCAGAATCGTTCACCGATCAGCTCGACAGCTACCAGGAAGTGGGCGGTGGCCTGAGCTTCACCCCAATTTCACTGCTTAACCTGCGCGTCGGTTATCAGTACATCGAGCTGAACAACAAAGATGGCCGTAAAGATAACGTGCTGGTCGACGGTCCTTACGTCGGCGCATCGCTGCGTTTCTGATTCTGCCGATCCAGAAAAAAAGGCGGCACCCTGAGGGGTGCCGCCTTTTTTTATACCACGCTTAACCGAAAACTAGTGCGCTCTGCCCTGATCGATACCGGAGCCAGTCTGCGAACGGATAAACTGCATCCGGAAGCGTGAACGCTCCTCTGCTCCCTGCTGTGAGTGATCGGTGATCGAAAATAGCCAGGTGCCGATAAAGGCAATCGCCATCGAGAACAGCGCCGGATACTCATACGGATAGATCGGTTTAGCATGACCCAGCACCTGCACCCAGACGGTCGGGCCGAGGATCATCAGCACCACGGCGGTAATCAGCCCCAGCCAGCCACCGACCATCGCGCCGCGCGTGGTCAGTTTTGACCAGTACATCGACAGCAGAATGATCGGGAAGTTACAGCTGGCGGCAATCGAGAAGGCCAGGCCAACCATGAACGCGATGTTCTGCTTCTCAAACAGAATGCCCAGCGCAATCGCCACAATCCCCAATACCAGCACGGTGATCTTAGAGACTCGCAGCTCATCACGCTCACTCGCCTGGCCTTTACGGTAGACGCTGGCGTAGAGATCGTGCGAGACCGCTGAGGCACCGGCCAGGGTTAAGCCAGCTACGACCGCCAGAATGGTGGCGAAAGCCACTGCCGAGATAAAGCCGAGGAAGGTACTGCCGCCCACCGCGTTGGCCAGATGCACCGCCGCCATATTGGTGCCGCCAATCAGCGCGCCGCTGGCATCTTTAAACGCCGGATTGGCACCGACCAGCAGGATCGCCCCGAAGCCGATAATAAAGGTCAGGAAGTAGAAGTAGCCCATAAAGCCGGTGGCCCAGAAAACACTTTTACGCGCCTCTTTGGCATCGGCCACGGTAAAGAAGCGCATCAGGATATGCGGCAGGCCGGCGGTACCAAACATTAATCCCAGCCCAAGCGACAACGCTGAGATCGGATCTTTCACCAGTCCCCCTGGCTGCATAATCGCGATGCCTTTCGGGTGGACCGCCATCGCTTCGGTAAACAGCGTATTGAAGCTGAAGCCGGTGGTTTTCATCACCATCACCGCCATAAAGGTGGCACCAAACAGCAGCAGCACCGCTTTGATAATCTGCACCCAGGTAGTGGCCAGCATGCCGCCGAACAGCACATACATCACCATCAGAATGCCGACCAGCACCACCGCCACATGATAATTCAGGCCAAACAGCAGCTGAATCAGTTTGCCGGCACCGACCATCTGAGCGATCAGATAGAGCGCCACCACCACCAGCGAGCCGCAGGCGGAGAGGGTACGGATCGGTTTCTGCTTCAGGCGATACGAAGCGACGTCGGCGAAGGTGTAGCGCCCGAGGTTACGCAGCCGTTCGGCGATCAGGAACAGAATCATCGGCCAGCCGACTAAAAAGCCGAGCGAGTAGATCAGACCGTCATAACCGGAGGTATAGACCAGCGCCGAAATGCCGAGAAACGAGGCGGCAGACATAAAGTCGCCTGCCATCGCCAGGCCATTCTGAAAGCCGGTAATATTGCCGCCAGCGGTGTAGTAATCGCTACGGGATCGGGTGCGCTTCGACGCCCAGTAAGTAATGCCCAGTGTGGCACCAACGAAAATCACAAACATGATGATCGCCTGGTAGTTAACCGCCTGCTGCTGAACTGCGCCGGTAATCGCATCGGCGGCCAGCGCCGAAAACGGCAGCAGCGCCGCCAGCATCCATAAGCAGAGACGCATCATGATTTCACCTCGCTCAGGATCGCTTTGGTCAGGCGATCAAACTCGCCGTTGGCGCGCCAGACGTAAATGCCGGTCAGCACAAATGACATCACAATCAGTCCGACGCCAATGGGAATACCGCGGGTAACGTTAGTGCCAGGGTGCAGCGGCGTGCCGAGCCAGCCTGGCGCGAAGGCGATCAGCAGGATAAACCCGACATACAGCACCAATATGATCAGCGACAGCAGCGTGGCAAATGCCTGGCGCTTACGGACTAATTCATGAAACCGGGGGTTACGTTCAATCTGTTGGTAGATTGCATCCTGTTTCGAAAGGGCGTCATTCATCACATTTTCTCCAGAGGTCTTGCAGGCGTAAACCTCACGCCTGGGCGCGGGTTCGGCTGGTAATTTTATTTGTGACTACAGAAACACACTGCGTAGGGCGGGCATGGCGGGAAATGATCTTCCCGCCGGATAAGGTGCGCTTACGGCATTTTGATCGACTGTTTCTCCTCAAGCAGTTTTTCCACTACGCCAGGATCGGCGAGGGTCGAGGTATCGCCAAGATTGGTGGTATCACCGGTGGCGATTTTGCGCAGAATACGGCGCATGATCTTCCCTGAGCGGGTCTTCGGCAGCGAGTCGGTCCAGTGCAGCACATCCGGGGTGGCAATCGGGCCGATCTCTTTACGTACCCAGTTACGCACTTCGGTGTACAACTCCGGCGACGGCTCTTCACCGTGGTTCAGGGTGATATAAGCGTAAATTGCCTGGCCCTTGATGCTGTGCGGGATGCCCACCACCGCGGCTTCGGCAATTTTCGGGTGCGACACCAGCGCCGACTCAATCTCAGCGGTGCCGAGTCGGTGGCCGGAGACGTTAAGCACGTCATCCACCCGCCCGGTGATCCAGTAATAGCCATCCTCGTCACGACGCGCGCCGTCGCCGCTGAAGTAGACATTTTTAAAGGTAGAGAAGTAGGTCTGTTCAAAGCGCTCATGGTCGCCATACAGCGTACGGGCCTGACCCGGCCAGGAGTCGGTGATCACCAGATTACCTTCACAGGCCCCGTGCTGCGGCTGGCCTTCATTATCGACCAGCGCCGGCTGTACGCCGAAGAAAGGTTTAGTGGCCGATCCCGCCTTGAGTTCGGTGGCACCCGGCAGCGGTGTGATCATAAAACCGCCGGTTTCAGTCTGCCACCAGGTATCCACGATTGGGCAGCGGCTGTTGCCGATTTTCTTGTAGTACCACTCCCAGGCTTCCGGGTTAATCGGTTCACCGACCGAACCCATAATGCGCAGGCTGCTGCGGTCGGTGCCCTGAATCGCTTTGTCGCCTTCTGCCATCAGAGCGCGGATCGCAGTCGGGGCGGTGTAGAGCAGCGTCACCTTGTGCTTATCCACCACTTCCGCCATGCGGCTCGGGGTCGGCCAGTTCGGCACGCCTTCAAACATCAGCGTGGTCGCGCCACAGGCCAGCGGGCCGTAAAGCAGGTAGCTGTGACCGGTGATCCAGCCGACGTCAGCGGTACACCAGTAGACGTCATCCTGATGATAATCAAAGACAAATTTAAAAGTAGTTGCAGCGTAAACCAGATAACCGCCGGTGGTGTGCAGTACCCCTTTCGGCTTGCCAGTCGAACCGGAGGTATAAAGGATAAACAGCGGATCTTCCGCCCCGACTTCAGCCGGAGAGTGATTGGTACTGGCATTCAGCATCAGCTCATGCCACCAGCGGTCGCGCCCCTCCACCCAGCCGATATCGCTGCCGGTGCGCTGAAACACCACCACGTTTTTCACGCTGGTAACGTTAGGATTTTTTAACGCATCATCGACGTTCTTCTTCAGCGGGATGCTGCGTCCGGCACGGATCCCTTCATCGGCGGTAATCACCAGCGAAGCACTGGAATCGACGATCCGGCCCGCCACCGCCTCGGGTGAGAAGCCGCCAAAAATCACCGAATGAACAGCACCGATACGCGCACAGGCCAGCATCGCCACCGCCGCTTCCGGCACCATCGGCATGTAGATCGCCACCACATCGCCTTTCTTCACCTTGAGTAATTCCAGTACGTTGGCGAAGCGACAGACTTCAGCGTGCAACTGGCGGAAGGTCAGGGTTTGACTTTCGCTGGCGTCGTCGCCTTCCCAGATAATCGCCGGGTGGTCGCCGCGGGTCGGCAAATGCCGGTCAAGGCAGTTTGCCGCCAGATTGAGCGTGCCATCTTCGTACCAGCGAATGTCAATGGTACCCGGCGCAAACGAGCAGTTTTTCACTTTGCTGTAGGGCTTGATCCAGTCGAGGATTTTGCCCTGTTCGCCCCAGAACGCATCCGGATCAGTGACAGATTGCTGATACATCGTCTGATACTGTTCAGCGGTAATCAGGGTGTTTGCTGCAATATTCTCTGGAACGGGATGTTTATGTATTTGGCTCATGGCGGATCTCCTTGAAGATGTTAATGATATGTTAATCAATGGTTAATTGAAGCCCGCCCCGAGGCTTTGTTTCTTTTTTGCGCCGTAGATCACGCGATAAACCCTGCGTGCTACAGCGCGTCGCTGAGGTCCGAATTGCGCCTAACTCCCTGCGGGTAATAGGGAATTAAGGTGTAACCTTTTGTGTTTTATCCTGTTTAAAAAGCGAGCAAACGCGCCGGGTGAGTTTTTGCGCAATTCTGCATAGCTATGCGTTAATTCATCGAACTAATACTTTTCATAACAGCAGGTTACGGATTTATGACTGGCACAGCATTTTATGCTACTCAGGTGGTGAACTTTTAAACGAAGACGCCAAGGGTTGCATTTACCACAGTGAAAATGATACTTATCTCGCCCCTGTTCTGCAGGTATCAACTCAGACCGCGTCTGAAAATGGGTATGGGAATCATCAGATTTTCGTGCGAGGCGCTGTCTCCAAACACCCTCTAATTTACCGGGCTTTTTGCTCACTTCCCTGTGTGTATTGTCTTCTGCACCTTCGCAGTAGAGAGAAACGGGTTTTGACTGAGGAAATTACGCGTTATGAAAGGTTTTAAAATCAGCCTGGCCTGGCAGATTCTGATAGCCCTGGTGCTTGGCATCGTTGTGGGTGCCGTGCTGCATAATCAGCCAGACAATCGTGAATGGTTAGTCACCAATATTCTCAGCCCGGCGGGCGACATCTTTATCCACCTGATTAAGATGATTGTGGTACCGATCGTGATCTCATCACTGATTGTCGGCATTGCCGGCGTCGGCGATGCCAAAAAGTTGGGGCGCATCGGCGTCAAAACGATTCTCTACTTTGAAGTGATTACCACCCTTGCCATTGTGGTCGGGATTACCCTGGCTAACGTATTTCAACCCGGCACTGGCATCGATATGTCAACGCTGGCAACGGTGGACATCTCTAAATATGAAGCCACCACGGCAGAAGTGCAGGGCGGGCCGCACAGCCTGGTCGCCACTATCCTGTCGCTGATCCCGCAGAACATTTTCGCCTCAATGGCGAAAGGTGACATGCTGCCGATTATCTTCTTCTCGGTGCTGTTTGGCTTAGGCCTCTCATCGCTGCCATCAGAGCAGCGCGATCCGCTGGTGAACCTGTTCCGTGGCATCTCGGAAGCGATGTTTAAAGTAACGCACATGATTATGCGCTATGCGCCGGTCGGTGTGTTTGCGCTGATTGCCGTCACCATCGCTAACTTCGGCTTCGCCTCGTTGTGGCCGCTGGCTAAGCTGGTGCTGCTGGTCTACGCGGCGATACTGTTCTTCGCCTTTGTGGTGCTGGGTGGAGTGGCGCGTTTCTGTAAGCTGCGTATCACCACGCTGATGCGCATCCTTAAAGATGAGCTGATTCTCTCTTACTCCACCTCCAGCTCAGAGACTGTGCTGCCACGCATCATGCAGAAGATGGAAGCCTATGGCGCGCCGAAAGCGATCACCAGCTTTGTGGTGCCGACCGGGTATTCGTTTAACCTGGATGGCTCAACCCTGTATCAGAGTATCGCTGCGATCTTTATTGCGCAGCTGTATGGCATTGATCTGTCGCTGAGCGACGAGATTATTCTGGTGCTGACGCTGATGGTGACCTCGAAAGGCATCGCTGGCGTCCCGGGTGTCTCCTTCGTGGTGCTGCTGGCGACGCTGGGCAGCGTCGGTATTCCGCTGGAAGGGCTGGCGTTTATCGCCGGTGTCGACCGTATTATGGATATGGCGCGTACCGCCCTGAACGTCATTGGTAACGCCCTGGCGGTGCTGGTGATTGCCCGCTGGGAAAACCAGTTCGATGCTGAGCAGGCGAAAGAGTACGAACTGCAACTGCGGACCCAGACCGCCAGTTAATTGCGCGGTTTAATAAAAAGGCTCAACGAAGGTTGGGCCTTTTTTGTGTCTGACGTTTGAGAAAACGATATCCACGCGTTTCAGCCGCCGATGCTTTTTTGAAGCAACACAAAAGCCTGCGGGAAGAAAAGGTTCACCCGAAGAGTACAGCGTCCCGCGCCAGGGAAGGCGCGGGCCGAGCGTCATGGATGATGAAGGCGTCTTTACGATCGGGTGAATCTTTTCTGACCCGGCACCCGACCTGAAGCGCGCTTCCGGCACCCGCTCAGAAGCGAACACCTACCCGCTAAGATTCCCGTTTTATTTGATCTCCTCTCGCAGCAATAAAAAAAGATCTCACCCCATGAATTAATCATTCGTTATGATAGTCCATCTATTGAATAATTTATTCCTGTACGGAGTCTGCTATGAAAATTGACCTCAGCCAGATGATCACCGAAGGCCGTAATCCTGCCAGCCAGAACATTGACGAACTGTCGACCGAAGCGATGTTGCGCGTCATTAATGATGAAGATAAAAAAGTGGCTCTGGCGGTGGAAGCGATTATTCCGCAGATCGCCACGGCGGTTGACGCCATCTGCGCGGCGTTTCAGGCCGGTGGACGCCTGATCTATTGCGGCGCAGGTACCTCGGGACGGCTGGGCATTCTGGATGCCAGTGAGTGCCCGCCAACCTTTGGTACGCCACGGGAACAGGTGACAGGGCTGATCGCCGGGGGTCATAAGGCCATTCTGCAGGCGGTAGAAAACGCCGAAGATAACCGGGAGCAGGGCGCGCAGGATCTGCGCGATATCCACTTCAGCCGCCAGGATGTGCTGGTCGGCATCGCCGCCAGCGGCCGCACCCCTTACGTGCTGGGTGCGCTGGCCTATGCTGATGAGCTCGGTGCCACCACCGTCGCGCTGACCTGTAATCCCGGCAGTCCGATGTCGCAGGCCGCCGCCATTGCCCTGACACCGGTGGTGGGGCCGGAAGTGGTCACCGGCTCGTCGCGTATGAAAGCGGGAACCGCCCAGAAACTGGTACTTAACATGCTGACCACCGGCGCGATGATCCGCAGCGGTAAAGTCTACGGCAACCTGATGGTGGATGTGGAAGCGACCAATCAGAAGCTGGTGCAGCGGCAGGTCAACATCGTGAAGCAGGCAACCGACTGTGATGATGCGAGAGCCAGCAATGCGCTGAACGCCTGTGGTGGCCACTGCAAAACGGCGATCCTGATGGTGCTGGCCGGACTGACGGCAGATGAAGCGAAGACGCTGCTGGGACAACATCAGGGCTTTATCCGCCAGGCCCTGCAGGCAGCGGGAGCACGCTGATGGCGAAAATCACCGACGCACTGTTGCACGACATCCTGCAGGCGGTCGGCGGCGCGCAAAATATCGCGGCCTGCGGCAACTGCATGACCCGGCTGCGGCTGACGCTCAGCCAGCCCGAACGGGTCGATCTCTCCCGGCTGAAAAGCCTGCCGGGCGTACTGGGGGTGATCGACAGTGACGCCCAGCTGCAGATTGTGCTGGGTCCCGGTAAAGCGCAGACCGCCGCCGAAAGGATGCAGACCTTACTGGCACAGGGCGACACGCCGGCGCTCGGCGAACTGGCCGCACAGCACAAGCAACAATTAAAGGCGAAACAGACCAGCGGCCTGCATCAGTTCCTGTCGCGCTTCGCCACTATCTTTACTCCGCTTATTCCGGGCTTTATCGGCGCGGGCTTACTGCTGGGTTTTGCCACCCTGATTGAACAGAGCCTGCACCTGAATACGCCGGGCGACCATGCGCCGTGGCTGCTGCACAGCGTGGCCTACATGAAGGTGTTCGGCAAAGGGTTGTTCACCTTTCTCAGCATCCTGATTGGCTATAACGCGCAGAAGGCGTTTGGCGGCAGCGGGGTGAATGGCGCGATCATCGCCTCACTGTTTGTGCTCGGCTATATCCCGACCGCAACCGTCGGCTATTACAGCGGAATGGAGAGCTTTTTTGGCCTGACCATCGACCCGCGCGGCAATATTATTGGCGTGCTGCTGGCGGCGATCATCGGGGCGGGTATTGAAAAGCAGATCCGCAAAATCATCCCGGATAATCTGGATATGATCCTCACTTCACTGTTTACGCTGCTGATCACCGGTGCGATCACCTACCTGCTGATTATGCCGCTGGGTGGCGAGCTGTTTAAAGGAATGTCCTGGCTGTTTATTCACCTCAATAACAACCCTTTTGGCTGTGCGTTGCTGGCCGGACTGTTTCTGATCGCCGTGATGTTCGGTATTCATCAGGGCTTCATTCCGGTCTATTTTGCGCTGATGGAAACCCAGGGATTCAATTCGCTGTTCCCGATCCTGGCGATGGCAGGTGCGGGTCAGGTCGGTGCCTCACTGGCGTTATGGTGTAAGGCGGAAAAAGGGGCGCTGCTGCGGGCGCAAATCAAAGGGGCGATTGTGCCGGGGCTGCTTGGCGTCGGCGAACCGCTGATTTATGGCGTCACGCTGCCGCGCCTCAAGCCGTTTATCACCGCCTGTGGCGGCGGCGCGCTGGGTGGTTTCTTCATTGGCCTGGTGGCGTGGCTGGGCCTACCGGTCGGCATGAATACTGTGTTTGGCCCGTCCGGACTGGTGACGCTGCCGCTGATGACTTCCAGCCAGGGCATTTTTGCCGGCATGGCGGTCTATCTGGCGGGGCTGCTGGTGGCGTGGGTCGGGGGATTTCTTCTCACCTGGTGGTTTGGCACCCGCAATGTAGATCTCAGCTGAAGTTGTGGCCCGTCGCTCAGTTATCCTCCAGACGTGCTAACGAATGAATAAATGAAAAATGGTGAAAGCCGCTGCAAAGCGGCTTTTTTATTGCCGACAATTAAGTGAAAACGCTAAAGAGAGTGATGAGGCGTGCCGAAAACATAAAAAAAGATAATCGTTATTTCTCTCCCCAATCTTTCCACGCTGGCATTGACTGGCAGCGTGCAGGGCATGGGTACTCAAGGACTCTTGTGATGCGTAACAACCAGCCCGTTTCCCAGCGTGAATATCTGTTCGATGATCATGCGACCCTGATGTCGACCACCGATCTCAACAGCTACATCACCTATGCCAATGATGCGTTTATTGAGGCGAGCGGATTTACCACCGAAGAGATCAATGGTCAGCCACATAATATGGTGCGTCACCCCGATATGCCGCCCGAGGCTTTTGCCGATATGTGGGCGACCCTGAAACAGGGCGAGCCCTGGACCGCGCTGGTGAAAAACCGCCGTAAAAATGGCGATCACTATTGGGTACGCGCCAACGCCATTCCGGTGGTCCGTGACGGCAGTGTGCAGGGCTATATGTCGGTACGCACCAAACCGGGCGCGGACGAGGTACGTCAGGCCGAAGCGTTGTATCAGGATTTTCAGGCAGGACGCGCGAAAGGGCGACGTTTTTACAAGGGTCTGGTGGTGCGCAGCGGCTGGCGTCGTCCCGCCTCACTCCTGAAAACCCTGCCGCTTCGCTGGCGCATCCGCAGCACGCTGTTGACCTTATTGCCGCTGTCGGTGGCAGGGGTCTGGGCGCTGGGCGTGACGCCGACCGCGCTGGGCGGCTTCACCGCAGGCATGGCGGCGCTGCTGGCGCTAGCCAGCCTGTGGCTGGAGCAGCAGATCTCGCGGCCTATCGAGCGAATGTGCAAACAGGCGCTGAGCGTGGCAACCGGTGCCAGTCATAAAGTCGAGCAGATGGATCGGGTGGATGAAGTCGGCGTGACGCTGCGCGCCATCGGCCAGCTCGGACTTATGTTCCGCTGGCTGGTCGATGACGTCAGCGGACAGGCCATCAACGTGCTCAGCGCCAGCGATGCTATTGCCCGCAGCAATAACGAACTGAGTCGCCGCACTGAGCAGGCGGCGGCCAACGTGCAGCAAACCGCCGCCACCATGAATGAAATGACCGCGACGGTGAAAAGCAACACCGAAACCGCTCATGAAGTGAATACCCTGTCGTCAGATACCAGCAGCGCGGCGATGAAAGGCGGCGATGTGATGAAAGAGATGATGGAGATGATGGGCGAAATTGCTGACAGCTCAAAGCGTATCGCCAACATTACCAGCGTGATCGACGGCATTGCCTTCCAGACTAATATCCTGGCACTTAACGCGGCGGTTGAAGCGGCGCGCGCTGGTGAGCAGGGCAAAGGGTTTGCGGTGGTGGCAGGTGAAGTGCGTAGCCTGGCGCAGCGCAGCGCCAAAGCCGCCAGTGAAATTAAATCCCTGGTGGAAACCAGCGCCAGCCGGGTGCAATCCGGTAATGATCACGCCAGTGAGGCCGGCCGGACCATGGAGGATATCGTGTCGCAGGTGCAGAACGTCACGGCACTGATTGCACAGATCAGCGCGGCCACCGCTGAACAGGCGACGGCGTTGAGCGAAGTCAGCAGCGCGGTAGAAGATCTCGATGACATCACCCACCAGAACGCCGCCCGCGTGGCCGAAAGCGCTGAAGCCTCTGGCCGGATGACGCATCAGGCTAACCGCCTGGTGGAGGCGATCAGCGTCTTTCGCTAAGAGGCCAGCGCCTGGGCGTTCTCGCGTCCGGCGCGCAGCGCACCCGGTGACTGACCGACGATACGCTTAAAGGCGCGACTGAAGGCGGCAATCGAGCCGTAGCCGAGATGAAAGGCGACAGCTTCCACCGCTTCACCGTTATTCACAATGCGCTGCACCGCCAGCCGCATCCGCAACTCGGTCAGGTAACGCAGCGGCGTCATGCCCGTGGCGTTAAGAAAGCGTTCGGCAAACACCGAACGCGAGCAGCCCGCCACGCGCGCCAGTCGCGCTACCGTCCAGTTCTCACCCGGTTCGCGGTGCATGGCGGCAATGGCCTGACTGAGCCGTGGGTCGCGCATCGCCTGTACCAGCCCGCTACTTTTGCCGCAGCCGTTTTCCACCCAGCCGCGCACAATCAGCGCCGCCACCACGTCCGCCAGCCGCGAAAGGATGCCGGCAAAGCCCGCCTGGCGGGTACGCGACTCGCGCTCCATCGCTTCCAGAATCGGCCGGATCTCCGGATATTGCGACAGCAGGGTGCTGACCAGCATCACATCCGGCATGGTATTGATCAGCGGCTGCATCCCTCCGAGTTCAAACGCCATACAGGCACTGAACAGCAGCACGCTGTGCGCATCGTCGCCGGCATCGGCTGGCGCATTAATGGCGCAGACGCTGTCGCAGATCGGCTTGCTGGTCATAGAGGCGATGCACTGGCAATCCGCCTCTTCGCTGGAGATCAGGCTATGCGGTTTACCGTGTGGCACCAGCAGCGCATCGCCACTATTAAGCTGAAACACCTCGCCTGAGGCGCTGCGCACCAGCAGCGAGCCGCGTCCGACAAAGTGAAACTGCGCCCGGCCTGGCGAATTTTCGAAGCGCAATCCAAACGGGGCGCTGACCGCGATGCGCTGATAGTTCACGCCGTACAGCCGCATTCCCATCAGCAGTTCACTGGTCAGATCTTCATAATGGCTCATGTGAATCCAGACGAATTATCAAAAATGACGGTGTAAGCATCATAGATCGTCTTGCGTCTGCCCTCTATGCTCACACTTACTTTTTTTTCCATCCGGAGAAGCAGCATGAGTCTGACAACCGAAGTGGCTGATGAGGTTTCCTCGCCCGCCCGCCCCGCGTGGGGCGCGGTATTTGCTATGGCGTTTGGCGTATTCAGCCTGATTACCGCCGAATTTTTACCGGTCAGTTTACTGACGCCAATGGCCCACAGCCTCGGCGTCTCCGAAGGCCAGGCGGGCCAGACCGTCACCATCACCGCGCTGGTTGCGCTGTTCACCAGTCTGATCACCGCCAGCGTCACCCGACGGATTGACCGCCGCATCGTGATGCTGGTGTTTTCGCTGCTGCTGATCGCTTCAGCGCTGATGGTGGCGCTGGCCGGTGACCTGACGACGATCCTGCTGGCGCGCGTGCTGCTGGGGATGGCGATTGGCGGCTTCTGGACGCTATCGACTGCCATTACCATGCGACTGGTACCGGCCGATCAGGTGCCGCGTGCGTTATCGATTGTCTTCAGCGGCATCTCGCTGGCAACGATCATTGCAACGCCGCTCGGCAGTTACCTCGGTGGTCTGGTCGGCTGGCGTAACATCTTTATGCTGACCGCCGGCTTAGGCGCGGTGGCGCTGCTGTGGCAGTTCTTTACCCTGCCCGCGATGCCGGCAGAGAACAAGGCACGCAGTGGCGGGGTACTGGATCTGCTGCGGATCGGCGTGATGCGCTGGGGTATGCTGGCCGTCATCATGATGTTTACCGGTCACTTCGCCTTCTTTACCTATCTGCGTCCGTTCCTGGAAAGCGTTGCCCAGCTGAATCTCAACCAGCTGTCGCTGGCGCTGCTGGCCTTTGGCGTGGCGAACTTTTTTGGCACCTCGCTGGCCGGCTATCTGGTGACCCGCAGCGTATCGCTGACCCTGAGCGGCATGGCGCTGCTGATGAGCCTCACCGCGCTGTTGCTGGTGAGCTTCGGCGACGTCAGCTGGCTGGTTGGCGTCGGTGTGGCGGTATGGGGCATGGCGTTTGGTTCGATGCCGACCGGCTGGTCGACCTGGATTTCACGCGCGGTGCCGGATGATGCCGAATCCGGCGGCGGCTTACTGGTGGCAACCATCCAGCTGGCGATCACCGTTGGGGCAGCGGCAGGCGGCTGGATGTTTGACCTGCGCGGCGCAGGCGGAGTGTTCCTCGCCAGCGGGGTACTGATGCTGCTGGCGGCGCTGACGATCTTCAGCCGGGTACGGCACCACGGCTAATCAGCATAAGGCAGCGTTTTATGCTGCCTTTATTTTTCATAGTGGATTATTAACCTTTTGAGCGATAACTGTGCGATACGTGCTTTTTATCATCAGTTTTATTGAATGAGATGAGCAAAAGTCTCCGCTTTTTACTGATCAAGATTCGGCCTAGTATATCTATCAACAAGGCAGCATGCCTTATCAGATAAAACTTAATCGAGGAATTGACCATGAAATCTATCAAAACTTTTGCAGCAGTTATCGCGCTCTCTGTTCTTCCATTCGCCAGCTTCGCCCAGTCTGTGACCGCTATCGACTCTACGCTCGACGGTGCTGAAGCGAAAATCGCTGCTCAGGCGCAGGAACATGGTGCTTCGTATAAAATCACCGAAGCTTACACCAACAACGGCGTTCACATGACCGCTGAGCTGCTGAAATAAACTGCGCGTTACCCTCTTGTGCTGACAGGACGCCCCCGGGCGTCCTGGCGGCGTTGTCCGCTGATCAATAATAATCCTGTCTCTTTCCCTCCGAAATAATTATTATTCTCAAAAACATTCTCATCTGATCGTTCAGATGCTTTCTGGTTGCACTGTCGGGCTTTCTTTTCATCGCGTTTGCGGTGAATTAACTATGGAGAAGTTATGAAAGCGTTAATCAATACCCGCTGGGCGTTGCGTCCTCTGATGTTGGCAACCGCGCTGTTTTCTGCGTCAGGATTAGTGATCGCGCAGGCAGACGATATCAATCAGCCGATCGGCAAAGGCGTATATGAACTGGCCGTCAGTCCAAAGGATAACGCCCTGTTTGTCGCCTCATCGCAGAACAGCAGCGGCAACGGCGGCACAGTGTTCCGTCTCGATCCCACCACGCTGGCGGTACAGCAGTCGATCAATACCGAACTAAAGGCATTTGGCGCGGCGATCAATCCGCAGACAAATGTGCTTTACGTCGGCAACACCGTTGAGGGTTCGCTGACCGCCATCGATGCCAGCAGCGGAAAAGTGCTGAACACTCTGGTACTGGATAGCCGTAAGCGCAGTGAAACGGTGCGTCCGCTCCAGCCGCGTCAGGTGGCGGTCGATGTCAAAACCAATCGCGTCTATGTTACCGGGCTGGGACCGCAGAGTGTGGTCTGGGTGGTGGATGGCAGTACCCTGCAATTGATCAGCACCGTGCCGAATACCGGCAAAATGGGAACCGGTCTGGCGGTCGATTCGGCGGCGCAGAAAGTCTACGTGACCAACGGCGACGGTGAACTGGTCACCATCAACGCCCGCACCCATGCCGTGGAGAAAAAGCAGAAGATCGATGGCGATAAAGCGCACTTTTTCCTGAACATTGCGCTGGATACGCGCGGTCAGCGTGCCTTCCTCAGCGATTCGAAGCAGGCGCAGGTGCTGGTGGTGGATCTACGCACACAGCAGGTGATCCAGCGGATCGCTGTGCCGGAGTCGCTGGCGGTGCTGTTCAATCCGGATCGTAATGAGCTCTATGTCACCCATCGTAAAGCGGGTGAAGTCAGCATCATCGATGCCAGCAGCTACAATGTGAAGCGCAGCGTGAAAACCCCCGGTTTACCCAACAGCCTGGCGCTCTCTGCTGACGGCAAAGCGTTGTATGTCAGCGTGAAGCAGCCGGGTTCGCGTAAAGCGCCACCAAAAGATCCTGACAGCGTAATGCGGATTGCACTGTAAAAGGTGATCGCCGCTTATCGGCACGGAGAAGCCGTTTAACCCCGGCGTTGTGTACTCTGAAGCCACTCTGACGAGTGGCTTTTTGCCGTAAAAAAGCCCGCAGTTGCGGGCTTGACTGTTCAGATGCGAAAGGCAACGCTTTTTCCGGTCGGCAGTTCCACACTCAGACTGAGTTTTCCTCCCATTGACTCAATGTAGCGTTTAAGCGTGGCAACCTTAATTTCGTTGCCGCGCTGCTCAATCTGAGCAATTGCCGGCTGACGCACACCCATTGCCTCGGCAAGGGTCTTTTGCGATAACTGAAGCTCTTCACGTATCATCTGCAGCCCGACTTCTAACACCATCTCATCAGACATTTTTTTGATTCGGGCCTGACTCTCCGGTGAGAAGTCAGCAATAATCTCATCCAGGGTTCTCATTTTTTACTTTCCTTCTCCTGTTCAGCGAGCCAGGCTGAGAATTCATCATCAGCGATGCGTATCATTCTGTTATAGAAGTGTTTGTTCTGCGTTTTATCGCCTGCACACAGCACGATAGCCTGGCGGATCGGATCAAAGGCATAAAATGCACGGATCGGCTTACCTGAAAACTGGACACGCAGTTCCTTCATATTCCTGTACCGGGAGCCTTTCAGCGTATCGGCATAGGGCCGAGGCAAGTCAGGACCGTAGACTTTTAACTTTCCCAGGTCCGCTAACATCTTTTCCTGTAGCGCTTGCTCTTGCTCGCTTAACCAGATTTCAAACCGCTGGCTTAAAAGTACCGTCCACATGACATACCTCCCTGTATGCGTCATGACGTATGCGTTAAACAATATAAGCTGTAGCTTATAAATGCAAGCCAGCTAATCATCCTGCCGGATAGCTTTTTGCTATAAAAAAGCCCGCTGACGCGGGCCAGAAGCTGAGGTTATTCCCGACCGAGGCGTGAAGCCGATCACGCTAGCTACAGTGTCGCTATCCTTAATCGATCAGACCTCTTCTGACGCTTCGCGCATCATCTCATCGTGCGGGATATCATCCAGAATCTGCTCAAAACTGCGCAGACGCTTGTAGATCGACATCAGTTCAACCAGCGTTGACCATGAAGCGATCAGGTACTGGAATGAGCCGCGTACCTGGTCAAACACGTTGGTGATCTGGTTCAGCAGGCCCAGCGTGATGGTGCCCGCCACAATCGATGGAAACAGCAGAAACAGACCAAACACATTATCGACCTGCAGGTAAAGGATGCGGGTGATATTGAAGTAAAGGTAGTGGAAGTAGAGACGGAAGTAGTTAACCCGTACCCGGCTGAACAGCTCCTGCACCGTCTGTGGCCGGGCACGGTCAGCATTATCTTCACCATACACCAGCTCTTTACGGTAAGCCGCCTCCACCCGCTGATTACGAAACTCCAGTCCGGGTAATTTAATCCCGACGATTGCCAGTAATCCGGTACCAAACACCGACCACAACACCGCCGCAATCACCAGCGCATAAGGAATGTTACCGAGGAACGGTATATCTTTGACATGGTGTGACAGCGCCACCAGCACCGGTAAAAAGGCCACCAGCGTCATGATCGCCTGAATAAAGCTGACACCCCAGTCCTCCAGCGTGGAGGCGAACCGCATAGTGTCTTCCTGCACACGCTGGGCGGCCCCTTCAACGTGACGCAACCGCTGCCAGTTGTGCATGTAGTAATTGTTCATGGCGGTACGCCAGCGGAAAACCCAGTGGCTGACAAAGAAGGAGTTGAGCACCCCAATCACCACAGCAATCAGCGCAATGCCGAGAAATGCCCGAACTTCATGATAAAACTCGGCAATTTGCACCGAACCCGCCTTGGTCAGCGCTTTCTGAATCAGATCATAAAATGGACCATACCAGGCGTTGACCGCTACGCCGACCTGCACGCCAAACCAGGTGACAAAGATAATCAGCGCCGAGCCCCACACCGACCAGCGCTGCCACGGATGATTATCAATCAGCCGCCAGGCGAGGGCAAAAAGGGTCACCATTACCCAGTAATAAAGATAAAACCACAGCTGGCTGGCGGCGATAAACCGCGTGGCAGTGGTCGGCAATGGCTGTTTCATTGCAGCTTCTAACGTCGGCCACATACCAGGCAAATGCGCGGCAAAGCCAAACCAGGCAAAAATCGCTAACAAACTCCAGATGGCCGCTGAGCTGAAAAACAGCGCTGGCCGCGGAAAAAAAGACTTAAACATAGGCACTCCGCTGTTGTGTGTTGCCTGTTATAACGTTTTGCCTGCCTGATGTCTGCAGTCTGTTGTTTCTGCTCATTTCAGTAAGGAGATGGATGTTAATGAAATTGTGCGGTTTTGTTTCGGAGACCTAAATCTTTCTCGATAGCAGTGTTACACTAGCGCCCACTGTTACCGGTAACAATGAAGCTGTAACCCTTAATCCGCTAATAAAAACCATAACAACGCAACCATTTATCCTTTCATACCGCTTAAACGGCGGGAATGAGGCAATGTCATGTCAGAACAAAAAAAGGGTCATTCACGCAGGGATTTTTTGCTGAAGACTATTACCCTGGCGCCAGCAATGGCGGTAGGCACCACGGCGATGGGCGCACTGTCGCTGCCGCTGGCGGCACAGGCGGCTGAGACCCCGGTCGCGCCGCAACAGGCACGGGACTACCAGCCAGCCTGGTTCACCGCCGAAGAGTTTGCGTTTATCACCGCTGCCGTTGCGCGTCTGATCCCAAACGATGAACGCGGTCCTGGCGCGCTGGAGGCTGGCGTACCTGAGTTTATCGATCGTCAGATGAACACCCCGTACGCCACCGGCTCCAACTGGTATATGCAGGGACCGTTTAATCCCGACCTGCCCAAAGAGCTGGGCTACCAGCTGCCGCTGGTACCGCAGCAGATCTATCGCCTCGGCATTGCTGACGCCGATCGCTACAGCCAACAGCAGCACGGCAAGGTGTTCGCACAGCTCAGCGGCGAGCAGCAGGATGCCTTACTGCAGGCGATGGAAAGCGGCAGCGCGCAATTCAGCCAGTTACCGGCCAACACCTTCTTTGCGTTTCTGCTGCAAAACACCCGCGAAGGCTTCTTCAGCGATCCCATCCACGGCGGCAATCAGGGGATGGTGGGCTGGAAACTGATCAACTTCCCTGGCGCACGCGCCGACTTTATGGACTGGGTAGAGCGCGGTGAACGTTATCCGTTCCCGTCAGTGTCGATTCGCGGGGAGAGAGCGTAAGCATGGCAAACGAAATGAAAAAAGTGGATGCGGTAATTGTCGGCTTCGGCTGGGCAGGCGCGATCATGGCGAAAGAGCTGACCGAGGCGGGCCTCAACGTGCTGGCGCTGGAGCGCGGACCGCATCGCGATACCTATCCTGACGGCGCTTATCCGCAGTCAATTGACGAGCTGACCTATAACGTTCGCAAAAAACTGTTCCAGGACCTCTCTAAGAGCACCGTCACTATCCGACATGATGCTTCGCAGACCGCGGTCCCTTATCGCCAGCTGGCGGCGTTTCTGCCGGGTACCGGCACCGGCGGTGCGGGCCTGCACTGGTCCGGCGTCCATTTCCGCGTCGATCCGATTGAACTGCAGATGCGCAGCCATTACGAAGAGCGCTACGGCAAGAACTTCATTCCGGAAGGCATGACGATTCAGGACTTCGGCGTCAGCTACGACGAACTGGAGCCGTTCTTCGACAAGGCGGAAAAGGTGTTTGGTACTTCAGGCAGCGCCTGGAGCATCAAAGGTAAAGTGGTGGGGAAAGAGAAGGGCGGTAACCCGTTTGCGCCCGATCGCTCAGATAATTTCCCGCTGCCCGCGCAGAAGCGCACGTATTCGGCGCAGCTGTTCGCTCAGGCGGCGGAATCAGTGGGCTATCACCCTTACGATCTGCCGTCGGCGAACACCTCCGGCCCTTACACCAATCCGTATGGCGCGCAGATGGGCCCGTGCAACTTCTGCGGTTTTTGCAGTGGCTATGCCTGCTACATGTATTCCAAAGCCTCGCCGAACGTCAATATTCTGCCCGCGCTGCGCCAGGAACCGAAGTTTGAGCTGCGCAACAATGCCTATGTGCTGCGCGTTAACCTCACCGACGACAAAAAGCGCGCCACCGGCGTGACCTATGTTGATGGCCAGGGTCGCGAGCAGGTGCAGCCGGCAGATCTGGTGATCCTCTCCGCCTTCCAGTTCCACAATGTGCATCTGATGCTGCTGTCGGGTATCGGCAAGCCTTACAACCCGATCACCAACGAAGGTACCGTCGGCCGTAACTTCGCCTATCAGAACCTCTCGACGCTGAAAGCGCTGTTCGACAAAAACACCACCACTAATCCGTTTATCGGTGCGGGTGGCGCGGGCGTCGGCATTGATGATTTCAACGCCGATAACTTCGATCACGGTCCGCATGGCTTTGTCGGCGGTTCGCCATTCTGGGTCAACCAGGCGGGCACCAAACCGGTCTCCGGCCTGCCGGTGCCAACGGGTACGCCGGGCTGGGGCAGCCAGTGGAAAGCCGCGGTGGCAGATACCTACACCCATCACCTGTCGATGGATGCCCACGGTGCGCACCAGTCCTATCGCGCGAACTACCTTGATCTCGATCCGAACTACAAAGATGCCTATGGCCAGCCGCTGCTGCGCATGACCTTTGACTGGCAGGAGAACGACATCAAAATGGCGCAGTTCATGGTCGGCAAGATGCATAAAATCGCCGAAGCGATGAACCCGAAAATGATCATTGGCGGCGCGAAAAAGCCAGGTGCCCATTTCGACACTACCGTCTATCAGACCACCCACATCAGCGGTGGCGCGATCATGGGCGAGGACCCGAAAACCAGTGCGGTCAACCGCTACCTGCAAAGCTGGGATGTGCCAAATGTGTTCGTGCCAGGGGCTTCCGCGTTCCCGCAGGGACTGGGCTACAACCCGACCGGTATGGTGGCAGCGCTGACTTACTGGTCAGCCAGAGCGATTCGTGAGCAGTACCTGAAAAACCCAGGTCCACTGGTGCAGGCATAAGGAACATGGCGATGAAAAATGGCATTCTGGCCCTGATTCTGGGCACCCTGACCTTCGCCGCACTGGCGGATGACAACCAGGACGAGCTGGTGAAGCGGGGCGAGTATCTGGCGCGAGCCGGTGACTGTGTGGCCTGTCACACTGCGAAAGACGGCGCGGCGTTTGCGGGCGGCCTGCCGATGGCGACGCCGATTGGCACTATCTACTCCACCAATATCACGCCCGATGCGGCGACCGGCATTGGCGACTACAGCTACGACGACTTCCAGAAGGCGGTACGTCACGGCGTGGCGAAAAATGGCGATACGCTCTATCCGGCGATGCCGTTTCCCTCTTACGCGGTGGTCAGCGATGAAGACATGAAGGCGCTGTATGCCTACTTCATGCACGGCGTGGCGGCGGTGAAGCAGCCGAATAAAGAGAGCGACATTCCGTGGCCGCTGTCGATGCGCTGGCCGCTGGCGATCTGGCGTACGGTATTTGCGCCGGAAGTGAAGGCGTTCCAGCCCGCGGAACAGGAAGATCCGGTGCTGGCGCGGGGTCGTTACCTGGTGGAAGGTCTGGGCCACTGTGGCGCCTGCCACACGCCGCGCAGCATCACCATGCAGGAGAAGGCGCTGACCAACGAGGAAGGCAGTGACTATCTGGCCGGCAGCAGCGCGCCGATTGATGGCTGGACCGCCAGCAACCTGCGTGGCGATAACCGCGACGGCCTGGGCCGCTGGAGTGAGGAGGATTTGCGCCAGTTCCTGCGCTATGGCCGTAACGATCAGACCGCCGCCTTTGGTGGTATGACCGAGGTGGTTGAGCACAGCCTGCAGCATCTGAGTGACGCGGATATCACCGCCATTGCGCGCTATCTGAAGTCGCTGGGCGCGAAAGATCCACACCAGACCGTCTTCAGCGTTGATGACGCTACCGCCAAAGCGCTGTGGAAAGGCGACGACAGCGCAACCGGCGCGTCGGTCTATGTCGACAGCTGCGCCGCCTGTCATAAAACCGACGGCAGCGGCTATCAGCGCTTCTTCCCGGCGCTACGTGGCAATCCGGTGGTGCAGGCCGATGATCCGACCTCGCTGATCCATATCGTGCTGGTGGGTGGACAACTGCCTGGCGTGAAGGGCGCACCGTCGACCATTACCATGCCGGCGTTCGGCTGGCGGCTCGACGATCAGCAGGTTGCTGACGTGGTGAACTTCGTGCGGAACAGCTGGGGCAACAAGGCGTCTGAACCGGTCAGCGCAAAGCAGGTCGCAGAGCTGCGTAAAGATGAGAAAGATCGCCTGGGCAGTGCCGATATCCGGGTACTGGAAGGCAAGTAAACTGCAATAAAGCGGGCCGGTACCCTGAAGTACCGGCCGCTTCTTTTCCGCTAAATATTCTCCAGATCAATGCCGCGGGTCTTCGGTCCGTACACGCCCACCGACAGCATCACAATCAACATACTCAGTACGATAAAGGCGATCACGCCAGGGGTACCGGCGTACTGCAAAATCACGCCGATCAGAATACTGCTGAATACGGTAGAGAGACGGCTGAATGAATAGCAGAAGCCAACAGCACGGGCGCGAATGTGGGTCGGGAAGATCTCGGTCTGATAGGCGTGATAGCTGAAGGTCAGCCAGGCGTTGGACCAGGTGATCAGAAAACCACAGGCGATCAGCATCAGCGGCTGGGTCTGGAAGGCGAACAGCGTGCCGAACACCACGGTCATCAGCGACGACAACACGATCTGCCATTTATTCTCCAGCTTATCCGCGTAGCGGCTGGAGATCAGCGAACCGAGCGGATAGGCCAGGGTGATAAAAAAGGCGTACAGCAGACTGTGGGTCACCGTGGTGCCGCTGCCCGACAGCAGCGCAGGCAGCCAGTTACCAAAACCAAAAAAGCCGATCGCCTGGAAGAAGTTCATCACCACCAGCATCAGGGTGCGCTGGCGCCAGGCGGGTGACCAGATTTCACGGAAACGCCCCTGCTTTGGCAGCTGTGCGGCGGCGTCATCGGGCGGAAAGGGCGCACCGGGCGTCAGGCCGCAGCGTTGCTCCATGGTAGAAAGCACCTGGTGTGCCTGCTGATGACGGCCCTGTTGCGCCAGCCAGCGCGCCGATTCCGGCAGGTTTTTGCGGATCAGCCAGATCACCAGTGAACAGACCGCACCGGCGATCACCACCCAGCGCCAGCCTTCGAGGCTGAGCAGCGTTTGTGGCACCAGCCACCAGGACATCAGCGCCACAGCCGGCACCGACAGAAACTGCACGAAAAAGGCGAAGGCGAACGCCCGGCTGCGCAGATGACTGGGCACCCACTCTGACAGATAGGTGTCGATGGTGACCAGCTCGACCCCAAGGCCGATACCCACCAGCAGGCGGAACAGGATAATCATCTCTGCGCTCTGCTGAAACGCCATCAGCAGTGAAAACAGGCCGTACCACAACAGCGCGCACATAAAAGTCAGACGGCGGCCAAAACGGTCAGCGTAAGGAGCCAGCAGGCTGGCACCGATAAACAGACCGAGAAAGGTGGCAGAAGCAAACGCTGCCTGATCGGAGAATCCGAACACGCCAGCGCCGCCGGTATGAAACAGTCCGGCCGCCAGCAGGCCGGAGCTGATATAGCCGGTTTCAAACAGATCGTAGAGTTCGAAAAATCCGCCCAGCGCCAGCAGGGTGATAAAGCGCCATAATCCGGCGGACGAGGGCAGTGCATCAATACGGCCAGCTAAGCTGGAACGGGAGGCCGATGCGGCAGGCATCGGCGTGATCCCGGTGGTAACAGTGGTTGTCATGTCAGGGCAGACCTCGGGCAGTGTTTGCAGGAATCGCAGGGCAGATGTTTATTAAAATAGTTAACCCTTAGCACGCGAAGAAATAGCAGAATAATCAATTCGCCGGCGGTTGCCGAGAGGCATGTTGGTGAGTTTTTAGCAACGTACGTTGCACTTTTCGCCGTCCGTGGCGTTGTGCCTTACGGCAGATGCGGCCAGGGTACGATCGGCATGCGGTAAGTTCCGGCGATATCTCTTTCTGGTAACGCTGTAACATGACCCGTCCGGCTGCAAAAAAGAGATACGCGCTCCCAGCTACTTTTTGTTGCCTATTTTTCCGGCACTAATTATGGTGTACTATGTACTCCTCATGGAAGAGAGGAGTACAGGATGAGTCAGGCGATTGAATTTATCGAGACCCCGATGTTTACCCGGCAAATCAATCAGATTGCTACGGATGAAGAACTCCGGGAGCTTCAGAAGGTGCTTATTGCGTCACCAGATAAAGGTGATCTCATCCAGAAAACCGGCGGGCTGCGTAAAATCAGGATGGCGACGGGTCATCAGGGGAAAAGCGGCAGCGCGAGGGTGATTTACTTTCTGGCCACCGCTGAGGTGATTTACCTGGTGATGGCTTACCCGAAGAGCATCAAAGACAGTCTCACTGACGCGGAAAAAGCCGAGCTGAAGAAGCTGACACAACGACTGAAAAATGAGGTGAACGATGAGTTTTTTTGACGAGCTGAAAGCATCGCTGGAAGAAGCCGTAGAGATCAAAAACGGTATCAGAGAGCCCGCCCGCGTTACCCGCCACACGCTGGCTGATGTGAAGGCTATCAGGGCACAGCTGAACGTCTCACAGAGCGAGATGGCGGCGGCACTGGGAACCAGCCTTGATACCATAAAGAGCTGGGAAACCGGACGCCGTTATCCGACCGGACTGGCAGCGAAGGTGCTGGCGGCTATTCAGGCAAACCCGGAATTTTTTCAGGAACTGGCGGCGCACTGAAGCGCTGTTAAAAGACAGGCGGAGCCGTTCAAAGAGTACTGGTGCCACAGAAAATCTAATACGCGCCACCGATGAAGCCTCCATCGGTGGCGTTATGCATTACGGCAGATGCGGATAGATGCCCGGTCCGATCGGCAGTCCCAGCCAGTACCACACTACCAGCAGCGCAATCCAGCTGATAAAGAACACCAGCGGATAGGGGAAGATCAGCACATAGTAGGTGCCGAGCTGCGCATCTTTCTGGTATCGCTGCAAAAAGGCGAGGAACAGCGGCAGGAACGGCGACATCGGCGCCAGCGGCAGCACCGCTGAATCGGCAATACGGAAAATCATCTGCGCAAAGGCGGGATGAAAGCCGAGCAGCATAAACATCGGCACAAATACCGGTGCCAGAATTGACCAGATCGCCGAGCCGCTGGCGATAAACATGCAGAGAAACGCCGACAGGAACATCAGCCCGAGAAAGGCGGGCGCACCGCTGATGCCTGCGCTTTCCAGCACGTCGGTCAGGCCGATCGCCATAAACTTGCCCATGTTGCTCCAGTTAAAGAACGCCACGAACTGCGACAGCGGAAACACCATCACGATAAAGCCTGCCATCCCCTTCATCGGATCGACCAGCAACTGGGGAATATCGTCCGGACGGCGGATCTGACGGGTCACCACGCCATAGGCAATCGCCACCACAAAGAAAAACAGGATGATGATCGGCACGATACCCTGAATAAACGGCGAGGGAATAATGGCCCCGCTGGTGGGATTACGCAGCGGCGCATTCTCCGGTACCACCAGCAGCGCCATCAGAGCGATGAACAGCAGCGCAGCAATCCCGGCGGCCCGCAGGCCACGGTTCTCCAGCGGCGTAAGGGCGGCCAGCTTTTCACCGCTGCCCTGCCACTGCGGCAGGCGCGGCTCAACAAATTTATCGGTCAGCAGCGCCCCGACAAAGGTCAGTACAATCACCGAGGTCGCCATAAAAAACCAGTTATCGATGACGCTGACATGCACCGTGTCGCTGACCGCTTTGGCCGCTTCGGTACTGATGCCGGAAAGCAGCACGTCGGTGGTCACGATCAGTAGATTGGCGGTAAAGCCCGATGCGACACCGGCAATCGCCGCCAGCAATCCCGCCACCGGATGACGGCCGACCGCCAGGAAGATCAGCGCGCCCAGCGGCGGCATCACCACCAGCGCCGCGTCGGAAGAGATATGACTGAAAAAGGCGATAAACAGCACCATGTAACTGGCGTAGCGACGGTTGACGCGCGACGCCATCTTCACCATCAGCGACTGCAATAAGCCCACTTTTTCCGCCAGACCGGCACCAATCACCAGCGCCAGAATCGATCCCAGCGGGGTAAAGCTGCTGAAGTTTTTAATGATGTTGGGCAGGATCCACTGAATACCGGCGACGCTCAGCAGGTTATTCACCCGCACTATTTCACCGTTGCTGGGGTTTTTAACCGCCAGATCCAGCGCACTGATAATGGCAGTGGCGACCATCAGCACCACAATCAAATAGACAAACAGTAAAAACGGATTAGGAACTTTATTTCCCACCCGCTCAACCCAGCTAAAAATTCGCCCGGGGCTGCGGTTCTCTGATGTTGCTTCCATAGTTTCTGGTCTCGTCTTGTGTCCCGTCATCCGTGGTCGCGTTCGCTGTCGCCGGTCGCTGAGTGAGACGTCCGGCGATAGGTTACAAACGGCACAGCGGAATCCGGGAAGGTGTTTGCAATAATATTTTTTATAGCGGTCCGCGCCGGTGACGCGGCCGTTGGCTCATTCGGCCAGTTTTGTGGGTGTGATCCCCGCCGGGATCGGGCAGTGATAGGGCTGTGAGGCGCGAACCCGGTCGAACTCTGCCTGACAGCGGGCCAGCGCCGCCGGATCCTGCAACAGCGTAACGACGGTGGCGGCCATCACTTTGCCCGCCAGAAACATCCCCTTATGCCCGATGCTGGTGCGACCCTGCGCCACCAGCTGCCAGGTATGCAGTGGCGTACCGAAGGTGAAGCAGGGTGCAAAGCACTGGGCGGTCGGCGTCACCCAGCTGACATCCCCGACATCCGTGGAGCCATACAGCAGCTCGCGGGTCACTGCATAGGGCGCGACCTGATCCATAAACAGCCTGTCACCCAGCTGCTCAACCCAGGCCTGGCCTGCTTCGCCGCCGGTTCGGGCTGCGTTGAGCCGCGCATTGCGCAGATCGTCGTCGGTCAGGGTGGCACGTATCTCTGCCGCGAATGCCCGCTCCTCGTCGCTGTAGTCGGGCAGACCAAACTGATGCAAATAACGCTCCATCACCGCTTCCAGCGCGCGATTGGGCACGTAGTCAGAGCAGGCTTTGTCAAAACGCACCGTCAGAGTGGTGTCGGTCATCAGCGCCGCGCCGCGGGCGATATTGATCACCCGCTGGTAAATATCCTGCGCCTGCTGCAGTTCCGGCGCGCGGATCAGGTAGAGTACTTCCGCATCAGCCTGCACCACATTCGGCGAGACGCCGCCGCTGTTAGTGACTGCATAGTGCAGCCGCGCTTCCTGTACGATGTGTTCACGCAGAAAGTTGGCCCCGGTGTTCATCAGGGTAACCGCATCCAGTGCGCTGCGACCGAGGTGCGGTGAGTTAGCGGCATGTGCCGCGATCCCTTTGAAGCTGAACGCCGCCTGGATATTGGCGAGGGTGCGCAGATTAAACATCCCGCTGAAGCCTTCGGGATGCCAGGTTACCGCAGCATCGACATCGTCAAACAGCCCTTCGCGCACCATAAAGGTTTTGCCGGAGCCACCTTCTTCACCGGGACAGCCGTAAAAGCGCACCGTTCCGCCGGTATGATGTTGCTGCATCCAGGCTTTTACCGCACTGGCCGCCGCCACGCCTGCGGTACCGAGCAGGTTATGGCCGCAGCCGTGACCATTGCCGTTGGCTTCCAGCGGTTGGGGGCGGGCGCATCCCGCCTGCTGGCTCAGGCCCGCCAGCGCATCAAACTCGCCAAGAATGGCAATCACCGGTTTACCGCTGCCGAAGCTGGCGATAAAGGCGGTATCCAGGCCGCCCACGCCGCGTTCTACCGTGAAGCCCTCCTCCGCCAGCGCATCGGCCAGCAGTGCGGACGATCGGATCTCGGCAAAGCGGGTCTCCGGTGTATCCCAGATAGCATCACTCAGGGCGCTGAAGCGCGCCTGATGACGGTCGATATACTCTGCAATGAACGCTTCCATCATTGGTCACCGCCAAACTGCGCCTGATTCAGCGCCAGAGTTGCCAGCATCGCGATCGCCACCGGCATCACCTGCTCATCAAAGTCGAACTTCGCGTTATGGTGTCCCGCCGCCAGATCGCAGCCGAAAATGGCATAGGAAGCCTGACCGCCTCGCTGTTTCACCCGCTCCATCATGTAAGTGGCATCTTCCGAACCGGCCGCCTGAGCCTTACGATCAACCACCGAATCGAAGACCCCCAGCGCCTCCGCCTGCTGATGGATAAAATCGACCCAGGGCTGGGTTGGGGTGCAGCTGCGGGCGGCGCCCATCAGCGTGACCTGATGTTCAACGCCATACATCGCCGCCGCGCCAGCGATGACCCGCAGCGCCTGCTGATAGATGTCATCGTTAACCTGATTGGTGACGCCACGGGTTTCGACTTTCAGCAGCGCACAGTCGGGCACCACGTTACGCCCGGTACCGGCCTGCAGTACGCCAACGTTAACGCGCGCCACACCGCCGCTGTGCTGGGTAAGACCGTGCAGCGCCAGCGTTGCCTGAGCCGCCGCCAGCAGGGCATTGCGACCCTCTTCCGGCCGGCCACCGGCATGGGCGCCGACGCCAGTAAAATTGACGTCGAGTTTGGTGGTGGCGAGGAAACTGTCGCTGCCGCACACCAGTTCGCCCGCCGGCACGCCGGTGCCGAGATGAATGGCGGTGAACAGGTCAACATCATCCACCACGCCAGCCGCCACCATCGCTCTGGCACCGCGCACGCCCTCTTCGGCGGGCTGGAAAATGATTTTAATCGTGCCGCTCAGCTGGTCTTTCATCGCCATCAGCACCGAGGCGAGGCCGAGGCCGATGGTGGTGTGGCCGTCGTGGCCGCAGGCGTGCATCATGCCGGGATTGCAGGAGGCAAAGCCTTCACGCTGTGGCAGGTGATCTTCCGCCTGACTCTCATTGAGATCGAGCGCGTCCATATCGACACGGAAGCCGATCACCGGGCCGGGACGGCCGGTCTCCAGCGTGGCGACGATGCCGCAAAAACCGCCGGAGAAGTGGCTGATCCACTGCGGTAACGCGCCCTGCTGCAGCGCCCGCGCCTCCTGCTGCTTCAGCACGGTCTCGCTGGGTAAGCCCATACGCGCATCGGCATCGATCACCTCACGGCCCAGCTGCAACTGATAACCCAGCTTATGCAGTTCGTCGGCTACCCGGGTGGCGGTGCGGAACTCCAGCCAGCCAGATTCTGCATAGTGATGGAACTCCCGGCGCCAGCTTTTGAGCTGCGCCAGCCGGGCGCTGATAAGGTCGGAAAGGGTGTTCATCGGCACTGTCCTTACTGTTGGTTTTTTATGCACTGCCTCGAATCTACACAATGGTATTAGCCGGCATAAGATGCGAATATCTTGTGACTGATAAACAACGGTTATCACAAAATCTATGACGGCCAACCTCAAACTTCACCAGTTGCGCGCCTTTGTTGACGTGGCGCGCCAGGGCAGTATCCGGGCCGCGAGCCGTCTTTCCGGGCTTTCGCAGCCAGCATTAACCAAATCGATTCAGGAACTGGAGCGTGAACTCGGCGCGCGATTGTTTATCCGCCGTCAGCAGGGCGTGGTCTTAACCGATATCGGTGATAACTTTTTTCGACATGCCAGCCTGGTGCTGGCAGAGCTGCGGGTGGCGCAGGAAGATATCCAGCAGCGGCTGGGGCTGGGCGGTGGTCAGGTGAACATCGGCGTCGGCGGCAGCGTGGCGCGCACCATCATGCCGCAGGTGATTAACCAGTTTCATCGTGAATACCCGCTGGTGAAGGTGCGCATTGTCGAAGGGCAACTGGTGTCGATGGTGCATGAGTTGCGGCAGGGCGCGCTCGATTTCACCATCAATACCTACGATCAAAGTCATCTCGATCAGGAGCTGATGTATGAGCGAATGATGGAGCGCGAGTACAAAGTGGTGGTGCGCAAGGGCCATCCGCTGGAGAAAGCCCGCTCGCTGGCCGAGTTACAGCAGGCGGACTGGACCATGCCGACCCCCAAAGGCAGCTACTATCGTTTACTGCACGATCTGTTTGACGAGCGCGGCATGGCACCGAAAATTGTGGTGACCTGCGAAACCTTTATGGCCTGCACCAGTCTGGTGGCGCAAAGCGATTTCATCAGTATTTTATCGGTGGATGTGATCGACGATCCGATTCTCGGCCGCTCGCTGGTGTCGCTGTCGCTGGACGAGCCGCTGCCGAAAGCGATCTTTTATCTGATTCAGCGTAAGGACACTGCACTGACGCCGATGAGCAGTTACATGGCGCAGTTATTTCGCCGTTATTGTCAGTGCTGACGGGCAGCGTTCTCTCATCGTCTACACTTGGTGTATTCGCGTAAATGTGAGTTCAACCCACAATCGGAGGTGACGATGCAAGTCTGTCCATATCTGTTTCTCTATGGTCGCTGTGAAGAGGCAATCGAGTTTTACCTGCAGGCCACAGGCGGGAAACTGCTGGAGAAAATGACCTTTGGCGATATGCCAGAGCAGGGCGAGCAGGTTGGCGATCAATCCGCGCCGCCACAGCCGCCGGAAAAAATCATGCACGCACATCTGCGTATCGGTCAGGGAGAGTTGATGCTGAGCGACGGCAACACGCAGAAGCCGCCCGCCTCTGATCATGCTGGCTATGCGGTGAGTCTCGCCACCACGGATGCAGAGCAGGGCAAAACCTGGTTTGAGAAACTGTCAGTGGGCGGCAAAGTGACGACCCCGTGGCAGGAGACGTTCTGGTCGAATGGATTTGCGATGTTTATCGATCAGTTCGGCATTCCATGGCGCATTAACGTAGTGAAGCCGCAGGAATAAAGGCAGGATGCAGGATCGGCGCCGGTCATTGCGGCGCCATTTTATTCGTCGTCTGAGCACGGCCAGCCTTGCAGCCAGCCGCCCGCTTATCAGAAGTTGTAACCCGCCACCAGGTAGTAACCCCAGCCGGTCGATTTCACTTCAAACGGACCGTTACCGAAGTTCAGCTCCTGCCCATCCGCCCACTGACCGCCATTGTGGAAGTAACGCGCCACGGCTGAGAAGTGCCAGTGATCGTAACCCAGCGACAGAATATGGCTGGAGGCGATAGAGTTGCTGGTGCGCGACGAACCGCCTTTCTCGTTGAGATCGGAACCCCAGTCAAAGTTGGTGAAGCCGACATAGCCAAGGTTACCGCCCCACAGTGTGGTGATCGGCACAAAGTATTTCACCTTGAAGCGATAGCCATCCCAGCTGTTCTCATTCGCCGCACCGTAGTTTTCCCACTGGTATTTGGCATAGACGTTCAGTGACAGGCCTACATCGCTGTGGGTATCGATATCGGTGCCCAGACCCATATACCAGGTATTCTGGCGGTTGTCGCTGTTGCGGCCCATGTCGTAGATGTAGTTGTTGGCGAAATACCACTCTTTGAACGGACCAAACGCCAGACTGGTGCCGGTCAGTTTGTCGATGGAGAAGCGCGGTTCAATCTCCATAAACATCGGGGAACCGTGGTCAAAGATACCGTTGGCGTTGCTGTTACCCGCGCCGAAGAAGTTGGTCAGATCGAGATAACCGTAGAAATCGAACCAGTCTTTTTTGGCAAACGCTTCATATTCCAGATAAACGTCGTTGTTAAACTGCGGCCCGAAGCGCGTGTGGTAGCTGCCCACCACGTTTACGCTCTGATGCCACCAGTCGGACAGATATTGCGGATCGCTATCAGCGGCTTGCGCAACACCCGTCCAGGAACATGCCAGTACGGCACCTGCTATCAACGTTTTGAATTTCATTATCATTAACCACATGCTTTTGACCGCTGCACAGCAGGCGCAGTCAGAGAGAAGTCGATCCCGGGGAGGGGAGTGAGTTATTCAGGACATAACAGCCAGTTTTCAGCTCGCGTAGCGTGCCTGCAACATAGCGATAGAAAATAGATTTTGCTCACGTTTGTCAAAAAGTGTTGCATTACAATTCAGTGAAAATGTGATGCACTTCACAATAATGGCGGTGATCGAACGGAACCAGGCAACCGTTTACGTTGTCTGGTTCGCGATCAAACGTGTGGGATCAGGGAAAAGTGACGCGGACCTGCAAACCACAGATAGCACCCTGTGGCGTCAGGCAGTTGGAAAGGGCAACATGAATCTGATGCTTCTGCGCAACGCTGCGCACAATCGATAAACCCAGACCGCTGCCCTGCGCTTTTACATCCGGTGAACGGGTGAAACGGTCAAAGGCGCGTTCAATAAAGGATTCCGGCATACCCGGTCCGTTATCGACGATATCCACTACCGTCTGGCCTGCGACCCGATGCAGCAGAACATCCACCAGGCTCCCTTCCGGCGTGTGCAACATGGCATTACCAATCAGGTTGTCGAACAGGCTACGCAGTTCAGAGCGGCTGGCCTGCAGCCGGTACTGGGTCGAGCCGTTAAAGCCGATATCGATGCCGCGTTTATCCGCCACCACCATTAACTGCTCAATGCTCTCTTTCAGCAGATCTTCCAGTTCAATCTGCTCAATGCTGGCCACCACGCTTTGATCCTCCTGACGGGAGACGTTCAGCAACTGGGTCACCAGATGACGGGTACGCGTCACGCCCGCTTCGAGCTGACTGAACTGCCGGCTGGCCTCGCCCGGCTGAATATGCTGACGCAGATTCTCCAGCTGCAGCGTGACAGCGGTGACCGGGGTACGCAGTTCGTGAGCGGCATCCTCCAGGAACTGCCGCTGGGATGACCAGGCCTCGCGCAGCTTATTCAGCAACGAGTTATAAGCGGCGACCAGCGGCAGGATCTCATCCGGCAAGCCTTCCGGTGAGACATTGTGCGGATGATGCGTCTCCTGCGCCGCGATCTGCCGCGAGGCGACCTGCAGATCGCGGGTGATCTTCCGCACCACCAGCCAGATCACCAGCAGCGACAGCGGCATCATCAGGATCAACGGAATGATCGCCGACAGCGCCCGTTTCACCATCAGTGCTTTCATGTAGCTGAGGTTGTGCATCACCTGAATGGTCTTGATCTCACTGCCAGGCTGACCCGGTCGGGTGTAGATACGCCATTCGCAGTCATCACAATGTCCCACATCGACATCACGGTAACCGCGCTGGGCTTGCAGCGGCGCGTGCAGCTCCGGCCACGAGCTGGCACGCAGCCGGCCCTGGTTGTCCCACAGCTGCACCACAAAATCGCTCTTCGCCTTGTCAGGCGGAATGAGCATCGGCATCAATGCCGGCATCTGCTTATTAGTCGACCAGGCATCAGCAATTTTCGACAGCTGATCGTCTTTCATGGTGCCAACCATATCGCCATAGCAGCTGAAGAAATACCAGGTGACGCCGCCAATCATCAGCAGATGAATAATCAGCAGCGTACTGAGTAATTTGTTGCGTAATGAACGCATAAAGGGGAAAGGTGTCATATCGCCGGCACCCGCCAGCCCAGCCCGCGCACATTGCGAATCGCGTCGTTATCCAGCTTGCGGCGCATCCCGTGGATCAGCACATCAACCGCGTTACTGCTCACCTCATCGCCCCAGCCGTAGATGCGATTCTCCAGCTGTTCGCGAGACAGAATCGCGCCGGGACGCTCCAGTAAGGCATAAAGCAGAGCGTATTCGCGCGCGGTCAGCTGTTCGCGCTGGCCCTTATAGAGCACTTCGCGCGTCATCATATCCAGTTGCACATCGCCGCTGCCCAGCACCGAATCCGCCGCGCCGTGGCGACGTCGGGTAATCGCCCGCATCCGCGCCAGCACTTCCTGCAGATCAAAAGGTTTAAGCAGGTAATCGTCAGCGCCGCTGTCGAGCCCCTGTATCCGCTGCGCCACCGTATCGCGCGCAGTCAGGATCAGCACCGGCGTAGAATCGCCGCGCCCGCGTGCCCGGCGCAACACCTGTAATCCGTCATCACGCGGTAAGCCGAGATCCAGCAATACGCAGCTGTAGCCGCCTTCGCTCCAGGCGTTATGGGCATAAACGCCATCGCGTACCCAATCCACCGACCAGCCCGCGCCCTCTAAAGCCTGCTGCAGGTTTGCGCCGATCATTTCATCATCTTCAACCAATAATACCCGCATGGCTGATCTCCTTCGTAAAGATGGGAGAGAGTTTATCCATCAATTGTTAGGCCAGAATTATCCGCCGTCATTCCGCCGTCATACTTCGTACTACAGCGGCGTTGGCTGCGACTCGCCGCCTTGCTGTAGCACGCATTATTTTGGCGAATCGGGTGTTACTTAACACAAATTAGCCTGGCGGATTTGCCAGGGACTTAACGCAAATTATTTTACCGGACTGCCGGGATCACTTAATGCTTATTATTCAGGTAAGTTGCTGCCGTTATCTGACCGATTAAGGGGGCCGCAGGCCTGAATCTGGCGGTTGCTAATTCTGCGCTAATTTTCTGCTAATTAAGGGATAAATTTAACCGGGTAAAGTGGGTTCACTGCACATCAGCGTATATCAGGAGGAACCCATGAATCAGCGCGAGTTTATTCGGAGTTTGCTGGAATGGATAGAAAACAATCTGGGACACGATCTGCATCTGGATGAGGTGGCACGTCGCTCTGGCTATTCCCGCTGGCATCTGCAACGGCTGTTTCGCCAGCATACCGGATTTTCACTGGCGGAATATATCCGGCAGCGAAGGTTAACCGAATCTGCGCTGTCGTTGCTGAGCAGCAATGAAGCGATATTGCAGGTCGCCATGAACTACGGGTTCGACACCCAACAAGCCTACACCCGCACCTTTAAAAACTATTTTATGATGACGCCAGGCCAGTTACGCCGCCAGCGCCGGGTCGAGCCGGATCGGTTACTGTTTCCGCTGGCCATGGCCAGTTGATGCCTGTGATGGCCTTCCCGCCAGAGAAAAGTGCGGGAAGGTACGATACGTACTGCTCCGTTGTCTGATTCAGTCCCCTCTTTTTGCTGATCTGCCGCCGTAAGCTGCCCCGAACATGCTAGTTTGATGCCAGAATCCTCAGGGTATCGGAGCGGTAACGCATGGAAAACAGTGCTAATTTAACCGCCATGCTGGTGTTTGCGCGGGTGGTGGAACTCCAGAGTTTCAGTGAAGCAGCGCGGGCGCTCGGCTGGTCTAAATCCCACGTCAGCCGGGAAATCTCCCGTCTTGAGCTGCGACTCGGCATCCGGCTGTTGCAGCGCACCACCCGGCGACTGGCGCTGACGGAGCTCGGTCAGGCTTACTATCCCTATTGCGTCCGGATGCTGGCGGAAGTGCAGCGGGCAGATGCCTTTGTCCAGCAACTGCATCAGCAACCGGCCGGCAATGTACGTCTGCAGGCTCCGGTGACCTACGGCTGTCAGTGCGTGGTGCCGGTGCTTAATCGCTTTCTGCGCCGCCATCTGCACATTAACGTCGACCTCGAACTGACCGACCGTAACCACGATCGGCTGGATGAGCAGGTGGATGTGGCCATCGTGATTCGATCCCGGCCACCGCAGCAGGGGCATTTTCGGGTGATAAGCGACATTGAGTGGGGATTGTATGCGGCACCGGGTTATCTGGCGCAGCGGCCTGCTATCGATCATCCTGAGATGCTGCCTCGCCATGACCTGCTGCTGTTTCATGGACCGGCGCACACCGCCGCGCTGCCGTTTCGCCGCGACAAGCAGCGGCTGGCACTGGATGTCCGCAGCCGTTTTCGTGCCAATAACAGCATGGCGCTGCTGAACGCGGCACTGGCGGGCAGCGGCATCGCCTATCTGCCCTCCTATATGGCGCAGGAGGCGGTCGCCCGTGGTGATATTCAGCAACTGCTGCCGGAGTGGCAGATGGATCGGCTGCAGAGCTATTTGTTGCTGCATGACACGCTGCAGCCCGCTTCACCGGTCAGCTTATTATGCGACACGCTGATCGCCGCGCTGGTCAGCGGCTGATTGTTGCTGTATCGCAACAGTCAGCGCCACAAAGTAACTATCGCACCGCTACTGTTGTTATCTGACGCGCCTGGTTAGCCTGTATCCCTGATCAATGACGGGATATCTTTATGCAACAGCCAGCAGAAAAAGCAGAATTTCAGCACTGGAAGCGCAACTTATGGGTCTGTGTGCTGGGCTCGTTCAGCACCATCGTGGCGATGACGCTGCTGCTGCCGTTTTTACCGCTCTATGTCCAGCAGCTTGGCGTGCAGCAACCCGCCGCCATTGCGCGCTGGTCGGGGCTGGCCTATGGTGCCACGTTTTTCAGCGCGGCGCTGACCGCGCCACTCTGGGGCAGACTGGCTGACCGTTATGGTCGTAAGCTGATGCTGATCCGCGCCAGCCTCGGGATGGCTATCGCTATGTCACTGATCGGCATGGCGACCGCGCCCTGGCAGCTGGTGGCGCTGCGTCTGCTGGCGGGTTTGCTGGGCGGTTACGCCTCCGGTTCGACCATTCTGGTGGCGGCGCAAACGCCCAAAGGCCAGACCGGCTGGGCGCTGGGGGTATTATCCTCTGGTATTATGGCGGGCAACGTGGTCGGTCCGCTGCTGGGCGGCGTGCTGCCGCCGCTGATCGGTATTCGCCAGACCTTCTGGTTAACCGGCGCGGTGATTTTTATCGCCTTCCTGGCGACCACTTTTCTGCTGAAAGAGCAGCCACGCGCCGCTGCCTCGCCACGGGAAGATTCTGCCCCAGCGCCAGCCGCAACTCCGGTCAATCAGCGGCGGGTCCGGCTGATGTGGCTGTCGGGCATGTTGCTGATCTTCGCCACGATGTCGATTGAACCGATTATCACCCTTTATGTCGGCGAGTTTGTCTCGGGTAACCACCAGATAACGCAGGTCGCCGGGCTGGTGATGTCGGCTGCCGCGCTGGGGACGGTGATCGCCGCGCCGCGGCTTGGACGGCTGGCTGACCGCATTGGTCACTGGCGGGTGCTGACGGCGGGTTTAGTGGTGAGTGCGCTGCTGCTGATCCCGCAGGCTTTTATTACCGCCGCCTGGCAACTGGTGTTGCTGCGTTTTCTGATGGGAATGGCGCTGGGCGGACTGTTGCCGTGCATCACCGCCATTATCCGGCACAGCGTGCCGGGCTCGCAGGTCGGACGGATGCTGGGCTATTCGACGTCGGCCCAGTATATCGGCCAGGTGACGGGCCCGCTGTTCGGCGGTCTGGTCGGGGGAACGTTTGGGATGCGGCCGGTGTTTCTGGCGACCAGCGTGGTGATGCTGCTGTGCGGATGGCTGAACGGGCGGGCGATGAAAAATAGCGCGATCAAAAAAGGCGGACCGGAGTCCGCCTGATGTTAACCGCTGATGACAGGGTTATTTCTGGTCTGGCAGCGCGTAAGCAATCACATAATCGCCCAGTTTGGTGCCAAACGAGCCGTGACCACCGGCCGCGATGACAACGTACTGCTTGCCATTCGCTTCATAGGTCATTGGCGTCGCCTGACCACCGGCTGGCAGACGTGCCTGCCACAACAGCTCACCGGTATCGGTGCTGTAAGCACGCAGGTAGTTATCGGCAGTCGCACCGATAAAGAACACTTTACCGGCGGTGGTGATCGGACCGCCCAGCATCGGCATACCCATTTTGAACGGTACCGGTACTGGCGCGCTGTCGCGGGTGGTACCAATACGCTGTTTCCACACCACGTTGTTGGTCTTCAGATCCACCGCAGAGACGTAACCCCACGCTGGCTGTTTACACGGCAGACCAAACGGTGACAGGAACGGGTTCAATTCAACACCGTAAGGTACGCCATACTGCGGCTGAATACCGGTTTCGGTGCCGGATCCGCCTTCAGCGCCTTTCGGCGGCTCAATCGGGTTGCCTGGACCACGGGGAATCAGCTTCGAGACAAACGGCAGCGCCATTGGGTTAGCAATCGCGATCTGACGATGTGGATCGACGGCGATGCCGCCCCATTCGAACATACCGAGGTTACCCGGGAACACCAGCGTACCCTGCTCAGATGGCGGGGTGAACGGACCTTCATAGCGCAGACGCTTGAAGATCACGCGGCACACCAGCTGATCGTACATCGTCGCGCCCCACATATCCTTATCCGTCAGGTTCTGTTTCGGACGGAAGGTCAGCTCAGAGTAGGGCTGTGTGGCGGATACGTGATCACCTTTCGCCGCACCCTGCGGAACAGGCGTTTCAGGAGCCGGAACCACTGGCTTGCCGGTACGACGATCCAGCACAAAGATGTTACCGGTTTTCGCCGGCGCATAAATCACCGGTACGGTATTGCCCTCTTTGTCGGTGATATCAGCCAGCGTCGGCTGTGACGGCAGGTCCATATCCCACAGATCGTGGTGAACGGTCTGATAGGCCCAGACCAGCTTGCCGGTCGTGGCGTTCAGCGCCAGCACGCTGCTGGCATAACGTTCCTGTTCTGGCGTGCGGTTACCGCCCCAGATATCTGGCGTAGTAACACCCATCGGCAGATAGACCGTATCCAGTTTCGGATCGTAGACCGCCGGTGCCCATGAGTTCGGGGAATTCATGGTGAAGGTGTGTTCATCGGCCGGAATCGCGTTAGGATCTTTCGCGCCCGGATCGAACACCCACAGCAGTTTACCGGTATTCACATCAAAACCACGAATCACGCCTGACGGCTCGCGGGTTGAGTAGTTATCGGTCACCGCACCCGCCATCACGATAGTGGTGTTGGTAATCACCGGCGGTGAAGTCGGCTCATACTGACCAGGCGTGGTCACGGGTTGTTTGTGTTGCAGATCCAGCTCGCCGTTGACGCCGAATGACGGGCAGCGTTCGCCGGTTTCCGCATCCAGCGCAAACAGACGACCATCGTTGACCGGCAGGTAGATGCGACGTGAGCAGAGCGCAGGCTGGCTGTTGGCTGCATCGGCCGCGGCCGGCACTTCATGATAAGAGACGCCGCGACAGGTGACGTGCTGGAAGGTTGGATTGACCTTCATGCCCGGATCAAATTTCCACTTCTGTTTGCCGGTGGCCGCGTCCAGTGCAAACAGGATCTGGTGTGGCGAGCAGAGGTAGAGGGTGTCGCGGATTTTAATTGGCGTCACTTCATCGGTGATTTCACCCGGATCGTTGGCGGTTTTTAAATCACCGGTCTGGAACTGCCAGGCAACCTGCAGCTCTTTAACGTTCTGATGATTAATCTGCTTGAGCGGAGAGAAGCGGGTTCCCTGCTGATCGCGTGCATAAGCCGGCCAGTCACCGTCAGGAATGTTGCTCAGCGGTTGTGCCTGCGGGGCATTGTCAGCGGTTTCCGGCAGCGTCCCGTTGATGACCTGCGGATCGTTGAACACGGCGTAAGCCAGTACCACCGCGCTGGCGATCAGCGCCACGGCCATAGCACCCAGCGGACCCTTGCCAACATTGTGCAGGCTGCGCCAGACAAAAGGCAGTACCAGCCAGACGCCAAAGATCACCAGCACATCGGTACGCGGTGCCAGCGCCCAGAAGTCAGTACCGACTTCCCAGACGCCCCATGCCAGCGTAGCCAGCAGCAGCAAAGCGTATACCACCAGCGCGGCGCTGTTACGACGCCACAGCAGGAAAGCGGTGATCAGCATTGCTGCCCCGCCGACGATGTAATACCAGGAACCACCAATGGCGGCTAACCAAATACCGCCAATCAGCATAAACGCACCCGTCAGCACTGCGAACAGTACCGTCAGGAAACGAATTACGCCAAAAGATGAGGAGTTTTTCCCCATAATATCGACCTCGTTTCGTTGCCATAAAACACACGAAAACAACCAGATAGGTTGTCTTCAGTTATCAAGTACAAATGATGAAGGGTGTTCTTAAATCTCTCTTCCGCTAAGTCAGACGATCCCTTTGTGTTAAATGTTATAGCAAAATTAGATCAAGGTTTGACTTTTTTAGCTTAAATCGCTTTACATACGAAGCCATACGACATTTTATGGGGGGTTATGAGACGTTAAGCGCACCACCATGTGCCCTTAACGCCGGAAGGCAGGATTAGTGAATCAGCAGCTAATAAGTTCGCCATCCGAGCGTTGTTGTTGCCAGCCGCTGATATTAATCTCAGCGAATTGCTCCGCCGTTAAACCCGGCGACTGACTGCGTACAATGACTTCTGCCCCTTTTGCCCGAAACGAAGCCATAAAATAAGGGAAGGTGAATTTTTGATAATTATCTTTAAAGAACGGTTCGCTTAAAACAATACCGGAAAAGGGGAACGATTCCAGTAATCGCCAGTCGGCACCGGGGGGGGCGAAATCATACAGCCAGAAATTAAATTTCTCGGTTAATTCAAGCAGTGACGCGCCGTGCGCCACTAAACTGCGATAGTTAATCCCTACCCGTACACGCGGGTCCTGTAAATGCATATAGGCCTCCGGCAGGGCAATCATTCCCTGTAAACGAATATCCTCAACCGGAATAATCATTAATGCTGCTTCAGTAGCAATGTGATTGTGTAGTGAAATAATGTTGTGTGTATTAAGTATATTACTGCTGTCCTGAGTGTGTTGAAGATAGGGAACACTATAGCAAATGCCAGCGACTTGCCGCTCAACATGATGGATAGGTTCAGTCACATAGGGGTTATATAAACTGTTTTTCATTATCTCTATGAAATGCAATATAAAAGGTGATGTTGATAATTATTGATATAAAAAGTCGCATTTTTCTGAATGCGTGAATAAATATAGATCAACTGCTTATTCCAAATCACCCCTTTGTTGCCGGAAAAAGTAAATAAAGCCGATATAAAAGAGAAAATTATTCCTTTGGCATCTGATGATCACCTGGAATACATTCAACAGTAAGGACCAATAGGCTGGTAATTATCAGGGCAGATCCCGATGAGACCCGCTGGCCGTGTGGGCAGGCAAGGCTGGCACGGCCGGTTCGCGCATCCTGACCCTCATCATGCCGTCAGACTGCACCAGTAACACCGCGCAACAACGCGGGAATCATCACTTAATATGGGATAGAACATGGGATTGATGGCACCGGCAGCAGAAGAGTCGCTGTGGCGACACCGGACGTTTGTCGCATTCTGGCTGGCACGCACCTGCTCGTCGTTTGGGTTTCAGATGTTTTCAGTAGCGATCAGCTGGCAGATTTACGCACTGACCAACAGTGCGCTGGCGTTAGGCATGATCGGTTTGATGCAATTTCTTCCCTCAGTGTTGCTGGCACTGCCGGCCGGACATCTGGCTGATCAATACGATCGGCGGCGTATCGTGCTGCTCGGTCAGCTGGTGGAGTTTGCCGCGTTACTGGGGCTGGTGGTACTGACGCTGTTTCATTCGGTCGATAAAACCGCCTTGTGGGGGCTGGTGTTTATGATTGCGGTCGCCAAAGCGCTGGAGTGGCCCGCCATGTCCTCGATGCTGCCATCACTGGTGCCGCCGTCGATTCTGGCGCGCGCGATGGCAATGAACTCGGTAGGCGGGCAGGCGGCGGTGATTGTCGGACCGACCCTTGGCGGACTGCTCTACGTGGCCGGTCCTGAGGTGGTCTATGGCGTCTCCGGGCTGTTCTATTTTATCTCGCTGACGCTGGTCGCCCTGCTGCGCTATCAGCGACCCAGCCAGCCACGGCTGCCGATGAATATGAAGAACCTGTTTGCCGGGATTCACTTCATCCGTGAGCGCAAAGATGTGCTGGGGGTAATCTCGCTTGACCTGTTTGCGGTGCTGCTGGGCGGCGCCACTGCGCTGCTGCCGATCTTTGCAAAAGATATTCTGCACACCGGCCCCTGGGGATTAGGGATGCTGCGCGGTGCGCCGTCGGTGGGCGCGCTGCTGGTGGGTATCTGGCTGAGTCGTCACAAACTGGACAAGCATGTCGGCATGATTATGTTCGGATCGGTGGCCGGTTTTGGTGTCGCGACGCTGGTGTTCGCACTCTCCAGCCAGCTCTGGCTATCGCTGCTGGCGCTGGCCGCGCTGGGCGGGTTTGATATGGTCAGCATGGTGATTCGCGGCGCGCTGGTGCAGCTCGATACGCCGGATGCGATGCGCGGGCGGGTCAATGCGGTGAACGCCATTTTCATCAACACTTCCAATCAGCTGGGGGAGTTTGAGTCGGGGCTGCTGGCGGCCTGGCTGGGTGCGGTACCGGCAGTAGCGATTGGCGGCATCGGTACGCTGGTGGTGGTGGCGCTGTGGATGAAGCTGTTTCCGCATTTACGGCGGCGTCAGAAGCTGGAGAACGAGGTCGATCCGGCATAAAAAAACCGGCCCAAAGGCCGGTTACAATCTGGATCCAGTCATACCACTAGTCACAGCCTGTGGGGCGACGGGGGAGGCCGACCCGCAGGTGGGGCCATCAGGCCCCGGTTTTTCCCAGGTTGGCGTCAAATGTTTGCCAGCTTTCACGCATGTCCACTACGCTGCGGGTTTTGCGCGCCTCATCGATTTTTATGGCGGTGAGGCCCGCTTCCAGCGCGTCCACCACTGAAACTTTCAGCGGTGTTCCCTGTTTAATGTGTTTGACGATCTCTTCCGCCATCAGCGCGTCAGCGCCGTAGTGGCCATCGTAAGCATTGCCGCTGTAGGCGGTATCGATCTCTTTCTCGCCGCTGCGCGCGTTGTGAACGCGGAAGTAGTTACGGACGAAATCACCTTCTGCCATGCCGTCAGTGCCGATCACGCAGAAACGGCGGAACTCATCCGGCACGTTGAGGTTGGCGTGAAAGGCGAGGGTGGCACCGCCGGCATATTCAATCAGCGCGGTCTGGTAATCGACAATGTCGGCATCACTGTCGAATACCGCATCGGTGCTGGACCAGCCACTGGGCTTGATGTGGTAAACCTCTGCGTCGGCGGTTACCGCACCCTGTGGCGCATGGGCCGGCGTAAAGGATTTGCGGCCACCAAAGCTGGCGACCCGCACCGGACGCTGCTGCATTAAGCCCTGATAGAGGTCGATGTCGTGGCAGCATTTTTCCAGAATATAGGGGCCAGCGTACTTTTCCAGCCGCCGCCAGTCGCGCTGGAAGAAGGCACCGTGATACGGCTTGATATGTTCCGTGGCTTCAATCGAAGTGATCTCGCCCAGCCGGCCGGCGTCACGCGCCGCCAGCAGATCGTGATAGAGCGGGGAATAGCGCAGCACCAGACCGACCAGAATGCGCGCCTCGCCATACTGCCGCACCAGCTTCGCCATCTCCATGGTCTGCTGTTCGTTGATCACCACCGGCTTTTCAGTAAACACGGTGTAGCCCGCTGCCAGCGCCTGGCCGACATGCTCAAGGTGCAGAAAATTGGGTGAGCCGACCAGCACTACATCCATTCCGCCGTGCTGCAACAGTGCCTCAATCGAGTCAAACGACTGGCCAGGATTGATAGCGAAGCTGTGCAGATTAGGCAGTCCGGCAGGTGCCGGGTCGTAATAACCCACTACCGAGAAGGCGTCGTCGGCGTTGTTAAACTCTTTAATCACGTGGGACAGACGAAAGCCGAGACCGATAATGCCTACTTTCATGTTAAACCCCTGATGCTGAATTCGGATGACGCAGAGCCCGCCCGTCGCCCGGCGCGGCTGTTGATAATCTGACCATCAACTTATTACGACAGAAAAACTAATGTCAATATCTGCCTGCGCGTTTTGCGAGGTGGTTTTTTGTTATCTTTATGTAAATTAACAAAAAACATCCAGAATTTTATTGCCATATTTATTTGTTATTGCGATTTAAGTTTTTTTACCCTATCGTTCGCTGATGATGGCAACAACTCTTAATCAGTGGAGGCGGGAGGAAGCGCGTGCAATCACACTATCTCCTTGGTATTGATGGCGGCGGCACCCAGTGCCGTGCGCGGTTAACCGACCTTCAGGGTACGGTGCTGGCGGAAGCCACGGGCGGACCCGCCAACGTCTGGTCGCAGTATGAGGCGGCGCTGGCCTGCGTTGAACAGCTGATTGACCGGATATTTTCGCTGGCCGGATTAACGCCGCAGGCGCTGGCACAGACCTCACTGGTAGCCGGATTAGCCGGTGCTAACGTCGCGTCGGTACAGGCGCGCCTCTCCGGCTGGCAGCCTGCCTGTGCCGCATTGCAGGTGGTCAGCGATGTGGAAATCGCCTGTGCGGGCGCGCACGCCGGGCAGCCTGGCGCGGTGTTTATTATCGGCACCGGCAGTCAGGGCGCCGCCTGGGATGGCGAGCGCTTCACGCTGCTGGGTGGCTGGGGCTTTGCGCTTTCCGATCAGGGTTCCGGCGCGGAGCTGGGTCGCCGGGCGCTGCGTCTGGCACTGCTGGCCCATGAGGCGATGGTTGAACACAGCGCCCTGACGCAGCAGCTGATGGCACAGTTTGATCACAGTCCGGAAGCCATGCTGCTGTGGACCCGTACCGCCGCGCCTGCCGACTGGGCGCACGTGGTCCCGCAGATTTTTGCGGCGGCCAGTGCCGGTGATGACCATGCGCAGGCGTTGCTGCAGCAGACTGCGGCCGATATCGGCATGATGGTGCGTCGTCTCACCGCGCTGAGCAATGGACGGGTCGCACTGATGGGCGGCCTGGCCGTGCCGGTTCACCGCTGGCTGGCGACCGATATTCAGACCCGGCTGGTCACGCCGCTGGGTGACGCGCTGAGCGGAGCCTTAACGCTCGCCCGGACGCAGGCTGCCGGCGACCAGCCCGCTCCCTTTATCCCATCACTGACCTGAAGCCGGTTCCCCAGCGTCAGTGCGTCAATCCGAGGAATTTATGACCGCTCCCAACGTGACTGCACGCATCCTGCGGTTGATTGTTGAAAACGCGCCGATTAGCCAGTCCGACCTGAAAGTCCGCAGCGGGCTGAGCATGTCGACGGTTTCGCAAGCGACCAATCGCCTGCTGGCACAAGAGATTGTGCAGGAGCTGGGACTGCGTCGCGTGTCGATGGGGCGGCCAAAGACGCTGCTCGGACTCAATCCCGATCGGGCCAGCGTCATCGGTATCCAGCTCAACGCGGAGCGTAACCTGATCGTCATGACCGATCTCAGTGGCAATTTACTGGGTGAACAGCAGATGCCGCCGGGCACTATGACGCCACGCCAGCTCGGTGATGCGCTGGCGAAATTTCTGCGCGGGGTGGAAGAGAAGCGGGTCGGGGCCATCGGGCTGGCGTTATCGGGACTGGTGGACGCCGAAAATGGCTACTGCATCCGCTCGAAGGTGCTCGACTGGGATAACGTTCCGATTGCCCGCCAGCTGGAGGAACGCTTCTCGCTGCCGGTGTTTATCGAGAATGATGCCAATGCGATGGCAATGGCGGCACTGGTGTTTGGCCAGCTTGGCACTGCCCAGTCGGCGGTAATCGCCACTTACGGCAAAGGAATTGGTGCCGGGATCATCCTCAATCGCCAGCTCTATCGCGGTCGCCACGGCAAAGCGGGCGAGATCGGTAACGGGCTGGTCGGGGATGGCTCGCTGCGCCTGCTGGAAGATGTGGCCTCCTCACGCGCGATTTTACAACGGGTAGCGGAAGACGAACTGACCACGCTGACCTTACAGGCGCTGGATCAGCGCCCGACGCCTGAGGTACTGGCGGCGCTGGAAGAGGCGGGACGCGAATTAGGGATTTCGCTGGCGAACCTGTCGGTGGCCTACGATCCGGATGTGGTCTATCTGGCGATGGAGCCGCATATGGCGTCACGCATTCTGCTCGATCACATCACCCAGAGCTTTCAGGCTTACCGGCTGAAACTGACGCCGCACATGACGCCGCTGCAGTTTCTCACCGAATCAAACCGGATGTGGGCACTCGGCGCAGCCGGCTTTGCGGTGAATCGTCTGCTGGACCTGCTGGCCGCCCAGGCGGATGAAGAGCCGGTCACCTGAGATGGCCTGCCAGCAAAACGGGCGCCGAAGCGCCCGCTGATTGCAACCTGTTCGCCTTAACGCAGGCGTAATCCCTGCTGATCAAACAGCAGGCAGTGCGCGGCGGAAATCCCCAGTTCAACCTGCGCCCCCAGTTCACGCTGATGCGCCTCACGCTCTTCCACCACCAGCATCTGTTCCCGGCCAATATCGAGATAGAGATAGTTGGTGTGTCCCAGCCTCTCGCCATAGGCCAGCTCGCCGTGAAAGCGGTGTGCATCCGGCGTCTGCGCGGCGGGCTGAAAGTGTTCCGGACGGATGCCGAGCGTCACGATTTGCCCTTCCTGGCACGGCGCGGCGATGTTCAGCACCAGGCCATCCAGCTTCAGTTCCGGCAGCCGCAGCTGCACTTTACCGTCTCCGACCGCCGCGATCTCCGCCGACAGGAAGTTCATCTTCGGCGAGCCGATAAAACCGGCGACAAACAGGTTATCCGGATCATGATAGAGCGTCAGCGGCGCGCCAACCTGCTCAATCCGGCCCTGCCGCAGCACCACGATCCGGTCCGCCAGCGTCATCGCTTCCAGCTGGTCGTGAGTCACATAGATCATGGTATTACCCAGCGAGGCGTGCAGCCGGGCGATCTCAATCCGCATCTGCAGACGCAGCTCGGCATCAAGATTTGAGAGCGGTTCATCGAACAGGAAGATGCGCGGATGACGAATAATCGCCCGGCCAATCGCCACGCGCTGGCGCTGCCCGCCGGAGAGGGCGCGGGGCAGCCGGTCAAGCAGTTCGGTCAGGTGCAGACGGGCGGCGGTCTGCTCAATGGCCTGGTTAATCTCCGCCTTTGATTTCTTCATCACCTCAAGCGGATAGGCCAGGTTACCGCGCACCGTCATGTTGGGGTAGAGCGCATAGGACTGAAACACCATCGCAATGCCGCGCTCGGTGGCGGGCTGTTGCGTCATGTCTTTTTCCTCAATCAGCAACTGCCCGCTGCTGATCTCTTCCAGCCCGGCGATCATCCGCAGCAGCGTCGATTTACCGCAGCCGGATGGCCCGACAAAGACCACAAACTCCCCGCTGTTGATCGTCAGATCGATGCCATGAATCACATTAACGTGTTCGTAAGACTTCTTCACATTCTGCAAGCGCAGGCTGGTCATCGGCTACCTCACTCAGAGTAACTGGCCCATGTAGATGGCATTGCTGCGCATAATCGGGGTGAATCCCATGCGCTGATAGAAGGCGCAGACCTGCTCGTTTTGCAGGCTGACGCCAAGATGTACGCCGCTGACGCCCGCTGCCCGCAGCGCCGCCAGTTGATGCTCAATCATTTTGCGGCCCCAGCCGCCTTTTTGCGCCGCCGGTAACAGATTGATATGCAGGTGAGCAGGCCACTGAGTGACCAGCGCGTCAGCCGCGCGATCGGGATGGCGAATGGCGTCGAGTATTTTGCCGTCGAGCGGGGCATCGGCGTGGCGTTGCTGATAATGCTGCTGTAGCAGCGGCCACCATTGCGCCTCCAGCTGCGCCTCGAAGGCGCGGGTATCGGGCGCGGCGACCACATAGCCCCGCACCTCACCGCCGATCTCCAGCACAAATGCAAAATCGGGTGCGAAGCGCGCATAGGGCACGGCAAACCGCTGGCCGGGATAGTCGGGATCGGAGTAGAGCGCCCGGGCATCTCCGCCCGCATCCGCGGTTTCCAGGCAGATGCGGTAGAGCGCCGGATAGTCCGCCGGGGTCGCCGGACGAATGACACCTTGATTCGCCATGGTGAGTTCTCATGAGTGGATGAAGGGGACAGTGACAGAGGCTGCCCGCCGATGAAAGTTACGTTAATGAAAGTGGACTTAGTTTTCAAGATAGAATAATTACCTTATCGCACTAACCCCCCTGGTTCAGCAAACTTTACCCGTTTCTCGCTTCACAACTGTGATCGCCAACACGCCCGGTGCACGGCGCTTGTCTGTGCGCCGACGGCTGAAAAAAACAGTAAACTGTGAGCGTGATAGGATTTTCATATGCTTTATCAGTCAGTTATTTTGTCAGCATGGCCCTGGTATATCATGCTGCGTCAAGGCTTCTTCAGCGGCACTCAACGTGGCAATCCTTCACCCGGCCAGCGCAAACGGCTGATTTTACGCGCAGACTGCTGTTTATTTGCGCGCGCTCACAGGGTTGCAATTTCACCGGCCGGCTGTTTGACTTTATTTTTTTATTAAAGTAAGTATGAGTGAGTGCATTTTCTATGCGGCTTCAGTCTGCGGGATGGCAGGCGGTGAGATGAAGGGATGCCGATCCTGGTCTGGAGAAGGTGAGCATAATGTCTGTTTCCTCAGTTGGTTTGTTCCGGGTTTGCAGTCTGGGTCGGCTTTTGGCGGCGGGCTTGCTGGCGGGCAGCGTTGCCCACGCCGCGCAGGCCGCCGTTACCCTGAATGAGTGGGATATCTATAACTATCCGCAGCAGACCGCGGCAGTGGATGAGGGTATCAAAGCGTTCACGCAGCAGAATCCGGGCATCGTGATCAACCGCTCGGTTCACTCGTTTGAAGATACGCGTATTCCGCTCAAGCTGGCACTGACCGCAGGCGACGGTCCCCAGATCGCCCAAGTGAATCAGGGCGGTGGCGATATGGGATCGCTGGTCAAAGATAAGCTGCTGGTGCCGCTGGATAGTTACGCCAGCGCAGATGGCTGGACTACCCGCTTCCCCGACTCGATCCTCAAACGCAACCGCTGGTCAGACAGCGGCGAGTTCGGCAGCGGCAAACTGTACGGCGTTGCCAGCCTCGGCGAAATGGTCGGACTCTACTACAACAAAGCGTTGCTGGATAAAGCCGGCATTGCGGTACCGAAAACCCTGGCTGAACTCGAGCGCGCGATGGCGAAGCTGAAGCAGCAGGGCACCGCGCCGATGATGCTCGGCCTGCTGGATGGCAACATGGGCCAGCAACTGCTTAGCACCCTGTGGCAGGCGCAGATTGAAAGCCATGACCGCAAGACGCTGGATAACCTGATCTACGACGTCGGCGGCAGCTTCAAAGATGACAAACTGGTTAAGGCCGCCAGCATGATGAAGAGCTGGACCGATAATGGCTACTTCTTCCCTGGCTTCCAGGGCATCGGACACGATGATGCCGCCACGCTGTTCCAGAACAATCAGGCGGCGTTCCTGGTGAGCGGTACCTGGTATCTCGGCCAGTTTAAAGATAACAAAGATATCCATTTTGCCGCGATGCCAGCGGGTGAGGGCGTGAAACAACCGCTGATGGTCGGCGGTACCGATCTGGCTTTCTCGGTGACCAGTACCGCGAAGAGCAAAGAGCAGCAGGATGCGGCGGCAAAATTCATCAACTATATGGTGTCGGATGCGATGGCAGACCGCTGGCTGAAGGTGGGCTTCCTGCCCGCCAGCACCAACAAAGCCGCCAAAATGCCGGCGGACAATCCGCTGCTGGCGGAGGCGTATCAGGTGTGGCTGACGCTGAATGACTATGACGGTTTAGGCCACTACGTTGACTGGGCGACGCCGACCATGAATGCCGAACTGAACCAGAACGTGCAGTTGCTGCTGGCCGGGCGTCAGACTGCCGATCAGATGGTCGCCAATTTCGATAACAACTATCAGCGTTACCTGAAAACCCTGAAACACTAAGCCGGTGGCCCGGCGCACCGCCGGGCCTGAGCGTCGTTCTGAGCCACGAGTACGGTTATGTTGAATTTAAGCGGTTGGCGTAATTTTCTCTATGTTCTGCCAGCGGTGCTGGTCTATGCGGTGTTTCTGCTGTTGCCGCTGCTGGCCTCGCTCGGCATCAGCTTCACCGAATGGGACGGCACCTCGCTGCCAGTGTTCAGCGGCGTCAGTAACTATCTGCGGATGTTCAGCGATCCGGTGTTCTGGATCGCGCTGGGCAATAACGCCATCCTGATGCTGTTCTACACCCTGTTGCCGATTAGCATCGGTCTGCTGCTGTGCAGCTTTTTGTATGACACCCGCAACAACAGCGAACGCAGTGTGCTGCGCATCCTCTTCTTTCTGCCCTATATCATGCCGATGGCGGTGCTGGGCGTGGTATGGCGCTGGCTCTATAACCCGGCGTTTGGCCCGATCGATCAACTGCTGCGGGCTATCGGTTTGCCGCAGCTGGCGATGTCGTGGCTGGGTGATTTTACCTGGGCGCTGCCGGCGGTCGGGTTGGTCGCCACCTGGTACTTCTTCGGCTTCTGTCTGGTGCTGTTTATGGCGGGCCTGCAACGGATGGACCCTTCGCTGCTGGAAGCGGCCGATCTGGATGGGTCGTCGCGTCGCCAGAAGTTTATGCGCATTACCCTGCCAGGCCTGCGGCCTGAGGTGCGGATTGCCCTGTTGCTGACGGTGATCGCCAGCCTGAAAGCCTTTGACCTGGTCTATGTGATGACCCAGGGCGGGCCGGGCACGTCGACCATGGTGACCAATATCTTTATGTACAAGCAGGGGTTTGACCTGCACTACTTTGGCTATGCCTCGTCGGTAGCGGTGTTCAGCATGCTGATTGTATTAGGGATTAACTACCTGATTCACCTGGCCTTAAAGGAGCGGTACTGATGCGGAGTACGCCGGTGATTTCACGCGCGCTGATCTGGATCGTGGCGCTGATGACCATTCTGCCGTTTCTGATGGCGCTGATGACCTCGTTCAAAACCCAGATGGAGCTGTTTCAGGGCGTCTTTACGCTGCCCGCCTCGCTGAATTTTAAAAATTACCTCACCGCCTGGCAGCAGGGCCATTTTAATGTCTACTTCCTCAACTCGGTGCTGGTGGTGATCCCGGTGGTGCTGTGCAGCGTACTGCTGGGGATTCTGGCCGGATTTGGCTTCGCCTGGCTGAAGATCCCCGGTAAAAAAGCGATCGCGGCGATGCTGGCGCTGGGCATGGTGCTGCCGAGCGAGGCGTTTATCATTCCGCTCTATCACGAGCTGCGCTGGATGGGGCTGACCAACACCTATCTGGCGCTGATCCTGCCGCAGATTGCGCTGTCGCTGCCGTTCACCACTCTGATGATCGCCAGTGCTTTTCAGCAGGTGCCGAAAGAGCTGGTGGAAGCGGCGGTGATGGATGGGGCCTCGCGGGTCAAAATTCTGTGGGGCATTCTGGTTCCGGCGATCTGGCCGACGCTCTCCACGCTGGGTCTGCTGCTGTTTATCTGGACCTGGAACGAGTTCCTGATCCCGCTGATTCTGGTCAATAAAGATGAGCTGCGTACCCTGCCGATTGGCATGATGTTTTTTCAGAATAAAAACACCATCGACATTCCGGTGCTGATGGCGGGCGCGATGATTGTGATTATGCCGCTGGTGGCGGTGTTCCTGATTTTCCAGCGCAAATTTATCAGCGGTGTGACCGAAGGTGCCGTGAAGTAATTTGTGAGCGTCGGCACGGAACGGCGTAATGGCGACCAGACAAAGGTTTGCTGCGCCGCAACGTGCTGCAATTCCTCCTCCTCAATCCTGCGGGAGACGCATGATGCACCTTTCCCTTGCCGATTTTCATCCTGCCGCCGACGGCGAAACGCTGGATACCGAGCGGCTGCAACGCGCCATGGACCAGATTGCCGCGGCCGGTGGTGGCCGCCTGACGCTGCCTGCCGGACGTTACCGCAGCGGCTGTCTGACTCTGCCCTCTGATTTTGAACTGCGCCTGGAAGCGGGGGCGGTGTTGATCGCCAGCCAGCGGCTGGCCGATTATCAGCCTGTACAGGCGCTGAGCAGTGCCGAGAAGTCGCACAACGTGCTGCTCTACGCCCTGGGCCAGCGCAACATTACTCTCAGCGGCACCGGTCGCATTGATGGCGATGGCGAAGCCTGGTTTGCCGCCGAACGTGATGAGCAGGGCTATCGTCTGCCGCGTGCCGACCGCCCGCGCATCATCGTTTTTGAAGATTGTGAGCAGGTGAGGCTGGAAAATTTCACCATCGTGCAGGCCCCGATGTGGACCGTGCATCTGGTGAGCTGCCGTCATGTCCACATTGACCACCTCACCATCGACAACGCCATGACCATGCCGAACACTGATGCGCTGGACATCGACAGCTGCGAGGCGGTGTTTGTCAGTAACAGCTACCTCAGCGCCGCCGATGATGCCATCTGCATCAAGACCACCCATAAACCAGCGGCACTGCGGCGTCCGGCCCGCCAGATTATGATCACTAACTGTCTGCTGCGCAGTTACAGTTGCGCCTTTAAGATCGGCACCGAAACCTGGGATGATGTGGAAGATGTGACGGTGACCGGCTGTACCATTTTCGATTCCAATCGGGCGATTGGCATTCTGTCACGCGACGGCGGGGCGATGCGGCGTCTGCTGTTCAGCAATCTGACCTTTGCCTGTCACCATGCGCCGCCGTGCCACTGGGGTAAAGCCGACCCGCTGTTTATCTCGGTGCGCCATCGCGATCCGGCGATGGCGCCCGGTATCGTGGAGCAGGTGCAGTTCAGTAATCTGACGGGCATAGCCGAAGGGGCGATTAACCTGCATGCAGCGCAGCCGGGCTGGATCCGCGATGTGTTAATCAGTCAGGTGCAGCTGCGGCAAAGCGTGGCGCAGGTCACGCAGGGTCAGTATGACATCCGGCCGCCGTGTAATCCCGATTCACCGACCGGCATGGGGCTGGATAACGCCTATAAGCTCGATCCGAAAACCGGTGAAGCGTTCGGGGTTGAGCGTTATCCCGGCGGTCTGCCGGGACTGTTTGCGCGTGGCGTGGAGAACCTGCAGTTACACAACCTGGCGATCGTGCGGCCGGAACCGTTACCGCCAGGCTGGCATCCCGATAGCGTGGTGCAGTTGCCGGACTAACTCACAGCGCGGCGGCGATGGCACTGCCGAGCTGTTCGGTGCTGGCGCTGCCGCCGAGATCGCGCGTCAGGTGCTCGCCGGCGGCCAGCGTGCGTTCAATCGCATCTAACACCGCGTCACCCGCCGCTTTGTAGCCCAGATGCTCCAGCATCATCGCGCCGCACCAGATCTGTCCAATCGGGTTGGCGATGCCTTTACCGGCGATATCCGGCGCGGAGCCGTGTACCGGTTCAAACAGGCTGGGGAAGAGGCCTTCCGGGTTAATATTGGCCGACGGCGCGATACCGATGGTGCCGGTACAGGCCGGACCGAGATCGGAGAGGATATCGCCAAACAGGTTACTGGCGACCACCACATCAAACCAGTCCGGATGCAGCACGAAATTGGCGGTGAGAATATCGATGTGATACTTATCGACGCGAACCTCGGGGAACTGACCGGCCATCGCCTCCACCCTGCTATCCCAGTAAGGCATGGTGATGGCAATACCGTTCGATTTGGTGGCGGAGGTGAGGTGTTTTTTCGGACGGCTCTGTGCCAGCTGGTAAGCAAATTTCAGGATGCGATCGACACCGGTGCGGGTCATCACCGTTTCCTGGATCACCACCTCGCGCTCGGTGCCGGGGAACATGGTGCCGCCCACGCTGGAGTATTCACCTTCGGTATTTTCGCGCACCACATAGAAGTCGATATCACCCGGCTGGCGGTTGGCCAGCGGCACTTTAACGCCTGGCATCAGGCGCACCGGACGCAGATTGACGTATTGATCGAACTCGCGACGGAACTGCAACAGCGAGCCCCACAGCGAAACGTGGTCGGGGACCACCTCCGGCCAGCCGACCGCGCCAAAGTAGATGGCATCAAACGCTTTCAGCTGCGGAAACCAGTCGTCAGGCAGCATCTTGCCATGCTGCTGCCAGTAGTCGGCGCTGGCGTAATCAAACCACTCCCAGCGCAGCGGAATGTTGAATTTTTCCGCCGCCGCATTCATCACGCGGACGCCTTCCGGCATCACTTCTTTGCCGATACCGTCGCCAGGAATTACCGCAATACGATGGATTTTATCAGTCACAGGGCACCTTTCCGGTTGATGTTCGAATTGTGTACGCAGTATAACTGTCGATTCCGGGGAAATAATGAGCCTGAAACGCAATCCAGTGTTGAATCAAAGTAGAGAATCCCGCACCTCCACCGATGACCTGGCTTTCTTCGTGCGGCTTGCCGCGCTGGACAGCCTGACCGCCGCTGCCCGTGAACTCGGGCTATCGCTGGCCGCCGTCAGTAAACGACTGAGCCAGCTGGAGCAGCGGCTCGGGGTACAGCTGCTGCGTCGTACCACCCGTCGGCTGGAGCTGACGCCGGAAGGACGCCGCTATCTGGCGGGCGCGCGTCCGTTGCTGGATCAGCTGGCGGCGCTGGAAGAGGCAGTGAGCGGCGAGACGGCGCAGCTGCGCGGCACGCTCAACATTAACGCCTCGTTTGGTTTTGGCCGTCGCCATATCGCCCCCTGCGTTTCAGCGTTTGCCGCGCTGCATCCACAACTCTCACTGTCACTGCAGCTCACCAGCCAGCCGCTCAATTTTCTCGATGCGCATATGGACATTGATATCCGGGTCGGCGAACCGCCCGACTCGCGGCTGGTGGCGCGTAAGTTACGCACCAATCCGCGTATTCTCTGCTGCTCTCCGGCCTACGCGGCACGGCATGGCCTGCCGGAGACGGTGCGCGATCTGGCGCAGCACAACTGTATTCTGCTGCGCCAGCACGACAGCGATTTTACCTTGTGGCGGCTGACGTGCGGTGAGCAGAGCCTTAGCCAGAAGGTGCGGGGCAGTCTGATTACCAATGATGGCGAAGTGGCGATGCGGCTGGCGATGGATGGACACGGCATTCTGCTGCGTTCGTGGTGGGATGCGCAGCACAGCATTGACGCGGGCGATCTGCTGCCAGTGCTGCCGGACTGGCAGGCACCGGATGGCGATATTTTCGCGGTCTGGCAGGCGCAACGCCAGCTGCCTGCGCGCATCAGCGCTTTCGTCGCGTTTCTGCAACAGCAGCTGCAACCGGTCGGGGCGTGAACCCACGACCGCGGGGCCAGCTGCCCGCAGACGGCGCAAAGTGCAGAACGGCGACGGTAGTGCCGCTGCGTTTACATCTTCTGTTCGGATGCGTATGATTCTCATTCTTGTTATTCTGAGCCTTCCCGCCGCGCAGCGGTCTGACGGAAGCCGTTCGCCCCTTACTGGAGTTAAGAATGAAAACCTTGTTCAGTCCGCGTAAAGCGGCACTCGTTCTGGCGATTGTCACCACCTTCAGCCTGACGGCCTGTCAGTTCCCGGCGCGAAAAGCAGACACCAGCACGCCTGTCACGGTAAAAACCTCAGGTCAGGGCAAACTGACGCAACGCGAACTGGGCGAAGGCCTGTATGAAATGGCTTATCTGCCCGCTAAGAATGCACTCTATGTGGCCAGCGCGCAGGGCTTCAACGAGGTCAGCGGCGGTATGATTTATCGGCTGGATGCCACGACCCTGAAGACCACCGGCGAAGGGCATTACGACCTGAAAAACTTCGGCCTGATTAGCGCACCAGACGGCAGCGCGCTCTACACCACCAATTCGCTTGATGGCGGCATCACACAAATCGATCCGGAAAGCGGTAAGGTGCTGAATCGCCTGATGTTCAGTGAGAAAAATGAAAAAGGGTTGCCGTTCGGGACGCGGGAAATTTTCCTGCACGATGGGCTGCTGTATGTCGGTGGCGTGGGCGATCCCGGTCTCATCTGGGTGGTCGATGCGAAAACCCTGACGCTGAAAACCCGCATCAGAAATGCTGGCAAATGGGTCACCGGCATCATCTATTCCCCGGTCAGCGATCGGATTTATGCCGCCAACGGCAGCGGCGAAATCCTGGTGATCAATCCGCGGAATAACAAAATTGAACAGCGCCTGACCGCAGGTGATGGCAAGGAGTATCTGTTCCTCAATATGGCGGAAGATCCGGCGACCGGCCGGCTGTTTGTCACCGATAATTCAAAGGCGAAAAACACGCTGGTGTTCGATGAGCGCAGCGGCAAGGTGATTAAGCGGCTGGATCTCGGGGATTCGCTGGGGATTAAATTCAACGGCAAGCGCAATGAGATCTACATCAGTCAGCGGGAGTCGAAGAAAGTGCTGCAGCTGGATGGCACCACCTATGCGGTGAAAAAATCGCTGGTCGTTCGATGGCCATCCCAACAGCCTGCTGGTATCGCCTGATGGTCAGACACTGTATGTCACGGTGAAACAGGGCTTTAACCGGGATCACAGCAGTCAGGGGCTGGACAGCGTGGTACGGATCGGACTGGAGTAACGGATGCAGGCGGCAGTGTTGCCGCCTGCATATTCAGGGACGCGACGGCGTCCCTTTTTTATTTGTCGACGCCCTGAACCAGGATCGCGCGGTAGTTGGCCCCTTTCAGGCGATGCACTTTGGCTGCCTGATATTCCGGGCTGTCATACCAGGCGTGTGCTGCTTCGCGGGTCGGAAATTCCAGAATCACCACGCCTTCTGCTTCCTGACCTTCCAGCGTTTCCAGTTCGCCATAAAAAGCCAGCGGGGTGATCGGATGATCGCCACGTGCCTGGCCCGCTTTCTCGGCGTAGATCGCCATTTCATCATCGTTCAGGGTGTTATCACGAATAAATACGACGTAAGCACTCACAGGGTCTCTCCTTAAGCTTTTTTATCCTGGGTCTGAGTATCAAAGTCAGATGCATCATGACGCTCATGCAGCTGATCGGCCGGGTCGCCCATCACACGGTTAACCTTGCGGCCACGGATCACGGCAGGGCGCTGGGCAATCTCTTTCGCCCAGCGCACCACATTTTTATAGGACTGCACATCGAGGAATTCGGCGCCACCATACTGGTCATTCAGCACCAGATTGCCGTACCACGGCCAGGTCGCGATGTCGGCGATGGTGTAATCCTCACCGGCAAGATAGCGATTGTCAGCCAGCTGGCGATCCAGCACGTCGAGCTGACGTTTGGCTTCCAGAGTGAAACGGTTGATAGCGTATTCGATTTTCTCAGGCGCATAGTGATAGAAATGGCCAAAACCCCCGCCGAGATAAGGCGCGGAGCCTTGCAGCCAGAACAGCCAGTTCAGCGTTTCGGTGCGCTGTGCGACATCTTTCGGCAGGAAGTAGCCAAATTTTTCTGCCAGATAGAGCAGGATATTGCCCGACTCGAATACCCGAATCGGTGGCGTGGCAGAGTGATCACTCAGCGCCGGAATTTTGGAGTTGGGGTTAACCTCAACAAAACCACTGGAGAACTGATCGCCTTCACCAATGCGGATCAGCCAGGCATCATATTCGGCATCAATCACGTTCAGCGCCAGCAGCTCTTCCAGCAGGATGGTCACTTTCTGGCCGTTCGGGGTACCGAGCGAATAGAGCTGCAAAGGGTGCTTGCCAACCGGCAGTGCTTTTTCATGGGTAGGACCAGCGAACGGGCGATTGGTTTTTGCGCCGTTGCCTTTTGCTTCAGGATCCCAGTGCCAGACTTTTTCAGGCTGATATGCATTTTCCGACATAGTAAAAGTTCGCCTCTGTGTGATGTTTGTCTGGAGTGTAGCAGGTGAATAAAAGCCGGTTTAACTCTGCTGGCGGTGATCGCGGCTTGCGCAGAGGGCAGCCGCCCAGGCTGACTTGCGAGGGCTGTACGGCAGACCAGGGGTAATAAATGCCCGCCAGGCCAATGGCGAGGCGGGCAAAGGCGGGACAGGGCGCGGCCAACGGCGGCCAGCGAGGTTATTTACTCAGTAATTCACGCTCAATCAGTTCACGGGTCTGTACCGCCTGTACCTTCATTTTCTCCGGATAACCAAACAGCGAGGCGGCGATGATCGGCTCGCCACCGACTTTGTAACGGCGTGTGGCAAAGTTGGTGTCGCGCAGCGTCTGAAACAGCGTATCGAAATCAACTTCACCTTCGCCAACGCCGACGTGCTGGTGAATAGTGGCATCAACGCCAGGCGGGTTAACGATGTAGCGACAATGTTTGGTGTGGTTCATGGTGTCCGCGATCAGCATATGCGACAGGTCATCCCCGGCATACTCCAGCATCGGTTTCACATCGCCTTTGCCTTTGTCGTAGAAGAAGGTGTGCGGCGCACTGTAGATGTATTTAACGTTATCGCTGCGGAACGACTTCACGATATCTACCGTTTCGTTGTTCTCTTCGCAGAATCCCACGGGTGCGCCTGAATCTCGATGCGGATACCTTCACGTTCGATAATCGGCAGTAATTCGTCCATCGAACGATAAAACATCTCTTCACAAATTTCCGGCTCGTTAGGCGTGCCAGAGAGTTCGGTGTTGATCACCTGCACACCCATCTCAACCGCGATCTCAATCATTCGTTTCCAGTTCTTCACCGCGGCCTGGCGGCGCAGTTCGTCCGGACCGGACCAGCGATAGACCACGATGAAAGAGGAGATCTCCAGCCCGGTGGCGTTTAGCGCGTTTTTATATTCCGTCATGATTTCACGGCTGGCTTTGGGATGCTTATAAAACGGGTTGATCTGCGGATGCGGCGACTGTTCGATATATTTATACCCCCAGTCAGCCACCTGATGGACCATGCGGGTGATGCCCAGGTCTTTGATCACATCCACATCAAAAGCGATTTTCATCTGTCTGCTCCGGAAACATTAAGGTTGCTGTTCTTCATTAAACGTGACGCCGATCTGCTGTCTGACGTTATCCATGATGGCTAAGGTGGTGATGGCCTGATCGAGCGGATGTATTGGTGAGTCGATCAGGTTCTGCCCGATACACCAGGCGAAGTGGTTGATTTCGTGGCACAGTTGCTGATAGCGGTTGGCGGGTTCTTCCCACTGCAGGCTGTGGCGCCGATCGCTGGAGGTCAGGCGAAAGTTACCCGGCGCGAAGAACTGACCGTCCAGCACCAGGCTGGCATCGCGTCCGGCAATCACCGCACCGCCCGGCGTGTTGCTGAACAGCGTGGTATTCAGCAGCGACTGCATGCCGTGATGATGGGTCAGCAACATTGAAGTCTGGCCGTTTACGTTGCCGCCCGGCACCGGCTGGCCTTGGGCGATGATGCTGTCGGGTGCGCCGCCACCGATAAATACGCTGAGTGCCACCAGATAGCTGCCGAGATCCAGCATCGGTCCGCCAGCCAGATCGTGATTAAAGATGCGGTGATCCGCGGTAAAATATTCGCCATGATCGGCGATCAGTGTATGAACATCGCCGAGCACGCCATCGGCCAGCAACTGACGGATCACGTCATATTTCGGCGCGAAGTTGCACCACATCGCTTCCATGCACAACAGCTTACTGACCGCCGCCGCCTGCTTTAGCTGAGTCGCCTGCTGCGCATTCAGCGCCAGCGGTTTCTCAATCAGCAGGTGCTTTCCCGCCGCAATAACGCGCAGGCCATCCGGAAAATGGTGGTTATGTGGTGTGGCGATATAAACCGCGTCGACATCATCACGTGCCAGCAGCGCATCCATGCTGCTGGCCGCATAAGCAATCGACCATTTTTCGGCAAACGCCTGCGCTTTTGCCGGGTTACGTGCCGCTACCGCCGTCAGTTGCTGATCGGTGTGGTGGCGCAGCGCATGGGCAAAGTGATCGGCAATCCAGCCGGGACCGATAATTCCCCAGCGCAGCGGCGGTAGGGTCCGGGCGTCGGGTAAGCGTGGGGCAGGAAGCGTTGAAGGAAACATAGCCAGTCCTTTTATTGGTGCAGGGTCCAGTCAGAACCCCACTATAGGAAGCCTGCTGCCACCGCTCTATTCTTTCGATGAGGTGATTCCATCATGCGGTCTGACGGCAGGTTTTTATCCGTTTTAGCAAATGCCCGTTTTAAACAGAATTCAAAAAGGAATAAATATTTCATTTTGCGAAGGGGATCAAAATAATGAGGTGTTTCCTATCAAATAAATGAGAGAAAATGATCGGGCTTGCGGCAGAAATGACCTTCTGGTGCCAGAGCAGCATAGGTGCTGGCAGGGGGTTGTCCCGTGACGGTAAACGAGACGTGATACAGGGAGAAGAGGGATGTCAAAAGTCACCATGACGGCAATTGCTCACGCGGCAGGCGTGGGGGTTGCGACGGTCGATCGGGTGCTGAACCGCCGTGCGCCGGTACGAAGCGCAACCGAGCAGAAGGTGCTGGCGGCGGCCCGGCAGCTTGGTTATCGGCTGCCTGCGGCGTACAGCCTGCCCGCGACACAATCCGCAGCGCTTCAGTTGCGCTTTGGTTTTATCCTGCTGCCGGCCCGTTATTCGTTTTATCAGCAATTGAGTGAGGCGCTGCAACAGCGCGCACGCGGACATCAGCCGCCGGGCAGCGAAACCGAATTTCGCTGGCACGATATTCACGAAGTGGAGGCGGTGGCCCGCTCTCTGCGCCAGCTGGCTCAGCGTTGTGATGTGATTGGTGTGGTGGCGCTGGATCATCCGCTGATTCGTCACGCGATTCAGGATGTGTCGCGGCTGGGCGTGCGGGTCTACGCGCTATTGTCAGATTTCTCGCCCTGTGAGCACGCCGGTTTTATCGGCATTGATAACCAGAAAGCGGGGCGCACCGCCGGATGGATGGCGCAGCACCTGTTGCGGCAACCGGGATGTGTCGGCGTGCTGCTGGGCGATCATCGCTTTACCTGTCAGGAGCGCTGTGAGATCAGCTTCCGCTCTTACCTGCGCGAGTCGGATATCAGCCAGCGGGTGCTCGAACCGTTAAAAACTCATGAATCAAACGAGGGCGGCTATCAGGCAACCCGGCAATTGCTGGAGTCGTATGATGATCTGGTGATGATCTATGCGCCCTGCGGCGGCATTGAGGGTGTGGTACAGGCCCTGCGTGATAGCGGACGCCGCCAGATTGATCTGCTGTGCCACGGGCCGCTGCCCGGCGATGAACTGGCGCTGATTGACGGCACGATATCGCTGATGCTGCGTCACCGGCTTGATGTGATGGCCGATGTGGTGATCGCCACCTGCCTGAACGGCGGGACGGAACAGCGCGATCACTTTGTCCAGGTCACCCTGCCGTTTGAGATCGTGACGCGGGAAAACCTGTAAAATCCGTGAGATGAAACATAAATGATAAAAAACTATCATAAAATGAAATAATTAAACGCGATCTCTATCAGAAAATGAAACTTTCATTGTTGTCTGTGATGAAATTTTTATTTGATACTGCCTGCGATCCTTACCCTACAGGCAGATATCATGACCCTACACATTGCAAATGCGCCCTGCAGCTGGGGCGTTGACGATCCGAATAATCCGTTTCTGCCGCCCTGGCAGAAAGTGCTGACGGAGGCCGCCCAGGCGGGCTACCGCAGTATCGAACTGGGCCCCTGGGGCTATTTGCCCACCGATCCCGAAGAGCTGACCCGGCAGCTTAATGATCATCAGCTCTCGCTGGTGGCGGGCACCCTTTTTGACGACTTAGTCAGCGAAGCACATTTTCCCTCGCTGGTGACGCTGACTCATAACCTGTGCCGTAACCTGGCGCGGGTGCCGACCGCCGCAAAAACCCACTCAACGAATGCGCCTGCGCCTTACCTGGTGATTATCGATTTCGGCAATCCGCAGCGGGCGAAATACGCCGGTCAGTCAGATAAAGCGCCGCGACTCTCTGATGAGGCGTGGCAACGCATGATGCAGCACATTACTACGCTGAGTCAGATCGCCTGGCAGGAGTATGGCGTGCGGCCGGTGATCCATCCGCATGTGGGCGGATATATTGAGTTTGCTGATGAACTGGCGCGGCTGGTGAGCGATATTCCGCATCAGGTGGCCGGTTTATGCCTTGATACCGGCCATCTCTATTATGCCGGCATGGACCCGATTGAGGCGCTGCAAAGTTACTGGACGCGCATCGACTACCTGCATTTCAAAGACGTTAATCATGCGCGATGGCGAGACGCCATTACGCGCGGGCTCGACTTCTTTAGCGCCTGCGCGGAAGGGGTACTGTGCCCGCTGGGGCAGGGCGCGATTGATTATCCGGCCGTGCGCGCGCTGCTGGCAGAACGTGACTATCAGGGCTGGATCACCATCGAACAGGAGCGTGACCCGCGCCAGGCCGACACCAGCCTGGCTGATGTCACCGCCAGCCTGAATTACCTGCGCTCAATCGGATTCTGAGGACAACATCATGATTAACGGTAAAAAAGCACTGAATCGCTCACTGCGCTGGGGCATGGTCGGCGGCGGCGGAACCAGCCAGATTGGTTATATCCACCGCTCTGCGGCGCTGCGCGACGGCAACTTCTCGCTGCTGGCGGGCGCGTTTGATATCGATGCTGCGCGCGGGCGTGAATTTGGCAATGCGCTGGGTGTGGCATCTGATCGCTGTTATCCCGATTACGCCAGCCTGTTCGCCGCAGAAGCGGAACGGGAAGATGGGATAGAGGCTGTCTCGATCGCCACGCCTAACAATACCCATTTCGCCATTTGTCGGGCAGCGCTGAACGCCGGACTGCATGTGGTATGCGAGAAGCCGCTCTGCTTCACCGTCGAAGAGGCGAATGAGCTGGAACGGCTGAGCCGGGAGAAGCAGAAGGTGGTCGGTGTGACCTACGGCTATGCCGGGCATCAGCTGGTCCATCAGGCGCGTGAAATGATCGCTGCCGGTGCGCTGGGTGAGATCCGCATCGTCAATATGCAGTTTGCCCACGGCTTCCACAATGAGGCGGTGGAGTTGCAAAGCGAAAGTACCCGCTGGCGCGTCGATCCGCGCTTTGTCGGGCCAGGTTATGTGCTGGGCGATCTCGCAACGCATCCGCTGTTTATTGCGGAAACGATGCTGCCGCAGCTGAAAGTGACGCGGTTACTCTGTTCACGTCAGAGCTTTGTCGCCACCCGCGCGCCGCTGGAAGATAACGCCTTTGTGATGATGGAATATGACAACGGGGCGGTTGGCACGCTATGGGCCTCAGCGGTGAATGCCGGTTCAATGCACGGGCAAAAGATTCGGGTAGTCGGCTCGAAAGCCAGTCTGGAGTGGTGGGATGAGCAGCCGAACCAGCTGCGTTACGAAGTGCAGGGCGAGCCGGTGCGGATTCTGGAGCGTGGTATGGGGTATCTCAGCCCACGCGCTCTGGAAGAGGATCGCATCGGTGGCGGTCATACCGAAGGTTTGTTCGAGGCCTGGTCGAACCTTTATCGGCGCTTTGCGCTGGCAATGGATGCCACCGATCGTCGCGACACCGCCTTTCTGCAGGATTTCTGGTATCCCGATGTGCATGCCGGATTAATGGGGGTGCGCTGGGTAGCGCAGTGTGTGAAATCAGCGGATGCTGGCGCGGTGTGGATTGCGTGCTGAAGTAAGTTTTAAGCGGAAGCGAGAGGATTTGCACACCGGCTGCAAAGACAGAGAGAAGCGCTATCTCCAATGACCGGGGCATAAACCGGCTGGCTCTGTGTTAGAGCCAGCCCTACCCGGTCGACCTGCACAGCAGGCGGATCGGTTACTGATAGGAAAAAGTAATACTCGCCAGAGCATTAGCGGTTCCGGGAACCAGATCGCCCGTGCGGATATACTGCGCCTGGAAGGGCAGTGACAATACCTGGTTTGCCGATGAGGTTCTCTGGATAAAGAACTGGTTGAGCGTGCCATCAGCCGTACTGTCCGGGCCCATACTCAGGGGACCCGTACCGTTGTAGAAGAACTGTACACCCACGCCCGAAGCGGTAGAGTCTCCGGTCAGTGTCACCACCGATGAACTATTTGACGGGGTAGTCTGGTCGGTCATGACCGCATTCACCGCGATGTTTTGATCACAGGTGAGCGTGACGTTGAACGCCCCCGAAGGTGAGGTGCTACCCACGGTTGAAAGGGTGCGGATATCCAGCGTGCCCAGATCGATGTTCGCACTTTTGGTGTTGACCGTACAGCCGCTGGCGGCCACCGTGATGGTGGTGGGGTTAATGATTACCTGCGCTGTTTTAGATTCATTATTGTAGGCCGTCAGAATTGCAGCAGGAATGGCTGGCGTTGTATACAGACCCGATTTCAACGCTATTCCCGTCTTAACGAATGTCACTTTCGCTGACCAGCCCAGATTATTGGGACGGCCACTCGTGCCGGGTGCCGGAAAGCTCTGAGTGATGCCCGTTTGCAACGGGACATATTCCGATCCGTTAAAATCTTTGAGACCAATAATATAGCCAATACCCTGGATACCGGTTTCAAAAATTGTGTAATTTATACCATCAACGGTGACCGTCATGCCGCTGGATATGGCCGATGGAGAGGGTTCAAGCGTGCCCCTTTCGCAGGTCCATATTAGTCCGCACCAGAATACTTCCTGTACGTCAGCTGTCGCGCTCCAGGTTGAACCAATGATTTCACCGGGCATTACGGAGTCTGCCGGCCCGGAATATTCCATTGGCTGGGGTGAGAGCGTGATATCTGATCGCCACTCCATAGCCAGTGCGCTGGCAGAGGCGAGAAAGCAGGCAAGCAGCAGTAAAATACGCATCATTGATACTCCGTAGTCCAAGTGGCGATGGCTGAAACGTTGCCAGCATTAACGTCAGGACGCGTGGCGATTAATCGGGCATAAAAATTCATCTGCACGCTGTCATTCCCTTCCACACCATAGGCGGTCGTCTGGGTATCGAGTGGGACCAGTTCGCCATCTTTATCGAGAATTTGCACAGCCACGCCTGTCGCTCCGCCCTCTGCCACTTTAATCAGTCGCGGATCGATATCATCCGGGGTGCCACTAAAGCGGATCTTCACGCCTGAAAAGGTAGGCCCGCACGCTTCCAGCGTGAGCGTGAACGGGGCTTTTATATGACTTACCGCACCTGCTTTACTTAATTGTCGGGTGCCAATATCGCCAAGGGGTACATTTTTCTCCAGTGAGTCAGCGGCGACTACACAGGTGTTAGCGATCAGATTACCCTTTACCGAGACCAGCACATCGTAGCCTCGCACTGGCAACGAGCAGGCAAAAAAAGAGCGATACACACCAGACGGTTTGTTACTGACATGCTTCCTCCAGCGTATAGAGACCCGTACGGGCATTAAAATCCTGCTTGTTAAGCTGATAACGAACAGAACAACGTGCTGTATTATCTTTGCCCCAGACCGCGTTAAGCGTGCCTTTCATTGGCAGACCCGATAAATAAAGGCTGCCGCCATCACCCACAATGCTGCTAACTTCGCTGTCTGCTAACGCGACGACGCTACCAAAAGGCAGTACCGTGCCGTTCTGGCGTAAGACAAACATCGCTTTTGCACCCTGCTGAGTGGCGATAGTGGCCCGAACCAGTGCGCCGTCGGTCGGCGTTTTGCTGATGATGGCGTTATCGAGTTCAATATCATTACCCGTGGTGGTGGTATCGAGCCCTACCCGGTTAACGCGATAAGGCGTTGCGTAAGGGATTACCGCATAACCCCGGCTGTCGGTTTTAATACCTTTGTGGTTAAGAACCGCAACCTCGCTGGCTCCCGGCGCTTTGATCAGAATATTGGTATTACCAAGCGGCTGGCTTAGCGTCACGCCATCTTCATGTAATACGGCTCCACCACTCATGCCGTAGCTGAAATTACGGGCGTCACGCGCGTAGCTGTAACCCAGGTTGTACTGTCCCTGCTGGTTTTTATATTGCACGGCGGCATCACCGCCATACTGTTGCTGTGCCTTGTAGCGCTGATTTACGCTGTAATAAAGCTCGTCTTTTCCCGGGACGTAGCCACTGATACCCCCGTTCCAGGTCGTTGCTGCTGATTTTCCCTGGGTAGTGGAAAAGCGCGCACGTGTAGAATTTTCAGGATTGCCAAAAGGTATCGAGAGCGACAAAGCCACAATGTTATCTTTGCTGTCATCATACAGGCTGGTGCTGCGCTGAAAGTTCACGCCCAGTGAGGCAGACCGGAAATTACCATTCCAGCCAAACTGGATCCCCTGGGTCGTTTTCGAGGTATGCCAGTAGGTTTGCTGATCCCACGACAGTGACAGGGAACCATATGCATTCATCGGCTGCGACAGCTGCAGCTGGTTCCTGGCTTTACGTGACATCCTAAGGTCATAGACATTTTCATATCGGGTGATAACCGTTCCATCTGCTTCCACTATTTGTTCTGGCTTACCGCCACTCATCCTTTTATAAGCGGTATCGCTGAGGTTATAGAAACCTTGTGTGGAGTAACGCAGCGAATAGAAATTCACACGTGTCCCGATGTCGTTGAGCAATTTGCTATAGCGCAGGCGGATAGAATCTCCCGAGTAGTGCTTATCATCCGCAAGCTGGCTCTGGGCACGGGTAAGATCCAGCGAATAGGCACCCAGGCTGCCGAGATTCTGGCCGATGCCCGCGGCAAGTCCACGATAACGTTCTGAAAGCTGTGCGCCTCCATAAAAGGTCAGTCCATACCGCCAGCCATAAAACAGTTCACCCTGGGCAAATGCAGGGGCATTCTGGTTATTAACCGGCTGGAATTTCCCCGCACTCAGAGCGTATTTTACCTGGCCGCTTCGAACCAGATTAGGGACGCTGGCAAAAGGCACGGTGAACCGGGTTTCGTAGCCATCGCTCTCTTTCAGGGTGATGGTCAGATCGCCACCAGAAGAGGTGGGATAGAGATCATTAAGCACAAACGGCCCAGGTGACACGCTGGTTTGATAAATAACATTCCCGTTTTGTCGGACAGTGACGGTAGCATTGCTGCGTGCAATCCCCCGTACTTCAGGTGCGTAGCCGCTCAGGCTGGCAGGCAGCATGTTGTCATCAGTTTTAATTGCCAGCCCGCGCACACCCACGGAGTCAAACACCTGCGAAGAGGTATAAGTTTCCCCGGCGTAAAGTTGTGCGCTCAGCGCAGGCACATCGCGCTGCAGCCAGGTTTGTATATGGTTTAGCCCATTTCTCTCTTTGGTCCAGGTGGTATAGTCGCGCAGACGCCAGGCACCCATATTTATGCCGCTGTTCAGACTGACAAACAGCTGCTGGTCGCGGGTTTTGGTATTTCCTTTATAGGTGTTATTTGAACCGTTAACGACATAGTTCAGCCACCCGGCGTGAATACCATGCTCCCAGCTTTCCGGGCTGATGTAGCCGCGCGGCAGATTGCGCATCTTGCTCTGCGGTATAGAGATGTTGAGCGTGAGCGTTTGCGCCTCATAGTCTGCGCTACTGTCAGGAAACAGCGTGTTAAGAAAATAGCATTGCTTCGCCAGCGGCAGGGTGGTGCCTTTTGCCTGGGCCATGTCTACACCGAGCGCATCAAGCTGACTGGCCGTGAGGCACGCTGCAGTGATGTCCTGCCCACTTGATTTATCCACAGCAAAGATTACGTTGCCCGTAAAGGCATAGTTCTTGTTGATGTAGACGCTGATATTATATTCGCCTGGCGGTAAGTCACTGCCTGTATTAACCCAGGATAAATCAGCCACTGACGCGCTCTCGCCATTAAGAAAAGCGGGGTTAAAGTGCAAATCGCTCTCCGCGGCTGCGGTATAGCGCATGGCATGAAAAGCCACCACCGCACAAACGATTTTCATTTTCACGCGATCATGCCTCAGAGGGTCTATTTATAGGTCAATGGGGTGCGGTTCACCGGTGTCCATGCACCGTAGTCATTAATGGTCTGAAAGCTGAGGGCGGTGGCCTGGCTGAATTTCTCCGCCAGCGTGGTACTGGATTCAGGCGGCAACATCACAGGATTAACCGTTTTACCGTCAACGTTGAGATTGATAGTGGTAATGTAATAAGGTGTTGGGTTATTCAGCACGACTTTGCCTGCGCTGTAGGCACCGGTAATTTTTTTCCATGCTTCATTTGCGTTATCGGGAAGTCCGGCAGGGCGATAAAATACCTTAATGCGATTTGCAGATGCGAACTGCAGCGAGTTACCCGCACTATTTTGCATTTGCTGTGGAATGGCTTTTACTGTTATCCAGTACAGTGATTCGCGATCCTGCGGCAGCGATCTACCGTTAAAGATGATCTTCACCACGCTTTCGGTTGCCGGTTTTAAAACATAAAGTGGCGGCGTAATAACGAAATCCTGCGTGCGCTCACCGTTGGCTTTTTCCATCCAGGACTGGATCAGAAACGAGGCCTGCTCATGTGTATTTCTGACCTGGAGTGTTGATTGCTTTGCATCGGCGGAGTAGATCATACGTGTCGCCCCTAACCCCACTCCACCAGCCTGTACTACTGATGAGCACAATGAAGCAGCCAGGCAAACCCAGGTGAATGAACGCATTATTTTTCTCCTGAATGGGTATTCATGCCCGGGTATTAAACCGGGCATGACGATTACGAGTAGGTTACTGTGTAGGTGGCAACTGCACTGGCATCGCCCGCCGTGGCGTTGCCTGTTGGTGAGTAGTATTTTGCACTGAAATTCAGTGTATTAGAGCCTTTACGCAGTGGAATCGCTGAAGCCGCTTCGCCCAGTTTCACTACGTTGCCCTGCTCGTCATAAAGACGGATGGCGACATTCTGCGCTGATGATGCGCCGCCGTTCACGCCCACTGCCAGGCTGTTGGCATCGTTGCTGTCTGGCGTACCCGAGAAGGTCACCGCGACAGTGGTCGCCGCAATAGGGTTTTCTTCTGAAGACGCTGAAGTATCAGCGATGACACAATCTTCAAGCGCAATGGCGAAGGTTTTTGCCACGCCTGCTTCACTGCCAGCAGCGGCCAGCGTGGCCGTACGGACTTCGCCCATGTTGACGTCAATCTCTGCGCTGTTGGCACTGATGGCACAGGATGACGTTACGACGCTTCCGTTAAAGTTGACAGAACCACCGCTGGTTGTTGCCGCCAGAACTGAACCCACCGGGAACAGAGTAGAAATACCTAAGGCCAGAATGGTTTTTTTATTAAATGTTAATTTCATGTAATTACCTTTTTTGTTGGGTTTGCATTGTTGAGTTCTGTAAATAATAACTGACATTAAATTTAAAAACATTTAACTGCAGGGATTGAAAAAAGAATTTTTTTATTTTTTATAAATTTCAAATTTATTGAGTTGTATTTTTATGTAGACCAGGTTTCTTCTTAATAAAGGTATGGCGGTATTATAATTTCTTTAAGAAAAATTCATATCTTATTTCTGTTAGTTGAACGTGCAAGTGGCAGGTAATTATTCCATATTGACTTTTCATGTTAATAATATATTTATTTTTTAATATAATTTATATTATTTATTAATGTCGGTTAGATAATTGGAATGAATAGCAGCATGTGTGCCAGCCAGGTCAGCGCGATCTCTGTTTCTCTTACTTGTTTTGGTCATAAAGAAGCTTGTTATCTTCCCAGATATCAGAATCTGCCTTGATAACAATCAGGGAAAACCTTTTGCAATAATTTTTGAAAAACCATTCCGGACGGCCGGATGATATGGCACCAGACCAGCCAGACAGAAATCATCAGGGTCCCGGTTTATGACAGATTGCGTTATTGCCATGACTCTGTCGGGGCGGTGGATACAGCACATAAGTGCAGAGCAGCGAATCAAGGGTAATACAGAGCTGGCGGACAGGGTGTGGTTATAACGTTTGATACAGGGAGCTGTCGCCCAGAGGAGAAATGGTGCATACGACATCAGGAAGATGGCCGGAGACAGGGTAGAGGTAACGGGTGGCTGGCGTTGATCATCGCGCAAAAAAAACGGACCCCCGAGGAGGTCCGTTCATTTGAATTTTGGTGCCCAACCCGAAGATGCCGGGAGCATTTTTGTATCGCGCGTCTGCGCGCGAACCCGAAGGGCGAGCCACAGGGATGTGGCGAGTTCATCGAACCTTCGATGAACGGGTTCAACGCTCAGAAATGCAAAAAACCCGCCAGAGGCGGGTTCTTTAAAGATGGTGCCCAACCCGAAAATGCCGGGAGCATTTTTGCATCGCGCGTCCGCGCGCGAACCCGCAGGGCGAGCCACAGGGATGTGGCGAATTCATCGAACCTTCGATGAACGGGTTCAACGCTCAGAAATGCAAAAACCCGCCAGAGGCGGGTTCTTTAAAGATGGTGCCCGAACCCGGAATCGAACCAGGGACACGGGGATTTTCAATCCCCTGCTCTACCGACTGAGCTATTCGGGCAACGGGGCGCATTAAACCGTAAAGGCCGCCGGGCGTCAACGGCTTTCACCAAAAAACCACGGAAAACGTGACTGATTGCCTGATTTTCAGTCAAAGCGGGCAAAACCTCAGGCCAGCGCGCCGTTTTTACGGCACAGCGCAATGCTGTAAACATCTTCCGCCAGCCGCTGGGCGGTGGAGACATCCTGCACGTTGCGCTTCACCAGCAGCTTGCTGAGGCAGCCTTCCAGAATCAGTTCCATCTGATCGGCCACCATGCTGGGATTGTCCAGCGCCTGTTCCAGCAGAATCTCATGGGTAAACTGCCAGGAGGCGCGCTTCTGCTGTTCCGCCAGCTGATGAATCGGCTGGTCAGGCTGCGGATAGAAACTGCAGGCGGCAATAAACAGACAGCCAGGGAAACGGCCTTTGCTGACGTGTTCGCTTAACACTTCATATCGCGCCATCAGCTTCTGTTCCGGCGACAGTGCCTCATCCAGCAGTATCTGACGCCGCCAGGTATCAATCTGCTGAGCGTGATATCGCAGCGCATCGTAGAGCAGAGCGTCGCGATCGGGCCAGAACAGCCGGAGCTGTTCGAGCGAAAGGTCGGTCTGGCCCGCCAAAGTTTCCAATGAGAGGGTGGCGGCGAGGCCGTTCTGTTCAAGCACATTCAATGCATGCTCGAGTATTTGTTCACGCTGCAAGTGACTCTCCTCTGGTATGCAGGCCCGGCGCTTTACACCGGGCAGTTGCCTGACTCCAGTGTTGTTTATCGGGTGAGTTTCTGCAAATGCGCCTGGAAGTCGGCGGCATTGAGAAACCCGGTGATGCGCGAGTCAGCAATTTCATGGCCCTGCGCATCAAAGAATAAAATGGTCGGTAATCCCAGCACCTGAAGATGCTGCAACAGCGCATTATCGCTGGCGCTATTGGCGGTGACGTTGGCCTGTAACAGCTGTACCTGGCTCAGGCTATCGCGGACCGCGCTGTCGCTAAAGGTATATTTTTCAAACTCTTTACAGGCGACACACCAGTCGGCATAGAGATCGACCATGGTGATGCGGCCATTGGCCTGTTGCAGCGCCGTCTGCAATTGTTGCGGGGTCTGGATGGTCTGGAACGGCAGGTGTGCCACCGCCTGCTGCGCGGTCGGGCCGCCAAAAGCCCAGTCCTGCAGCGGACGGGCGCTGATCAGTGCGGCGGCCAGTACGATAATCTGCACCACGCGCCATTTACCGCTGCTGGCCCGCAGGCTGACGCTGAACGCCCAGCCAAAGAACGCCACGCCCAGCAGGCTCCACAGCCGCAATCCCCATACCTCGCCCAGCAACCGCTCCATCAGGAAAACCGGCAACGCGAGGATGACGAAACCAAAACCTTCTTTAACTGTCTGCATCCACGGCCCGCTCTTCGGCAGCAATTTATTGCCAAACAGGGTCACGGCGATCAGCGGTAAGCCCATGCCGACCGCATAGAGCCACAGGGTACCGGCACCGGCCCACAGATTCCCGCTCTGGGCGATGTAGAGCAGAATGGCGCTGAGCGGCGCGGTGGTGCAGGGCGAGCAGATTAAACCGGCCAGCGCCCCCATCGAAAAGACCCCTGGCAGCGATCCGCCCTGCTGGCGATTACTCCACAGGGTTAAACGGGTTTGCAGGCTGGCGGGCAACTGCAGCGTAAACAGACCAAACATCGACAGCGCCAGCACGATAAACAGCAGCGACAGTGCCGACAGCACCCAGGGATGCTGCAACGCCGCCTGGAAACGCAAACCCGCAGCGGCTACCACCAGACCCAGCAGGGTATAGGTCAGCGCCATGCCCTGCACATAGACCATCGCCAGCGCAAACAGCCGGCCAAACGAATAGTGACGCTGGCCGCCGAGAATAATGCCGGAAATCAGCGGATACATCGGTAACACGCAGGGCGTGAAGGCAACGCCAATACCAATCAGTAACGCCCACAGCGGTGAAAAGGGCAGCGGCGTGGCGGGAGCAGGTGGCGGGCTTACCGGCGGCGCGGCGCTACGGGCAGTCACCGGACTCAGCGGAACGGTGCGGGTTTCAGGCGGATAGCAGAACCCGGCAGCGGCACAGCCCTGATAAGTAACGCTCAGCGTGGCACCGCTGGCGGCCTGGTGTAGCGTCACCGGTACCGTCAGATCCTGCGGATAGATCTCGCTCTTGCCGTAAAATTCATCTTCATGCGGCTGACCGGCGGGCAGCGTTAGCGGTGCCAGCGTGGCGTTAGCTGGCGTGACGTGAATCTGCTGACGATAGAGGTAGTAGCCCGATTTCACTTTCCAGTGCAGATTGAGCTGCGCACCCTGCTGGTCGAAGTCAAAACCAAACGCCTGATCGACCGGCACAAAACGGCTACTGGTGGTGTTGGAAAAGAGGGAAGCGTGCGCCTGCAGGCTGATAAACAGCGCCAGCAGCAGCGTAATTAAGCGAGAGATGCGTGCAGCCATGACAAGTATTCACTGTCTCCATGTTGAACCGGTAGCGCCAGCAGTTCCGGCACCTCGTAGGGATGCGCCTGTTTGATCAGATCGAACAGTGCCTGCTGGTGATCGCTATCGCATTTCAGCAGCATCTGCACTTCACTGCTCTGTTCGGGCCGCCCCTGCCAGAGGTAAAGCGAGGTCGCGCCCGGCAGCAGCGTAACGCAGGCCGCCAGTCTGGCCTCAAGCGCTAAAGTGGCCAGACGTTTCGCTGTCGCCTGGTCGGGCGCGGTACAAAGGATAACGACGGCATTCATCGCAATGCTCCTGTTTCAAAGAGCGCCGATGATAGCACGCTCAGACAGCGATGCCGTTATCGGGCTATAGCAGCATGCCGCCAAAGATAAAGCCAGCCATCACCGACAGCGTAATGGCAATCACGCCGGGAATAATAAAAGCATGGTTGAAAACAAACTTGCCAATCCGGGTCGAGCCGGTGTCGTCCATCTCCACCGCCGCCAGTAAGGTGGGGTAGGTTGGTAGCACGAACAGTGCAGAGGCTGCCGCAAAGGAGGCGATGGCGGTGAGGGGCGAGACGCCGAGCAGCAGGGCGGCTGGCATCAGCGCTTTGGTGGTCGCAGCCTGCGAATAGAGCAGCATCGAGGCGAAGAACAGTACCAGTGCCAGCATCCAGGGATAGGTTTTCAGGGCATCCCCGGCCAGCATCTGAATATCCGCCAGATGCGCTTTGACGAAGGTATCGCCCAGCCAGGCGACGCCCATCACGCAGATACAGGCGCTCATGCCAGACTTAAAGGTGCTGGCGCTCAGGATCTCGCCGGTATCCAGTTTACAGCTGAGGCTGATTAGCATGGCGATGGTCAGCATAAACACCACAATCGCTTCATTGCGCGGCAGCGGCGGATTAATGATCAGCCCGACGCTGGGGCTGGTGGCGGTGGCATAGAGCATTACGGCGATGATGCCAACCAGAAACAGCAGCACCGATTTTTTTGCGCCCGGTTTCGGCTGATAGACGCTGGCGCCGCGTAGCGTGACTTCGCCTTTGGCAAGACGCGTCTGATAAACCTCATCATCTTTGAGCTCTTTGCCAAGGAAGTTGGTAACCAGTGCCGCCAGAAACAGACCGACCATGGTCGAGGGAATCGCGATAGCCAGTAGCGTAATGTAGCTGACGCCGCGTGGCTCAAGCAGGGTCGCAAAGAACACCACCGCAGCGGAAAGCGGTGAGGCGGTGATGGCAATCTGTGAGGCGACCACGGCAATGGAGAGCGGACGGGAAGGGCGCACGCCCTGCTCTTTCGCCACTTCCGCAATCACCGGCAACGTCGAAAACGCGGTATGGCCGGTGCCTGCCAGCAGCGTCATCAGGTAGGTGACCAGCGGGGCCAGCAGCGTGACGTGACGCGGATGCCGGCGCAGCAGCCGTTCGGCCAGGCTCACCAGATAATCCATTCCGCCTGCGACCTGCATCGCGGCGATGGCGGCGATCACCGCCATGATAATTTCAATCACATCGAACGGGATGGAGCCTGGCGGCAGGCCAAAGCCCAGCGTCAGAATCAGTACGCCCATTCCGCCTGCGAATCCGATGCCGATGCCGCCGAGACGCGCACCCAACCAGATCGCCAGCAACACGACAAGCAGCTCAACCACAAACATGCATCACTCCTGAATATTTAACCTGCGATAATCTGTTGTGCTGTTTACCAAAGAAAAAGGCACACCGTGTTGATCGTGGTGTGCCTTTATTAGTTAACCCGCGTGGGTTAAACCTTACTGCTCGTTTTCGTCGGTATAACGTTTCGCTTTATAAACCGGATACATCAGGTTTTGTACTGAGAAAATATCGTCCAGTTCGCTTTCGGTCAGCAGGCCGCGTTCCAGCACCACTTCACGAACACTTTTACCGGTTTCAGCGCAGATTTTACCGACGATATCGCCGTTGTGGTGGCCGATATAGGGATTCAGGTAAGTAACGATACCGATCGAGTTGAAGACATAGGCTTCGCACACCGCGCGGTTGGCGGTAATGCCGTTGACGCACTTCTCCAGCAGGTTGTAGCAGGCGTTAGTCAGGATGCTGATCGATTCAAACAGCGCCTGGCCAATCACCGGCTCCATGACGTTCAGCTGCAGCTGACCCGCTTCGGAAGCCATGGTGACGGTAATGTCGTTGCCGATCACCTTGAAGCAGACCTGATTCACCACTTCCGGCACCACCGGATTGACTTTGGCTGGCATGATCGACGAACCCGCCTGCAATTCCGGCAGGTTAATTTCATTCAGGCCAGCACGCGGGCCCGAGGAGAGCAGGCGCAGGTCATTAGAGATCTTGGAGAGTTTCACCGCCAGGCGTTTCAGTGATGAATGTACCATCACGTAGGCACCGCAGTCAGAGGTCGCTTCGATCAGATCTTCCGCCGGCACCACCGGCAGGTTGCTGACCTCAGCCAGACGCTGCACCGCAAGGTGCTGATAACCGTCCGGTGTATTCAGGCGGGTACCGATGGCGGTCGCGCCGAGGTTCACTTCCAGCAGCAGCTCGCCGGTACGCAGAATGCTTTTGGTCTCTTCATTCAGCAGCACGCTGAAGGCGTGAAATTCCTGACCCAGCGTCATGGGCACTGCATCCTGCAACTGGGTTCGGCCCATTTTCAGGATGGTCTGGAACTCGTCAGCTTTGCGCTGGAAACCTTCGGCCAGCTGGTTGATGCCATCCAGCAACTTCAGCAGTGAACTGTAGACTGCGATACGGAATCCGGTCGGGTAGGCGTCGTTGGTTGACTGGCATTTATTGACGTGATCGTTAGGGTTGAGGTACTGATATTCCCCTTTCTGGTGTCCCATCAGCTCCAGGCCGATATTCGCCAGCACCTCATTGGTATTCATGTTAACTGAAGTTCCGGCACCGCCCTGATAGACATCGACCGGGAACTGATCCATGCAGCGACCGTTGTTAAGCACTTCGTCACAGGCCTGAATGATGGTATTGGCGATGTTACGCGGAATGGTTTGCAGCTCTTTGTTAGCCATTGCTGCCGCTTTTTTGACCATCACCATACCGCGGACAAATTCAGGTATGTCGCTGATTTTACTGTTGCTGATGTAAAAATTCTCAATCGCACGCAGAGTATGAACGCCATAATAGGCATCCGCCGGCACTTCTCGCATACCTAACAGGTCTTCTTCGATACGAATGTTGTTCGCCATGATAACCTTCTTGTTGTTGCCGCTAACCATCACAGAGGATGTGTTTATTTCGTCGTGGTGTACCCGTACCTACATTTTATCCGTCTTCATACGGGTGAGCACGATCATATTCTGATGCATCAGAAAAGCACGCATGCAGATCACTTAACGCTGCCGTCAGGTTAACGATATGTGAAGTTAGTTACAAAATTAACCCTGCGGGATAAATTTGACAGGATCGGTTGAAAAAGGCGGCACGGGTGCCCATCTCTTTTCTTATCATCACTGAGATGAACGCTTTCTGCTGATCGGCACGCTGCCGGTCAGCCCTCACTTACAGGAGAGTACGGTGCGCTGGATACCGTTATTAGTCTTTTTTGTCCTGGCCTGGATCGAAATTTCGCTGTTTATTCAGGTCGCGCACGTCATGGGCGTGCTGCTCACCATGCTGCTGGTGGTCTTTACCTCATGCATCGGGGTCTCACTGGTCAAAAATCAGGGCATGAAGAACTTCATGCTGATGCAGGAGAAGCTGGCGCGTAACGAAAGCCCGGCCAATGAGATGATCAAGAGCGTGTCGCTGATCATCTCCGGTTTTCTGCTGCTGCTGCCGGGCTTCTTTACCGACCTGCTGGGCTTGCTGTTGCTGTTGCCGCCGGTGCAAAAGCATCTGACACTGAAGTTGATGCCGCATCTGCGCGTCTGGCGCGGTCCGGGCGCCGGACCCGACAGCGGCTATACCATGGATGGCGAGTTCGAGCGCAAAAACAGCGATCGCCTTGAGCACCATGACGATCCTAAAGATCGCTGATGGCGTAATCTGCCGTTTAAAACGCAACCTTCGGGTTGCGTTTTTTATTTCCGCTGGCGATCTTGCCGCCGGTTGCTCAAAAAGCCATCACTTATCACCGCTGCGTAAAAAATTTGTTGTTCACCCCCTTGAAAGAGGGTGATGGCGGCCCTATCTCTCAGGTCACGAGGCCGGAAGCCATGCAGCCCGGTGTTCAACCCCAAAACTGAATGATTGGACTTCTCAAAGGAGAGCTATCAAATGAAAATTCGTCCATTGCACGATCGCGTTATCGTCAAGCGTAAAGAAGTTGAAGCTAAATCAGCTGGCGGCATCGTGCTGACCGGTTCCGCAGCCGGTAAATCCACCCGTGGTGAAGTCCTGGCTGTCGGCAATGGCCGCATCCTTGAGAGTGGCGACGTTAAGCCGCTGGACGTGAAGGTTGGCGACATCGTGATCTTCAGCGAAGGTTACGGCGCTAAAACCGAGAAAATCGACAACGAAGAGGTGCTTATCATCTCTGAGAGCGACATTCTGGCCGTTGTTGAAGCGTAATTTTTACGCGTAATTCACTGAACGAAACGAATTTAAGGGATATTTAAAGATGGCAGCTAAAGACGTAAAATTCGGTAATGACGCACGCGTAAAAATGCTGCGTGGCGTGAACGTACTGGCAGATGCAGTAAAAGTTACCCTGGGCCCGAAAGGCCGTAACGTGGTTCTGGATAAATCTTTTGGTGCACCGACCATCACTAAAGATGGTGTTTCTGTGGCACGTGAAATCGAACTGGAAGACAAGTTCGAGAACATGGGCGCGCAGATGGTGAAAGAAGTGGCCTCTAAAGCGAACGACGCTGCGGGCGACGGTACCACCACAGCGACCGTGCTGGCGCAGTCTATCATCACCGAAGGCCTGAAAGCGGTTGCCGCGGGTATGAACCCGATGGACCTGAAGCGCGGTATCGACCAGGCGGTTATCGCTGCAGTTGAGAAACTGAAAGCGCTGTCTGTACCTTGCTCAGACTCTAAAGCGATTGCGCAGGTAGGTACCATCTCTGCTAACTCCGATGAAACCGTGGGCCAGCTGATTGCTCAGGCGATGGAGAAAGTAGGTAAAGAAGGCGTGATCACCGTTGAGGAAGGCACCGGCCTGCAGGACGAGCTGGATGTGGTTGAAGGTATGCAGTTTGATCGCGGCTACCTGTCTCCTTACTTCATCAACAAGCCTGAAACCGGTGCGGTTGAACTGGAATCTCCGTTCATCCTGCTGGCTGACAAGAAAATTTCTAACATCCGTGAAATGCTGCCAGTGCTGGAAGCCGTGGCGAAAGCCGGCAAACCTCTGCTGATCATCGCGGAAGACGTAGAAGGCGAAGCGCTGGCGACCCTGGTGGTTAACACCATGCGCGGCATCGTGAAAGTGGCTGCGGTTAAAGCGCCAGGCTTCGGCGATCGTCGTAAAGCCATGCTGCAGGATATCGCTATCCTGACCGGCGGTACTGTAATTTCTGAAGAGATCGGTATGGAGCTGGAAAAAGCGGCTCTGGAAGATCTGGGTCAGGCAAAACGCGTTGTGATCAACAAAGACACCACCACCATCATCGACGGTGTGGGTGAAGAAGCGACAATTCAGGGCCGTGTGACCCAGATTCGTCAGCAGATCGAAGAAGCAACCTCTGACTACGACAAAGAAAAACTGCAGGAGCGTGTGGCTAAACTGGCAGGCGGCGTTGCCGTTCTGAAAGTGGGCGCAGCAACTGAAGTTGAAATGAAAGAGAAGAAAGCCCGCGTTGAAGATGCCCTGCACGCAACCCGTGCTGCGGTAGAAGAAGGTGTGGTTGCTGGTGGTGGTGTGGCGCTGGTTCGCGTTGCTGCACAGCTGGCCGATCTGCGTGGTCAGAACGAAGATCAGAACGTCGGTATCAAAGTTGCGCTGCGCGCAATGGAATCTCCACTGCGTCAGATCGTTTCTAACGCCGGTGAAGAGCCATCTGTGGTCGCGAACAACGTGAAAGCGGGCGACGGTAACTACGGTTACAACGCACAGACTGAAGAGTACGGCAACATGATCGACTTCGGTATCCTGGACCCAACCAAAGTGACCCGTTCTGCCCTGCAGTACGCGGCCTCTGTTGCCGGTCTGATGATCACCACCGAATGTATGGTCACTGACCTGCCAAAAGGCGATGCACCTGATTTAGGCGGCGGCGCTGGCGGTATGGGTGGCATGGGCGGTATGGGCGGCATGATGTAATCTGCCGTTGACTGCTTAAGTCATCAGGAACCCCCGATCGGAAACGGTCGGGGGTTTTTCTTTTGGGGCGGAAAATAGTATAAGTAGTGGCGCAATCGTTCGTCTTTCCTCTTGATATCTCACGCTGTCTGCTGCTGCGCCGCCGGATCCACTGGCTTAAACTTGCCTATCAGGATCGGCAGGGTTGCCAGCCTGCAAGCGGCATGAAATATTGAGACGTTATAACGGGATAAGGGCAATGAATGTGCAGAAAGAAAACATCCCTTTCTGCTACGCTGCCACCCGACTCTGATGATAATAAATGGGGATTACAATGCGGATTAACCTCTTGCTCGGACTGACGGCTGGCGCGTTATTGCTGGCGGGCTGTAGCAGCTCTACTCAACTCTCCTCGGCAGGCCAGCGCGTGACTTTTACCGATCAGCAGCCCGGCAGTGAGTGTCAGCTTCTGGGGAATCTTACCGGCTCACAGAGTAACTGGCTGACCGGTGCAGGCGGAGAGAGTAGCGCCCTGCGCGGTGCGGCAAATGACCTGCGCAATCGGGCAGCGGAAATGGGCGGCAACGTGATCTACGGTGCGACCAGTCCGACACAGAACCTGCTGTCTGCGTTCGCGCCACTCGATAGCAAAATGACCGGCCAGGTTTATAAGTGTCCGTAATGTAAATCCGGCATGATGCCTTCTTCAGACGGCCGGCCTTGCGCCGGCCGTTTTTATTCCTGTCGCAACTGCAGATCGAGCGGTGTTTTACTCGGCTCTCCGCCAATCTCCCGCGCCAGCTTCGGCACCAGATAACCCGACACCTGCGACAGCAGCGCCCGCACAAGCTGGCGCGCTTCGTCATCAGAGACGTAAAAATGCGCAGCTCCCTGCACCTTATCCAGCACGTGCAGGTAATAAGGCAGAATGCCGGCATCGAACAGCACATTGCTCAGTGTCGCCAGGGTCTGCGCATTGTCGTTGACGCCGCGCAGCAGCACGCTCTGGTTAAGCAGCGTGACGCCGGCACGCTTCAGGTCACGCATCGCCTCACGCAGCGCGTCGTCAATCTCCTGCGCATGGTTGATGTGCGTGACCATCAGCACCTGCAGCCGTGTTTCGCTCAGCATCTGACAGAGTGCATCGGTAATCCGCGCCGGGATGACCACCGGTAAACGACTATGTATACGCAGCCGTTTCAAGTGCGGGATTTTCTCCAGCGCCGCAATCAGCCAGGCGAGCTCATGATCTTTCGCCATCAGCGGATCGCCGCCGGAGAAAATGATCTCATCCAGTTCCGGATGATCGGCGATATAGTCCAGTGCTGCCTGCCAGTTACGTTTATTTCCCTGATTATCCTGATAAGGAAAGTGACGGCGGAAACAGTAGCGACAGTTGACCGCGCAACCGCCTTTCACCAGCAATAAAGCGCGGTTTCGGTATTTATGCAGCAAACCAGGGACAACGTTGCTTTGTTCATCCAGCGGATCGGTGCTATAACCTGGCGCATCGATGAATTCCTGGCGACGGGTCAGTACCTGAAGCAGCAGCGGGTCGTGCGCATCACCTTTCTTCATCCGGTTGATAAACGCATGAGGAACGCGCAAGGCGAAAAGACGCCGCGCGTCCGCACCTTCGGCCAGCTCGGTATGCTGATCCAGCGCTAAAATCCGCAGTAATTCATCAGGTTCAGTGACAACATCAGCAAGTTGCTGCAACCAATCTTCTCTGGAAGGTGTTTTTAGGGTTACAATGTGTGCCATTTTTTTGGCTTAGTACCAGTATCAATTTTCGTAGAGGGCCTTCATGGCGACTTATTCTAGCAACGATTTCCGTCCCGGTCTTAAAATCATGTTCGAAGGCGAGCCGTATGCCATCGAATCCAGTGAGTTCGTTAAACCGGGTAAAGGTCAGGCATTCGCGCGCGTTAAAATGCGTCGCCTGCTGACGGGTTCTCGCGTTGAGAAAACTTTCAAATCCACCGACTCCGCCGAAGGCGCAGACGTTATGGATACCAACCTGAACTACCTGTACAACGACGGTGAGTTCTACCACTTCATGCACCCGGAAAGCTTCGAGCAGTTCCAGGTTGAAGAGAAGACCGTCAGCGATGCAGCAAAATGGCTGCAGGATAACGCTGAATGTATCGTTACGCTGTGGAATGGCCGTCCGATCGCCGTTCAGCCACCGAACTTTATCGAAGCTGAAATCGTGGAAACCGATCCAGGCCTGAAAGGTGACACCGCAGGTACCGGCGGTAAGCCAGCCAAGCTCTCAACTGGCGCAGTAGTGAAAGTGCCATTGTTCGTGCAAGAGGGCGAAGTGGTGAAAGTTGACACCCGCTCTGGCGAATACGTGTCACGCGTAAAATAAGTGCCGCAGGCGCATCCTCAGATGCGCCTTTTTCTCGTATGAGTGAAAAAATGAAAAAGCTGGCAAAATTAATCGCATTCGCGTTGCTGGTCTCCTCTGCGCTGAGCGCCTGCAACACTTTTCACGGTTTTGGCGAAGATGTTTCCCACTTAGGTGGTGCCATTTCGCGTGCGGCAAACTGACTGTTAAACATCGTCTATTTTGTGGGCTCGCCAGCGGCAGTTGTCGGAAATCCGACTATGCTTAAAGCGCTGTACTTTTACATCCATCAAAAAGGACATTGTTATGTTAAAGAAAAGTATTGTCACTCTCTTATCTGTACTGTTTCTCTCTTCACTGCTGACGGCTTGTAATACCACGCGTGGCGTGGGTGAAGACGTCGAAGCGGGTGGTCAGGCGATTCAAAACAGCACGAACTAAACCGCTATTCCAACCGGTACGATATGTCGATCGTACCGGCTGTTCGTTTCTGCATTATTTCTGTTTCACCCAGATTAACTCATCAACCGGGAAACCCTCCCGACGCGCCTGATCGACCAGCTTTTCTTTCACACCCGGCTCCAGCTGCGGGGTCCGCGACAGGATCCACAGATAATGGCGATTCGGACCGCACACCAGCGCATAGCGGTAGTCCGGGTCGAGGGCGATGACGTTATATCCGCCGTAAAAGGGGCCGAAGAAGGAGACTTTCAGCGCCGCGCGTTGCGGATCGCCGGTAAAGTACGCCTTGCCGATACTCTCCTGCCAGCGCTGTTTCTTCACATTGTAGCCACGATTGATCACTTTGAGGCCGCCATCTTCGCGCGGACTGTAGTTCGCCGTCACCTGTTCAAGGCCGCGTTCAAAAGGGTGATTCAGGCGGGCAATCTCATACCACTGGCCGAGGTAGCGCTGACTGTCAAAGTTTTCGATCACGGTGACGTTCTTTGGCGGCGTGGTGCTACAGGCGACGGAGAGAAAGGCGCTCAGGCTGGCAATAACGGTTTTCCATGGAGACATAGTGGGATTCCTTTTTAATTTAACTGCTTAAGTATAGAAGCCGAAACGCTGTTTTTGGCAGCACGGGCGCGAGATTGTTTGCCGCAGGTATTGCAGGTAGACTTCCACCCCTAATTTGTATCAGGAGTCATCACCATGAGCGAAACGGCAAGCTGGCAACCAAGCGCATCCATCGCCAATTTGTTAAAACGCGCCGCGATTTTGGCCGAAGTGCGTCGTTTCTTTGCCGATCGTGGCGTACTGGAAGTGGATACGCCAGCGATGAGTCAGGCGACGATTACCGATATCCATCTGGTGCCGTTTCAGACGCGGTTCGTCGGACCGGGTGCCGCGCAGGGGCGCGATCTCTGGCTGATGACCAGCCCGGAATACCACATGAAGCGCTTGCTGGCCGCGGGCAGCGGGCCGATTTACCAGATGGCGCGCAGTTTCCGCAATGAAGAAGCGGGCCGTCACCATAACCCGGAATTTACCATGCTGGAGTGGTACCGGCCGCACTACGACATGTATCGTCTGATGAATGAAGTCGACGATCTGATGCAGCAGGTGCTGGAGTGCGACAGCGCGGAATCCCTCTCCTATCAGCAGGCGTTTATTCGCCATCTCGAAATTGATCCGCTCTCTGCAGACAAGGCGCAACTGCGTGAAGTGGCAGAAAAGCTGGGCGAAGGCGAACTGGCGCGCGCGGAAGAAGATCGCGATACCTTGCTGATGCTGCTGTTTATGCTGGGCGTGGAACCGAAGATTGGTCAGGATAAACCCTGCTTCGTTTATCATTTCCCGGCCAGTCAGGCAGCCCTGGCGGAGATCAGTACCGAGGATCACCGCGTCGCCGAGCGCTTCGAGGTCTATTACAAAGGCATCGAACTGGCGAACGGTTTCTGTGAACTGACTGACAGCCGCGAACAGCGTCAGCGCTTCGAGCAGGATAATCGCCGTCGTGCGGCGCGCGGCCTGCCTGTGCATCCTATTGATACGTATCTGCTGGATGCGCTGGCGCATGGCATGCCAGCCTGTTCCGGGGTCGCACTGGGTATCGATCGCCTGATCATGCTGGCACTGAAAGCGGAGTCATTGAGCGATGTGATCGCGTTTCCGGTGGATCGTTGCTAGACGTCCGGGTGAAAAGGGCAGGGATGGCCCATCTGATCGCAAAGGAACCCTGCATCCCTGCAGGTCGGCCTCGCCATCCTGGCTCGGATGCTTTGCTCTTCAGATGGGCCACCCCTGCCCGTCAGGCTAATTCATTGCGGTGAGTCTAAGGCCCCGGTAATCAGTTGCTGCTGTCAGGAAACTCCAGAATCGTTACCGGCAGCGTTAGCTTTTGATCGTTACGCAATACCTGCACATCAATCACCGAACCTGGACGAATCTCGGCCACCTGGTCCATCGTCTCCTGAGCGGAAACCGCCGGCTTGCCGTTGACGCTCAGCAACACATCATTGGACTGAATACCGGCTTTATCGGCCGGGCCATCCGGGGCCACCACGCTAACGATTATGCCCTGTACCCGATCCAGACTGCTGCCCTGACCGTGCAGTGGCGGCAACTCGCGACCGGTAATGCCAATGTAGCCGCGAATCACCCGGCCGTCACGAATCAGCTTATCCATGATCTTCGAGGCCAGCGCAGTCGGAATAGCGAATCCAATGCCTTCCGGCGTTTCGCCATCATTGCTTTTGTCGAAGGTCAGGGTATTGATGCCCATCAGTTCGCCCAGCGAGTTGATTAGCGCACCGCCAGAGTTGCCCTGATTAATCGAAGCGTCGGTTTGCAGGAAGTTTTGCCGGCCCGAAGAACTTAATCCTACCCGGCCGGTGGCGCTGATAATTCCCTGGGTGACCGTCTGACCGAGGTTATAGGGGTTGCCGATCGCCATCACCACGTCGCCGATATGGGCCAGACGTTTAGGATTGATCGGGATAACTGGCAGGCTGGAGGCGGTGATTTTCAACACCGCCAGATCGGTCATGGCGTCTGAGCCACCAGCGTCGCTTCAAAGAAACGGCCATCCTGCAGCGCCACAATAATCTGGTCGGCATTGTTGATGACATGCTTATTGGTGAGGATGTAGCCTTTTGCGTTCATTATCACCCCTGAACCCAGGGTAGTGATGCCGCGATTGTTATTGCCATGCGCGCTACGGTTGTAGACGTTCACCACCGCAGGCACAGCGCGGCGCACCCCCTGATTAAAGCTGAAGGGTGTGTCGTCGTTGCTGTCTTCATGGTTATAGAGGGCGTCGCTGCCCATACGCAGTGCAGGCAGTGCTGCGAGCAAAATACCCGCCACAATCAGGCCCAGCACCACGGCACGCAAAAGTTTAAGAAACATGGTGTTAAATTACGCCAGGGGAGATCGCTGGGCAGAATAGCATGAGAGCGGCGGACACACACGTGCTTGTGTCCGCCATAATGCGAGGTTTATCTCAACAACAGATAGATACTTTCGTCGCCGCGTACCACATTCAGCGCCAGTACCGGCGGTTTGCCTTCCAGCACTTTACGCATTTCCGCGATCGACTGAACGCGGTTGCGGTTAACGCCAACAATCACGTCATCTTTTTGCAAGCCAACCTGTTCAGCCGGCGTGCCTTTTTCGATGGTATCGACCTTCACCCCTTTATCACCGGTTTTGGTCTGACCATCACTCAGCGTGGCACCCTGAAGTGCCGGCGACATCAGCTGGGCACTGGCCGTAGTTTGTGCGCTTTGCTCCAGCGTGACGGTGACCGTGACCGGCTTACCTTCACGCAGCAAACCAAGCTTCACCTGCTCGCCTGGCGCGGTGGTGCCGATCTTCACCCGCAGTTCGGCGAAGCTGGTAATCGGTTTGTCATTCACCGAGGTGATGATATCGCCGGATTTTACGCCCGCTTTCTGGGCCGCTGACTGCGGCAGTACTTCCGAGACAAAGGCACCGCGCTGCGCATCGACGTTAAACGCCCTGGCCATATCCGCAGTCATTTCAGTGCCTTTGATGCCGAGCTGGCCGCGCTTCACTTCGCCATATTTAATCAGCTGCTGCGCGAGATTCATCGCCATATCGCTGGGAATGGCGAAGCCAATGCCGATATTGCCGCCGCTTGACGCCAGAATCGCCGTGTTAATGCCGATCAGTTCGCCATTCAGATTGACCAGCGCGCCGCCTGAGTTACCGCGGTTAATCGCTGCATCGGTCTGGATAAAGTTTTCCAGGCCTTCCAGATTCAGGCCGCTACGCCCCAGCGCCGAGATAATACCGGAGGTTGCGGTCTGACCCAGACCAAACGGGTTACCGATCGCCACAGCGAAATCACCCACTTTCAGCTGATCGGAATCGGCCACTTTTACCTGGGTCAGGTTTTTTGCACCCTCGATCTGAATTAAGGCGATATCGGTCTGCTCATCATGACCGATCAGTTTGGCTTCATATTCACTGCCGTCGCCCAACTGCACATTAATCTTATCCGCGCCGTTGACCACATGGTTATTGGTCAGCACGTAACCTTTGGCGGCGTCAATGATCACCCCTGAACCGAGTCCTTCGAAGGGCTGTGGCTGATTATTACCGCCAGGCATCTGGCCGAAGAAGCGTTTCAGCGGCTCAGGAATGTCCTGGCCCTGCGACGCCGACTCGGTGCCTTCAACGTGAACGCTGACCACGGCGGGCAGCACTTTCTCCAGCATCGGCGCCAGGCTTGGCAGCGGCTGACCGGCGATTTGTGCCGGTAGCGTTGCCATCGCGTCTGGCGTGGCGGCAAGGCCCATCCCAATACTCAAGGCTAATGCGCTAAACAGTCGTGCTTGTTTTTTCATTGCTACAACGCTCTCGCTGCAAAAAGTGGGGGGAATAAATCAGTGTGACAGTCGTTTGAGGCCAGGGTTCGCAAAAAACGTGGGCGCAGACCGGCTGCGCCCCAAAAGATTAGTCGCGGGCAGGGCGCTCGCCGCGCAGTAAACCGGATGCCCCTTCAGAGTAGTCACGCGGCATCTGTACCGGGACCTGATCGTTATCGGCTTCCGCCTCCGTCAACTGATAGGCAAACGGGTTTTTCTCACCCGGCAGATTAGGCAGCAGGTCATTGGAGCCTTTCGCCATATGCTGATAGAGCTGACGATAGTCGCGTGCCATATTGTCCAGCAACTCCGCACTCTGTGCAAAGTGATTGGTCAGCTCTTCGCGATAATCTGACAGCTCCGCTTTGGTTTTTTCCAGTTCGTACTGCATGCTGCGCTGCTCACGCAATTTCTTGTTGCCAAAACGCATCGCGACTGCGCCGACAATAATGCCTACCACTAAACCAATTAGCCCGTATTCCCAGGTCATAATGACTCCCGTGTTATTTCCGTTGTTCCGTAGGGCATTGCACCACTCCAATAGTACTCACTATACCCGTTAATCTTATGGATGTGGAACTCTGGAGCGGCATGGCTTAGTGTAGAACGGCCTTTTTTTCGACAACTGCTGTATGAATCAGACAAAATTCAGGGACTCTGAGAGAACAATGCAAACCTCATCTCCGCTTGCCCGCTATGAGCAGGCGCTGTCGCAGGGCGAATTCAAGCCCGATGACGTACAACGTGAAGCCATTACCCGTTTAGACGCGCTCCAGCACGCCCTGGTCGCCCGTCAGCAATCTGCTGCACCTGCCACATCTGGCCTGCTGGGCCGCCTGACGAAGTTGATCGGCAAAGAGAAAAATGAAACGCCAGCCCCACTGCGTGGCTTATACATGTGGGGCGGTGTCGGTCGCGGAAAACCTGGGTCATGGACCTGTTTTTTCAGTCTATTCCTGGCGATCGCAAACTGCGGCTCCATTTTCACCGCTTTATGCTGCGGGTACACGAAGAGCTGACCCAACTGCAGGGCCAGAGCGATCCGCTGCTGATTATCGCTGACCGGTTTAAAGCCGAAACCGATATCCTCTGTTTCGACGAGTTTTTCGTTTCCGACATCACCGATGCGATGCTGCTTGGCACCCTGATGGAAGCGCTGTTTGAACGCGGCATCGCACTGGTCGCGACCTCAAACATTCCGCCGGATGATCTCTACCGTAACGGGTTACAGCGCGCGCGCTTCCTGCCAGCGATTGAGCAGATTAAAACCCATTGCGATGTGATGAACGTTGATGCGGGCATCGATTACCGGTTACGGACGCTGACCTCGGCCCATCTGTGGAACTCTCCGCTGAACGCGGCCACCCAGGCAGAGATGGCGCGGATGTTCCAGGCGCTGGCGGGCGGGAAACCGGAACAGGCGCCGGTGCTGGAGATCAACCACCGTCAGATGCCGACGCTGGGTGTCAGTGATGGTGTGCTGGCGATCAACTTCACTACGCTGTGCGGTGAAGGGCGCAGTCAGCATGACTATATTGCCCTGTCGCGGCGTTTCCACAGCGTATTGCTGCATGATGTACCGGTGATGATTTATAAAACCGAGGATCAGGCGCGCCGTTTCCTCGCACTGGTGGATGAATTCTATGAGCGTCATGTGAAGCTGGTCGTGGCGGCGGAAACCTCGCTGACCGAGATTTATCAGGGCACACGGCTGAAATTTGAATACCAGCGCTGCTTATCCCGCCTGCAGGAGATGCAGAGCGAAGAGTATCTGCGTCTGCCGCACCTGCCGTGAGAATAAAGCAGATAAATAGTGAAATAGGGTTCGATTTTTGCAACCGACTTCTCTATAATCTTGCGACCCCACGTTACAGCAAAGGATTTTTTTCCCAAATCCTCTGTGTTCCAGTAACTCTATCCGAAGGGGTGGCTTGCTGGTCAAAATGGTCGTGTGAGCCTCAATCGTTTACTTAAGCGTTTGGGATTTCACCAACGTGTAACTTAATTTGGGTAAGCTTTTCGATGAAAACTTTTACAGCTAAACCAGAAACCGTCCAACGTGACTGGTTTGTAGTTGACGCAACGGGCAAAACTTTGGGTCGCCTGGCGACTGAACTGGCGCGCGTCTGCGTGGTAAGCATAAAGCGGAATACACTCCGCACGTTGATACAGGTGATTACATCATCGTTCTGAACGCAGAAAAAGTTGCTGTAACCGGCAACAAGCGTACTGACAAGATTTACTATCATCACACTGGTCACATCGGTGGTATCAAACAGGCGACCTTTGAAGAGATGATTGCTCGCCGTCCTGAGCGTGTGATTGAGATCGCGGTTAAAGGCATGCTGCCGAAGGGCCCGCTGGGTCGTGCTATGTACCGTAAACTGAAAGTTTACGCAGGCAACGAGCACACCCATGCGGCACAGCAACCGCAAGTTCTTGACATTTAATCGGGATTAAAGGCAATGGCTGAAACTCAAAACTACGGCACTGGTCGCCGCAAAAGCTCTACCGCTCGCGTATTTATTAAGCCGGGTAGCGGTAACATCGTTATCAACCAACGTTCTCTGGAACAGTACTTCGGTCGCGAAACTGCCCGCATGGTAGTTCGTCAGCCGCTTGAGCTGCTGGATCTGGTTGGTAAATTCGATCTGTACGTCACCGTTAAAGGTGGTGGTATTTCTGGTCAGGCTGGTGCGATCCGTCACGGTATCACCCGCGCTCTGATGGAATATGACGAATCTCTGCGTGCGGAGCTGCGTAAAGCTGGCTTCGTTACCCGTGATGCGCGTCAGGTTGAACGTAAGAAAGTCGGCCTGCGTAAAGCACGTCGTCGTCCGCAGTTCTCCAAGCGTTAATTGTTGCTGCTTCGGCAGAGACAATTGGCACAAAAAACCCGCTTCGGCGGGTTTTTTGCTTTCTTCCGCCGTGCCGGTGCAGGTGGAAAAACGTTAACGGCGCTCCCAATTTCCCCGCAAAGATTCATTCCACGCCCACAAGCTGCCTAAAATCTGGTAAACTCTGTGTCACTTTGCGCCCGCAGGCCGGTGCGTTATGCGTCTCCCCGCCGTCGGGATATCAGTATACGACGCAGCTAACGTGGGTTGCGTGCGAGTTCTATGAGCAAGTGAGTCGCCGGATGGTTGGCTATTCGCAGTAACTTTTTGTGAACAAACTTGGAGGTTTTCATGGCTGTCGCTGCCAACAAACGTTCGGTAATGACGCTGTTTTCTGGTCCTACTGACATTTTCAGCCATCAGGTACGTATCGTCCTGGCGGAGAAGGGTGTCAGCGTAGAGATCGAGCAGGTCGAAATGGATAACCTGCCGCAGGATCTGATTGACCTCAACCCGTATCGCACGGTGCCGACGCTGGTAGATCGTGAGCTGACGCTGTATGAATCACGCATCATCATGGAATATTTAGATGAGCGTTTCCCGCATCCACCGCTGATGCCGGTTTATCCGGTTGCCCGTGGTGAAAGCCGTCTGATGATGCACCGCATCGAGCAGGACTGGTACAGCCTGATGAGAACCGTTGAGAACAGCAGCGGTCAGGAAGCTGAAGCCGCTCGCAAGCAACTGCGTGAAGAGCTGCTGGCGATTGCACCGCTGTTTGGTCGCACACCGTTCTTCATGAGTGAAGAGTTCAGCCTGGTCGACTGCTATCTGGCCCCGCTGTTGTGGCGTCTGCCATCAATGGGCATCGACTTGATCGGCTCCGGTTCAAAAGAGCTGAAAGGCTATATGAACCGCGTCTTCGAGCGCGACTCTTTCCTTGCTTCATTAACTGAAGCTGAACGTGAAATGCGCCTGCAAGCCCGGGGCTAATTTATGGAAATGTCGCAACTTACCGCACGTCGCCCCTATCTGCTGCGCGCTTTCTATGACTGGTTGCTCGACAACCAGTTAACGCCGCATCTGGTGGTCGACATTAATCTGCCTGGCGTGCAGGTGCCGCTTGAGTATGCGCGCGATGGACAGATCGTGTTGAACATTGCGCCACGCGCTGTCGGCAATCTCGATCTGGCTAACGATCAGGTGTCGTTTAACGCCCGTTTCGGTGGCGTTCCTCGCCAGGTGAACGTGCCGATGGCGGCGATTCTGGCGATCTATGCCCGTGAAAACGGTGCAGGAACGATGTTCGAACCTGAACCGGCTTACGAGCTGTCTTCTCAGGAGACGTCAGACGGTCAGGAAGAGACGATGATGTCCGTGATTGATGGTGATCGTCCTGACGATGCCGGCGATGACGAGACGCCGCCTGACGACGATCCACCACCGCGTGGCGGACGGCCTTCACTGCGCGTCGTGAAATAACATCGGATACCCGTCATCACGACGGGTATTTTTTTGCCTGCCGATTGGGCATAAAAAAATCCGGCTGCCTGCGCAAGCCGGATTTTTTATGCGTTAACGCGGGGCGACTTAATAGACGTCACGCAGGTAACGCTTCTCTTTCTTCAGCTGATCGATGTAGTCGGCTGCACGTTCGCTGGAAAGTCCGCCGAACTGACGCACCACTTCATACAGTGCGCTGTCGACATCTTTCGCCATGCGTGAGGCATCACCACAGACGTAGAAATAGGCACCTTCCTGCAGCCAGGCATAGAGCTCTGCGCCCTGTTCCAGCATACGGGTCTGTACGTAGATTTTCTTCTCCTGGTCGCGCGAGAACGCCAGATCCAGCCGGGTCAGTAAACCGCTGTCGTGCCAGCCGGTGAGTTCATCACGATAGATGAAGTCATGTTCCTGATGCTGATCGCCAAAGAACAGCCAGTTTTTACCCTGCGCGCCGGTCGCCTGGCGCTCCTGCAAAAAGGCGCGGAACGGGGCGATACCGGTGCCCGGTCCGACCATGATCAGCGGGGCGCTGTTATTCGCCGGCACGCGAAACGCTTTATTTGGCGAGATGAAAATGGCGGGCTTTTCACCACGACGTACGCGTTCGGCCAGATAGGTTGAGCAGACGCCGCCACGATTACGGCCACCGCTGTGATAACGTACTGAGGCCACTGTCAGGTGAACCTGGTTAGGGTGCGCCTTCGAGCTGGACGAGATGGAGTAGGCACGATGCTGTAACGGACGCAGCAGCGCGACCAGTTCCGGCACCGGCAACGAACGGGTCAGCTCAAGCTGCAGCAGGTCGAGCGTATCTTTACCCCACAGCCAGACGCCGAGCGCATCTTTATCGTCGTGCTGCAATACATGCCGCAGTTCCTGGTTGGTGGTGTTCTGTCCGACCCACTCAATCAGCTTGCGTGACGGTTCTGAAATTTCAAACTGATAGGTCAGCAGATCGCCGAGGCTGCGGTCAAAACCGGGCACCGGCGTCTGGTAATCGGCATTCAGCTGGGTCAGCAGCAGGCTGACCAGCGAAGGTTCATTGACCGGGATAACACCCAGCGCATCGCCTGCCTCATATTTCAGGCCACTGTCGGTCAGGTCAAACTCGAAGTGGCGGATGTCTTTCGCGGACTGCTCGCCCGACAGGCGCTTATTGGTGATCAGCGCTGCAGCGTAAGGATTCGACTTGTTGCTGCCCGGGATTACCGGCGCTTCTGGTGCGCTCTCCAGCACGGTGCCGCTGCTGCCTGCGCTGGCGGCAAACTGTGGCATCGAACTGTTCAGCCATTCGCTGGACGGCTCTTCATAATCGATATCGCAATCGATACGATCGACCACGCGTTTCGCGCCCAGCTGCTCCAGACGCATATCAATGAATTTACCTGCCTGGCAGAAGCCATCGTAGCCGGTATCACCAATCGCCAGCACGGCAAAGTGCATCTGCTCCAGACGCGGCGCGGTGCTGGCGGAGATCGCATCCCAGAACAGCTGGGCGTTGTCCGGCATTTCGCCTTCGCCGTAGGTGGAGGTGACGATCAGTACGTGACGCATGGTGGCAAATACATCCAGGTCTACATCGCCCAGCGCCTGAACCACCGGCACCAACCCTTTGGCACGCGCTGATTTGGCAGCAGTTTGCGCCAGCGCTTCCGCGTTGCCGGTTTGTGACCCGTAGAGAATATGCAGTTGGGTGGTGGCCGCGGCGCCCGTTCCGGCCGCAGGCTGCTGCTTGTCTTCTAACACCAGTAAACGGGAGTGAAGACCGGCGAGGAAGCCCGCCAGCCAGTATTTCTGATCGCCATTAAAGGGTGCATCTTCTGGAATATAAGGAATTTTCATGGGTACTTTTACTCAATCCCGTTTTCACCCGTCATAAGCCACGCCGTTCGCAGGGAGCCGGTCCGTTTTCTCCGCCGACAGAGTCGTCGGCGAAGAGGGCGGACCTTCTGCTGCGCGTTACCACGCTTAATCCGGATAATATCAATTAATAATATTCACGTTCACTCAGGTCGGCCGTCCTGTCAGGACAGTTTACCCACCGCTGCGGCAATTTCAGGCAGTGCCGCACGGGCAAACAGCTCTTCAAAATCAGGCAGATGTCCCAGCACTTCCCGGTTACAGGCATCCTGATACATAATCCAGCCATAGGTCGCCAGGCTATCCATCGAACGGATGTTGCGCTGCGTTAACGCGGCTTTGTAATCTGACATCCGTTTGGTACCGATCAGGCTGGCCAACTCATCGTCGGTGTAGCTTTCAATGGCTGAACGGGCATGGCGTTGCAGCTTGCTGACCAGTGAAAAATCTTCGGTCATCAGCAGGTTGCGCACCGCTTTTTCAACCGCCGGATCTTCAACCGGCGTGCCTTTTGGCAGTTTGCCCAGCGCCAGTTGCTGCGCGAAGCTCAGCACGGTGTAGTTGTTGAGCAGGACAAACATCTCCAGCGTGTCGGTGGCACCGTAAGCCGGTACTGCACCGTTGGCGATGGTTTTTCCCTGACGCCATGCGGCTTTAAACTTCGCCACCTGATGACCCGCCAGCGCTGTCGACAGCTCTTCCAGCAGATCTTTGCGCGTTTTCGCTTTCAGGATTTCACCGCCATCCTGGTAAAGCAGCAGCGAGCGCGGCATAACATAGACAAAGTGGTGGCACTCGGTTTCCCAGTTCTCCAGCAGCCACGCTGCACGCGGCGATTGGGTCGCCTCCAGATGCCAGTTCAGCATGGTCAGCACCGCCTGCTTGTGCACCCGGGCCATCTCATCCTGATCGGCAATCGAACCAAACAGCACCGAATCGCCGGCCGCATGGCTGGCCAGTGAGCCATAGGGGTCGTACTGATAGGCGAACCCGCCGCTCATGCCGTTGCCAAACCCTTTACCGAAGGTTCCCAGGTTAAGGATGGCGCCGTTGGTCATATATTCGCAGCAGAAATCGCCAACCCCTTCAACCACCGCCGTGGCACCGGAGTTACGCACGGCGAAACGGTCACCCGCCTGACCCTGGACAAACAGACGTCCACCGGTGGCACCAAACAGGGCGAAGTTGCCGATCAGCACGTTGCCATCGCCGTCCTGTGCGCCGCCGCCTGGTGACATCACCACCAGTTCACCGCCACACTGTCCTTTGCCGACGCCGTCGTTACAGGTGCCATAGTGCCGCATCTGCATACCATCGTTGCAGAAGGCGCCAAACGACTGACCGGCAGAACCGGAAGTGGAAATTTTCACACTCTCGGGCGCCAGGTAGTGACGGCCACGATCGTCGGCCAGCACTGCCGGCATCGCCTGCAGTTGCTCTGCGCTCAGCTGATGGTTCAGCATCCGTTCAATATCGATCGCCAGCTGGCCGCCGACGCTCTTATTGCGGTTGTTGAGCACCACGTTATCGCCCAGTGTGATCGCTGGCTGACGTTGTTCAACCAGCGCCTGTTTCATCTGCTCAACCCAGCCATCGTCCAGTTCAAAATCTTTTTCCAGGTAAACCGGATGTTCGATTTTCAGCTCCGGCACCATGGTCAGCATGGCGCGTAAATCGAGCTTGCCCACTTCCAGCGGGTGATCCATCAGATGCAGCAGGTCAGAGCGGCCGCGAGCTTCACGCAGCGAACGCAGGCCCATACGCGCCAGAATCTCACGCACTTCATGCGCGACATTGAGGAAGTACTGTGCCAGCTGGCGTGGATCGCCATCAAAGGCTTCAGCGTTAGTGGTTAAGCCCGCCGGGCATTTGACGTTACAGTTTTTCGCCATCACGCATTTCAGCATCATCAGGGCCGTGGTACCGAATTCAAAACTGTCGCCACCCAGCAGCGCGGATTTCACCACATCGCTGCCGGTTTGCTGGGCACCAGAACAGCGCAGCAGCACTTTGTCACGCAGGCCATTGGCGCACAGCGCCTGATGCACTTCCGCGATGCCAATTTCCGCCACGCGGCCGGTATATTTCAGGCTGGTAACGGAAGCGGCACCGGTGCCGCCGGTGTTGCCTGCCACGTTGATGACGTCTGCCCCCGCTTTGGCCACGCCAACCGCGATGGTGCCGATGCCTTCCGACGAGACCAGCTTAACGATGACCCGCACCCGCGCGGCTTTACAGTCATGGATCAGCTGCGCCAGATCTTCAATCGAATAGGTGTCGTGATGCGGTGGTGGCGAGACCAGCTCGACGCCAGGCGTACCGCCACGGGCCGCGGCGATTTCCACCGTGACTTTGGCTGCCGGTAGCTGACCGCCTTCACCCGGCTTAGCACCCTGACCAATTTTAATTTCCAGCTCTTCCAGCATCGGATCGGCCAGGTAGGCCGCCCAGACGCCGAAGCGACCCGACGCCAGCTGTTTGATACGTGATGCACGAATAGTGCCGTGACGCGAGTAGTGTTCGCCACCTTCACCGCAGTTACTCATGCCGCCGACCATGTTGGTGCCATGCGCGACGGCTTCATGGGCTGGCGCGACCAGCGCACCGTGACTCATCGCACCGGAAGCAAAAGTGCGGGTGATTTCACAGGCCGGCTGCACTTCGCTCAGCGGCAGTGAGGGCAGGGTAGTGAAAATACGCGACAGATAATCGGCCGCTTTGCCGTAAGCGGTCACTTTCAGGCCGCCGTCGACCACTTCACTGCTCTCGATATCGTCGTTAAAGCGGAATTTCAGCGCACGCGACAGGTTCTGCAGACGCTCATGCTCTGGCTTCAGACCAGCGATCGCATCGGTCAGGCGCAGCATAAAGTGATTCAGGCTGCCATCCACGGCTTCACACACCAGGCCGCGGATTGCAAAGCCGTTGTTGGTCAGCGAGTAACGTCCCAGCTTGCGGCGGAACTCCGCTTCACTGTCGATGTGGGTCAGGTCAGCCGGGAAGGTCAGAATATCGCGCAATGCCGCCGGGCGACGTTTACGCTCTTCATACATCAGGCTGGAGAACTGACGGTAATCGGCGGTGATGGTAAAATTGTTGATCACCTCATCCGGGATGCGCTCGAAACTGCTGTCTTTAAAGGTTTCTGGCTTGATGCCAAAGGCGTTGTCGAGCTTCGCCAGCGTCATCAGGCGGATAAAGTTATCCTCTTCACGCGCTTTATCGGCAAAGCGGATCGGCTCTTCGGTCATATCAATAAAGGTACGTACCGCAATAGTGCCATACGAGTGACCCGCGCCTTCGGCACGCTCTTTAAACAGACCCAGCAACGGTACCTCAGATTCGCCCTGAATCTTCAGCGCGCTCTGATGCCAGTCGACCGCCATCTGCGCGATGGTGGCGAAACCAGCGCCGCCGACCGGGGTTTTGATATTCGGGAAATACTTTTTCAGCACCGGATCGTCAGTGTTGAGGAAGTTTGGCTCAAAGAACTCGCCGCTGCTGTAGCTTTCAACGGTACAGAGGCCCACTTTACCCATGGTTTTCATCAGCGCTTTTTCAGCCGCTTTGGCATAGCGTTTAAAGGCTTTATTGCCTTCTTCGCCTTCACCGAACTTCTCTTCGGCGCGCATCTGTACGCCAAGCGGATAGATAGCCGAGGCACCGAAGCCCAGCGTGGCGGCAATGTGGTGCGACGAAATGCTCTGGCCGCTCTCCACCACCAGCGAAACATCCAGACGCAGGCCTTCCTGCACCAGACGCTGGTTGATGGCAGAGACCACCAGCAGCATCGGAATCGCCGCCTGCTTAGAGGAGATGTGGCGATCGGTCAGGACCGCGATGCCGCCCTGGCTGCGGGCGAAATCGACCACCTGCTGGGCCAGATCATCAATCGCCTTCTCCAGCGCGTTGGCGTTAGCCGTGGTGCTCAACAGATCTTTGCCAATCACCGGCTCGTACAGCATCTCAAAACGGGCATAAGGTGCAATGGTCTGCTCGCGTAAACGCAGCATATCGAGATGGCTGAGGATCGGCGAAGGCACCACGATCTGACGGCCTTTACTGCGGCCGAGATGCGGTTTAGCACCCAGCGCGACCCGCAGCGTCATGCCATCCACTTCACGGATAGAATCGAGTGGCGGGTTAGTGACCTGGGCGAAGCGCTGCGAGAAATAGTGCGCCATGCCGCCTTCATGATCGGACAGACCGTTAATCGCGTTGCCGTAACCCATCGCCGAGATCTTCTCTGCGCCGGTGTTCAGCATCGGGTCCATCATGAACTTGAAGCTTTCCTGGTTGTAGTAGTAGGCCACAAAGCGCTGATAGGTCTTCAGGTCACCGCGATAGCGCAGCGGCGAGCCCTGCTGCTCAGCCGGGATCTCTGGCAGATCTTCCAGACCGACGCGCGCCTGGCGCAGCAGTGCCGGATAATCTTTTTCAGCAGCCAGTTTTTCCAGCGCCTGCACCGTGGTGTAGCTGCGTTTTTCGCGATGATCGAAATAGAGCATCCCGCCGGCTTCGATACGGCCGCGACGCAGCACGCTTTCCGGCGGGAAGGCGATCTGGCCCGCTTCGGACATTGCGCCGATATATTCCGCGGTTTCCACTGAGCGCAGCGGACGCAGACCAAGACGGTCGAGACGCGCACCAATCACTTCGCCATTTCCAAAGATTAACGCCGCCGGGCCGTCGTTCTTCTCTTCATACAGCGAGAAGTATTCCAGCATGTCGCGCACTTCTGGTGACAGTGAGCTGTCATTTTCCCAGGCGGGCGGCATCATCGAGACCACGGCGGTGATCAGGTCGAGGTTATCTTCCATCAGACGGCTGTGGATGCTCTGATCGAGACGCGAGCTGTCCGACTGGCCTTTCGGCCGCACAATTTTCTTGCCGCGCGCCAGCGCCAGTGCCGACTCGGCAATGCGGTTCTTGCGGTCGGTATTCAGTTCACCGTTGTGCGCCATCAGACGGAACGGCTGCGCCATGGTGGTATGCGGATCGGTGTTGGTCGAGAAGCGGGTATGGAAAAACAGCCCGCGTACCTGATGATCGGGATCGGTCAGATCTTTGAAGTAAGGGATCACTTCATTGGAATTCAGACGTGCTTTGAACACCTGGGTGCGTGAGGAGAGTGACAGCGGATAAAGACCGCCAAATTCACTTTCAGTAAAGGCACGCGCTTCGATGGTTAACAGGGCGCGGTAAATGCGTTGTTCGAAGTCGTTCTGATCGGCCACGTCCTGTGGTGCAGTGAAAATCCACTGCAGAATCGGTAACTGAAACTGCACTGCCGCCGGACGCGTCACGCTGCTATCGAGCGGCATATCACGCTTCATGATTACCGGCAGGTTAAAGCTGCTCAGCGTTTCATCGACCAGACGTTCTGCGTTCGCGCGCAGTTCGGCATCTTTCGGCACGAAGAAGTTACCGACGCCAAAGCGGCCCGCTTCCAGCGGCTGGCCGGTAATTTTACGGAAGAAATGCAGGGAGAGATCGACGTTAACGCCGGCGCCATCGCCCACGCCTTCCGCCGACATGCCGCCTCGATGCGGCACAGTACACAGGGCGCTGTGCGCCATCTGCAGAATCTCATGGGTCTGCTCGCCGTCCTTACGCGTTATGAAACCTACACCACAGCTATCACTGCCTGCTGTTGGGTCATACAAGCCATAGGAATGAGGTTTGTTAGTGGACATTGAGGGTCTCCTTAAACTGCTTTTGACATTACCTGCACTTTTTCAGGGTCTTAGCGCAACTGAGGCGCACTTCATTTTCATCGCCATGCTCTGTCGAGCGCGCGTCATAACCCTGAGCATTTCTCTCCAGACATCGGTGAAACGTCCTTAATTGAGCTGCTCTTCGATTTCCGGTCTCTTAAAGGAGATGACTTAAACCACGCGGGAGTCTTCTTGTTGCATAGATATGCCGAGACACTGGCCCGTCAGGAAAGCTTTCAGCGGATTTCCAACTTATCGGGAAAGCGTAATCAGGTCAAATGAGGCGGGCAGACAGGGTTATTGTACCGTTTATCATGCTAACTTCATGAATTTAAAGCGTTATAAGGTTCAAATTGTCTTACTTTAGCCGGTGGTGATCGGTCGATAAATGTGAACTGACTCACTGTAGTGCAGCCGTCCAATCTCTGCACCATGCTGGTGAGGCGGGCTTTAACAGCATTAAATGCTGTTCAGTACCGCTGATGCACAGGATGTATCTGTTTTTCTTATGTCCGAATATTTGAATGAAACAGCGCAGGGTTATAAGTAAAATTAATCAGGATAGACATGCTTAAAACATCATTAAAGATGAATGAGTATTCATTAAATGAGGCAGGCCTGTACAACTGAGCGTTGCCAGGAGATTGAAAAAACACCGTGCGGATGACTCGCCGTTTAAATGGCGGCCTTACAGATTATTCATTTGGCACACGCAGTCAAGGGTTTTAAGTCGGTTGTCATAAACGTCGCCGAACAACCGGGCCGATGCACCATAAAAGCGCACTACATCGCTTATCTTCCGCTGCGGCGTTGCGACGTCGGCCGATTAATTACGCTATCATGAGCCTGTTTCTCTTCCAGGGAGTTTTTATGAAACAAATTCGGCTGTTGGCACAATATTACGTGGATTTGATGGTGAAGCTCGGACTGGTGCGGTTCTCGCTGCTGCTGGCCTCGGCGCTGGTGGTGCTGGCGATGATTGTCCAGATGGCGGTCACCATGGTACTGCGTGGGCATGTCGAGAGCATCGACATGGTGCGATCGGTGTTCTTCGGGCTGCTGATCACGCCGTGGGCGGTCTATTTCCTGTCGGTGGTGGTCGATCAGCTGGAGGAATCGCGACAGCGGCTGGCGAGGCTGGTGGATAAACTGGAAGAGATGCGCACCCGCGCGACCTGGAACTGAATCAGCAGATGAAAGAGACCATCACCCAGCTGAATCAGGAGATCACCGACCGTAAAAAGGCGGAGCAGGCGCGTGAGCAGGTGATGGACAAACTGCGCGAGGAAGTGACGCGGCGCGAGCAGGCACAGATAGAGCTGGAGCAGCAATCCTCTTTTCTGCGCTCATTCCTTGATGCCTCGCCGGATCTGGTGTTCTACCGCAACATCGACAAGCAGTTCTCAGGCTGTAACCGCGCGATGGAACTGCTGACAGGCAAAAGTGAAAAACAACTGATTGGCCTGACGCCGCGCGATATCTACGATGATGAAGCGGCCACCAAGGTGCTGGAAACCGATGAGAAGGTATTCCGTCATAACGTTTCACTGACCTATGAACAGTGGCTGCAATACCCCGATGGGCGCAAAGCCTGTTTTGAGATCCGCAAAGTGCCTTATTACGACCGCGTCGGCAAACGCAGCGGACTGATGGGGTTTGGTCGCGATATAACCGAGCGTAAGCGCTACCAGGACGCGTTAGAGAACGCCAGCCGGGAAAAGACCACCTTTATCTCGACTATCAGCCACGAGCTGCGTACGCCGCTTAACGGCATTGTCGGGCTGAGCCGCATTCTGCTCGATACCGATCTGAATCAGGAACAACTGAAGTACCTGAAAACCATCCATGTCTCTGCCATCACGCTGGGAAACATCTTCAATGACGTGATTGAAGTCGACAAAATTGAGCGTCGCAAAGTGCAGCTGGACAATCAGCCGCTCGACTTCACCAGTTTCCTTGCCGATTTAGAGAACCTCTCCGGCCTGCTGGCGCAGCCAAAAGGGCTGAAGTTTGTGCTCGCACCGCAGCTTCCGCTGCCGCATATGATCTCCACCGACGGCACCCGACTGCGACAGATCCTCTGGAACCTGATTGGCAACGCCGTGAAGTTTACCCGGCAGGGCGAGATCGTGGTGCGGGTGGCGTATGAGCAGGATGAGACGCTGCGCTTTGAGGTGCAGGATTCCGGCATGGGCATCCGCCAGGAGGAGCAGGACAAAATTTTCGCCATGTATTACCAGGTCAAGGATCAGCACGGTGGCAAACCGGCTACCGGCACCGGAATTGGCCTGGCGGTATCGCGCCGGCTGGCACAGGCCATGGGCGGCGACATCCGGGTGCAAAGCGCGCCGGGGCAGGGTTCATGCTTCACTGTAGAGATCAAAGCACCACGCATTGCGGAAGAGGTCGAAGATGAAGGCGTAGACGACAGCCTGCCCTTGCCGGCGCTGCACGTTCTGCTGGTCGAGGATATCGAACTGAACGTTATTGTGGCGCGCTCGGTGCTGGAGAAACTGGGCTGCAGTGTTGAGGTGGCGATGACCGGCGGCGATGCGCTGGCGATGTTTGACCCGCTGGAGTTCGATCTGGTGCTGCTGGATATTCAGCTACCCGACATGACCGGGCTGGATGTGTCGCGGGCGATTCGCCAGCAGCATCAGGGTATGCATCTGCCGCCGCTGGTGGCGCTGACCGCCAACGTGCTGAAGGACAAAAAGGAGTATTTCGATGCCGGGATGGATGATGTGCTCAGCAAGCCGCTGGCAGTGCCGGCGCTAACCGCGATGATCAAAAAGTTCTGGGACTTCCAGGCGGAGCCGGAGGAGGAGACAGCCATCGACGAGGCGGATAAAAGCCAGATGCTGCTGGATATCCCGATGCTGGAACAGTATCTCGAGCTGGTCGGGCCCAGCCTGATTACCCAAAGCCTGACGATGTTTGAAAAGATGATGCCGGGTTACCTTGAGGTGCTGGAATCTAATCTGATGGCGCGCGACCAGAAAGGCATCGCTGAAGAGGGCCACAAAATTAAAGGCGCGGCGGGATCGGTGGGGTTACAGCACCTGCAACTGCTGGCAAAACAGATCCAAAGTCCGGAACTGCCAGCCTGGTGGGATAACGTGGTCGAATGGATCGATGAGCTGAAGCAGGAATGGCGACACGATGTGCAGGTCTTGCGCGACTGGGTAGCGGAGCAGGAACTCTCAACCCCCAGAAAAAAATGACCCCAGCCGAGGCCGGGGTGCGCGAATACTGCGCCAACACCAGGGAAAAAGTAGCGGCTGCTATGCTTTGAGTCGTAAATGCAGCCGCGTGGTATTGGGTAACTCTGCCATCACCTTAGCAAATTCATCTTAACGTGTTACAAGATTCATTAAAATGTGTGATGTTGAGCAGCGTTTAAATACAGAAAACATTAATTTGGCAACACAGTCAAGTAAGGAATCATTTTCTGTGTTGCACTGCGGTTATTTTAATCAGTTCTCGCGCTTTTTGAACGCTTTTAACGCGCCCGAACGGCGACGACAGACCAGGCGACGTGTTAAAGCGAAGCGGCCGCCTTGTCAGAGGAGTTAGCACCGCTAACGCGCTGATATTACTCGTCAGCCGTGCGAAATGGCCTGATTTACCCAAAACGATTTGGAAAGGAAAAAAAGATTTCGCTTATTCAGGCTGCTTACGGTCATCCCTGACTGCTACGGCGGGTCATAAGTTAAGCAGTTTAGCCGAGCCAGCCAGCAGGATGTGACGAAAAATTGATGCATTATGCGGATAATCGTACGCAATCAATGAAAAATATCAAAGCCGGAAAAACAGGATAGTTAAGCAGATTAAATGATTTAAATTAATGCTTATCACCAATTATTAAGCGTTTATCTGGAAAGGTGTTAAAGACCCTGCGGAATGGAACCGATTCCTTTTTTACGGAAGTACTTGAACTATTTCGATCTGTTGCCGCTTTTTAATGCAAAATAACGGCCTGAGGTCTGGAAACCGCACAGCCGTTTTCAGCTAAAACGGCGATAAATGGTTTTATTGCGCACTGATTACGCGAGTAATTGATTAACGCCTGAAACAGGTATGGGAAGATTGCATGAGTAAGCATAAAGGAAGCGTCGGGCAACGTATTAAGCGGATTGCTATCCGACTCATTCTGGCGTGGCTGGGAATTTGGCTGGCAGGCATTTTGCTGTTTTCATTTTTGCCGGTGCCGTTCTCGGCAGTGATGGTTGAGCGTCAGCTGGGGGCCTGGTTGCGCGGAGACTTCAGCTACGTGGCCCATTCGGACTGGGTGGGGCACGATGACATTTCACCCTGGATGGGATTAGCAGTGATTGCTTCAGAAGATCAAAAATTCCCGACTCACTGGGGCTTTGATGTCGCGGCGATTGAGTCGGTGCTGGATAACAGCGATAGCCGGATGCGCGGTGCATCAACCCTGTCGCAGCAAACGGCTAAAAATCTGTTTCTGTGGGATGGACGCAGCTGGATTCGTAAAGGGCTGGAGGCGGGTCTGACGGTTGGCATTGAGACCGTCTGGACCAAACGGCGTATTTTAACCGTCTATCTGAATATTGCCGAATTCGGACCAGGCGTGTTTGGCGTGGAGGCCGCGTCACAGCGCTATTTCCACAAGCCAGCCAGTCGGCTGACTGCCGCTGAAGCGGCGTTGCTGGCAGCGGTGTTGCCTAATCCTATCCGCTTCCATGCAGCGGCGCCGTCGGGCTACGTACGCCAGCGCCAGCAGTGGATTCTGCGTCAGATGCGTCAGCTGGGCGGGGAGGGCTTCTTACAGCGTAACCGGCTGAATTAAGCCTTAATCCTCATCAAAACCCGCTTCAAACAGCTCAATAACCGCAGCCAGCGCTGGGATCTCTTCCGGCCCGCTGGCTTCAATTTCAATATGTCCGCCCTGAGCCGAATCGAGCATCAGCAGCGCAATCACGCTGCTGGCTTCCGCCTCGGTGCCGGCTTCGTTGCGCAGCAGTACTTCAGCATCAAAGCTCTGCACCAGCTCAAACAATTTCATGGCTGGACGGGCATGCATGCCCAGCTTGTTTTTGATTTCAACAGTTTGTCTGACGGTCATGATTTACGCTTTTCCAACGTACGGTGGCGTGACTGGACATTCTTACCGCGTGAACGGAAGTAGTCCGCCAGCTGTTCTGCAATGTAGACCGAGCGATGCTTCCCGCCAGTACAGCCGATAGCGACAGTAAGGTAACTGCGGTTATTGGTTTCCAGCATCGGTAGCCACAGTTCCAGATAACTGCGGGTCTGATAAATGAAATTATGTACTTCGGTATGGCGATCGAGAAAGGCGGCAACCGGACGATCGAGCCCCGTCATCGGGCGCAGCTTGGGGTCCCAATGTGGGTTCGGCAGAAAGCGCACGTCGAACACATAATCGGCATCAATCGGGATACCGTGCTTGAAGCCAAACGACTCAAATACCATCGTCAGCTCGCGTTCACGCTTGCCCAGTAGTCGGGTGCGCAGCATCTCTGCCAGTTCGTGCACCGACATCTCAGAGGTATCAATGATCAGGTCAGCACGGGAACGCAGCGGCTCCAGCAGATCGCTCTCTTCATCTATGGCACTTTCCAGCGATAAGTTTTTACTGGAGAGCGGATGCAGACGTCGGGTATCGCTGTAGCGGCGGATCAGGGTATTACGATCGGCATCAAGAAACAGCAGCTGAGGCGAAAATGTGTCGGGCAGATTGTTCAGTGCGGTTTCAAAAACTTCAGGAGATTCGGGCATGTTACGTACGTCAATGCTGACCGCTGCCGAGATGTTGCGTTCCGCCAGCGAGTTCGCTAACTCGGGCAGCAGCACCACCGGCAGGTTATCGACGCAGTAAAAACCCATATCTTCCAGCGCGCGCAGCGCCACTGACTTCCCCGAGCCTGACCGACCGCTCACGATCATCAGCACCATGACCTTCTCTCCCGTTTTGAAACCGGCTCGCGGCCGGTAAAGACGCGTTACTGCTCTGACTGGCCTTCTGTGATAATGGCATAAAGCTCGTCATCACTCTGCGCGGCGCGCAGACGGCGGCAGACGATTTTATCCGCCAGACGCTTCGCCACCAGTGAAAGGGTGTGCAGGTGAGTTTTGCACTGGTCAGCCGGTACCAGCAGGGCAAACAACAAATCGACCGGCTGATTATCAACGGCATCAAACGCAATCGGCTGCTCAAGGCTGATAAAAACCCCGACAGCACGCAGCGTATCCTCTTCCAGTTTCCCGTGCGGAATGGCAATGCCGTTGCCAATGCCGGTACTGCCCATACGCTCGCGGGTGAGGATCGCTTCGAAAAGCGTCTGGTGCGGCAGGTTGAGCTGCTTAGCGGCCAGTTCGCTGATAATTTCCAGCGCGCGTTTTTTGCTCTGGCAGTGTACGCCGCTGCGGGTGCAGTCGGGCGAAAGCACTGTGCTCAATTCCAGTGTTAGATCGTTGTTCATTATCGTTTCACTTGCGAGTTAACCTGGTCATTGACTCTCAGCCTAGCATGCTGCTGAGAGCGAATGGCGCTTGCTTAGATGACAAAACGGGGCGGATTATCCGCCCCATACTGTCGGCTCCGCACGCAAAGTGCGCTTAGCGAGCGTGAAGGTTAGTGTTTTTTCAGTTTGTCTTTATGTTTGGTCAGCTGACGGGCAAGCTTGTCGATTAGCCCATCGATGGCCGCATACATATCTTCCGCTTCCGACGTGGCGTGCAGCTCGCCACCGTTGATGTGAAGCGTTGCGTCGGCCACCTGCGTGACCCTCTCGACCTTCAGGACAATATAGACCTGATTGATATGTTCGAAATAGTGTTCCAGTTTGGCAAATTTACCGCTGACAAAATCGCGCAGTGGTGCGGTGATTTCAACATTTTGCCCAGTGAGGTTCAGCTGCATAGGTCTTCCTTCTCATTTCTGTCAAACCAGCTGTTTGCGCTGGTTCGATGGCGGGATGGATAAAGACTCGCGGTATTTGGCGACGGTACGTCGTGCCACCATGATCCCTTGATCAGATAACATGGAGGTGAGTTTACTGTCGCTCAAGGGTTTGGCTGGATTTTCCGCTGAAATTAATTTTTTCACCAGTGCGCGAATAGCGGTCGATGAGGCTTCACCACCACCTTCAGTATTCACATGACTGGAGAAAAAGTATTTCAGTTCAAAAATACCACGCGGACTGTGCAGGTACTTTTGCGTGGTCACACGGGAAATGGTCGACTCGTGCATCTCTACCGCCTGCGCAATATCAGCCAGCACCATTGGCCGCATGTACTCTTCGCCCTGTTCAAAAAACGCCTGCTGCTGCTCGACAATACAGCGCGTCACCTTCAGCAGCGTATCATTGCGGCTTTCCAGGCTTTTAATCAGCCAGCGCGCTTCCTGCAGGTTGCTGCGGATAAACTGGCTGTCGCTGTCGTTGCGCGTCGCCCCGCTCATGGCGGCATACTGCTGATTGATTTTCAGGCGCGGAACACTGTCGGCGTTAAGCTCAACCGTCCAGCGGCTACCGACTTTACGTACCAGCACGTCGGGAATGACATATTCCGGTTCGCCGGTATTAATCGACTGACCGGGACGCGGGTCCAGCGACTGAATTAACATCATCGCCTCTTTCAGCACCTCTTCTTTGAGGCGCGTGACCCGCATCAGGCTGCGAAAATCGTGATTAGCCAGCAGATCCAGATGCTCGCTGACGATCAACCGGGCTTCCGCCAGCATCGGCGTTTCGGGCGCATATTGCGACAGCTGAACCAGCAGACAGTCACGCAGATCGCGCGCGCCAACGCCAATCGGATCAAAGCGCTGAATGCGTTTCAGCACCGCTTCCACTTCATCAGCTTCAAGCTCATCGTTGCCGATGCTGTCGAGAATCTCTTCAAGCGAAACGGTGAGGTATCCGGTGTCATCGATCGCATCAACGATCGAGGTGGCAATGGCGCGGTCGGTATCGCTAAACGGTGTCAGTTCAACCTGCCACATCAGATAATCCTGCAGCGACTGGGTGGTCTCACCCTGATAAACCGGTAATTCATCATCCTGGTAGTCGGTACCGGTGCCTGACGGCGTGCCGGCGGTGTAAATCTCATCCCAGGTCGCATCCAGCGGCAGCTCATCAGGCATCTCTTTCTGCTCAAGCGCTTCACGGGTATCCAGCGCTTCGCCTTCCTGAGCCTCACGAGAGTCAATTTCTTCATGCAGATCGGTCTGTTCAAGCAGCGGATTACTTTCCAGTGCCAGCTGTAACTCCTGCTGGAGTTCAAGCGTAGAGAGTTGCAGCAGGCGAATCGCCTGCTGCAACTGCGGTGTCATCGCCAGCTGTTGGCTGAGCCTGAGTTGCAAACCTTGCTTCATAGACAGGATGGTAGTTCCCAGGTAAACATCAGTATTTACGACACCTTATCAGAGTCTGAACTCTTCACCCAAATAAACCCGCTTAACCTGCTCATCTGCCAGAATTTCATTCGGCGTACCGTGTGCAATCAGATGACCCTGACTGACGATATAAGCCCGTTCGCATACCGCTAAGGTTTCGCGCACGTTATGGTCGGTGATCAGTACGCCAAGGCCACTGTCACGCAAATGCTCAATGATTTTCTTGATGTCGATGACCGAGATCGGGTCAACACCGGCAAAAGGTTCATCCAGCAGGATAAATTTAGGGTTAGCCGCCAGCGCGCGGGCGATTTCGACCCGGCGGCGTTCACCGCCGGATAGCGCCTGGCCCATGCTGTCGCGCAGGTGTTCGATGTGAAACTCTTCCATCAGTTCGTTAGCGCGATCCTGACGCTGCTCTTCAGTGAGATCGTCACGGATTTGCAGCACTGCCATCAGGTTATCGTAGACGCTGAGGCGACGGAAAATAGAGGCCTCCTGCGGCAGGTAGCCGATACCGCGGCGCGCACGGGCGTGCAACGGCAGGATACTGATATCTTCATCATCAATAATAATGCGGCCTGCGTCGCGCGGCACAATACCGACCACCATGTAAAAGGTGGTGGTTTTACCGGCACCGTTGGGGCCCAGCAGGCCGACAATCTCGCCGGACTTTACCTGCAGGCTGACATCTTCTACCACGCGACGGCCTTTATATGCCTTCGCCAGGTTTTCTGCGATTAATGTGGCCATAGCTATCAGTTACTCTTCTTTCCGCTGTTGGACGAACCTTTATCCTGCAGTTGCGATGGCACCAGCACTGTAGTGACGCGCTTGTTCTGGCCCTGACTGAACGCCTGCATTTTCTGCTCTTTAACCAGATAGGTAATGCGATCGCCTTTGATGTTGCTGTCCTGCTGCTCAATAAAAGCATTACCGGTCAGCTCAACAAAGTCGTTAGCCAGTTCATAGTGCAGTTTTGCCGCATGGCCCTGAACGGGTTTGCCGCTGTCCTGCATCTGATAAAAAGTAGCAGGGTTACCATAGGCATCGACGATGGTTTTCTTACTGTCGCCGCCTGGACGCGTGACCACCACTTTATCCGCCGTGATTTTGATCGAGCCCTGCGTCACGATAACGTTGCCGGTAAAGGTCGCGACATTGCCCTGCAGATCCAGCGCCTGGTTCTGCGAGTCAATATTAACGGGCTTATCCGAGTCACCGGTCAGGGCCAGCGCAGGCACGCTGCTCGCCAGCAGCATGCTGGCCAGTAAAAACTTAAGGCTGTTTTTGTTCATTTTGAATTTCATAAGAAGTTTTGACCTTTTCGATTAACTCGGCGTTTTTTGTCCGTAAATTGCCGCGCATTTTCATGCCGGTGGAGTTAAAACTACGGCCATACAGCGTTACCTGGTCGTCAGAGGTAACATCCTGAGTGACAAGATTGATCTGCGCATTGTCGGTTTTGACCCGCTCAAGCTGAGAATCCTGCGTCAGCGTATTCAGTTCCACATGACCATACAGATAAAGCATACGATCTTTGGTGAGCTTTGCTTTGTCTGCACGCAGTGCCCAGGTCGGCACTTTATTTTCGTCGTAAGTGGTCATTACCGGATTATCAAACCAGCTCAGTTCCTGTTCCGAAAAGTAGGTCACTTTATCGGAAATCAACTTATACGACAGCGCACCCTGTGGGTTGTAGACCACGGTATGGGAATTCGCACTGGTATAGGTCGGTGCCTGACTATCGGTAGCAACCGGCGTACCCTCATCCTGGTTGGTAAGATTCCAGCCGATCAAAACCAGTGCAATCAAGGTCAGAATCAGCGTTATCCAACGCCTGCTTTTACTCATACTGATTGCCCTTTGGCATCCTCAAATTTGTCCTGCGACATTAATATCAGATCGCACACTTCACGTACTGCGCCGCGTCCGCCAGCGATGCGCGTCACGTAGTTCGCACGGGGTAACAGCACCGGATGTGCATCCGCTACCGCCACGCTTAATCCCACTTTTGCCATCACCGGCCAGTCGATCAGATCATCACCAATATAGGCGACCTGGCGATCGGAAAGAGACAGTTTATCCAGAAGTTCGCCGTAGGCCAAAAGCTTATCCGATTGTCCCTGATAAAGATGACGAATACCGAGCGTTTTACAGCGATCTTCCATCAGACGCGCATTTCGGCCGGTAATAATAGCCACTTCCACATCCGAGGTCAGCAGGCAGCGTATGCCGTAGCCGTCGCGCACGTTAAACGCCTTCAGCTCTTCACCGTTATTGCCCATGTAAATCACCCCATCGGACATCACGCCATCAACGTCGCAAATCAGCAGACGAATCTGGCTGGCGCGGGCCATCACCTCGGCGCTGACCGGTCCGTAGCAGGTTTCAATCGGGGGAGTTGCCTGTTGCATTTTCTTTTCCTGTTCAGACCACGCCAGCGCGCAGCATGTCATGCATATGTACCACACCGAGCAGATGGTCGTCATCGGCGACCAGGATCGAGGTAATGTTTTTGGTTTGCATCAGGTTCAGCGCCTCAACCGCCAGCATGTTGGGCCGCACCCGAATGCCGCCTGGTGTCATCACTTCACCAATGGTCGCGTGCTGGAAATCGATACCCATATCGAAGATACGGCGCAGGTCACCATCGGTAAAAATGCCTTCAATCTTCATCAGGTCATCGACAATTACCGTCAGCCCGAGGTTTTTGCGGGTAATTTCCAGCAGGGCATCGCGCAGCGACGCGTCACGTGTGACGTGCGGGAGTTCATCGCCGCTGTGCATGATGTCCGCAACGTGCAGCAGCAGTTTACGCCCCAGCGCGCCGCCGGGATGCGAGAGCGCAAAATCTTCAGCGGTAAAACCGCGCGCTTCCAGCAGCGAAACGGCCAGCGCATCACCCATCACCAGCGTGGCGGTGGTGCTACTGGTCGGTGCCAGGCCGAGCGGACAGGCTTCCTGCGGGACGCTGACGCACAAGTGGACATCGGCCGCCCGACCCATCGCGCTTTCAGGCCGGCCAGTCATGCAAATCAGCGAGATCTTCTGCCGCTTCAGCACCGGGATCAGCGCGAGAATTTCATTCGACTCGCCGCTGTTGGAGATGGCGATCACCACATCATTCTGGCTTACCATACCGAGATCGCCATGGCTGGCTTCAGCCGGATGGACGAAAAAGGCTGGCGTACCGGTACTGGCAAAGGTGGCCGCCATTTTTTTACCGATGTGTCCTGACTTGCCCATCCCCATCACCACCACTTTCCCTTTGCAGCCGTAGATCAGACTACAGGCGCGGGTAAAATCGTCGTTAATGTACTGATCGAGCTGCTCAAGGCCTTCGCGCTCAATGCGCAATACCGCTTTGCCTGCGCGCTGGAAATCAAAAACTGCCGGTTGCTGATATGACATGGTCAGTCTGTCCTTGTTAGCCGTCCATAAACGCGGGCTGCATCCACAGCAGCGTCACCCAGACGAAGAAACCACAGAGTAAAAGTGCACCTGCCGTCCGGCCAACGCGTCGGCGGCGTAACAGGCAGAGCAGGGCGAACAGGGCGCTGACGCCCAGCATCACCCAGTAATCGCGGGCGAAAGCGTGATAATCGATGCTGCCAGGGTGCATCAGCGCCGGCAAGCCCAGTACGATAGCAATATTATAAATGTTGGCGCCGATCAGGTTACCGATCGCAATATCATCTTCGCCCTTCAGCGCGCCAGCAATCACTGTTGCCAGTTCGGGCAGGCTGGTGCCGACCGCAATCAGCGTCAGGCCCATCACCAGTTCGCTGACGCCAAAATAGTCGGCAAACACCGTGGCGTTGTCGATCACCATCCGCGTCGACATCGGCAGAATAATCAGTGCGACCGCCAGCCAGAGGAATGCCACCGTATTACCGCCTTCATCACGCGGCAGTTCCGCCAGCTGTTCACGGGTCAGGGTATCGTTGTTATCCCGTTCCGCCTTGCGCGCGATGCGGATCACCACCATCAGATAAATGGCGGCGATGGCGATCAACCCGAGGCCATCCAGGCGGCTAAGCTGATTATCAAACAGCATAAAACCACTGAGCAGCGTCACCAGTAGCATTAATGGCAGTTCACGGCGTATCAGGTTTGAGTGTACGCTGAGCGGATGCATTAACGCAGCGGCACCCAGAATCAGTAAAATGTTGGTAATATTCGAGCCGAGCGCGGTGCCGACAGCAAGATCCATCTGGCCGTGCTGCGCGGCGGAGAAGGAGAGAATCATCTCAGGCAGCGATGTGCCGATGCTGACTACGGTCATACCGATGATTAACGGCGGAATGCCAAATGATCGACAGAGAATCGAGGCGCTAAACACCAGACGATCGGCACCATAAGCCAGTAAAAGCAAACCGATAATCAGCAGTGCAGAAGCTACGAACATGAAAAATCCTTGCGTAAAAACCCCAGGCCAGCACACCTTATCTGACGGGTTTCAGGTTCTGTGCGATGAATCAGGCGCTGATTTTGACCGTCTGAAAGGCAAAAGTAAATTTAATGGCCGTTTTCGCCAAATCTTAACGATAAGTTTCTGTAAAGCTATCGTGAATCAGGACCGAACAGGCTACCATCGTAACCCATGTTTACGCCCGATCCTTACAAGAGGTAATAATGATCCAGCAGCAGACGAATCTGGTTGAGGTTCGTGGCGTGAGTTTCGCGCGCGGAGATCGCCAAATCTTCGATGACATTTCGCTGACCGTACCGAAAGGCAAGGTGACGGCGATAATGGGGCCCTCCGGGATCGGCAAAACCACTCTGCTACGCTTGATTGGGGGGCAGCTTCAGCCGACCCGCGGCGAAATCTTTTTTCGTGGCGAAAACATCCCGTCATTATCACGCGCTAAGTTGTATGAAGCGCGTAAAAAAATGAGCATGCTGTTCCAGTCGGGCGCGCTGTTTACCGACTTAACGGTGTATGAAAATGTGGCCTGGCCGCTGCGTGAACACACCCAACTGCCGGCCCCGTTACTGCACAGCACGGTATTAATGAAGCTGGAAGCGGTCGGCCTGCGCGGCGCGGCGCAGCTGAAACCAGCTGAGCTGTCGGGGCGGGATGGCGCGTCGCGTGGCGCTGGCCCGCGCTATTGCACTGGAACCTGAACTGATTATGTTCGACGAACCCTTTGTCGGACAGGACCCGATTACCATGGGCGTGCTGGTTAAACTGATTGATGAACTTAATCACGCGCTGGGGCTGACCTGTATTGTGGTGTCGCACGACGTACCGGAAGTATTAAGTATTGCGGACTACGCCTATATCGTGGCCGGACAGAAAATTATCGCACACGGCACCACGCCGGAACTGCGAGAAAACAATGATCCGCGTGTCCGCCAGTTTATTGATGGAGAAGCGGATGGTCCGGTTCCATTCCGTTTTCCTGCCGGCGACTATCTCGCAGATTTAACCGGCTCAGGGAGTAACTAAGCTGATGGTGTTGAAGGCGCTGGCGTCATTTGGTCGTCAGGGAATTGAAACGTGCGCCAGTTTTGGACGCGCAGGACTCATGCTGTTTCATGCGCTGGTCGGCAAACCAGCGTTCCGCAGACACACGCCGCTACTGATTAAACAACTGTATAGCGTCGGCGTGCTGTCGCTGCTGATCATCGTGGTTTCCGGGCTGTTTATCGGCATGGTGCTTGGCCTTCAGGGATATCTGGTCTTAACCACTTACGGGGCTGAAACCAGCCTCGGTATGCTGGTGGCGCTGTCGTTGCTGCGCGAACTGGGGCCGGTGGTGACCGCGCTGTTGTTCGCCGGACGGGCAGGCTCCGCGCTGACCGCCGAAATCGGCCTGATGAAAGCCACCGAACAGCTCTCCAGCATGGAGATGATGGCGGTTGACCCGTTACGCCGGGTGGTATCGCCGCGCTTCTGGGCGGGGTTTATCAGTATGCCGTTGCTGGCGCTGATTTTTACCGCGGTGGGCATTGCTGGCGGGGCGCTGGTCGGCGTGAGCTGGAAAGGGATCGATCCGGGTTTCTTCTGGTCGGCGATGCAGAATGCCGTTGATTTTCGTTCCGATGTAGTGAACTGCCTGATTAAAAGCGCGGTATTTGCCGTTACCGTAACGTGGATTGCGCTGTTTAACGGCTACGATGCGATTCCAACGTCTGAAGGGATCAGTCGCGCGACGACGCGTACCGTGGTGCACGCGTCACTGGCGGTGCTCGGATTGGATTTTGTGCTGACAGCACTGATGTTTGGGAACTGAAGCAATGCAAAGCAAAAAAAGCGAAATCTGGGTTGGCATTTTTATGATTATGGCGTTACTGGCGGCGCTGTTTCTCGCGCTGCGCGTCGCCGATTTGAAATCGATGGGTACTGAACCTACGTGGAAGCTCTACGCTACCTTTGACAATATTGGCGGTCTGAAAGCCAGTTCGCCGGTAAAAATTGGCGGCGTGGTGATTGGCCGGGTGACCGACATTGAGCTGGAGCCAAAAACGCTGCTGCCACGCGTCACCATGGATATCAGCGATCAGTACGCCAATAAGATTTCAGATACCAGTTCGCTGGCGATCCGTACCCAGGGATTGCTGGGTGAACAGTTTCTGGCGCTAAACTTAGGCTTTGACGATCCTGAACTGGGATCGGCGATGCTGAAAGATGGCGACACCTTACGTGATACCAAGTCGGCGATGGTACTGGAGGACCTGATAGGTCAGTTCCTCTACAAGAGCGGCGATAATAAACAGAATAATGACAGTAAGGATGCGCAGGAGGGCAACAATGCTGCCCCTGCGGCACCGGCTCAACCTTAAAACAAGAGGGTATATATGTTTAAACGTTTACTGATGATTGCCATGCTGGTCGTGGCAGTGCCGCTGACGGCGAATGCTGCCGATCAGAGCAATCCCTACAAACTGATGAACGAAGCGGCACAGAAGACCTTTACCCGTCTTAAAAATGAGCAGCCGAAAATCAAACAGGACCCGAACTACCTGCGTGAAATCGTGCGTCAGGAACTGCTGCCGTATGTGCAGATTAAATATGCCGGTGCTCTGGTACTGGGTCGCTACTACCGTGACTCGACGCCTGCACAGCGCGAAGCCTATTTCAGCGCGTTCGGTGACTATCTGGCGCAGGCTTACGGCCAGGCCTTAGCGCTGTATCACGGTCAGACCTATCAGATTCAGCCTGAGCAGCCGTTAGGCGATGCTAACATTATCGCGATTCGCGTCTCGATTATCGATCCGAATGGCCGTCCGCCGGTTCGCCTCGATTTCCAGTGGCGCAAAAACAGCCAGAGCGGCAACTGGCAGGCGTATGACATGATCGCTGAAGGCGTCAGCATGATCACCACCAAACAAAACGAGTGGAGCGATCTGTTACGGACTAAAGGGATCGACGGCCTGACGGCGCAGTTGAAATCCTCCGCGGCGCAGCCGATTACGCTGGATAAACAGCAATAATGCGCGAATCGTTACGCTGGCAGCGTGAAGCCAGCACGCTATTACTGAAAGGCGAGCTGGACCGCGATACGCTGCTCAGCCTGTGGCAGCAGCGTGACACGCTGATCAAAGACGTGGATATTATTGACGTCGCGGCGCTGGAGCGGGTCGACTCTTCCGGACTGGCCCTGCTGGTGCATCTGCGTGAAATCGCCCGGGCCCAGGGCGTTACCCCACGGTTCGCCGGTATCAGCGACAAACTGCAGTCGCTGATTACCCTTTACAATCTGCAACAGATTATTGTTTCTGCGGATAAAAGCGCCTGATTTCTGATTGTTATGCTAAGCCCCTGTTTTACACAGGGGCTTTTGCGTATTTAAGAGTCAGCCGCTTTCCTCTAAGATGTCTCACTTATTATTATCAGGTGAAGTTAAGCGCAATGGAAAACAGTGAAATTCAGGCCGTGCTGATGGCAGCATTGCCTTTAGATGAAGTGCATGTGATGAGCAATGATGGCAGCCATTTTCAGGTGATCGCCGTAGGCGAACTGTTTGGTGAGCTGAGCCGCGTTAAGAAGCAGCAGGCTGTTTACGCGCCGCTGATGGAATTCATCGCGGATAACCGCATTCATGCTGTCTCCATCAAAACCTATACTCCCGCTGAATGGGCGCGTGACCGTAAACTCAACGGTTTCTGATCCGTCAGCCTGGTGAACTCGCCGTGCGCGAGTCCAACCTTTAGCTAGTTAATTGAGAGCCGTGTTAATGGACAAATTTCGTGTGCAAGGCCCCACCCGCTTAAGTGGTGAAGTAACCATTTCCGGGGCGAAGAACGCCGCGCTGCCTATTCTGTTTGCTGCCCTGCTGGCTGAAGAGCCGGTCGAGATCCAGAATGTGCCGAAGCTGCGCGATATCGATACCACCATGAAGCTGCTGAGCCAGCTGGGTGCGAAGGTGGAGCGTAACGGTTCTGTGCATGTCGATGCCAGCGCGGTGGATGTATTCTGTGCCCCTTACGATCTGGTCAAAACCATGCGTGCCTCGATCTGGGCGCTGGGTCCGCTGGTGGCCCGTTTTGGTCAGGGTCAGGTTTCCCTGCCGGGTGGCTGCGCGATTGGCGCGCGTCCGGTTGATCTGCATATTACCGGCCTTGAGCAGCTGGGTGCCGAGATCAAGCTGGAAGAGGGCTACGTTAAAGCGTCCGTTGATGGCCGTCTGAAAGGCGCGCTGATTGTGATGGATAAAATCAGCGTCGGTGCCACCGTGACCATCATGAGCGCCGCGACGCTGGCTACCGGTACAACGGTGATTGAGAATGCTGCCCGTGAGCCAGAAATTGTCGATACCGCCAATTTTCTGAATACCCTCGGCGCGAAAATCAGCGGTGCAGGCACGGACAAAATTACCATCGAAGGCGTTGAGCGTCTGGGCGGTGGGGTTTACCGCGTGCTGCCGGACCGTATTGAAACCGGCACCTTCCTGGTGGCGGCGGCCATTTCAGGTGGCAAAGTGGTCTGTCACAAAACGCAGCCCGATACGCTGGATGCCGTACTGGCCAAACTGCGTGACGCGGGTGCGGATATCGAAACCGGCGAGGACTGGATCAGCCTGGATATGCACGGCAAGCGGCCGAAAGCGGTTAATGTCCGCACTGCACCGCATCCGGGTTTCCCAACCGATATGCAGGCGCAGTTCACGCTGCTTAACCTGGTCGCGGAAGGCACCGGCCTGATCACTGAAACCATCTTTGAAAACCGCTTTATGCACATCCCGGAATTAATCCGTATGGGTGCGCACGCGGAAATTGAGAGCAATACTGCGATCTGCCACGGCGTTGAGACGCTGTCTGGCGCCCAGGTCATGGCAACCGATTTACGCGCCTCTGCCAGTCTGGTACTGGCGGGTTGCATCGCGGAAGGCACCACGCTGGTCGATCGTATTTATCATATCGATCGTGGCTATGAACACATCGAAGATAAACTGAAAGCGATGGGTGCCAATATTGAGCGCGTCAGCGGCGAAGAGTAAGTCTGCTGAACGCCCCTGAAAAGAGCCAGCCCCGTAACAGGGGCTGGTTTTTTTCACCGATTGAAGGCTAAAGATCGGCGTGGTCAGCGGGTTGATCGAGCGAGGATCGTATCCGTTGCTTACGATCCAGCAGGCAGTGTGTATCGGGATCGTAGTAACGGCTGGGCCAGATCTCAGCAGGATGAACCTTGATCGCCTCTGCGATCAGCCATTCACCCTTGGGCCAGGGCCGCGACAGTGCATTAGCCAGCGTTGATGAACTCAGGCCTGCCGCGCGTGACAGAGCGGCCAGCGTGGTACCGCGTTTGTGTAAGGCGGCGATAATATCGGCGGGATGCCAGTCCTCAATCCTTTTCTGCATAAACCTGTTCTCCTTTTCCTTGTTATTGCGTCACCCAAACGGGCGCTGACTTTCCTTTTTTCAGCATCATCTGGAAAGATATCGGTTTTTATAGCAAACAGTTTCCATATGTTTCCAGTAAAATTTGGATCTTAATCCAGATCTGCGTGAATTCACGCAAAAGCGATGCAACAAAAGAAAGAGGGGGGACGGAAGTGAGGCAGATCAACAAAACGGAGCCAGGGCTGGCTCCGTCAGGGGGTTAGAAATCGCGCTGAACAGACATGTGTGCCAGCGACTCCAGCGCGCTGCGCCACGGTGTTTCCGGCAGGATCTTCAGTGCATCAATCGCTTTATCCGCTTCCTGTTCCGCACGCTTGCGTGTCCATTCCAGCGAACCACACTGATTCATTGCTTCCAGCACCGGTTCCAGCAGATGCCGGCCATTGCCTTGCTCAATCGCTTCTCTGATCATCTTTGCCTGATCGGGCGAGCCATGCTGCATGGCATGCAGCAGCGGCAGCGTCGGTTTCCCTTCGCTCAGGTCATCGCCGGTATTCTTACCCAGCGTTTCACCGTCGGCGCTGTAATCCAGCAAATCATCAATTAACTGGAAAGCCGTACCCAGATAGCGCCCATAATCCTGCAGCGCTTTCTCCTCTTCAGGCGTGGCCTCAGCCAGAATCGCAGAGGCCTGCGAGGCGGCTTCGAACAGGCGCGCAGTTTTACTGTAAATCACCCGCATGTAGCTCTCTTCGGTGATGTCAGGATCGTTCACGTTCATCAGCTGCAGCACTTCGCCTTCCGCGATCACATTCACCGCTTCCGACATCAGCGCCAGAATGCGCAATGAGCCCATGCTGGTCATCATCTGGAAAGCACGGGTGTAAATAAAATCACCGACCAGCACGCTCGCCGCATTGCCGAACGCCGCATTGGCGGTCGCTTTGCCACGACGCATATCGGATTCATCCACCACATCGTCATGCAACAGCGTGGCGGTATGGATAAATTCGATTAGCGCCGCATTGGTGATGTGCAGATCGCCCTTATAACCCATGGCGCGTGCGGAAAGCACGGCGATCATGGGGCGGATACGCTTGCCCCCACCACTGATGATGTAATAGCCCAACTGGTTGATGAGCGAGACATCTGAATCCAGCTGGTCGAGGATGGTCTGGTTAACGGCAGCCATATCCTGTGCGGTTAATTCATTAATCTGTTCTAAGTTCATTCGTCTTTTCAGCTATGACTCGTTTCTCTGCCATGGTAAGTGCTTTTACCCAGCCAGCATTCAGGTAATCTGTTACTGATTGTACTTGAATTTTCTGGTTGAGGAACGTTTGCGTTCAGCCTGTGTTTTTTTTCTGCAAGAGAGTGCAAAGTGCTCTTGTCTTCTCCTGGAGTTTTGCGTAGAATTCGCGCCCTATTGTGAATATTTAGCGCGCCGCCTGATGAACTAAAAGGCAAGCGCAGAAGCGGAGTTTTATATGTACGCGGTTTTCCAAAGTGGTGGTAAACAACACCGAGTAAGCGAAGGTCAGACCGTTCGCCTGGAAAAGCTGGACATCGCAACCGGTGAAACGATTGAGTTTGACCAGGTTCTGATGATTGCCAATGGCGAAGACGTGAAAATCGGCGCGCCACTGGTTTCAGGCGGTATGATCAAGGCGGAAGTTGTTGCTCATGGTCGTGGCGAGAAAATTAAGATCGTTAAGTTTCGTCGTCGTAAACACTACCGTAAGCAAGCAGGCCATCGCCAGTGGTTCACTGATGTGAAAATCACTGGTATCACGGCGTAAGAGGAGATCTGACAAATGGCACATAAAAAGGCTGGTGGTTCGACTCGAAATGGTCGTGACTCCAATGCAAAACGTCTGGGTGTAAAACGTTTTGGTGGTGAATCTGTTCTGGCAGGTAGCATCATCGTTCGTCAGCGTGGCACCAAATTCCACGCCGGTACCAATGTAGGTTGTGGTCGCGACCACACCCTGTTTGCTACCGCAGACGGTAAAGTACAGTTCGAAGTTAAAGGTCCGAACAACCGTAAATACATCAGCATCGTTGCTGAGTAAGGTTGTCGTGACGCAGACGTTTAACGTCTGAACGCACGAATTGAAGGCCCCGCAGCTCCTGCGGGGCTTTTTACATTCTGCGCTCGGTTGCCGTAAAGGCGACGCATCACAAAAGTTTGCTGTACACTTTATGTACGCACTGGCGAAAGCCAATCCTGATTTATCCGCCGCTGGTCAGCGCAGAAGACCCTGGCGGACCCGTTTGCAGAGCGCTGCAGACGATTGTGTGACGGAGATAGAAAATGAAGTTTGTTGATGAAGCGACAATATTGGTCGTCGCCGGTGATGGCGGTAATGGATGCGTCAGCTTCCGCCGCGAAAAATATATCCCGAAGGGCGGCCCGGACGGCGGTGATGGCGGTGATGGCGGTGATGTTTATCTGATCGCTGATGAAAACCTTAACACCCTGATCGATTATCGTTTCGAGAAATCCTTCCGCGCCGAGCGTGGGCAGAACGGCCAGAGCCGGGACTGTACCGGCAAACGCGGTAAAGATATCGTGGTGAAAGTGCCGGTCGGCACCCGGGTGATCGACCAGGGTACCGGTGAGACCTTAGGCGATATGACGCGCCACGGCCAGAAACTGATGGTCGGCAAGGGCGGCTGGCATGGCCTGGGCAACACCCGTTTCAAATCGTCGGTTAACCGCAGTCCGCGTCAGAAAACCATGGGTACGCCCGGTGAAAAGCGCGATCTGCAGCTGGAGCTGATGCTGCTGGCTGACGTCGGTATGCTGGGCTTGCCGAACGCCGGTAAATCAACCTTCATCCGTGCCGTCTCGGCTGCCAAACCGAAAGTGGCGGACTATCCGTTTACCACCCTGGTACCAAGCCTGGGCGTGGTGCGTATGGACAGTGAGCAGAGCTTCGTGGTGGCTGACATTCCTGGCCTGATCGAAGGCGCAGCAGATGGCGCAGGCCTCGGCATTCGCTTCCTGAAGCATCTTGAGCGCTGCCGCGTGTTGCTGCACCTGATCGACATCGACCCGATCGATGAAAGCGATCCGGTTGAAAATGCCCGCATCATTCTCGGCGAGCTGGAAAAGTACAGCGAGAAGCTGTTCAACAAGCCACGCTGGCTGGTCTTCAATAAAATTGATCTGATCAGTGAAGAAGAGGCCCAGTCACGGGCTAAAGCCGTTGCTGAAGCGCTGGGCTGGGAAGATAAGTATTACCTGATCTCTGCCGCCAGCCGTACCGGTGTCAACGAACTCTGCTGGGATGTGATGAGCTTTATCAACGCGAACCCGAAAGAAGCAGAGCTTGAAGAGAAGCAGCCGGAGAAAGTGGAGTTCATGTGGGATGATTACCACAAAGAAACCATTGAAAATGCGGTTGAAGTGGAAGATGAAGAGTGGGATGACGACTGGGATGATGAAGACGACGAAGGCGTCGAAATTATTTATCAGCGCTAAACCGCTACGCGCATCACTGCCTGGCGGCTGATGCGCGATGCTCCCCTTTCTGGCTGAAAGGGGAACATCACAACGTTAACTCATCACCGCTACGCTGAGCCGTACACTGCAACACAGCTGATCCCGACCGTTACGAATTTCTATCTGCCAGCTCTGGCTACGCTTACCCCGATACAGCGGACGACAAATTCCACGCACCACACCGCTTGATACCGCACGATGATGGCTGGCATTCACTTCCACGCCTACCACGCTGCTGCCTTCCTCTGTTGCCAGATAGCCCGCAATTGATCCCATCGACTCCGCCAGCACCACCGATGCGCCGCCATGCAGCAGGCCAAAAGGCTGTTGGGTACGGGCATCGACCGGCATGGTCGCTTCCAGATAGTCATCACCAATGACGGTAAAAATGATCCCCAGATGCGCCACCAGCGAGTTCTCACCCAGCGCATTCAGGGCGACAAGATCGATGGATCGTTTCCAGATCGCTGACATCATCAGGCTCCCAGGGTTGCGCCGCCATCCACCACGATATCCTGTAAGGTTACGTGGCTGGCGAGATCGGAGGCGAGGAACAGCACGCTGGCGGCAATTTCCTGCGGCTGCGCGATCTTTCCTAACGGGATCCCGAGCTTAAACTGATCCGGGAAGCCCGCGATCATCTCCTGCTCACCGGTCGGCGTATGCCACAGGCTGCGCTGCATCTCTGTGTCGGTTGAGCCGGGTGAGACGATATTGCAGCGCACGCCATAGGGCGCCATCTCCAGGCCCACGGTCAGGCAGAGGCTGCGCAGGGCCGCTTTTGATGCGCCATAGGCGGACATGCCAATACGCGGCGCGTGCGCTGAGTTTGAGGCGACAGTAACAATCGCGCCCGACCGCTGCTGCCGGAACACCGGCAGGGTCTGCTGGAACAGGTTAAATGCGCCACCGGCATTGACGTTAAGGCAGGCCTGCCAGTCGGTAAACGACAGCGCATCGGTTGCGCCAATCCGCAGAATACCGGCGGCGTTAACCAGCACATCAATGCGCGGCTGAGCCGCCAGCAGACGCTGGCAGACCGTTTTCACCTGCGCAGGCTCGGAGACGTCCAGCGTATGACAGGGAAACGGGTAGTCATGGCCGTGAAAACGCTGATCGAAGGCTTCAACCTGCGCACCCGCCTGATGAAACGCCAGCGCGGTGTGATAACCGATCCCCTGGCCGGCACCGGTTATCCAGACAATTTTTCCGCTGAAGTCGCATGCGTGGCTCATTGTGCAGGCTCCCGTGACAGCAGAGCCCACCAGCCATCAATGCTGGGATTTTTGGCCAGGCTGACAAAGTCGATATCGCCGTGCACCTGACGCCAGCGTGCCGCCAGCGCCATTACCCGCACCGAATCCAGACCGTAATCGATCAGGTTTTCATCATCTTCCGGCACGTCGTCATCCTCCAGCAGCGGCAGAATCAGCGCCCGCAAATCGTCTTTGCTCAGCGGCAACGGCATCAGATCGGCGGTCATCACCACTTTGCCACTGCGGCCAGCCGTATAGGTCAGCGCCATCATATGCTCCTCGCGGCTGAAATCCGCCAGCGCATCGGCCACCATAAACGGCTGGATGTTGCGCATAAACGCATCGGTAGCGGTGGTCAGGCAGCCGATATGGGCATAAACGCCGGTGATGATCAGCTGATCGCGGCCCATCTCCTGCAGGATCGACTCCAGCGGCGAGCGATGGAAGGCGCTGTAGCGCCATTTGGTCAGCACCTGATCGTCGGCATCCGGTGCCAGCGCGTCCACGATCTTCTGCTGATCGGGATGCTTATTCAGGCCCGGCCCCCACATATCGTTGAGCAGCGCACGATCTTCATCGCTCTGCGCATTGGGCTGCGCGGTGTAGAACACCGGAATCCCCTGCGCTTTGCAGTAACGACGCAGGCGGGCAATATTGTCGACCACCTGCTCCACCAGCGGGCTGTTTTCGCCCCAGAAATTCAGGAAATAACGCTGCATATCGTGGATCAGCAGCGCGGCACGACCGGACTCCAGCGCCCATTTTACCTTGTTGGTCGGTAACTCAGTGGCAGCTGGCAGCGGATAAGAGGTCAGTTTTGGAATAGCCATAGAAAAATCTCCGGACAGATCAGGCTTGCGCTTGTTGATCGGCAAGTTGTTGGCGCAGACGTTTTTTATCCACCTTGCCGACAGGGGTCAGCGGCAGGGCATCTACGCAGGTAATACGGTCGGGCAGTTTGAATTCCGCTACCCCCAGTTCACGCAGGTGGCGACGCAGCGCCACCGGTTTCACCGGCTGACGGGCGACGATAAAGGCGCAGCTCTTTTCACCCATCAGCTCATCGTTCATCGACACCAGCGCCGCGTGGATCACATCGGGATGACGCTGCAGCAGATTTTCGATCTCTTCCGCCGCGATCTTTTCACCGCCGCGGTTGATCTGATCTTTCTCCCGACCCTGAACAATGATGTTGCCCTGCGGGGTGATCTCAATCAGATCGCCGGAGCAGTAAAAGCCCTGTTGATCAAAGCTGGCGGCGTTATGTTCCGGGCTGTTGTAGTAGCCGCAGAAGGTATAAGGCCCGCGCGTCATCAGACGGCCAATGGCCCCTGTCGGCAGCGGATTGCCCTGTTCATCGGCGACCCATACTTCATCATCCGGGGAGATCGGACGACCCTGGGTGGTGAGAATGGTGGTTTCATCATCATCAAGCCGTGTGTAGTTCACCAGGCCTTCTGCCATACCGAACACCTGCTGCAGTTTGCAGCCAATCTCTGATTGAATGCGCGCCGCCAGCGTTTCACCCAGCTTCGCGCCGCCAACCTGAATGCGTTGCAGTGACGCCAGTGCGGCATTGCTGCCCCATTCCTGAATCGCCTGCAGCCACAGACTCACGGCGGGCGGAACCAGACCAGTATCGGTCACCTGATGCTTTTCAATCAGCGGGAAGCAGAGTGTGGCGCTGGGATCGGCGGCCAGAATCACCTGTCCGCCTGCGTAAAACACCCCCAGTGCGCCCGGTGAGCTCATCGGAAAATTATGCGCAGCGGGCAGGGCGATCAGATAACGGGTTTCAGCGGTCACGCCACAGATCACGTCACTCTCGCGGATGCTGTAATAGTAATCGTTATGGGTGCGCGGGATCAGTTTTGGCGTGCCGGTGCTGCCGCCTGACAGCTGGAAAAGGCCACTTCATCACCCGCGGTCGGCGTAGCGACGAAATCACCCGCCGGTTCGGCCAGCAGCGCTTCAAGGCTGTTTTCAGCCTGACCGGCGCCGCGCAGAATCACCTGCTGTAGCGTGTCATGATCGCGGCACAGCTGGTCAATAAACGCATCATCGGCGAATAGCGCATGGTTGCGATCGGCAATCAGCAGGCGGGGCGCAATCTGACTGGCGTACGCCGTCAGCTCAGTGCGCTGATGGCTGAACAGCGCGTTAACCGGCGCGACGCCAATTTTAAACAGCGCAAACAGCGTCAGGTAAAACTCCGCCACGTTGCCGAGTTGCACCAGCGCGGTATCACCCGATTTCAGGCCACGACGCTGCAACGCCGCTGCCAGGTTGTCACTTAAGCGGGCCAGCTGGCGGTAAGTGAACTGTCGGTCGCCATCAATCACCGCCACGCTGTCGCGCTGCTGGTGGCGTTCAAGGATGTCGGTCATCGGCAAATCCAGCCAGTAACCTTTTTCGCGGTAACGCGCGGCCAGATCGTCAGGCCAGCGGCTGTAGGAAATGGTCATACAGGTTCCTTTATTGCAGTCCAAAAGCGCGAAGCATGGTGTCAAGTTTGACGCCGGTTTCACGCCATTCTGATTCCGGTTGTGAGTCAGCTACGATGCCTGCGCCAGCAAACAGTCGCACGCGCGGGCCATGCACCGTGCCGCAGCGAATGGTCACGACCCATTCGCCATTGCCCTGGTCGTCGCACCAGCCGACAATGCCGCCAAACAGCTGACGTTCGAACGGTTCGAGTTGCTGAATCAGCTGCTGGGCGCGCTGATGCGGGAAGCCACTCAGGGCCGGGGTCGGATGAAGCAGACAGGCCAGCGACAGCGCATTTTCGCGAGGGTCGAGCACCTCGCCCTCAATCAGGGTGGCGAGATGCCATAAGGTTGCGGTGGTGATCAGCGACGGCTCCTCTGGTACCGCCAGCACACGGCTGCGCGCTTGCAGCGTGGTGCGCATCGCATCGGTCACCAGCTTATGTTCATGGCGATCTTTGTCTGACTGCATCAGGCTTTCGCCTGCCGCCTGATCACGCTGTGGATCGGCATCACGGCGGGCGGAACCGGCCAGCGGACAGGAGCTGAAACTGTGGCCCTGTTTGCGGATCATCAGTTCCGGGCTGGCCCCGACCAGCGCACCGCCTTTCGGCAGCGGCAGATGAAAGTGATAGCTGTTCGGGTTTTGCGCCACGATGCGTTGCATCAGGTCAGCAGTATCCACCGGCTGTTCAGCGGTAATATCCATCAGCCGCGACAGCACCACTTTATCCAGCTCGCCACGCTGCGTTGCAGCAACCGCCTGCGCCACCATATCGGTGAACATGTCATGATCCGGTATCGCCGTGCGGCGGCTCACCTGGGGCAGTTCATTTTCACGGGTTGCGTTCACCGCGTGCAGATCGGCGCGGTTAAAGGTCTGCCAGGACTCAGGGATAAACAGCGCCGATGGCTGATTGACGTCAAACGGAATCGCGCCCACCAGAATCGGGTTCGCAATCCCCTGTTTTCTGGCAGAGGCAAAATGGTGCTGCAATTGTTGCTGAAAATCCCCTGTCAGCGCTTCGCCATCATTCACCGGGGCGGTCAGCGTGGTGAAACAGCCTTGCGTGGTCAGGCTTTGCCAGGGAGAGGTAAACAGGAAACCGCGGCACAACGCGGAGAAATCCTGCAACAAGGGATGTTCAAACGTCAACGATTCCACCATAATTTTCACCTATAAATGATAAGATAATTAATAATGATTATCATTTGTATTGTGGCCCAGTAACCTACGTTGATTAGCCGGAAGTGTCAATAAATACGCGGTGTTTCGGCTGCGTTTTCCTGTTAAATCAGCACAAACAGCAGGGCAAATTGCCAGCATAAAAGTGGACTGAAATTTATGACTAAACGTGGTGTAAAGGCGGCAATCGCGCTGTTTTTCTTCAGTATCAGTTTCATGGCTGCGGCCCAGAACGGCTGGCCGCGCACGATAACAGGCGCGAAAGGCAGTGTGACTTTATCCCAGGCGCCAACCCGCATTGTCTCGACCAGCGTCACCCTGACCGGATCGCTGCTGGCGATTAATGCCCCGGTGATTGCCAGTGGTGCAACGGCACCCAACAGCCGGCTGGCCGATGGGCAGGGATTCTTCCGTCAGTGGGGCGAGGTGGCAAAACAGCGCGGCGTGAAACGCCTCTATATTGGTGAACCCAATGCTGAAGCGATTGCGGCGGAAGCACCGGACCTGATTGTGGTCAGCGCCACCGGCAATGATTCGGCGATTAAACTGGTCGATCAGCTGACCGCTATCGCACCGGTTCTGGTGATCAACTATGACGATAAAAGCTGGCAGCAGCTTGTGACACTGCTGGGTGAGGCAACCGGCCATGAAGCTGACGCTGTCGCCCGCATCAGCGCGTTTGATGCGCAGGAAAAAAGGCTTAAATCCGCATTGACGCTGCCGCCGCAGCCGGTCTCCGCCCTGGTGTGGAACGGCGACGGTCGCGCCGTCAATCTGTGGACTGAGGCATCGGCGCAGGGAAAATTGCTGCAGCAGCTGGGGTTCACTCTGGCCACACCGCCTGCCGACATGCAGCACGGTCACAGCATGGGGCAGCGTAAAGACATTGTTCAGCTGTCAGGGGAAAATCTGGCGGCGGGATTAAATGGTCACTCGTATCTGCTGTTTGCTGCTGAGCCGCAGACCGCAGAGCAGGTCATGAAGAATCCTTTCCTGGCGCAAACCCCGGCGGTGCGTGCCAAAGCGGTTTACGCGCTGGGGCTGGATACCTTTCGTCTTGATTACTACAGCGCCAGCAACCTGTTGAACCGGCTGGAGGCGCTGTTCGTTAAATCATAATGCGGACTCTTCCGTTTGCGTCGGCGCAGGCGGTTGATAACGGCGCAAACGCGCCATCAGTAACCACATCACCACACCCAGCACGGTGGCAGCCAGGCCCAACAGGCCTGCCGCCTGCTGCGGCAGCAGCAGTGAACCCATCGCGCCAATCATCGCCGCGCCAATCGCATCGCCGGTAACATTTTGTGCCGTCCACAGGCTGTTGATCCGCCCAAGCAGCGCATCCGGGGTCAGCGTCTGGATCAGGGCATATTGCACCAGGCTGTTGATGGCGCTGAAATAGCCAAACACGGCGAGACAGACCAGGCTCAGGCTGAACCACGGCATCAGGCTGAACAGGCCCAGGGCAATAAAAGCGGCAATGGCGCTGGCCAGAATCAGGCGGCCCGGCTGCGGTGACTGCGCCAGCCGGCCGCTGGTTAAGGCCCCGAACGCGGCCCCGAGCGGCACGGCGGCATACATCAGCCCCAGCTGCTCCAGCCCAACTTGCCAGTGCGGTGCCAGCGCCGGATAGAGTACGCGCACCGCACTGGCTAAGGTCACCAGCGCGCCGACCAGCGCCGCCATACCCACTATCGGGCTGGCAAACAGAAAACCAATTCCCCCCGATAACGCTTTCAGTGGATGCTCACGCCGTTGTGGCGGTGGGGCAAGCGTCGGCAGGCGCAGCAGGGTGAGTACCGTCAGTAAGGTACCAAGCGCCGCCAGTCCATAGTTCCAGGCGACGCCGCCGTGGGCAATGACCAGTCCGGCAATTGCCGGTGACAGAATGGCACCAAAGCGCACCGTCAGCATGGTGATCGCGCCCGCTTTCATAATATTTTCACGGCCCACCAGCGCTGGCGTAGCGGCCAGCAGCGCGGTGACACCGATGGCACCAAAAAAGCCATCCCACAGGCCCAGCACAAACACCGCGATCACCGAGGGAACAGGCAGCAGTGCATTAACGCACAGGGCGATAAACCCAAGGCCGCAGGTTGAACGGGCAAACAGGATCAGGCGCCGGCGCTCATAGCGATCGGCCAGTACGCCACCGGTCAGCAGGCCAATAAACATGCCGGCTCCGGCCAGCGTCACCGCCAGACCCACCAGCAACGGCGATTGGGTTAACTGTTGAATCTGTACCGGCACGGCGACCGCCAGCATACCGAGCGCGACAATCGAGATGAAGCGAGCAATAAACACGGCGCGAAAAGCGGGATGGGTTTTCAGCAGGCTGAGATCGATAAAGTGGGAGGGTTTGTTCATAACGTCGCCTTTTTGCACCCATTTTCCTCATCATTGAGTTTGCGAGTCATGGTAACATACAAAAAATGTGTAATAACGATAACAAGTATCATTATCATAATGGTTTCTATCCCGATGCCATTGAATCCGTAAAGGTTTAACTGTGATGCGTCAATTCCGTGTAATAGCAGGCTCAGGGATGCTGCTGTTGCTGCTCCTCGCGCTCAGCCTGATGCTGGGTGCCAAATCCATTGCCTTCCATGATGTCACCCAGGCGTTGCTGACCCGCTGCTCCAGCGCTGACTGCATCATTGTGCGTGACGCCCGACTGCCGCGTACCCTGGCCGGGCTGCTGGCGGGCGCAGGTCTTGGCGTGGCGGGCGCACTGATGCAAAGCCTGACGCGAAACCCGCTGGCCGATCCCGGCATTCTGGGGATTAATGCCGGGGCCGGCTTCGCGGTGGTGCTGGGCATTGCGCTGTTCGGTGCCGATTCCCCGGCTGACTGGCTCGGTTTTGCCTTTGTCGGCGCGCTACTGGCATCGTTGCTGGTGGCGCTGACTGGCGCGATCGGTGGCGGACGGGTCAATCCGGTGCGGCTGACGCTGGCCGGGGTCGCGCTGGGCGCGGTGCTGGAAGGCTTAACCTCCGGCTTATCGCTGCTGAATCCTGACATCTATGACCATCTGCGTTTCTGGCACAGCGGTTCGCTGGATATCCGCAATTTTGCCATTCTGCGCACGACGTTTCCTGCGGTGGCGGTCGGCTCTCTGCTGGCGCTGCTGCTGGCGCGGTCGCTTAACAGCCTCAGCATGGGGGGGTGACATGGCGACGGCGCTGGGTACCCGCGTTGTCCGCACCCAGCTGACCGGGCTGCTGGCGATTGCGTTGCTGAGCGGGGCCGCCACCGCCGCGGTAGGTCCGATTGCCTTTGTCGGATTAATGACGCCGCATCTGGCACGCTGGCTGCTTGGCAACGATCATCGCTGGATGCTGCCTGGCACCCTTGTTATCACGCCCTGTCTGCTGCTGGCCGCCGATATTCTCGGCCGGGTGCTGGTGCCGGGCGAGCTACGTGTGTCGATTGTGACGGCGATTCTCGGCGCGCCGATGCTGATTGTGCTGGTGCGCCGCAAGGCTGGCAGAGGTGCGGTATGAAACGCGCCGCACTCAATGGCACCTGGCTGCTGCTGGCCTGTCTGGCGCTGGCCTTCCTCGGCGTGACGCGCGGCACCCTGCCGATCTCGTCGGCACAGCTATGGCAGGTGATCAACGGTGAGGCGGCACGCAATATTCAGCTGATCGTGCTGGAATGGCGTCTGCCGCGGGTGATGATGGCGCTGCTGATTGGTGCTGCGCTGGGTGTCAGCGGCGCCATTTTCCAGTCGCTGCTGCGCAACCCGCTCGGCAGCCCGGACATCCTGGGTTTTAACACCGGGGCTTACAGCGGGGTGCTGGTGGCGCTGGTGCTGTTTCAGCAGAATATGGAAGGCATGACGCTGGCGGCACTGACTGGCGGCTTGCTGACCGCGGGCGTGGTCTGGCTGTTTAGCTGGCGCAACGGTGTAGATACCTTCCGGTTGATTATGGTGGGTATCAGCGTGCGGGCATTGCTGATGGCGCTGAATAGCTGGCTGATCATCAGCGCTTCACTGGAAGCGGCATTGAGCGCCGGATTGTGGAGCGCTGGCTCGCTGAACGGTATCAGCTGGGCGAAAACCACGCCGGTGATCAGCGTGCTGCTGCTGGCGCTGCTGGCGACGTCGCTGCTGGCGCGGCGCATGCGGCTGCTGGAGATGGGCGATGATACCGCCTGCGCGCTGGGCGTACCGGTTGAGCGCAGTCGTATTTTGCTGATGCTGGTCGGGGTGATCCTGACGGCGGCGTCAACCGCGCTGGTCGGGCCGATTTCGTTTATCGCCCTGCTGGCACCGCAGATCGCCCGCCGGCTGTGTGGCGGCATCAAAGGTGCCTTGCCGCTGGCGGCGCTGTGCGGCGCGCTGCTGCTCACCGCCGCTGACTACGCCGCGCAGCACTTTTTCCTGCCCTATCAGCTGCCGGTTGGCGTCATCACGGTCAGCCTGGGCGGACTTTATCTGATTGCTCTACTGGTGCGGGAGGCGCGACGCCAATGACAGTGACAACACGTTTGCAGGGCGATGCGCTGACGCTCGGTTATGACAAAAAATCGTGGCGGAGAACCTGTCGATCACCATCCCTGACGGGGAACTGACGGTGATTATTGGCCCCAATGCCTGCGGGAAATCGACGCTATTGCGCACCCTGAGCCGGCTGGCCGCGCCGTTACGGGGTGAGGTGCTGCTGGATGGCAATGCCATCACCCACTACTCCACCAAAGAGGTGGCGCGCCGGCTCGGGCTGCTGCCGCAAAGCTCGAATGCGCCTGCCGGTATCAGCGTCAGTGAACTGGTGGCGCGCGGGCGTTATCCGCATCAGCCGCTGTTTGGCCGCTGGCGTCAGGAAGATGAGGCGGCGGTGCAGCAGGCGATGCTGGCGACCGGCGTTGCCGACCTGGCACAGCAGCCGGTCGATACGCTGTCCGGCGGTCAGCGGCAGCGGGTCTGGATTGCGATGGTGCTGGCGCAGCAAACCCCGCTGCTGTTGCTGGATGAACCGACCACCTGGCTGGATATCGCTCATCAGATTGAGCTGCTGGAACTCATGCAGGATCTTAATCAGCAGCATGGCCGTACGCTGGTGGTGGTACTGCATGACCTTAATCAGGCGTGCCGCTATGCCAGCCATTTGATCGCCATGCGTGATGGAGAGATTATTGCGGAAGGCAAACCGGCCGACATCGTGACGCCGGCGCTGATTGAGGCCATTTACGGCCTGCGCTGCATGATTGTTGACGATCCGGTGGCGCATACCCCGATGATAGTGCCGCTGGGACGTGCAGCCCGCTGATCCCGCCTTCAGCCGCCGGGAAGGCGCGCAGCAGTAAGCCGCGCACCGACAGATTAAAACGCGGACAGCAACTGCTGCAGACGTGGCCCAATCTGCTCAAACATCCGCGGCGAAATGATCTCGACGTGGGCGCAATCCAGCGGCCATATCTCCAGTTGGGCAACGTAAGGCGACCAGGCACGGCGGGCATCCTGACCGGGCTGCTGCGTCTGCTCCGCCAGGAACAGAGTGGCACGACCGTTAAAGCGCGCGCTGCGGGCGGTAGCCAGCAGTCGCACCGAGCTGGCGTAGTTGGCTTCGATGGTGGTAAACAGCGCCTCCATCCCTTCACCTGCCTGCTGGCGTTGCGCGGCGATAAACTGTTCGCGCTCCCGGTTAACCTCTTCCAGTACCGCCGGGTCCAGCACGTTCTCCCCACGCTTTTCATCCCAGTTCTGCGTCTCTGGCGGCCAGGTGTCCAGCAGACCGAGGAAAGCAACGGTTTCACCTGCCGCTTCCAGCCGCGCCGCGATACCCTGCGCCAGCGTTCCGCCCAGCGAATAGCCGAGGAAATAGTAAGGACCGTGCGGCTGCTGCTGACGAATCGTTGCCAGGTGCGCGTCACACACCGCATCGAGATGCTGTGCCTGGTTGAGCGGACTGGCGAGGTCTGGCGATTGAATGCCAAGCAGCGACCAGCGCGCATCGAGATAACGTTGCAGCACGCTGAACTGCCAGGCAAAACCGGAGGCCGGATGGAAACAGAACAGCGTCGGCCCGTTGCCGCGCCGCAGCGGCAGCACCGCTTCAAAGCCGGCCCGGCTGGCCTCAGCCGGTTCACCGCTCAGCAAGGCCGCCAGTTTTTCCACCGTGGAGGCGACCATAATCTGGCCGACCGAAACCGGCTGATTAAGATGATGGCGCAACTGTGCCGCCAGCCGCATCGCCAGTAACGAGTGGCCGCCGAGGGCGAAGAAATCATCCTGGGCGCTGACCGACTCCCGTTCCAGCAGGGTGGCGAACGCCTGCGCCAGCGTGGTTTCCAGACCCGGAAGCGGGGCACGACCGGCTTCTGCTACCTGCGTTTGCGGCAGCGGCAGCGCTTTACGATCCAGTTTGCCGTTGCTGCTGAGCGGTAATGCGGCCAGCTGGACAATGGCGACCGGCACCATATGTGCCGGTAACTGCATCGCCAGTGTCTGCCGCATCGCTGCGGCATCAATCGGCTGATCCGCCACCACATAGCCCACCAGCTGGCGGGCATCACCCTGCTGATCGTCTCTGCCGCCCAGCACCCGTGCGTGCGTTACCGCCTGCACCACGCCGGGCAGGGCCGCCAGCGCGTGATCAATTTCATTCAGTTCAATGCGCTGGCCGCGAATTTTGAGCTGGTCATCGCTGCGGCCGAGGTATTCAACGGCACCGTTATTCAGCCAGCGTGCGACATCACCGGTGCGATACATCCGGCTGCCGTCGCCATACGGATCAGCGACAAAGCGGCTGGCGGTCAGGTCGGGACGGTCCAGATAACCGTGCGCCAGCTGCACGCCGGTCAGATAGAGATCGCCGGCCACGCCAGGCGGCACCGGTTGCAGACGGGCATCCAGAATCCGTAAGCCGGTATTCCAGACCGGGTAGCCAATTGGCACGCTGGCACCCTCAACCGCCGCCAGTCCGGCACCCGATGCCGGGTAGTAGCTGACATCCACCGCTGCTTCGGTCGGACCGTAGAGATTGTGCAGGGCGATCTGGGTCAGCGTTTGCCACTGACGTGACAGATCGGCCGGTAACGCTTCGCCGCTGCAGAACACCTGGCGCAGCGTCGCGCAGCGCGCTACGGCATCATCATCCTGCAGCGTGGCGACAAAGGCAGCCAGCATCGATGGAACAAAATGGGTCGTCGTAACGCGATAGCGGGTGAAGAGCTGTTGCAGCGCCTCCGGATCGCGATGTGCATCTGGCGGGGCCATTACCAGCTGTGCGCCAGTCATTAGTGGCCAGAAGAATTCCCACACCGACACGTCGAAGCTGCTCGGGGTTTTCTGCAACACCACATCATCATTGCCGAGCGGATAGTGATCCTGCATCCACAGCAGGCGGTTGACGATCGCCTGATGGCTGACCAGCACCCCTTTTGGCCGACCGGTGGAGCCGGAGGTGTAGATAAGATAAGCGCCATCCTGCGGACGCGGCTGCTGACCGATTGCCGTCCGGACCGGGGTAAGCAGCGCGTCGTAAAACAGTGGCGTGACCGGTGAAAGGGCCGCCAGTCGGCCAGCCAGTTCACGGCAGGTGATCAGGGTTTTCGGTGCGGCATCTTCCAGCATCATCTGCAGGCGGTCGTCGGGATAGCCGGTGTCGAGCGGCAGATAAGTGGCGCCCGCGCTGACAATGGCCTGCAGCGCCAGCGACAGGAAGATCGAGCGCGGCAGCGCGACGGCAACGATATCGCCCGCTGCCACGCCCTGCGCAATCAGCTGCTGCGCCAGCGCCGCCACCTGCTGCTGCATCTGTTGATAATTGAGCTGATGCGCCTCATCCGCCAGCGCCGGTGCCAGCGGGGTACGCTGTGCCTGGCTGAGCAGCAGGCTACTCAGCGTCTCCGCCGGCAGCGGCATCGTCGTGTTATTGAGGGTCGCTAACTGCTGATGTTCAGCGGGCGTCAGCATATCCAGTTCGCCGCACGGAGAGTCGGGACTGGCGGCCAGCTGTGACAGCATCAACGCAAAACGGCTGGCATGTTGTTTCAGGGTCGCTTCGCGGTAGCGCTCTGCGTTTGCCAGCAGCTCCAGCGTCAGGTCGCCCTGTTCACTGAGGTAGATGGCAATTTCCAGATCGCGTACCGGACCAGAGGCGAGTTGATGGGTCACGCCTTCAATACCCGCAAAATCGAGCTGATAATCGAACATCTTGAGGTTGATGACCGGTCCGTAGAGCGGATCGCTGTCACCGGAGCGGCCAAGATCACGCTGCACCTGCTCGGCATCGTAGCGCTGATGACGACGCATTTTTTTTATTTCGCCCGCCAGTTGCGCAGCCAGCACGCTGAGCGGCTGGGCCGGATCGCTGCGCACCGCCATCGGCAGCACATTGATCACCGGACCGGTGGCGCACAGTGCGGCGGAACCGATGCGGCGCATAAAGATGAAACCTGCCGCAAAGTCATTTTGTCCGGTAAGGCGCGCCAGCCAGAGTGAGACCAGCGCAATCGCGGTGTCCGCCGCGCTGAGCTGCTGCTGTCGGGTATGCGTCAGCAACGTCTGAAATGCGCTGCGATCCAGCGCAAAGGTATGTCGCAGCAGATCGGTAGTGGCGCTCTGACCGGCCAGCGGCAGATCGGACAGCGAGGCGGGCGCGGGGAGCTGCGCGCCTTTTTCGCGCCAGAACTGCGCATCACGCTGCCAGCCGGTGGATTGCTGATAACGCTGGTACTCGTCAACCACCTCCCTGAACGGGGTAAAGGGCGTCGGCCCCGGCGCTTCATCGCGTAGCCAGGCGCTGTAGAGATTGGCGATACGGCGGGTCAGTGCGGTAAAACTGAAGCCATCGACCACCAGATGGTGATAACGCTGATACCAGTACCAGTGATCGTCACTTAATCGCAGCAGGCTGTGATGATAAAGCGGCGCGCCGCTCACCACCCGCAGGTCACCGGACATATCCTGCTGCATCAGCGCGCGAGCCGCAGCTGCGGGATCGGCTGAATTGCGCAGGTCAATCATCTGCGGCTCAGCAAAGCGCTGCGGCGCAGGCCACTGCAGTGGTTCGCCATCCTGCTCGCCAAACGCCATATTCAGCGTGTCCGCTTCCTGCATTCCGGCAACAATGGCTTTGGCCAGCAGCGCGCTGTTGATCGCCCCGCGCAGCTCGACGAAGTGCGCGACCGCATAGGCATTGGCGTGCGGAGATAGCTGGTCTGCCATCCAGATGCCGGGCTGAGCGGCCACCAGCGGCAGTGTAGTCTGGTCGGTCAGATTCGGGTTCGTGGTGATCTCAGACATTGTCGCTCCCGCTGTTCGGGCGAATATCGTGCCAGTGTTCATTCAGCCAGCTCAGGCAAAGCGCCTGTGGCTGCGGCCCAAACACCGGCTGCCAGCCTGCCGGAATAGCACGGAAAGCGGGCCACAGGCTGTACTGCTGCTGATTATTGATCAGTACGCGACATTGCTGCTGCGGATCGTCGAAGGGGTTGAGTTGTTGCATATCGGTCTCCTGCCCATGAAGTGCGGGCGAGATCTCGCCCTTATCCTGCACGCCGCGGCTGACCGCGATCGGCCTGCTGCGTGCAAAAGGGGAGATAAGCGAATCAGGGGTATTGCCACATTGCTTTAAGTCCGGCCAGCAGGCCGCCGCGCCAGCACAGCGCGTCGTGTCCCCCTTCAACCGGGTGATAGCTGACCTGATGTCCGGCCACGATTAAATCACGCTCAAGCTGTTGATTCGCTGCCAGAATCAGCCGCTCTCGCCGTCCTGCTTCGAGGTAAAAGCGGCGCGGCGGTGCCTGCAGCAAACCTTGTTGTAATTGTTGCGGTAACCAGCCGTTGGGGTTACCGCGTTCCGGCCACCAGAAGGAGCCGGAAAGGCTGATGGCGGCACCAAAGGTCTCTGGCCAGTTTAAGGTGGCGTAGGCTGCGGAGAGTCCACCAAAACTCTGTCCCGCCACCAGCGTGCTGCCGTCCTGCATCCGGCAGGGAACAGCCTGCTGAACCAGCGGCAGGAGTTCATGCTGAACCGCCAGCCAGAAATCGGGATTGCAGGGCAGTTCCCGGCTGCGGTGTTCGCGATCGATGATGTCGATCATCACGTAGACTGCCGGTGGCAGTTCACCTGCGGCGGTGAGCTGACGGAGTGGACCGGCAACCGGCATGGTCTGCGCCCAGAACTGACCATCCAGCAGTAACGCCAGCGGACGTTCGCCAGGTTGCTCATCGCCGCTACAGTAAACCCATACTCTACGCTGGTTGCCCAGCCGTTCGCTGCGCCACAACAGTGATTGCAGCGGAATATCTGCCGGATGGCCGCGATCAACATCGCGCCACAGCGACTGATCGGGCGCCAGCGGCAGATGCAGCGGTGAAACCGCCATCCCACGCCCTCCTGCCCAGCCGCGCAGTGGATTAAGCGGATCCGGCTGCGCCGAAGGGAATTTTTCCTGCCACCATTGCCGCAGCGCCTGCATATCCGTCTGGCCGTCGAACCTCTCCGCCTGGCTATCGGGCATCAGGCAGTAACTGCCGCGCCACTCAGCGGGCAGAGTGGTTTGCCACCACCAGACATCGGTATGGGGAACGCGTATTAAGGAGGAGGGTGCAGCGGATTGATGGTGATCGGTCACGCCGGTGATATTGATCCAGACGTGACGCGTGGCTGAGTGTGACTCATCGCCGTGCGGATCACGCCAGAAGAAGGTGACCTGACAGGTTCCCTCATCACCGGGTTCAATCAGGGGAATGCCCTGTTGCTGCTGCTGTTGCCACCAGGCGTCACTGCCGGTCATTTCATTTAACCACGTCATACGCGCCATCAGTTAATCACTGCACTTGATTAGGGTCTTGCATGTTATGAATAATACTATTGATAATTATTTTCATTTGCAATAGGGTGTTTCCGCTCTACAGGGAGCGCGCGCATCCTCTCTGCCGTATCGGGCTTCAGACCAGGTGTAAGGTTGCCTGATATGGGTCCGCAGAGAACTGGAATGCGTTGCAGGCAAGGTACTTACCTTTTCACCGGCGCGCCGGCAGTGGCCTTTCGCTGGCAATCCAGGAATAAAAAAATGAAAAAGTTATCCCGGCTTTCGTTAGCCATTATGATTGAACTGGGTTTCACCACCGCTCTCATTTCTACCGGTACAGCAGCCGCTGAGCCAGGCATCACCAGCTACGCCTCCGATACTGCCAGCGAAACCACCATGACGGTGACGGCCGCCCAGCAGACGCTGCAGGCACCCGGTGTCTCCACCATCACCGCCGACGAAATCAAAAAACGTCCGCCCGCGCGCGACGTCTCTGAAATTATTCGTACCATGCCCGGCGTTAACCTGACCGGTAACTCCACCAGTGGCCAGCGCGGTAATAATCGCCAGATCGATATTCGCGGCATGGGCCCGGAAAATACCCTGATTTTAATCGATGGCCTGCCGGTTACCAGCCGCAACTCGGTGCGTCTTGGCTGGCGCGGCGAGCGTGATACGCGCGGCGACACGAACTGGGTTCCGCCAGAGCTTATTGAGCGGATTGATGTCATTCGCGGTCCGGCCGCCGCCCGTTACGGTAACGGTGCCGCAGGTGGGGTAGTGAACATCATCACTAAAAAACAGATGGATAATCAGTGGCACGGCTCCTGGAGCGCCTATTACAACGTGCCGCAGCATAGCGACGAAGGCGCAACCAAACGCACTAACTTTAGTCTGGAAGGGCCGTTAGGCGACGATTTCAGTTTCCGGCTGTATGGCGGGCTGGCAAAAACCCAGGCCGATGCTTACGACATTAATGAAGGTCATGCCGCTGAACGCACCGGTACCTATGCTGGCTCGTATCCTGCAGGTCGTGAAGGTTCGGTGAACAAAGATATCCACGCCTTACTGCGCTGGGCCTTTGCCCCGATGCAGGCGCTGGAGTTGGGCGCTGGCTACAGTCGCCAGGGCAACCTGTATGCCGGTGACACCCAGAACACCAACACCAATGCGCTGGTGAAAAGTAAATATGGTGAGGAGACCAACCGCCTCTATCGTCAGAACTTCTCGCTGAAGTGGACCGGCGCCTGGGATAATGGCATTAGCACTGATACCTATGCACAGTATGAGAACACCCGTAACTCGCGCCTGAATGAAGGGCTGGCGGGCGGCACCGAAGGGATCTTCTCTAACAGCAACTTTAATACCATCCAGCTGGATGATGTGCTGTTGCACAGTGAAATCAGTATTCCGTTCGAATGGCTGGTCAACCAGACCGCGACTCTCGGCACCGAGTGGAACCAGCAGCGGATGAAGGACCCCTCCTCGACGACCCAGGCGGCCAATTACGGTTCAATCCCGGGCGTCGCCACCACCGGACGCAGCCCCTATTCTCAGGCGGAAATCTTCTCGCTGTTTGCTGAAGACAACATTGAACTGACCGACAGCACCATGCTGACGCCAGCGCTGCGTTTCGATTACCACTCTATCGTGGGCAATAACTGGAGCCCGTCACTTAATCTGTCACAAGGATTAGGCGATGACTTCACGTTGAAAATGGGGATTGCCCGCGCCTACAAAGCCCCGAGCCTCTATCAGACCAACCCCAACTACCTGCTTTACAGCAACGGTCAGGGCTGCGCCGCCAGCACCGGTGCCTGTTATCTGATGGGCAACGACGATTTAAAAGCGGAAAACAGCATCAATAAAGAGATTGGGCTGGAGTGGAAGCATGAGGGTTATCAGGCCGGTCTGACCTGGTTCCGCAACGACTACCGCAATAAGATTGAAGCGGGTACGCTGCCCACCGGTACTGCCTCGAACGGTACGACCGACATCTACAAATGGGAAAACGTACCGAAAGCGGTAGTGGAAGGTCTGGAAGGGACGGTCAACGTGCCGTTCTCAGACAGCGTAAGCTGGAACAATAACTTCACCTACATGTTGCAGAGTAAGAACAAAGAGACCGGCGATCGGCTGTCGGTGATCCCGGAATATACCCTTAACTCGACGCTGAGCTGGCAGGCGACGCAGGATCTGTCGTTGCAAACCACGCTGACCTGGTACGGCAAACAGGTCCCGAAAAAGTATGACTACAAAGGCAATCCGGTCACCGGCAGCGCCACTGATGAAGTCAGTCCTTACTCAGTAGTAGGCATGAGCGGCACCTATGACGTCAACAAATATGCCAGCGTCACCGTAGGGATCGACAACCTGTTCGATAAGCGCCACTTCCGCGAAGGCAATGCGCAGACCACCGGTAACGCCACGACGGGTGCTTATCTCTACGGTGCCGGCGCCAATACCTTTAACGAATCGGGCCGCACTTACTATATGAGTGTCAACACCCGCTTCTGATCGGTTTAGCGCTAAAAAAAACGCAGCGTCCCGGAGGATCGCTGCGTTTTTTTGTGCCGGATAATCAGTTGTTCTGATTAATATCGCGGTAGAGCCGGCTCTCAAATCGCACCAGCGGAATCCGGCGGGTACGCTGATTTTCCGGTGGCACCGCGTAGCCGGAGAGGAACTGCACAAAGGCCACCCGCGCGCCGCTGGAGGTGGTGATAAAGCCCGCCAGGTTGTAAACCCCCTGCAGTGAACCGGTTTTCGCCGACACCTTGCCATCCAGTCCCGCCTCATGCAGTCCGCCACGGTACTGCAGCGTGCCGTCATAACCAGCCAGTGGCAGCATCGAGATGTAATCCAGCGTGCTGTCATTCTTTGCAATGTACTGCAACACCTGCATCATGGTTTGCGGCGAAATCAGGTCATGACGAGAGAGACCCGAACCGTCGACCTGAATGCTGTTCCCCATGTCGATATTGGCTTTGGCTTTCAGGATGCGACGAATCGCGTCCTGTCCGGCACGGAAAGTCCCCGGCACGTTGAAGTAGTGATGGCCTATGGTACGAAATACCGTATCCGCAATCATGTTGTCTGACTTCTTGAGCATGGTGTGCAGCAGGGTATGCAGTGGTGCCGACTGGGTCGAGGCCAGCACGGTACCTGGCTCGGTGGCCTGCGACTGACGTACCAGATGCCCGCTGTAATCGATCTCCGCCGCCCGCAGTTCCGCTTTCAGGATCTCACCTGCCCAGGCCGCGCCATCCTGAACGGCAAAGGCCAGCGGCAACGGTTCGGCGCGTTGACGCATACAGCCGGTCAGGGTATAGCGGTTGAGTTCGCCCGGCACCACGTCCAGTTCGCAATATTGCCCTTCGCCGCTGTTGCGGCCGATGGTGCGTACCTGGCTGTACATATGCGCCGGATAGTAGGAGGCGATACGGACAAATGCGTTCTCGCCCGGCGTACTCGCGCTGTAGAGCGAGACAGAGAAACAGTTTTTATCCACGATAGCGGCACCTGGCGGGGCGCTGAAGCACTGGGTCAGATCGTTCCACGGCCAGCCCGGCGCCATGTCATGGCTGGCAAAAACCGAGGTATCAATCACCAGATTGCCTTTAATATGGGTGATACCCTGTTTCTTTAACGCCGCCACCATGTTGCGCAGATCCTGTCGGCTTAAGGTGGGATCGCCGGCAAAACGTGCCACTAAATCGCCGTTCAGCGTACCATCGACCAGCGCGCCTTTGGTCTCAAATGTGGTCTGAAAACGGTAGTCTCCGCCCAGTTCCAGTAAAGCCGCCAGCGCTGTCACCACCTTCATGGTACTGGCGGGTAACGCCATCTGTTTTCCGTGGTAATCAATAATCGGCGTTGATGCACCCACTTTCTGCACCATCAGCGCCAGATTGGCGCCATCTGGCAGATACTGCATGTATTCATCAACTGGCGCTGCTTGTGCCTGCAGCATAAATGCACAGGTTAATCCGGTAACAAGTCGTGAAAATCGCATAATCTCGCGGTAACTGGCAGGTGAAGCCGTCAATACTACGTCGCTGGACGGTGGAAAGTAAACGATGACCCGCAGTGAACTCTGGGGTAAAATACGTATCAAATTGCAAAACCCTTTTCTGGCCTGGAACACTATCCGGGTCAGGATTCTTTTGTTTGCAAAACCGGCTAATGCGTCGCAGAACGCTTTTTTCTGCAGTCACCGGTCAGGATGACACCGTTAAACAGGTTAGATGACGAGGAGCTTAAATGAATCAGATTCCGATGACGTTAAGAGGCGCTGAAAGATTGCGCGAAGAGCTGAACGAGCTGAAAACCGTGAAGCGTCCGCGCATTATTGCCTCTATCGCTGACGCGCGCGAGCATGGCGACCTGAAAGAGAATGCGGAATATCATGCCGCACGTGAAGAGCAGGGCTTCTGTGAAGGCCGTATTCAGGAGATTGAAGCCAAACTCTCTAATGCGCAGGTCATTGACGTGACCCAGATGCCAAAAACCGGCCGCGTGATTTTCGGCGCGACGGTTACTGTGCTGAATATCGAGACCGACGAAGAGTCGACCTATCGTATCGTGGGGGATGACGAAGCGGATTTTAAGCAAAATCTGATTTCGGTCAATTCACCGATGGCACGTGGCCTTGTGGGTAAAGAGGCCGATGATGTGGCCATTATCAAAACCCCTGGCGGCGATGTTGAATATGAAATTCTGAAGGTGGAATACCTTTAAGATGTTGCTACGCTTTGAAAAGCGTTAAAGCACAATGTAAAGAAAGGAAAAAGGCCGCATTGCGGCCTTTTATCTGAGGTAAGAGCATGGCACTTTCTTTGCCCACTTAACGTGGCAGAGAAATTTTGCTCTCTTTAGACGGGCGGTACAGCACCAGCGTTTTGCCGATCACCTGTACGTTGCTGGCGCCGGTTTCACGCACGATAGCCTCAACGATCAGCTGCTTCGTTTCACGATCTTCTGAGGCAATTTTCACCTTGATCAGTTCGTGATGGGCGAGAGCCTGCTCGATTTCGGCCAGCACGCCTTCGGTCAGGCCATTACCACCCAGCATAACCACTGGCTTGAGCGGATGGGCGAGGCCCTTGAGGTGCTGTTTTTGTTTGGTACTTAGATTCATCGTAGTTTTTTACTTACTCAGGGATTGAAAACGGTTCATTCTACCGCCATCTCGGGTATATCACCAAATCGACGCAACCCATTGCGTGCAGGTTTATCGCTACGATGACGATTTAGTTGGAAATAATATGACGGGTAAAAAGCGTTCGGCCAGCTCCAGCCGCTGGCTCCAGGAACACTTTAGCGATAAATATGTGCTTCAGGCGCAGAAAAAAGGGTTGCGTTCGCGCGCCTGGTTTAAACTTGATGAAATACAACAGGGTGACAAGCTTTTCAAACCCGGCATGACCGTGGTAGATCTGGGTGCTGCACCCGGTGGCTGGTCACAATATGTGGTACAGCAAATTGGGAACAAAGGTCGCGTTATTGCCTGTGATATCCTGCCTATGGATCCGATTGTCGGTGTTGATTTTCTTCAGGGCGATTTTCGTGAAGAATCAGTGATCAATGCGCTGCTTGAGCGCGTCGGCGATCAGAAAGTTCAGGTTGTCATGTCCGATATGGCACCGAACATGAGTGGTACACCTGCCGTAGATATTCCCCGGTCGATGTATTTAGTCGAGCTGGCGCTGGAAATGTGTCGCGATATTCTGGCACCCGGCGGCAGCTTTGTAGTGAAAGTGTTTCAGGGAGATGGCTTCGATGAATACCTGCGGGAAATTCGCTCCCTGTTTACGAAAGTGAAAATTCGTAAGCCGGACGCTTCACGGTCACGTTCACGTGAAGTGTACATTGTGGCGACTGGGCGCAAACTATAACCAAATTGCTGGAGAAGTCCGCAGTTTTGCTGCGATTCCATGTATGAAGGATCTATAGTACCCTACGCTATCTGTTAACACCGTTGTAATATGAGGTTAATCCCTTGAGTGACATGGCGAAAAACCTGATTCTCTGGTTAGTCATCGCGGTCGTGCTGATGTCAGTATTCCAGAGCTTTGGGCCCAGCGAGTCGAATGGCCGTAGGGTTGATTATTCAACCTTCCTGTCGGAAGTGAACCAGGATCAGGTCCGCGAGGCACGTATTAACGGGCGTGAAATTAACGTTATTAAAAAAGACAGCAATAAATATACGACCTACATTCCTGTCAATGATCCCAAGTTGCTCGATAACCTCTTGACCAAAAACGTCAAAGTGGTTGGCGAACCACCGGAAGAGCCAAGCCTGCTGGCGTCGATATTCATTTCGTGGTTCCCGATGCTGCTGCTGATCGGGGTGTGGATCTTCTTTATGCGTCAGATGCAGGGCGGTGGCGGCAAGGGCGCGATGTCCTTCGGCAAAAGCAAAGCCCGCATGCTGACGGAAGACCAGATCAAAACCACTTTCGCCGACGTTGCCGGGTGTGACGAAGCGAAAGAGGAAGTCGCCGAGCTGGTGGAATATCTGCGTGAACCGAGCCGCTTCCAGAAGCTGGGCGGTAAGATTCCGAAAGGCGTGCTGATGGTCGGTCCTCCGGGTACCGGTAAAACCCTGCTGGCGAAAGCGATTGCCGGTGAAGCGAAGGTGCCTTTCTTTACCATCTCCGGTTCTGATTTCGTTGAAATGTTTGTCGGTGTCGGCGCATCTCGTGTGCGTGACATGTTCGAACAGGCCAAAAAAGCCGCGCCGTGCATCATCTTTATCGATGAGATCGATGCGGTAGGCCGTCAGCGTGGCGCGGGTTTGGGCGGTGGTCATGATGAACGTGAGCAGACGCTGAACCAGATGCTGGTTGAGATGGATGGTTTCGAAGGTAACGAAGGTATTATCGTTATCGCCGCGACTAACCGTCCTGACGTGCTTGACCCGGCGCTGTTGCGTCCAGGCCGCTTCGACCGTCAGGTTGTGGTGGGCTTGCCAGACGTACGTGGCCGTGAGCAGATTCTGAAAGTGCATATGCGCCGTGTTCCGCTGGCGACCGATATCGATGCGGCAATCATTGCGCGTGGTACGCCTGGCTTCTCTGGTGCTGACCTGGCTAACCTTGTCAACGAAGCTGCGCTGTTTGCTGCCCGTTCAAACAAGCGTGTGGTATCGATGGTTGAGTTTGAGAAAGCGAAAGACAAAATCATGATGGGTGCGGAACGCCGCTCTATGGTGATGACGGAAGCGCAGAAAGAGTCAACCGCCTATCACGAAGCAGGCCATGCCATCATTGGACGCCTGGTGCCTGAGCACGATCCGGTGCATAAAGTGACCATCATTCCGCGCGGTCGTGCGCTGGGTGTGACCTTCTTCCTGCCTGAAGGCGACGCAATCAGCGCCAGCCGTCAGAAGCTGGAAAGCCAGATTTCAACCCTGTACGGCGGTCGTCTGGCCGAAGAGATCATCTACGGTGCGGAACGTGTTTCTACCGGTGCGTCGAACGACATCAAAGTCGCGACCAACCTGGCACGTAACATGGTGACGCAGTGGGGCTTCTCTGAAAAACTGGGTCCACTGCTGTATGCTGAAGAAGAGGGCGAAGTGTTCCTCGGACGTTCCGTCGCGAAAGCGAAGCATATGTCCGATGAGACCGCCCGCATTATCGACCAGGAAGTTAAGCATCTGATCGACAGCAACTACCAGCGTGCTCGCCGCATTCTGGGTGAGAACATGGACATCCTTCACGCGATGAAAGACGCGCTGATGAAGTATGAAACCATCGATGCACCGCAGATCGACGACCTGATGGCGCGCCGTGAAGTGCGTCCGCCAGCGGGCTGGGAAGACCCGGGTAGCAGCAACTCTGACAGCAACGGCACGCCAAAGGCGCCGCGTCCGGTCGATGAACCGCGTACGCCAAACCCAGGCAACACCATGTCAGAACAGTTCGACAAATAAGACGTCACCTCGTCAGACAAAACCCCGGCTGGTCCGGGGTTTTTTATATCCAGATAGTGATCAGCAAGGAGTGATTCGCCATGAAGTTGTTCGCCGGTGATTCCCATCTCGATTTATCCTTTCCCCATGTGATGGGTATTTTAAATGTCACGCCCGACTCCTTTTCCGATGGCGGTAAACATAACGCGCTGGTCGATGCGCTGACGCACACCAATGAGATGGTCAATGCCGGCGCAACCATCATCGATGTCGGCGGTGAGTCGACCCGTCCGGGGGCTGATGAGGTTAGCGTCGAGCAGGAGCTGGAGCGCGTCATTCCGGTGGTCGAAGCGATTGCCCAGCGTTTCGAGGTCTGGATCTCGGTTGATACCTCCAAAGCTGAGGTGATTCGTGAATCAGCGCGAGTGGGCGCTCACATCATTAATGACGTTCGTTCGCTCTCTGAGCCAGGTGCGCTGGAAGCCGCCGCTGAGACAGGCCTGCCGGTCTGTTTAATGCATATGCAGGGCGAACCCCGCACCATGCAGCAGGCGCCACACTATGAAAACATCCTGAGCGAAGTGGACACTTACTTCGCGCAGCAGATCGCGCGTTGCGAAGCGGCGGGAATCAAAAAAGAGCGGCTGATACTCGACCCGGGCTTCGGTTTCGGTAAAAATCTTAGCCACAACTATGAACTGCTGGCTCATCTCAGCGATTTTCACCATTTCGGCCTGCCCCTGCTGGTGGGCATGTCGCGCAAATCGATGATAGGTCAGCTGTTGAATGTCGGTCCGTCACAGCGTTTAACCGGCAGCCTGAGCTGCGCGGTCATCGCTGCCATGCAGGGAGCACAGATTATTCGTGCTCATGATGTTAAAGAGACGGCCGAAGCGATGCGCGTGGTCGAAGCGACCCGAAGAGCAAAAGGAGTATCATGAGTAATCGTAAATATTTCGGTACAGATGGCATTCGTGGCAAAGTCGGTGAAGCACCAATCACCCCCGATTTCGTCCTGAAGCTGGGCTGGGCCGCAGGGAAAGTGCTGGCGCGGCACGGTTCGAAAAAAATCATTATCGGTAAGGACACCCGCATCTCCGGCTACATGCTGGAGTCAGCCTTAGAGGCCGGTCTGGCGGCCGCTGGCCTGACTGCTGCCTTTACCGGACCGATGCCGACGCCAGCTATCGCCTATCTGACCCGGACTTTCCGCGCCGAAGCGGGGATTGTAATTTCGGCGTCGCATAATCCGTTCGACGATAACGGCATTAAATTCTTCTCCTCTGAAGGCACCAAGTTGCCGGATGATGTTGAAGAGGCGATCGAACTGGAGATGGAAAAACCGATTACCTGTGTTGAATCTGCCTTGCTGGGCCGTGCCAGCCGTATTGTTGATGCAGCCGGACGCTACATTGAGTTCTGCAAAGGGACCTTCCCCAGCGAACTGAATCTGAATGGCCTGAAAATTGTGGTCGACTGCGCCAACGGGGCTACTTACCACATCGCGCCCAATGTCTTGCGTGAACTGGGTGCGACCGTAATTGCTATCGGTGTCCAGCCAGATGGCATGAACATCAATAAAGAGTGTGGTGCCACCGATCTCAAACTGCTGCAGCAACGCGTACTGGCGGAGAAGGCTGATATCGGCCTGGCCTATGATGGCGACGGCGATCGCATCATGATGATTGACCATCTGGGTGAAAAAGTTGATGGCGACCAGATCCTCTACATCATTGCGCGTGAAGCACTGCGTCAGGGACAACTACGCGGTGGCGTAGTGGGCACACTGATGAGTAATATGGGACTGGAGTTGGCGCTGAAACAGCTTGGCATTCCGTTTACCCGAGCCAAAGTCGGTGACCGTTATGTGCTGGAGAAGATGCAGGAGAAGGGCTGGCGGCTGGGTGCGGAGAACTCTGGTCATGTGATTTTGCTGGATAAAACCACCACCGGCGACGGTATCGTGGCAAGTTTGCAAGTACTCACTGCGATGGTACGTAATCATATGAGTCTGCACGACCTGTGCAGCGGCATGAAAATGTTGCCTCAGGTGCTGGTCAACGTGCGCTTTACCGGCGAAGGCGATCCGCTGCAGAGCGAAGCGGTGAAGAGCGCGACGGCTGAAGTGGAAAAAGCGCTGGCGGGTCGCGGTCGGGTGTTGCTGCGCAAGTCGGGCACTGAACCTCTGATTCGGGTGATGGTAGAGGGCGAAAACGAAGCGCAGGTCACCGATCTGGCTAACCGGATTGCCGACCAGGTGAAAGCATTTTAATGGCCTGACAGGCGGTCGGCGCGTTGCCGAACCGCCTGTAAAATCACCGGGATGGCGTTTTTTTCTGCAATCAGTCTGGGTAGTAAAAATTGCACTTGCAGAGATATGCGCCTTTGGTTAGTATTCACACCCGCTTCTGATGGGTGATGACGAGACTCCCCATCAATACTGGTTGAAGCTTTAACTGTACGATTACCGTGCAAGGAACAGGATGATATGTACCAAGCTCTTTTAGTAGTTTTCCTTATTGTAGCTATCGCCCTCGTGGGTATGATCATGCTGCAGCAAGGCAAAGGCGCTGATATGGGAGCCTCATTCGGTGCAGGCGCATCCGGTACGGTGTTTGGTTCTTCGGGTTCAGGTAATTTCATGACTCGTACAACCGGCATCTTAGCAGCGCTGTTTTTCATCATCAGCCTGGTTCTGGGTAATCTGAACAGTAATAAAGCGTCTAAAGGAAGCGAGTGGGAAAATCTTACTGCGCCGGCACAGTCTTCTCAACAGACTGAAAAGCCAGCTCAGCCGGTCACGCCGGGCAGCGATATTCCTAAGTAAGATCGTCAGCACAACGAATCGTTGTGGTCAGTGCAGTGCCGTGGTGGTGGAATTGGTAGACACGCTACCTTGAGGTGGTAGTGCCCGATTGGGCTTACGGGTTCAAGTCCCGTCCTCGGTACCAAATAGCAGTATCCCTTGCATTTTATGCAGGTCTGGCGTAATATTCGCCACGTTTTCGGACGCGGGGTGGAGCAGCCTGGTAGCTCGTCGGGCTCATAACCCGAAGGTCGTCGGTTCAAATCCGGCCCCCGCAACCAATTTTCCCTTTGAGTTCTTTTTCAAATATACTGTATGCATCGACGGACGCATTCACGGTTATTTTTTGAAAGAAAATTCTTTGGATGGAGTCCGGGCCGCATCGCGGCGTACAGGGTCCAGTGATTAAAAGCCCCGAATATTCGGGGTTTTTTGTTATTAGCGAATCGTAATACTGGGCTATAGGCCCTTTTTTTATGTCTTGGGGGTGGGCTTGTCCACATTAGAGCAAAAATTGACAGAGTTGGTATCGGCTCCGGTAGAAGCGCTGGGCTACGAACTGGTTGGAATTGAATTCGTTCGTGGTCGCACATCAACCCTGCGCATCTATATTGATAGTGAAGATGGCATCAATGTCGATGATTGCGCCGATGTCAGCCACCAGGTAAGTGCCGTAATGGATGTGGAAGATCCCATTACCGTGCCTTACAACCTTGAAGTCTCCTCACCGGGACTCGATCGTCCTCTGTTCACTGCAGAACACTACGTCCGTTTTATGGGCGATGAAGTGAGTCTGGTGTTGCGTATGGCCGTTCAGAACCGCCGTAAATGGCAGGGAATCATCAAGGCTGTTGATGGCGAGATGATCACGGTGAACGTTGAGGGTAGCGATGAAGTGTTCGCGCTGAGTAATATTCAGAAAGCGAACCTGGTCCCCCACTTTTAAAAGTCCGGATTGAGGCTAACCAGGATGAACAAAGAGATCTTAGCTGTTGTAGAAGCCGTTTCTAACGAAAAAGCCCTGCCGCGTGAGAAAATCTTCGAAGCGCTGGAGAGCGCGCTGGCGACTGCGACCAAGAAAAAGTACGAGCAAGAAATTGACGTACGCGTCAGCATTGATCGCCGTAGTGGCGATTTCGATACGTTCCGCCGTTGGGAAATCGTAGAAGAGGTGACGCAGCCGACGCGCGAGATCACGCTGGATGCGGCCCGCTTCGAAGATGAAGCATTCAATCTGGGCGAATATGTTGAAGATCAGATTGAATCGGTCACCTTTGACCGTATCACCACCCAGACTGCTAAGCAGGTTATCGTGCAGAAAGTGCGCGAAGCCGAGCGTGCGATGGTGGTTGATCAGTTCCGTGAGCATGAAGGCGAAATTATTACTGGCGTGGTGAAGAAAGTTAACCGCGACAATATTTCTCTCGATTTAGGCAGCAATGCCGAAGCGGTGATTCTGCGCGAAGATATGCTGCCGCGTGAAAACTTCCGCCCAGGTGACCGTATTCGTGGCGTGCTCTATTCTGTTCGCCCGGAAGCGCGTGGCGCGCAGCTGTTCGTGACGCGTTCCAAACCGGAAATGCTGATTGAGCTGTTCCGTATTGAAGTGCCAGAAATTGGCGAAGAAGTGATTGAAATTAAAGCCGCTGCTCGTGATCCGGGCTCGCGCGCTAAAATTGCAGTCAAGACCAACGACAAACGTATCGATCCGGTTGGTGCCTGTGTGGGTATGCGCGGCGCGCGTGTTCAGGCGGTTTCCAGTGAACTGGGCGGCGAGCGTATCGATATCGTGCTGTGGGACGATAACCCGGCGCAGTTTGTTATCAACGCCATGGCTCCGGCCGATGTGGCGTCAATCGTGGTTGATGAAGATAACCACACCATGGATATCGCTGTAGAAGCTGGCAATCTGGCTCAGGCGATCGGCCGTAACGGCCAAAACGTGCGTCTCGCTTCACAGCTGAGTGGCTGGGAGCTGAACGTAATGACCGTCGATGATCTGCAGGCCAAACATCAGGCTGAAGCCCATGCAGCAATCGATATGTTCACCAAACATCTCGACATCGACGAAGAGTTCGCCACCGTACTGGTGGAAGAGGGCTTCTCTTCGCTGGAAGAACTGGCCTACGTGCCAATCAACGAGCTGTTGGAAATTGACGGCCTCGACGAAGAGACCATTGAAGCCCTGCGTGAACGAGCAAAAAATGCGTTAACCACCCTGGCACTGGCGAAAGAAGAGAGCCTTGGTAACCAGCAGCCCGCTGAGGATCTTCTGAATCTTGAAGGTCTGGATCGTGCTCTGGCTTTCCGCCTGGCGTCGAAAGGCGTTTGCACGCTGGAAGATCTCGCTGAGCAAGGTGTTGACGATCTGACGGATATTGAAGGCATGTCTGATGAGCAAGCCGGCGCGCTGATTATGGCCGCCCGTAATATCTGCTGGTTCGGCGATGACGCGTAATAACAGGAAGGAACAGCATGACAGATGTAACCGTAAAATCGCTGGCCGCAGAAATTCAGACTCCGGTCGATCGCCTGGTACAGCAATTTGCTGATGCGGGGATCCCTAAGTCTGAAAATGACGCAGTGACCCAGCACGAGAAAGAAACCTTATTGTCTCACCTGAATCGTGAGCACGGTCAGGTCGGTTCAGCTAAGCTGACGCTGCAGCGTAAAACACGCAGCACCTTGAATATTCCTGGCACCGGGGGTAAAAGTAAGTCGGTGCAAATCGAAGTCCGCAAAAAGCGCACATACGTGAAAGGTGATGCAGAGTCTGAGCAAGCTCAGGCTGAAGCAGAAGCTGAGGCGCAGCGTGAAGCGGAAGAGCAGGCGCAACGCGAGGCTGAAGAAAAAGCCCGTCGCGAAGCTGAACAGAAAGCGCAACGTGAAGCCGAAGAGAAAGCCAGGCGCGAAGCCGCTGACAAGGCCAAACGTGCAGCAGCGGAAAATGAGAAAGTGACAAATCAACCTACCGACGAAGTGACCAAGGCTGCCCAGTCCGATAAAGCCCGTCGCGAAGCTGAAGCTGCCGAACTGAAGCGTAAAGCTGAAGAAGAAGCTCGCCGTAAGCTTGAAGAGGCTGCCCGCCTTGTAGCAGAAGAAGCCCGCCGTCTGGCTGAAGAGAAATCAGCTGAATGGGAAAAACCGGAAGAAGAAGATAAAGGCGACTATCACGTCACCACTTCGACCCATGCCCGTCAGGCTGAAGACGAAAATGACCGTCAGGTTGAAGCGGGTCGTGCGCGTGCGCGTACTACCGCTAAAGCTGCGCGTCCGGCGAAAAAAGGCAACAAACATTCTGAAGCCAAAACCGACCGTGAAGAAGCGCGTGCGCAAGTTCGTGGTGGTAAAGGCGGTAAGCATCGCAAACCAAGCGCCTTGCAGCAGGGCTTTAACAAGCCAGCACAAGCGGTTAACCGCGATGTCGTGATTGGCGAAACTATCACCGTAGCCGAACTGGCGAACAAAATGGCGGTGAAAGGGTCTCTGGTCATCAAAGCGATGATGCGGATGGGTGCCATGGCGACCATCAACCAGGTTATCGATCAGGAAACTGCACAACTCGTTGCCGAAGAGATGGGCCACAAAGTGACCCTGCGTCGTGAAAACGAGCTGGAAGAAGCGGTAATGGACGATCGTGATACCGATGCTGCGCAGGAGTCTCGCGCGCCGGTTGTGACCATCATGGGACACGTCGACCACGGTAAAACCTCACTGCTGGATTACATTCGCTCCACCAAAATCGCCTCTGGCGAAGCGGGCGGCATTACCCAGCACATCGGTGCATACCACGTAGAAACCGATAACGGTATGGTCACTTTCCTCGACACCCCAGGCCACGCCGCGTTTACCGCGATGCGTGCACGTGGTGCGCAGGCGACTGACATCGTTATCCTGGTCGTGGCAGCAGACGATGGCGTGATGCCACAGACTGTCGAAGCTATTCAGCACGCCAAAGCGGCTAAAGTGCCGGTTGTGGTCGCGGTGAACAAGTGTGATAAGCCTGAAGCCGATCCGGATCGTGTTAAAAACGAACTGACTCAGTACGGGATCATCCCGGAAGAGTGGGGCGGCGAAAACATGTTCGTTAACGTCTCTGCGAAAGCGGGTACCGGCATTGACGATCTGCTTAACGCTATCCTGCTGCAGGCGGAAGTGCTGGAGCTGACCGCTATCCGTGAAGGTATGGCGAGCGGCGTGGTCATCGAATCGTTCCTCGATAAAGGTCGTGGACCGGTTGCTACCGTGCTGGTGCGTGAAGGTACGCTGAACAAAGGCGACATCGTACTCTGTGGCTTCGAATATGGCCGCGTTCGTGCAATGCGTGACGAACTGGGTCGCGAAGTCATGGAAGCGGGTCCTTCTATCCCGGTTGAGATTCTGGGCCTGTCCGGCGTGCCGGCTGCCGGTGATGAAGCGACCGTGGTCCGTGACGAGAAGAAAGCACGTGAAGTTGCGCTCTATCGTCAGGGCAAATTCCGCGAAGTTAAACTGGCTCGCCAGCAGAAATCTAAGCTGGAGAACATGTTTGCTAACATGACCGAAGGCGAAGTTTCTGAACTGAACATCGTGCTGAAAGCGGACGTTCAGGGTTCTGTGGAAGCGATCTCCGATTCTCTGCAGAAACTCTCCACCGACGAAGTGAAGGTGAAGATTGTCGGTTCAGGCGTGGGCGGGATCACCGAAACCGATGCGACCCTGGCTGCGGCCTCTAACGCCATCCTCCTTGGCTTCAACGTCCGTGCCGATGCCTCTGCGCGTCGCGTCATCGATGCAGAAAGCCTGGATCTGCGCTACTACTCCGTCATCTATAACCTGATTGACGAAGTGAAAGCGGCGATGAGCGGCATGCTGGCACCAGAGTACAAACAGCAGATCATTGGTCTGGCTGCGGTCCGCGACGTCTTCAAATCACCGAAGTTTGGCGCCATTGCCGGTTGTATGGTGACGGAAGGTAACATCAAACGTCACAATCCAATCCGCGTCCTGCGTGACAACGTGGTGATTTACGAAGGCGAGCTGGAGTCTCTGCGTCGCTTTAAAGATGACGTCAACGAAGTGCGTAACGGCATGGAGTGCGGTATCGGTGTGAAGAACTACAACGATGTTCGCGTTGGCGATATGATCGAAGTGTTTGAAATCATCGAAATTAAACGCACCATCGAGTAATAAACTGCTGATGTGTTGCAATTTGGGAGGCCTCTGGCCTCCCGAATTATTTGGGAGAAATAATGATGGCGAAAGAATTTGGTCGCCCGCAGCGCGTTTCACAAGAGCTGCAAAAAGAGATTGCGATGATCCTGCAGCGTGAGATCAAAGATCCACGTCTTGGCATGATGGTCACCGTCTCCGGTGTTGAAGTCTCACGTGACCTGGCCTACGCCAAAGTGTTCGTGACTTTCCTGAATGATAAAGATGAAGAAGCGGTAAAAAATGGCCTGAAAGCGCTGAAAGAAGCCTCAGGTTATATCCGCATTCTGCTCGGCAAAGCGATGCGCTTGCGTATCGTGCCTGAGCTGACCTTCTTCTACGACAACTCGTTGATCGAAGGGATGCGCATGTCCAACCTCGTCAGCAGCGTCGTGAAAAACGATGCCGAGCGCCGTGGCCCTGACGCCAATGGTGATGACGAGGAGGCGTAATGAGTCGTCCGCGTCGTCGCGGTCGCGACGTCCATGGCGTGTTGTTGCTGGATAAGCCACAAGGCGTCTCGTCGAATGATGTGCTGCAGAAAGTGAAGCGTATTTTTAACGCTAATCGCGCAGGACACACCGGCGCGCTTGATCCGCTGGCCACCGGCATGCTACCGATTTGCCTGGGTGAAGCGACCAAGTTTTCGCAGTATCTGCTGGACTCCGACAAGCGTTATCGGGTGATCGCTCGCCTCGGTGAGCGTACTGATACCTCTGATGCCGATGGCAACGTGGTACAGACGCGCCCGGTGAGCTTTACCCAGGCCGAACTGGATACCGCACTGGAAAGTTTCCGCGGCGAGACGCTGCAGGTGCCATCGATGTTTTCCGCGTTAAAGCATCAGGGCCGACCGCTGTATGAATATGCGCGTCAGGGCATAGAGATTGCGCGTGAGCCGCGTCCCATCACCGTCTACGAATTGCAATTTATTCGCTGGGAAGGGGATGAACTGGAGCTGGAAATCCACTGCTCTAAAGGGACCTATATCCGCACTATCATCGATGATCTGGGTGAAAAGCTCGGCTGTGGCGCGCACGTTATCATGCTGCGTCGGGTGCAGGTTGCACGCTACCCTTATGAGCGAATGGTCACGCTGGAACAGCTTAATGGCTTACTGGCTGAGGCGACCGAAGCCGGTATTCCGCTGGAAACCCAGCTGGATCCGCTGCTGCTGCCGATGGACAGTCCCGCCGCAGATTTCCCTGAGGTGAATTTGTTGTCTGCCGTTGCGGCGTACTTCAAACAGGGACAACCGGTGCAGGCCAGCAATGTGCCAGCGCAGGGGTTGGTTCGTGTTACCGAAGGTGATGCGCGTAAGTTTATCGGCATGGCGGAAATCGCCGACGATGGCCGCGTGGCACCGCGGCGTTTAGTGGTTGAATATCAGGATTAAGCGGCGTGACCTTTTTTCGCTGATAGCGCATTTGCGTTGCTATCGGGCGAAGAGTAGAATAGCGCGGCTTTAAAGCGGGATGCTGAATTAGAGATCGGCACCCATACATTCATTTTTTACTGGAGTTTATTATGTCTCTAAGCGTAGAAGCTAAAGCAGAGATCGTTGCTAAATATGGCCGTGGTGCTAACGACAGCGGTTCAACGGAAGTTCAGGTTGCCCTGTTGACCGCGCAGATTACCCATCTGCAGGGTCACTTCTCTGAGCACAAAAAAGACCACCACAGCCGCCGCGGTCTGCTGCGCATGGTATCTCAGCGTCGTAAGCTGCTGGACTACCTGAAGCGTAAAGACGTTGCACGCTACAGCAGCCTGATCGAAAGTCTCGGTCTGCGTCGCTAAGTCTGAAGAATCTGATCGTCGGGGCATTATGCGGGCTTTTGCACTCTGTGCAGCTTACGATCAGATTTGTGCGAGTTTCGTGAAGAGGGGGCCTTTATGGCCCCTTTTTTCGAGCAATCGGCAGCAATCCGGACCAAACTGATGTATTGTTGCTTAGTGTGATCTTTTTTTGCAGAGTTTCGCGCGGCTAATGAGAGGCTTTACCGCAGGGGCGGTTAAGGGTTGTCATTAGTCGCGAGGGATGCAACTGAAGATCGGTGATCAATGGCAGGCTACAGATAGCCGTGCCCCGAAGTTAAGGACTTTGATTTTGCTGAATCCGATCGTACGCAAATTCCAATATGGTCAACATACCGTCACGCTGGAAACCGGCATGATGGCTCGCCAGGCGACTGCCGCTGTAATGGTGAGCATGGACGATACCGCAGTGTTCGTCACTGTCGTAGGTCAGAAAAAATCTAAACCAGGTCAGGACTTCTTCCCACTGACTGTTAACTATCAGGAGCGTACCTACGCTGCTGGTCGTATCCCGGGCAGCTTCTTCCGTCGTGAAGGCCGTCCAAGCGAAGGCGAAACGCTGATTGCGCGTTTGATTGACCGCCCGATTCGCCCGCTGTTCCCGGAAGGCTTTGTTAACGAAGTTCAGGTTATTGCCACCGTGGTTTCCGTGAACCCACAGGTTCATCCGGACATCGTGGCAATGATTGGTGCCTCTGCTGCGCTGGCACTTTCCGGTCTGCCATTCAATGGTCCGATTGGTTCTGCGCGCGTTGGCTACATCAACGATCAGTATGTGCTGAACCCAACGGCCGATGAGCTGAAACAGTCTCGTCTGGATCTGGTGGTAGCCGGTACGCAAAATGCCGTTCTGATGGTGGAATCTGAAGCTGAGATCCTGTCCGAAGAGCAGATGCTGGGCGCTGTGGTCTTCGGCCACGACCAGCAGCAGGTTGTTATCGAAAACATCAACGCACTGGTCGCCGAAGCGGGCAAACCACGCTGGGACTGGCAGCCAGAAGCCGCCAACACCGCGCTGATTTCTCGCGTGGCTGCGCTGGCTGAATCGCGCATCAGCGATGCTTACCGCATCACGGATAAGCAGGAGCGTTACACTCAGGTTGGCGTGATTAAAGATGAAACCATCGCTGCGCTGCTGGCTGAAGATGAAACACTGGATAGCGCTGAAATTGGCGATATCGTTCACAGCCTTGAAAAGAATGTGGTTCGTACCCGCATCCTGAACGGCGAGCCACGCATCGACGGTCGTGAGAAAGACATGATCCGTGGTCTGGATGTGCGTACTGGCGTGCTGCCACGTACTCACGGTTCTTCGCTGTTCACCCGTGGTGAAACGCAGGCGCTGGTCACCGCAACGCTGGGTACCACCCGCGATGCGCAGAATCTGGATGAGCTGATGGGCGAACGTACCGACAGCTTCCTGTTCCACTACAACTTCCCTCCGTACTCCGTGGGTGAAACCGGTATGGTTGGCTCGCCTAAGCGTCGTGAAATTGGTCACGGTCGTCTGGCGAAGCGCGGCGTGCTGGCCGTGATGCCAAAAGCGGAAGAATTCCCGTACACCGTCCGTGTGGTGTCAGAAATCACCGAGTCAAACGGCTCCTCATCAATGGCCTCTGTCTGTGGTGCCTCACTGGCGCTGATGGATGCGGGTGTTCCGATCAAGGCTGCTGTTGCCGGTATCGCGATGGGTCTGGTGAAAGAAGACGAGAAGTTTGTGGTTCTGTCTGACATCCTCGGCGACGAAGATCACCTCGGTGACATGGACTTCAAAGTAGCCGGTAGCCGTGAAGGTATCACCGCGCTGCAGATGGACATCAAAATCGAAGGCATCACGCGTGAAATCATGCAGGAAGCGCTGAACCAGGCCAGAGGTGCGCGTCTGCACATTCTCGGCGTCATGGAACAGGCTATCAGCACGCCGCGTACTGAGATTTCTGAATTTGCACCACGCATTTACACCATCAAAATCAGCTCTGACAAGATTAAAGATGTGATCGGTAAAGGCGGCTCAGTGATTCGTGCACTGACCGAAGAGACCGGCACCACCATCGAAATCGAAGATGATGGCACGGTGAAAATTGCCGCGACCGATGGTCTGAAAGCGAAAGAAGCGATTCGTCGTATTGAAGAGATCACCGCAGAGATCGAAGTGGGCCGCATTTACAGTGGTAAAGTGACCCGCATCGTTGACTTCGGTGCCTTCGTCGCTATTGGCGGCGGTAAAGAAGGTCTGGTCCACATCTCTCAAATCGCCGACAAGCGTGTTGAGAAAGTGACCGACTATCTGCAGATGGGTCAGGAAGTCCCGGTTAAGGTGATGGAAGTTGATCGCCAGGGCCGTGTCCGTCTGAGCATCAAAGAAGCGACAGAATCTAAGCCGCAGACTGAAGAAGCTGCAGCGGTGAGCACACCTGACGCTGAATAAGTCGTTGCTGATTTGCCTCTCCTTGCCTGGCAGGGAGAGGCGTTTGAGTCATCGCGAGGGCGGGAATCCTTGTGCACAGCAGGCGGATAACAGGATGGTTATCCCAATGGTTGTATTCGGGAGTGGGAAATGAAGCCTTTTCTGCGCTGGTGTTTTGTTGCGACAGCTTTGACGCTGGCAGGATGCAGCAACTCCAATTGGCGTAAGAACGAAGTTCTTGCAGTACCTTTACAGCCCACACTGCAGCAGGAAGTGATTCTGGCGCGCATGGAACAAATTCTTGCCAGTCGCGCCCTCACCGATGATGAACGCGCACAGCTGTTATATGAGCGCGGAGTGTTGTATGATAGTTTAGGTCTGCGGGCATTAGCGCGGAACGATTTTTCGCAAGCGCTGTCTATAAGACCAGATATGCCAGAAGTGTTTAACTACTTAGGCATATATTTAACGCAGGCGGGCAACTTTGATGCCGCCTATGAAGCGTTTGATTCTGTACTTGAGCTTGATCCAACTTACAACTATGCGCATTTAAACCGTGGTATCGCCCTCTATTACGGCGGTCGATACAAGTTAGCGCAAGATGATCTGCTGGCGTTTTATCAAGACGATCCTAACGATCCTTTCCGCAGTCTGTGGCTCTATCTCGTTGAACGTGAGATGGATGCCGACAAGGCAAAAGTGGCGCTTCAACAGCGTCATGATAAAGCGGACAGAGACCAATGGGGATGGAATATTGTCGAGTTCTACCTGGGTGACATCAGCGAAAAGTCGTTGATGGAAAGTCTCCAGGCGGACGCAACGGATAACACCTCGCTCGCTGAACATCTCAGTGAAACCAACTTCTATTTAGGTAAGTACTACCTAAGTCTGGGGGAGAAGGACGACGCAAAAGCGTTGTTCAAACTGGCGGTGGCCAACAACGTCAATAACTTTGTTGAACACCGATACGCATTGTTGGAACTGGCGCAACTCGGCCAGGCACAAGACGATTTATCAGAATCTGACCAGCAATAGCTGACGAACTTTAATTGCCTGTAAAACCTGTCAAGTCATCATCTTCAGGGATGAAGGCTTTTCTGTTCGTCGAAACTTCTAATTTGAGCCGGTTCACACTTTTTGATGAAAATGACTGAAAGTTTTCACGACGAGTTATGTAGACTGGCCGCCGCAATCTAAGAGGCACGTGTACTACATGACTGATATTCAAACCACTTTTGCTGACCTTGGCCTGAACGCCGACATCCTTGAATCACTGAATGGCATGGGCTACGTTAAGCCATCCCCAATCCAGGCTGAGTGTATTCCTCACCTGCTGGCGGGCCGTGACGTGTTAGGCATGGCGCAGACCGGGAGTGGTAAAACTGCGGCGTTCTCTCTGCCGCTGTTACACAACATTGATCCTACTGTTAAAGCACCACAAATCCTGGTGCTGGCACCGACCCGCGAACTGGCGGTACAGGTTGCTGAAGCAGTTACCGAATTCTCTAAACACATGCGTGGCCTGAACGTGGTTGCCCTTTATGGCGGCCAGCGTTATGACGTGCAGCTGCGCGCATTGCGTCAGGGACCACAGGTTGTTGTGGGTACACCTGGCCGTCTGCTTGACCACCTGAAACGCGGCACGTTAGATCTCTCTAACCTGCGTGGTCTGGTGCTGGATGAAGCAGACGAAATGCTGCGCATGGGCTTCATCGAAGACGTTGAAACCATCATGGCGCAAATTCCAGCCGATCATCAGACTGCGCTGTTTTCTGCAACCATGCCGGAAGCGATTCGTCGCATCACTAAACGCTTCATGAAAGACCCACAGGAAGTGCGTATTCAGTCAAGCCTGACCACGCGCCCTGATATCAGCCAGAGCTACTGGACCGCTTACGGTCGTAAAACAGACGCACTGGTTCGCTTCCTTGAAGCGGAAGACTTTGATGCTGCCATCATCTTTGTGCGTACCAAAAACGCAACGATGGAAGTGGCTGAAGCGCTGGAGCGTAGTGGCTATAACAGCGCCGCGCTGAACGGTGACATGAACCAGGCACTGCGTGAGCAGACGCTGGAGCGCCTGAAAGATGGTCGTCTCGACATCCTGATTGCAACTGACGTGGCGGCCCGTGGCCTGGACGTTGAGCGCATCAGTCTGGTGGTTAACTACGACATTCCGATGGACTCAGAATCTTACGTTCACCGTATCGGCCGTACCGGTCGTGCAGGCCGCGCGGGTCGCGCCCTGCTGTTCGTTGAGAACCGCGAACGTCGTCTGCTGCGCAACATCGAACGTACCATGAAGCTGACCATCCCGGAAGTTGAGCTGCCAAATGCAGAACTGCTGGGTGAGCGTCGCCTGGCTAAATTTGCGGCCAAAGTCCAGCAGCAGCTGGAAAGCAGCGATCTGGATCAGTACCGTGCGCTGCTGGCTAAAATGCAGCCAGAAGAAGAGATGGATCTGGAAACGCTGGCGGCAGCACTGCTGAAGATGGCACAGGGCGAACGTCCTCTGATTCTGCCACCAGAAGCACCGCGCCCGGCACGCCGCGAATTCCGCGATCGTGACGAGCGTGATGGCCGTCGTGACAGCCGTGAAGCGCGTGACTCACGTGGTCCACGTGAAAGCCGTGATGGCGACCGTCCACGTCGCGAACGTCGTGACGTTGGCGAAATGCAGCTCTATCGCATTGAAGTGGGTCGCGATGATGGCGTTGAAGTTCGTCACATCGTGGGTGCGATTGCGAACGAAGGCGACATCAGCAGCCGTTACATCGGTAACATCAAGCTGTTCGGTACCCACTCAACTATCGAGCTGCCGAAAGGCATGCCAGGCGATGTGCTGCAGCACTTCACACGTACCCGTATTCTGAACAAGCCGATGAATATGCAGTTACTGGGTGATGCACAGCCGAACGAAGGCCGTGGCGATCGTCGTCCAGCCGGTGGTGGCGAGCGTCGTGGTCCTGCGGGTGCAGGCGCGGGCGCAAACCGTGAAGGTGGTCGTCGCTTCTCTTCTGAACGCCGTGAAGGTGGTCGTGAAGGCGGACGCAGCTTCAACCGTGAAGGCGGTCGTGGTCCACGTCGTGAAGATGGCGGTGCCGCAGCACCACGTCGTCGTGACGCATAACAGACGTTAAGTCGTGATAAAAAGGGAAGCCTTCGGGCTTCCCTTTTTTTATGCCGGTCAGGCGCCGCCGCTGATCATCACGCGCTCGCCGCTGACGTAAGCAGACTCCTCAGACGCCAGAAACAGCGCCACCTGCGCAACATCCTCCGGCAGACCAAAACGTCCCAGCGGCGTGGCTGCCAGCATCTGCGCCTTCAGCTGCGGGCTGAATTTTTTGGCTGCCAGCAAACCTTCGGTCAGAATCATGCCTGGTGCTAACGCGTTGACCCGGATATTTTTCGGCCCCAGTTCACGCGCCAGCCCCTGTGTCAGGGTATCGATGGCGCCTTTGGTGGCGGCCCACAGCACCGAGCCCGGCGTACTGTTTTTGCTGTTCAGGGCGCTGAGATTGATAATGCTGCCGCCGTGCGGCGGAAAGTGGTGAATCGCCTGCTGACACACCAGCAGGGTGCCGAGCAGATTGACGTCGAGTTGCTGGCGCATCGCCTCCAGCGTCAGAGCCGTAAAATCACCGTGATGAAAACTGCCGGCATTGTTAACCACAATATCGGGTGCGCCGAACTGCGCCACGGTGGTGGCAAACAGCCGCTCTACATCGCGCGACTGTGACACATCCGCCTGAACTGCTACTGCTTCGCTGCCCAGTAAGCGGATATCGCTCACCACGTCGGCGGCACCCGGCTCGTCCTGTCGATAGTTCACTATCACGCGTGCGCCAGCGGCGGCAAAAGCGATGGCGATCGCCGCACCGATCCCCTTTGACGCGCCCGTCACCAGCGCGACTCTGTTTTCCAGTGCTTTCATAATTTTGTTCTCTGCCGTAATGATCGCGTAGCCAGACTATGCGCGCTGACCCCCGGATGGGGGTAGCGCAATCCTGCAAGCTTTTTGCACAATCCTGCAAAAGTGAGGTTACGGGGCGGGCGTCGGGAATAACTTCAGGTAACATCGATAGCCTGGTGTAGTGACTGGCGGAAGCGGGGGGATTGATGACAGAAAATGATAGATGGCAGGCGCTGGCGCAGCTAATTGACCGCCACGCACCCACTGACGGGCGGCACAACAGTGCCATTGATTGCCTGTTTTTTGGCCGAAGCTCTGCGCCCAGCGAGCCGGTGCATATTGCCCAATGGGCCAGCTTCGCGCTGGTGGCGCAGGGCGGTAAGGCGCTGCATATCGGCGATGAAGTGCTGCATTACGGACCGGGCGATCTGCTGCTGGTGACACTGGATATGCCGGTGCGCTCCTGCGTAACCGTTGCCACGCCGGAAAAGCCCAATCTCGGGATTGGCATCGCCATCAATGAATCGCGGCTGATGCGCTATCTCGAACAGTTTCCGTCCGCGCTGCCGCCGGGGCAGGCGGGCAGTGAACGTGGCATTACGGTACATAAGATGTCGTCGCTGCTGGTCGATGCGGTGATCCGGCTGGTGCGTTTACTTGACCAGCCGCAGGACATCGCCGCGCTGGCACCGCTGATTGAGCAGGAGATCTTCTATCGGTTGCTGACCGGACCGGAAGGGCCGCGCATCCTGAATATGGCGCTGGCCGAGCGACCCGGCAACCGCGTGGCGCAGGCGGCGCGCTGGCTACGGGAAAACTTTCATCAGCCGCTGAAGATTGATCAACTCGCCAGTAAGGTGGGAATGAGCGTCTCGTCGCTGCACCATCACTTCAAAGCGGTGACCGCAATGACGCCGATGCAGTATCAGAAACAGCTACGGCTGAATGAGGCAAGAAGGCTGATGCGGGTGGAGAAGCTGGATGCCGGTACGGCGGGCTATCGGGTGGGGTATCAGAGTGCGTCGCAGTTCAGCCGGGAATACAGCCGGTTTTATGGCTGCTCACCGGCGCGTGACAGTCGCCAACTGGCGGCGGGCGCAGAGACGCTGCGTCCGCCGCAGACGGCATTACAGACTGCGGGCCGCCTCCATCGCAATGGCGAATGAACGCAGACGGGCTTCAGTATCAAAAATCTGGCCGTTAACCATGATCTCGTCAGCCTGGGTTTCGCGCATCAGCGAGGCCAGTCCGTGACGCACTTTATCGGTATCACCGACCAGTGACATACTGAGCGCCTGCTGTACGCCATACTGCTCGGATGGCGACCAGAGATTATCCATATTCTCTACCGGTGCCGGCAAGGGACCCGGCTTACCGCGGCGCAGATTAATAAACTGCTGCTGCTGCGAGGTAAACAGGAAACGGGCATCGCGCTCGCTGTCGGCGGCCACCACGTTGATACAGACCATCGCGTACGGTTTTTCAAGGCGCGCCGAAGGCTGGAAATTCTCACGGTAGACATGCAGCGCCTGGAATAACTGATCCGGCGCGAAATGCGAGGCAAAGGCGAACGGCAGCCCCATTCTGGCTGACAGCTGAGCGCTGTAAAGGCTGGAACCCAGCAGCCAGACCGGAATCTTCAGACCGAGACCCGGCACCGGTTGCACCGGCGGCTGATCGCCCGGTTCGGCATCGAACCAGCTAATCAACTCAGCCACATCGTCCGGGAAGGTATCGGCATGCATGCTGGAGAGATGGCGGCGTAAGGCCATCATGGTGCGCTGGTCGGAGCCGGGCGCACGGCCTAAGCCCAGATCGATACGGCCGGGATAGAGCGAAGCCAGGGTGCCGAACTGCTCGGCGATCACCAGCGGTGCATGGTTAGGCAGCATGATACCGCCAGAGCCCAGCTGCAGTGTGTCGGTGTTCGCCGCCAGATAACCTATCAGCACCGAGGTTGCGGCGCTGGCAATGCCCGTCATGTTGTGATGTTCCGCCAGCCAGTAACGCTGATATCCCAGTTTTTCAGCCTGACGCGCCAGTGCCAGCGACGTGTGGAACGCCTCGCGCGCGGTCAGGCCCTGGGGAATCGGCGCCAGGTCCAGCACGGACAGACGAATAGGTTTTTTCTCAGACATGGCTACTCCCGTTATATGGCGCAGACATTAAAATCTGCACCCTTTAGTATTACGCATCATTTCTTATATTAAAACTGCTAACCTCAGCAGGAATATAGCCGGTATGTGCTTTCTACTCAGGAAGCCAGCGTCATGCCCGCCAGTTTGCGCCAGTAGCCGTTGCAATCGTTGCCTTTCGCCATCATCAGCGGTGCCTGACCATTTTCATTGGCGCGGAAGCGATCGATCTCCGCCAGCGTTGTGCAATCCTGCGGTGAGAGCCGCACGCAATCGACCCGGTTATGCATGCCCACCAGATCGTTACCGAGGTTATAGCAGTAGCCACTCATGGTCTGAATGCCGTTAAGCACAAACACCTGCTGACCCTCCTGCGACAGGACGCGACGACCTGCCGGATAGTTGATGCAGCAGGTTTCACAGGCATCTTTAGCCCGGTTCTCTGAACGCGCGGTGAAGCAGCGTGCCGACAGCGCCAGCGGCAGATGACCATAGCCCAGCACCTCCACCTCAAACTGCTGGCGGATACCGCGCTCTTCGCACTGCTGCAGCAACTGCAGCAGCCAGTCACGCGACATCTCGACCGGCATGCACCAGCGGGTCATGCCTTCTTTGACCAGCAGCTGCAGCGTTTCGGCGTTATAGACATTCAGCGTCGGCCCGGCGACAAACGGCAGATGACGTTCTGCAGCCATGTTCACCGTGCCAATATCATTGGCTTCGATCAGAAACTCACCATTTTCGACGTAGCGCTGCAGCTCTTTCAGTTCTGACGGCGACTGCAGCAGCGCCAGCGTGCTGAGCACCACCTGTTTGCCACTGGCCGCCAGCTCACGTGCCAGCGCCATCCAGTCCGCATAGGCGGTGGCGCGCCGTTTGCTACATACCGCTTCGCCAAGGTAGATGATATCCGCACTGCTGCGCGCGGCCTGCTGGTAAAATTGTTCCAGCGTGTCAGTTGGCCAGTACCAGAGCACCGGTCCCAGGGCATATTGCATCATGACTCCTTATTGCCATTCACGGTGATAGGCGCCCAGCGTGGTCTGGGTGCCTTCGGACAGATCACCCAGCGTCTGCATCCACTCTGGCGTGACCCCAAACTGTTCCGGCTGCGCCTGACAGCGATCGATCGCCTGACGCCAGACGCGCGCCACGTCAGCCACGTAGGCCGGGCTGCGCTGACGGCCTTCGATTTTCACCGAGGCGATGCCGGCCCGCAGCAGTTCCGGCAGCAGTTCCAGCGTATTGAGGCTGGTGGGTTCTTCCAGTACGTGATAGCGCTGATCGTTAACCTGATAGCGGCCTTTGCACAGGGTGGGGTAACCCGCGCTTTCGTCGGGGGCATAACGATCAATCAGCACTTCATTCAGCCGTGACTCCATGCCCTGCGGCGTCTGCTGCCAGCGCACAAACTTCGCGGGCGAGCAGGCACCGGCGCTGTTGGGTGATTCACCGGTCAGCCATGATGAGAGGTAGCAACGTCCTTCCGCCATAATGCAAAGGCTGCCGAAAGCGAACACCTCCAGCGGCACCGGCGTTGAGCGGGCAAGCTGTTTCACCTGATGAATCGACAACACCCGTGGCAGCACGACCCGGTGCAAATTGAAGTGGCGGTGATAAAAGCGAATCGCCTCAAGGTTAGTGGCGGAGGCCTGCACCGACAGATGGCGTTCAACCTCTGGATAGCGCGTTGCGGCATACTCCAGCGTGGCGATATCTGCCAGGATCAGCGCATCTGCACCGTTTTGCGCTGCCACGTCAATTGCCCGCTGCCAGCGTCCCATGCCATCCGGATGCGCAAAGGTATTGATCGCCACGTGCAGTTTGCGGCGATGCTGATGCAGATAGCGTGCGGCTTCTGCCAGCTTTTTATCGGTAAAGTTGAGACCCGCAAAGTGACGGGCATTGGTGTCATCTTTCAGTCCCACATAGACCGCATCAGCGCCATTCTCTACGGCGGTGCGCACTGCGGGTAAATTTCCTGCCGGGCAGAGCAGTTCCATCGGTAATCCTCTCGACATGCAGATGGGCGTCGAGTCTAGGCATCTGCCTGCGGACAAACGTTGATTTGAGGCAGTGAAATCCCATTTGAGCGTTGCCGGTGATGATTTTTTTCATCATCCGTCAGGGGTTTTTATTGATCTAAGAGGAGGTGCGCAGAAAAGGATATGGCAATATAGGTAAAATTTTCTGAAGGGAGTGAAGAAAGTGTTAGAGCGGTTACATGCCAGGATTGTGAAAAAGGCGCCTGAAATCTTAGGCTTACCTGTAGCGCTAACCCCATTCCCGGTTAAAAAGTTGCTTTTGCAACAACTCCTGAACTGGCAATTTCGCCATGCTTTAGCTGAAGGTGAGTTAGACTTTCTGGAAGGTCGCCTGCTCGGTATTGAGATTGCGGATGTCAATTTGCGATGGATCACCACGATGCAGGATGGCCGACTGGCGGTATTGCAGCACGCCGAAGCGGATGTCTGGTTTCGGGGCAATGCCAACGACTTATTGCTGGTGGCAGCACGCAAAGCAGATCCTGACATGCTGTTCTTTCAGCGCCGACTGGCGATTGAAGGTGACACCGAGCTGGGACTGGAGGTGAAGAACGTAATGGATGCTATTGAACTCGACGCCATGCCCACCGCATTACGCACGGCGATTCAGCAGATGGCGAATTTTGCCGAGGCCGGAATGAAACAGGACGCGAAGGCCGCACAGGCGCGCGCGGGTGTTGCATGTTGATTCGTACCGAAATTGGCGTTGATGCCGCTGGCATCGACAGTTTACTCCGACGCTGTTTTGATCGTTCAGCCGAAGCTGAGCTGACCCAGGCGCTGCGTGAAGATGGCCTGCTGACCTTAGGCGTGGTTGCCACTGATGAAGGGGGTCAGGTGCTGGGCTATGCGGCATTCAGTCCGGTCAGCGTGCAGGGCGAAGATCGCGGCTGGGTTGCACTGGCACCGTTGGCGGTGGACGAAAGCCTGCGCGGTCAGGGCATCGCTAAACAGCTGATTTATGAAGGGCTGGATACGCTCAATGAGTTTGGCTACAGCGCCGTGGTAGTGCTGGGCGATCCGGCGTTTTTTAACCGTTTTGGCTTTGAGCCTGCGGCGCGTCATGGTCTGCACAGCCGCTGGCCCGGCAGCGAAGCGGCTTTCCAGGTTTATCGGCTGGCGGATAATGCTTTTGACGGCGCGGAAGGGCGCATCGATTTCGCGGAGCCGTTTAACCGTCAGCCTTAACCGGCTCACCCAGCCAGCTTTCCAGACTGACCGGCTGGCTCGCCACTAACAGTAACTTCTGCTGGCGGGTCAGCTGCTTAACCTGGTACTCCAGTCTGGACGCGCTGGCACGATCGCCCGCCTCACAGTGAAAGACCAGATCCAGCGGACCTTTGCCACGCAGTGCGCGGGCACCGCGCCCACGCTGATGCTGATCCACCCGGCGCGGGACATCGGTGGTAATGCCGGTGTAGAGACTCCCTTTCGCCGTGCGGACGATGTAGAGTTGCCAGCGCTGACTCATCACAATGAATTCCAGAAAAACAGTGCCAGGCAGTGTAGCGCGCTTCGCCGCCTGCCGCTATCCGGTACGCAGCCAGGAGATCACCTTGTCCGACCATGCCCATCTTGTTCGCTATCTCAGAAAACAGCACGTCCTTTCTCTTTGCTGTACCGCCGATGATGAGCTGTGGTGCGCCAACTGCTATTACGTCTTTGATGAAACACGCATGGCGTTCTGGATCATGACCGAATCGGATACCCGCCACGGCTTGCTGGTGATGAAAAACCCCCAGGTGGCCGGCACGGTTAACGGCCAGCCCAGAAGCGTACTGCTGATCAAAGGGGTGCAGTATCGCGGCCAGATCGTGCGGTTAGAGGGCGAAGCGGAAAGCGCGGCACGTAGCGCCTATCAGCGACGATTCCCGATTGCACGCAAAGTGTCAGCCCCGTTGTGGGAGATTCAGCTGGATGAAGTGAAGATGACGGATAACGCGTTGGGCTTCGGCAAGAAGATTGCCTGGGTGCGGGAGGGGTAGAAGCCCCTCTCCGGCAGGAGAAGGGCGCAGCGGTTTAGATTGCTTCGAGGATTCGCAGGGATTCGCGATTAAATGCCGGCAGATCGTCTGGCGTCCGGCTGGTCACCAGCTTATCGTCATCCACCACCACTTCTTTATCGTGGAAGTCAGCACCGGCGTTTATCAGATCAATAGCAATCGCTTTGACACTGGTCATCTTGCGGCCGCGTACGCCATTGGCGCTGATCAGCAGCTGTGGACCGTGGCAGATTGCAAAGATCGGTTTACCGCTGGCGACAAATTCTTTGGTAAAAGCGACAAAGCGATCGTCACCGCGCAGGGCGTCGGGTGAATGGCCGCCTGGCAGCAGCAGTGCGTCAAACTCGGCCGGGCTGACTTCATCAATGCTGCGATCGATGGTCACTTCCGCTTCGCCTTGTTTACCTTTGACGACGTTACCCGCTTGCTTCTCAATGGTGATCACCTCAAAGCCAGCACCTTTGTAACTCTCGGCGGGTGAGGTAAATTCTGAGTCTTCAAATTCATCGGTAATCAAAACCGCAACTTTCTTGCTCATTTTTTCCTCCTTAAATGTGTGGAGCGCCGGGGCGCTTTCCTCAATAACGTATTAAGCCTGGCCGCTCAGAGTGATAACGCAAGCCGAGCCGTATAGATCAGCTATCTTTTAACCTGTGTGCAGTGAAATAAGGACGAATCTGAGATGAATCGCGTATTACTGACTGGTGCCACCGGATTAGTCGGATCGCATCTGCTGCGCTTACTGATTGAGGACTCGCGGGTGGATGAAATCATTGCGCCGACCCGGCGGGCGCTGCCCGCAATGCGCAAGGTGGTCAATCCGGTTGAAGCCGATCTCACCGACGTACTCGGCCCGTTGCAGACCTCGCTGGATACGGTGTTTTGCTGCCTCGGGACGACGCGCAAACAGGCGGGCAGCAAGCAGGCTTTTATCCACGTCGATTACACCCTGGTGGTGGACAGCGGCCTGAGCGGATTACGGCTGGGGGCAAAACAGATGCTGGTGGTCAGCGCACATGGCGCTAACCGACACTCGCCATTTTTCTACAATCGGGTTAAAGGCGAAATGGAGAATGCACTGCGGCATCAGGGCTGGCCGCGCCTGACGCTGGTACGACCTTCGTTATTACTGGGGGATCGGGCGCAGACACGCCCCGGAGAGAGTCTGATGGCGCCGCTGTTCAGCCTGCTGCCGGGTAACTGGCGATCAGTTACTGCACGGGACGTGGCGCGCTGTCTGCATCAGCAGGCCTTTACGCCGGGCGGCGACAGTGTGACCATTATTGAATCGGGCGCGATCCCGCGGCACTCAGCGTAGCGGCCAGATGCGCTGATTGCGGCTGCCGCGCCAGGGCAGAGTGAGATCTTTTTCCGCTTCAACGAAGCGGCCATCAATCAGCACGTCGAGATAATCCAGCACCTCGCGCTGCGCCGCATTCAGCTCCTGCATCCGGTAACCGGTCCACAGCCAGATATCCTTGCCAGCACACTCCTGTCGTACCCGCTTCACCAGCCGGCGAATGTGCGGCACGTTATGCGGATGCAGGGGATCGCCGCCGCTCAGCGACAACCCCTGGCGCGGGATGCGGGTGTCCTGCAAATCTGCCAGCAACTGCTCTTCCATCGCCAGGGTAAAGGGAACGCCCGAGTCGAGCCGCCAGGTGCTCTGGTTGTAGCAGCCGCGGCACTGATGCTCGCAGCCAGCGACAAACAGGGTACAGCGTGTTCCCGGCCCGTTAACGATATCCACATCGTAATAGCGATGGATATGCATCATCCCAGCGGCCCCTCAGAGAGATGTTTCACCCGGCGCTGCACTTCCTGCTGCTTACCGGCATTAAATGGCCGCGCATCCGGGCTGCCGAGATAGCCGCAAACCCGGCGGGTGACCGAAACGCGGGCCGGATCGTGGTTGCCACACTGCGGGCAGGTAAAGCCGCGGCTGGTGCAGCTAAACTCGCCGTTGAAACCGCACGCGTAGCACTCATCAATCGGGGTGTTGGTGCCGTAATAAGGTACGCGGTCGTAGCTGTAATCCCAGACATCCTCCAGCGCCCTGAGGTTGTGCTGAATATTAGGGTATTCGCCGTAACAGATGAAACCGCCATTCGCCAGCGGCGGATAGGGCGCTTCAAAGTCGATTTTGTCGTACGGATTCACCTTCTTCTCGACGTCCAGATGGAAACTGTTGGTGTAATACCCTTTGTCAGTAACGCCGGGCACCACGCCAAACTCCGCCGCATCCAGCCGGCAAAAGCGATCGCACAGGTTTTCACTCGGGGTACTGTAGAGGCTGAAGCCGTAGCCGGTCTCTTCTTTCCAGCGATCGGTGGCGGCGCGCAGATAGGCGATAATCTCCACGCCTTTGGCGCGCAGTGCCACGTCATCATAAGGGTGATGCTCCCCGCCGCTTAGCGCATTCAGGGTTTCATGCAGGCCGATATAACCCAGTGATAGTGAGGCCCGCCCGTTGCGGAAGATCGGTCCGACTTCATCATCAGCGTTGAGGCGAACACCGCAGGCCCCTTCCATATAGAGGATCGGTGCCACCCGTGCTTTGGTCTTCTCCAGCCGCGCCACGCGGGTCATCAGTGCCCGCTTCGCCAGCAAAAGACGTTGATCCAGCAGGGTCCAGAAGCGGGCTTCGTTGCCCGCCGCCTCCAGCGCAATACGTGGCAGATTGAGGCTGATCACCCCGATATTGTTACGGCCCTCGTGGATCTGCTCGCCATTCTCTTCATAGACGCCAAGGAAGCTGCGACAGCCCATCGGCGTCTTAAACGATCCGGTGACTTTAACTACCTGATCGTAATTCAGGATGTCGGGATACATGCGCTTACTGGCGCATTCCAGCGCCAGTTGTTTGATGTCGTAATTAACATCGCCGGCGCGGCGGTTCACCCCTTCACGGATGCTGAACACCAGTTTCGGGAATACGGCGGTTTTACGTTTTTTGCCCAGACCGGCCAGCCGGTTGCGCAGAATCGATTGCTGGATCAGCCGGGCTGCCCAGTCCGTGCCCAGTCCGAAGCCAAAGGTGACAAAGGGTGTCTGACCGTTGGCGGTGTGCAGCGTATTGACTTCATACTCCAGCGACTGAAAGGCGTCGTAGCACTCTTTTTCGGTGCGCTGCCGGGCATACTGCTCCGCCTCAGCGATCTGCCACTCTGTGGCGATGGCGTAATGGCGCTGATAGCTCAGCTCAACAAAGGGTGCCAGCACCTCATCAATCCGATTAATGGTGGTGCCGCCGTAAATATGGCTGGCGACCTGGGCGATGATCTGCGCCGTCACGGCGGTTGCGGTGGCAATCGACTTAGGCGGCTCGATCTCGGCGTTGCCCATTTTAAAGCCGTTGGTCAGCATCCCTTTCAGATCGATCAGCATACAGTTGAACATCGGGAAGAAGGGCGAGTAGTCGAGGTCGTGATAATGGATCTCGCCGCGTTCATGGGCCAGCACCACATCGCGTGGCAGGATCTGCTGCTGTGCATAGTGCTTCGCCACGATCCCGGCCAGCAGATCGCGCTGGGTCGGGATCACTTTGCTGTCTTTATTGGCATTTTCATTCAGCAGCGCGGCATTGGTCTGATCGACCAGCCCGCGAATGGCGTGGTGTAACTGGCTCTGGCGATCGCGCGCAACGTCGCGATCGTGGCGATATTCAATATAGGCGCGGGCCAGCTGCGGATAAGGACCGGCCATCAGCGTCTCTTCGACCGCGCACTGGATCTCGCGGATGTCGACTTCCTGACGATCGGCCAGCAGCGCACTGACGCGCTGCGCCACCTGCCTGCACCAGGACGCATCATCCACCTCCGCCGCGCGCGCGGCAGCGGCCACGGCTTGCTCAATACGTTGTGCATCAAAGCCTGTCCGGCATCCATCACGCTTAATCACTACCGTCGCCATTATCACTCCAGAGACTACATATGGGTATTCGCAGGATTCTAATCCCTACATGTAGTGATTGTTGCGAATTATTCCACCGAATTTTGACCTGCAACAAGGAAGGACGAAACCGGCAGAAAAAAGCGCCGGATGTTAACTATTTCCGCCGTTAGTTCAAATTTCTTAATGGATTAACTTGATTAACAGCGCGAAAAAACGTTAATCAGGGTTTGCCCGTGTTAAACCATTGACTCTACAAGGATGCCCGCCAATGTGGTTACGCCGTTCTCTGATTGCTGGTTGTGGTGCGCTAAGTTGCATCATGAATATTTCGCTGGTTTCAGCCGCGCAGGCTGAAAAGCTCCCCTTAATGCCGTGGCCTCAGCGGGTTGAACAGCCCGCCAGCGGCGGGTCGCTGACCCTGACACCACAGCTGACGCTGCAGATTACCGGCGATCATCTGGCAGGCGCCGAGGCGCGCTGGCTGGAGCGCATCGGCAATCAGACCGGCTGGCCGCTGTTGCCCGCCAGCCAGCCGGTGGCACAACCGACCATCCGCATCGTGATTGCTAACGCCGTCGATCCGCTGCCACAGCCCGACAGTGATGAGCACTATCATCTGCAGGTGGATAGCAGCGGGGTGCTGCTCACTGCACCCAGCCGGTTTGGTGCGATGCGTGGCATGGAAACCCTGCTGCAGCTGATTCAGAATGGCGATCGGGGCACCACACTTCCTTACGTCACCATTGATGACCATCCGCGTTTTCCGTGGCGTGGAATCCTGATCGACAGCGCGCGTCACTTTATGCCGATTGACACCCTGAAGCGGCAAATTGATGGCATCGCCGCTGCCCGGATGAATGTCTTCCACTGGCATCTGACCGACGATCAGGGCTGGCGCTTTGCCTCCAGCCGCTATCCGCAGCTTCAGCAGAAGGCCAGCGACGGCCGCTATTACACCCAGCAACAGATGCGTGACATCGTACAGTACGCTGCCGATCGCGGTGTGCGGGTGGTGCCGGAGCTGGATCTGCCGGGTCATGCCTCGGCGCTGGCGGTGGCGATGCCGGAACTGATCAGCGCACCGGGTCCTTATCAGATGGAGCGTGGCTGGGGCGTATTTAAACCGCTGCTGGATCCCAGTAATGAACAGGTTTATCAGGTGATCGATAACCTGGTCGGCGAAATGGCGACGATCTTCCCCGATCCCTGGCTGCATATCGGCGGCGATGAGGTCGATCCGACCCAGTGGAATCAATCGCCGCACATCCAGCAGTTTATGCGCGATCGCGGCCTGAAAGATGCCCATGCCCTGCAGGCTTATTTTAATCAGCGGCTGGAGACGATCCTGGAGAAACATCAGCGCCAGATGATGGGCTGGGATGAGATCGCCCATCCCGATCTGCCGCGCAGCATTCTGATCCAGTCGTGGCAGGGCCAGGATGCGCTGAGCGAGGTCGCGAAAGAGAACATGCGCGGCATCCTTTCCACCGGCTTCTATCTCGATCAGCCCCAGCCCGCCAGCTACCACTACCGTAACGAGGTTTACCCGCAGGGGCTGAATGGCCAGGATAAGCTGCAGCCGGGCGAACAGGCGCAAAGCTGGGCGTTCACCCTGCCGCGCCTGAAAGGCAGTCCGGTGCAGGGCAGTTTTACCCTGATCGAGGGGCAACAGGGCTGGCGCGGCTTTATCGACTTTGCCGGCAAAGCGCGGCGGATGGTCAGCCAGATCGACTGGTTATCGACGCAACAGGTGCGTTTTCGTGTGGATAGCTGGATGGGGCCGCTGCAGTCGGTGGTCACGCTACAGCCTCAGGCGCTCGACGGCTATGTGCTGGTCGGAAACGTGCGCTATCCGGTCACCGGCAAAAAGCTGGCGCAGGTGCCAGCCGGGATGACGCCAGTCCTGCCGACACCGCAGCAGATGCAGCAAAATCTGCTGGGTGGTGAGGCGGCGCTGTGGGCCGAGAATATCAACAGCCAGATTATCGATACCAAACTCTGGCCGCGCGCCTTTGTGGTCGCCGAGCGATTGTGGTCCGCTCAGAACGTCACCGATAGCGAGGAGATGTATCAGCGGCTGGCGGTGATGGATCGCTGGAGCAGCGTCTCTGTCGGCACTCAGCAACATGCCCAGGCGGAACGTCAGATGATGCGTCTGGCGAACCGTAGCGATATCACCCCGCTTCAGGTGCTGGCCGAGGTGCTGGAACCGGCGCAGTATTATACCCGTCAGCATCTGAAGTTTCAGGCCGGCCATTATGATTATCATGAACCGTTAAACCGGCTGGCTGATGTGCTGCCTGCTGAAAGTGAGGCGGTGCGTCAGCTGGAACAACAGGTCGCTGCGCTGATTGCCAGGCGCACGGACGCTGCGGCGACAGCGGCGATTCTTCATCAGTTGCAGCGCTGGCAGGCTAACACCACGTGGGTGATGCCGGTGATTAACGCGAATTATCCGCTGAAGCCGCTGGCACACAGCGCGCAGCAGGTGGATGCACTGAGCCGGATGGGGATCGCACTGGTCAATGCCTATGCCCGTAATCAGGCGTTTGGTGCCAGCGAAGTGGCACAGATGCACGCCGCGCTGGACGCGGCGGCGGATGTGCAGGATGAGACGGTGATTGCGCTGGTCAGGCCGCTGGAAAGGTTACTGCGCGCCTTTAAATAGCCGGGCGCGGCCGTAAGCGGCCGCGCGCCATTACGATGCCGGACCGCTAACCGAATGGCGGCGTACCAGCGTCGGACTGAACATATGGGTCACTTCCGGCAGCGGCTGGTCGTTAGCCAGCGCCAGCGCCAGTTCAGCGGCCTGCTGCGCCATAGTGATAATCGGATAACGCACGGTGGTGAGTCGTGGGCGTACATAACGAGAGACCAGCACGTCGTCGAAGCCAATCAGCGACATCTCTTCCGGTACGCGTACACCGTTATCGCTGAGCACCGCCAGCGCACCGGCGGCCATCGAATCGTTGTAACAGGCGACCGCGGTGAAGTTTTTGCCGCGTCCCAGTAGTTCAGTCATCGCCGTTTCGCCGCCCACTTCATCCGGTTCGCCCCAGGTGACCAGCCGATCGCTGCACGGCAGGCCGTGCTCTTTCAGCGCATCGTAATAGCCCTGCAACCGATCTTCGGCATCGGAGATGGTGTGGGTTGAACAGATGAAGGCGATATTCTGATGACCCTGCTGGATCAGATGGCGGGTCGCCAGCCAGGCGCCGTAGCGATCGTCGAGTGCGATACAGCGCTTTTCGAAGCCTTTTATCAGGCGGTTAAGCAGCACCATGCCTGGTACCTGCTTCATTAACTGTTCCAGTTCTGCATCCGGGATTTTCTTGGCGTGCACCACCAGCGCCGCGCAGCGGTGACGCATCAGCTGTTCAATCGCCTGCCGCTCTTTTTGCTCATTGTGGTAACCGTTACCAATCAGCAAAAAGTTGCCGGTTTTACCTGCCACTTCATCGACCGCTTTGACCATCGCGCCAAAAAACGGGTCTGAAACATCACCCACAATCAGCCCGAGCGTTTCGGTCGATTGTTGTGCCAGTGCGCGCGCATTGGCGTTTGGGTGATACTGAAGTTGCTCCATCGCCTGGCCAACCGCCTGGCGCGAGCTGTCGCTGGCTTTGGGAGAATTATTGATTACACGGGAGACCGTGGCGACAGAAACGCCAGCCAGTCGGGCAACATCCTTTATGGTAGCCATGCGTTTACCTGCTTCCGGGGAAAACGTTTACACATCGCATCAGTGTTACGGAAAAGGGCCGCCACATCAAGCCAGCAGAATGCCAGCGTCGTCGCAAAAGGCGGCGAAACCAGGCTCTCCGGCACGTCTTCTGTGAAGACCGCACGGCATGGTATGCTGATTATTCCCCACTCTCTGCCGTGAAAAACAACGATGAAAACCAAAGTGCCACATCTGGCGCACTGGGGCGCCTTCACCGCCGTCACTGAAAACGATCGCCTGATCGGGTGCGAACCCTTTTTCGCTGATGCCGATCCCTCGCCGATGATCAACACCATTCCTGAACTGGTCTACTCCGATAAACGCATTCGCCAGCCGATGGTGCGACGCTCGTGGCTGAAGTCACGCGAAAATAGCGATCGCACGCTGCGTGGCCGGGAAGATTTTGTCGCCGTTGACTGGGAGACCGCGCTCGATCTGGTGGCGGAGGAAAACCGCCGCATCCGCGAACGTTACGGTGCCTCGGGCATTTTCAATGGCTCGTACGGCTGGTCATCCGCCGGACGGGTGAACCATGCCCGCACCCTGATTCGCCGTTTCTATTTTCAGGGCGGCGGCGGCGTCGATCAGCAGGGCAACTACAGCTGGGGCGCGGCGCAATTTTTTCTGCCCTATGTGATTGGCACCTATATGCCGCTGACCGGTCGCGTCACCGACTGGCCGGAAGTGGTGGAACACGCGGAAATTTTTGTCGCCTTTGGCGGACTGGCGCTGAAGAACGCCCAGGTCGCCTCGGGCGGTGCCGGGCAGCACAGCCTGAAACCGGCGCTTGAGCAGCTGGCAGCCAAAGGCACGCCGGTGATCAATATCAGCCCGATGCGCGATGACTGCCCGGCGTTCGTTAACGCTGAATGGATACCGATTCGCCCGAATACTGACGTGGCACTGATGCTGGCGCTGGGTTATGAGATCGCTCAGCGCAATGCGGTGGATGAGGCGTTTCTCGCCAGCCACTGCACCGGCTGGCCGCAACTGCGCGCCTACCTGCTGGGCGAGTCGGATGGCGTGGCGAAAACCGCCGGCTGGGCCAGCCACATCACCGGCATCCCGGCTGACCGCATCGTGCAACTGGCACAGCAGCTGATCGGCAAACGCAGCTTTATTACCTGTTCCTATTCGGTTCAGCGCGCCCATCGTGGCGAGCAGCCCTACTGGATGATGATTGCCCTCTCATCGATGCTCGGCCAGCCTGGTCTGCCGGGTGCGGGCTTCTCCTTTGGTCACGGATCGATGAACAGCGTTGGCAACCCGCGCCAGGAGGGGCCGGCACCGATGATGAGCACCGGACCCAATCCGTCCGGCCTGTCGATTCCGGTGGCGCGTATCAGCGATATGCTGCTCAATCCCGGCCAGCCCTACAGCTTCCAGGGCGAGACGCTGCACTATCCTGACATTCATATGGTGCACTGGGCGGGCGGTAATCCGTTCCATCATCATCAGCAGCTCAACCGGCTGGTGGCGGGCTGGCAGCGGCCTGATACCGTGGTGGTGCAGGACATTGTCTGGACGCCAGCGGCGCAGATGGCCGATATCGTCCTGCCCGCCACCACCACGCTGGAGCGCAACGACATTGGCGGATCGTCACGTGACCGCTTTGTGCTGGCGATGCATCAGGCGATCAAACCGCAGCATCAGGCGCGCAATGACTTCGATATCTTTGCCGATCTGGCGGAGCGTCTTGGCTACCGTGACACCTTCACCGAAGGGCGCAACGAGATGCAGTGGATTGCGCATCTCTACCAGCAGTGCGCCGTGGCGCACCAGCGCAAAGGCATCGATTTCCCGGAGTTTGAGGCGTTCTGGCAGCGCGGCTTTGTCGAGATCCCCCAGGGCGGTAAACCTTACGTCTTTATGGATGCGTTCCGCACCGATCCGCAGGCCAACCCGATCAACACCGCCAGCGGTAAGATCGAGCTGTTCAGCCAGACGATTGCCGACTACCAGCTTGATGATTTTGCCGGTCATCCGGAGTGGCGCGAGCCGCAGGAGTGGCTGGGTGCGCCGATCGGCCGCGACTATCCGCTGCACATGATCTCGATCCAGCCCTCAGACCGGCTGCACAGTCAGCTCGATGCTACCGAAACGGTACAGGGCAATAAAACCGCCGGTCACGAGACGCTCTATATGCATCCGCAGGATGCGGCGGCGCGCGGTATCGTAGACGGTGACGAGATTGAGGTCAGCAACGCGCGCGGCGTGATGCTGGCGGGCGTACGCCTGACCGATGGCCTGACGCAGGGCGTGGTGATTATCGCCACCGGCGCCTGGTTTGATCCCGGCTTTGGTCAGGCGTGGCAGCCCTGGGATCGCGCAGGCAATCCCAACGTGCTGACGCTCGATATCGGGACCTCGTCCCTGACTCAGGGACCTAACGCCATGAGTTGCCTGGTAGAAATCAAAAAACATCAGGATTGCAAAATAGCGTAAGGATCTCATGGCTGGTTACACTTTGCCGGTAACTGTTGCGTTTGCGCGATAGCAGCCGATTAAGCCCGCTTGCTACAGTCAGGGTCCCAGAGGTATTGATGGGTGAACATCAATAGATTTTCTTGATTACACCAACCTGCGCAGATGCGCAGGTTTTTTTTGTCCGCCATTCAGCGGCCGATAACGAACTGATACACAGTTTTCCTGTTATCCGGTCAGCGCTTTCTTTATAACTGCTGACTTCAGCCCTCTTTTTCTCTTTTTAGCGCAGCGGATTGCCATGCCCCGGATTAAAAAACTACTGGGAAAAGACCAGATCAAAGCCCCGTTTAACCCTTTTCGCTTTCGCCTGATCTGCCTCGGCGTGCTGGCCTGCATGGTGGTACTGCTGGCGCGCGTTGCCGATCTGCAATTCCTTAACCAGCCGATGCTGGAGCACGAAGCCGATCAGCGATCGCTGCGCACCGTCACGCTGCCCACCAGCCGCGGCACCTTGCTGGATCGTAACGGCGAAGCGCTGGCGCTTAGCGTACCGTCGCGCGATGTGATCGCCGATCCGCTACGGGTGCTGGAGAGCAACCCCGACTTTACCAGTGCTAAATGGGCCTATCTCGCCGCCGCGCTGAATACCCGTCCGGAGCAACTCGCTGCGCAGATCACCGCCAATCCGAAACGCCGCTTTCTCTATCTGGGACGTAAAATCGAACTGGGTATCGCCAAAGATATTAAAGAGCTGAAGCTGAAAGGCATCAGTGAGGTCTACGACGACAGCCGTTTCTACCCGATGAGTGAAGCCTCGGCGCCGCTGATTGGTATCGTCGGCGCGGATAACGTCGGCCTTAACGGGCTGGAGAAGGGCTTTGACAAGGTGTTACAGGGCGAGCCGGGCAAAGAGGTTTATCGCCAGGACGCTGCGGGCCACATCATCGCGATGATCAACTACCAGCCGCCGACGCAGCCGCCGACGGTGCAGCTCAGCATCGACAAATACGATCAATATACGCTCTATAGCAAACTGCGCGACGGCGTGCTGCTGAACAAGGCGGACTCCGGCGCAGCGGTGCTGGTGAAGATTGATACCGGCGAAATTCTGGCGATGGCTTCTTATCCGTCGTTCAACCCCAATAACTATGATGGCGCTACGCCCGCCCAGATGCGTAACGCGGCGATTAACGACAGTTATGAACCCGGTTCCACGGTGAAGCCGCTGGTGGTGATGGAAGGGCTGGAGCGTCATCTGGTGCGGCCGGATTCAGTTATCGATACCACGCCATACCGGGTTAACGGCCACCTGATCCGCGACGTCGGTCACTGGCCGCGCCTGACCATGACCGGCATCCTGCAGAAGTCGAGCGATATCGGGGTTTCCCACATCGCGCTGGCGATGCCGGCAGAGGCGCTGGTGAATACTTACCACGCGTTTGGCCTGGGTAAACCCACCGGTTTAGGCTTAACCGGCGAGAGCGTGGGTTACTTCCCGTTGCACCGTACCCGCTGGGCGGACATCGAGCGGGCCACGTTCTCCTTTGGATACGGCCTGCGCGTCACGCCGCTGCAGATTGCGCGTGAATACGCCACCCTTGGCTCTTACGGCATCTACCGTCCGCTGTCGATTACCCGGGTCACGCCGCCGGTACTGGGCAAGCAGGTGGCGAATCCGGAAACGGTGAAAGAGGTGGTCCACATGCTGGAAAGCGACGTGTTGCCGGGCGGGACCGGGTTAAAAGCCGCGGTGCCGGGCTATCGTCTGGCGACCAAAACCGGTACCGCCGAGAAGATGGGTAACAGCGGCAAATATGATGGCGGTTACGTCAACTATACGGCCGGTATCGCGCCAGCCAGTCACCCCGAAGTGGCGCTGGTGGTGATGATTAACCATCCGACCGCTGGCGATCACTTCGGTGGCTCGGTGGCCGCGCCGGTATTTGGCAACATCATGGGACCGGTGCTGAAGCACATGAACATTGCGCCGGATGCGATTTACAGCGCAGTCGCCGCCAGTAATTAAGATAAATCTGAATAAAATCAGAGTGTAAGCAAGGCGTAAGAGATATTCACACCTCGTTGCACTTCCCCGAATTCGGTTGCGTTTTCCCTCTGTTGCTGCGGCACGAAACAGTGCGAGGATAGAGGTCCCAGAGGTATTGATGGGTGTGAAAACAACACCGCTTCGGCAGTGATTACCCTGTTATTGCACCAACCCACGCAGATGCGTGGGTTTTTTTTGCCTGTACCAGGCAGAGCGTACCGACGCGCATTTTTCCCGCCTGAGCGTGCCGTCAACATCATCATTGTTCTTAACGAAACCCTTACCGTTTGCCGATAGAAAGGCGCGTAACATTTCGCCGATAATGCCCGCCGTGAGGCCCCGGCGGGTGGTTTTCATGCTGGCAGATTTGCGCCAGCACCCTCGGCCACGCCGGGCACCCGCTTAAGTATTCCGCACCCTCCGGGATGTTCTTTTTCTGTTTATCTGAAGAGTTCGATGATGACTCCCCACTTACGCTCTGCGCATTCCGGCTGGCTGAAATGGCTGCTTTTATTGATTGTGGCGGCGACGATCGCAGGCGTGGCCTGGCGTCTGTTGCCGATAGGCAAAGCACCGGGTGGGACGATGCCACCGGGTGGCCGCGGTGCGCCCGGCGGGT